>MGVA01000028.1:22677-182451 GCA_001800245.1 Elusimicrobia bacterium RIFOXYA12_FULL_51_18 | reverse complement strand
AACCACCGCGGCCATCACAGCCAGGCGGAACGCAGTCCCGGCTCCGGCGACCAGGTATGGCACATATACGCTGACCTTCACACTCTCCTCCGGACAGACCGACTGCGACGATCCTGAGTGCAAGCTCGAGCTGATCTAGGCGCAACATATTAAAAAGTCGCCGGAGATTGATATCTCCGGCGACTTTTTAATACCCTCCGCTTCACGCACACTTAACCTGAAAAATTCAGTTGAATTTTCCCCTTCGCGGAGCTCAGGTGCGCTTCGCGCGGCATACCCCCTGGCCGTCTGACGGCCATAGGCCCTGATACGGCGCCTGCGCAGGTATTGCATTTTTTGCGGCGGCCATTACGATAAAGATCCGCTTGAACTGCAGGATCCGGGCCAGATCACCGAGCAAGGCTACTTGCTATGAGACGATTTTAATTTTTCTTTCAGTTGTTCTATAACAATTCTAGCCTGTTCATATTCCTGGCTCAGCTTGCGGAAACCGTTGTTCTCAGCTTCAAGATGCGCAATACGTTCTTCAAATCCAGCGGCAGAAGCGGAATTGGATTCAGCCTGCCGGCGATTTTGCTCCTTAAGCCGGGAAAACATTTTTTCCAATTCTTCAGCCTGAGATTTAAACCGGTCCGCCTCCATTTCGCGCTGGTTGAGGGCGTCCTTCAGGGCCATCAACTCGCGGGTAGCGGCCTTCTCCCTGGCGGAGGACTCAGCGACAGCTTTTTCATAACTCAGCCTGCCGTCTTTTCGCTCCATTTCCAGCTCCTTGGAGTAATTCCCTTTGAGACTGTTCATCTCTTCGTCTTTTTTTGCCGCTTCACTTTTCCAGAATTCCATCTCACGTTTCATTGTTTCAAGGATCCTGTCCTTTGAAACGCGCTGCTCTTCCGAATTCTTAAGCCTGAGCAGATAATCATTGCCCTGCCGTTGAACCCCTTTGGCGGTCTCTTCCGAAACAGCCTTAAGTTTCTCGTATTCGGTTTTGATATCCCGCCAGTCTTTTTCCTTGCCGGCCAGCCTCGCGGAAAGAGCGGTGTTCTCTTCCGAATAAAACTTCTGGGTCTGGGCCAGCTCCATTTGCAGAGCCTCCAAACGTCCTCCACGCTCATCGGCCGTTTTCCTCAGCGTCTCAAGCTTGCCGACGGCTTCGGAAAGCTTCGCCCTAAAATCCTCAAGTGATTTGCGGTAAGCGTCTTCCTGGCTTTCCTTGGCGGACTGTAGAGCGGATATCTCCTGATTCTTTTTTGAAGCCAGATCCTCCGCCCGCTCCGATTCACGTTTCACGGCTTCTTCAAGTTTACGCTGGGCGTCCGCATCCTTTGCCAGAAGCTTTTCATTAAGGACACGGATCCTGCCGTTGTGAAGTTCGCTTTCATTGGCAAACAGAGTCCCGGCATTGGTCTTCTCATTGTCAACCTTAATAAGCTCTTCCCTTAAACGGGCGGTCTCCTGGTCCTTATGGGCCAGTCTTTCGTCCAAATCGTTCTTCAGCCTGGACATTTCCTGCTCTTTCCTTAAGAGCCGCTCGTCGAGATCCTTTTCCTTCTCGGAATAGAGGCGTTCCAAACGCTCACGTTCGAAAAGGATCGCTTCTTCTCTTTCGATCTTAAGTTTCTCCGCGGCCTTACTGAGCTGAAGGATTTTATCCTCATAAATCTTGACCGTATCCGCGAAGGAGGAGGCCTGAACCTGAAGTTCTACCTTGCCGCGCTGGCGTTCTTCAGCTATCGCGAACTTTTTCTCCTCCTCCAGCCTTACAATGACTGTCCTGAGCTTCTGAAGTTCGTCGTCCTTATGAATGGTTTCAAAATGCGCGTCGTTAAGTTGAGCGTCGAAAGCAACGGACATCTTCTGCTTCTCCGCGGCGGAGCGGCGGAAGGCTTCTCCCAGATCTTCCGACAACTGCTTTTCAAAATCCGCCTTAAGCTGAAGCCGCATGGCCAGGATGTCGTTCTCGGACTTCTCTTTAACCGCATCGGCGGCGCGCCTGAGATCGGCGGTCCTTTCCTGGAGCGCCATCTTCTCCGTGACGGCGCCCTCCAGTTCCCGGCGTAAATGCGCGATCTCCTCCACTTTGATACGCAGATTATCCTCGTAGATGCGCTGGGCGGTATCTATCTCATTTCTCAGGGCGGAGGTATGCTTTTCTATCTCCACCTTTAGCCGCACGTCGTATTCCGACTGCAATTGTTTTTCCCTGAAGGTGAACTCATCCTGCCTTATGCCGTACTGTGTCTGCAAAAGCTCCACCTTGTGGGCCAAAGCGTCGCGTTCGGTCTGAAAAGTCCTGCCGTTCTCCTCAAAAATCTTCAAATTCTTTTCGAGAAATTCTATTTCTTCAGCCCGTTTGCGCAGATCTTCCTTATAGCCGGTTTCGGTCTCGGAAAGTTTTTCCGCCAGACGGCCGCGTTCGTGTTCTATGGCGATCTTCAGACGCTTGGGGATCTCCGCTTCCATCTCGCGATATCTGTTTTTTTCCGCTTCAAGTTTTTCATTAAGACGCGAGATCTTCTGCTCGGAATCGGCCTGAAAACTTCTTTTCTCGCTCTCAAGCGTGCGTATCACGCATTCCAGGCTTTCCATGGCTTGTTTATATCGGTTAAGATCCTCGTCGCGCTTGCGCACGGCTTCCGGCAGATCGGATATTTGCTTTTGAAGGAGCCCCGCTTTTACCTTGTAATCTTCTATTTCCTGATTCTTCTCCATCAATTTTTTTTCAATATCCAGGTCTTTTTGCTTTAAATTTTTTTCGCGTTCGTCCGTCTCCCGCTGGAAACTGTCCTTGGCCCATTTCAACACGGCTTCCTGTTTCTTCAATTCGTCCTTAATGGAACTTTCCCTTTTTTCCAGATCGGAAAGCCTGTCGGCATACGTCCTCTCAAACCCGGCCCTTGCGGCCTCCGTTTCGGCGGCGGACTTCCGGCGTTC
Source organism: Elusimicrobia bacterium RIFOXYA12_FULL_51_18 (assembly GCA_001800245.1). Lineage (GTDB taxonomy): Bacteria > Elusimicrobiota > Elusimicrobia > Elusimicrobiales > UBA9959 > YA12-FULL-51-18. The sequence continues at coordinate 179,520 of MGVA01000028.1, read as the reverse complement.
GTCGTCAAGTTTAGCGGCGTAAAGCTTCTCGAACTCGGCCTGCTTGGTCATTTGTTCCTGGCGCAACTTCCACAACTCCGCTTCCACCTCCGCCCAGCGGGCTCGCAATTCGTCGGATTTCCTCTGATAATCATCCAGGAGTTTGTTCTCTTTCTGTTTATGGATCTCCTCCTGTTTGGAAATCTTATCCTCCAGTTCCTTTTCCCTTTCGCTTAAACGCTCAAGCTTGGAGCGGAACTGGTATTCCAGCGAATCCTGTTTGGATTTAATTTCCTCCTCGTGGGAGTGTAGGATCTTTTCCAGTTCGGAATTTTTACCTTTCAGCTGGCCTTCGAGAAATGAAGTCTGGGCGGACTTCTCCTGAAGGTTCTGTTTTGCGCGCAACGTCTCTTCCTGCAGGGCGCGGATCTTGTCCAGAGCCCAGCGCAAAGCCAGCCTGGCCGTTTCCACGTCATTTATAGCCTGCTCATTCAGTGACGATTCGTCGAACTGGTCTTTCATATTACATTCACCCCGTTAACCACGGTATTCGCAGATAAAGCGCAAGGAAATTCCGATTTCCCTTCCTATACAATTTTAGTATTTCCATGTTTCGTAAATATTGCCTGAAAATATTATAACAATTTCGGCCTTTCCGGCCTCTAATGCGGAGTATCGTCCGTTCAAAACGGGCCGCTATGCGGGCCGTTGCGTTCCACAGCCGGCGGAAGCCCCGGTCTTCTTCCCCATAAAACCCGGACCTGGAGCGCGCGGGAAACCCGGCGGCGCCCCAACCAGACATCTCTCGGCTCTACACCCAAAACAAATCAGCCCGGCGTTACATTGCCTTCCTTAGCCTTCTGTTGCTATCATATAGCTATGAAACGCGGACTTTTTATAGTTTTCGAAGGGCCGGACCGCTCCGGCAAATCCACGCAGGCCAAACTCCTTGCCGAGTGGTTGAAAAAAAAGAAGAAGAAAGTTATATTGACCAGGGAACCCGGCGGAACCCGGCTTTCCGAGAAGATACGAGAGATACTCCTGGACCCGAAAGGCAGGATAGAACCGCTCACCGAGCTTTTCCTCTACGAGACTTCGCGCATAAAGCACACTCTTTCCATCATTCTGCCGGCTCTGAAAACTGGGAAGGTGGTGGTCTCCGACAGATTCACTATGTCCACCACGGCTTATCAGGGCTACGGCAGAAAAATCCCCATCAAGACCGTTGAAACTTTAAACAATCTCGCCACTTGCGCCCTCAAGCCGGACCTTACCGTGGTTTTCAATATCCCTGACAGGGTTTTTAACGAGCGGGAACGCCTGGCCCAGAAGCTTTTCGGCCCGGACAGGATGGAGCGCGAATCATCCCAATTCAGGAGAAGGGTCAATAAGGCTTATAAAATCCTTTCCAGCCGCCCCGGAGTGGTCAGGATAAACGCCGTCAAAAGCATAGAAGAAATACACACGGAAATTATAAATATTATTTCCAACCGGTTCGGATTTAAATAGCCATGTCATTTAAAAGCATTCTTGGCCACGAAGGCACGATAAATAAGCTCAACGCCCTGGCCGCCGGCGGGCGCGTTCCACCGGCGCTGCTTTTCTACGGCCCCGAAGGTATAGGCAAATTCCTGGCGGCCAAGGAATTCGCCAAAGCCCTTAACTGTACGGGACCGGATGAAACTTTACGGGACAAAAAACAAGAGTTGAAAGAAGAGATCGGTCTTTTTGCAGTTCCCGCTCCCGCTCCGCATCCCTCATCAAGCATTCCACACATCTCCGGAGACGCCTGCGACAGATGCGTTTCCTGTTCTCAAATAGACAAAAGCGTACACCCCGATGTGCGCGTAATTGACGCCGAATTCCAGGCCCTGCTGATGGAGGAGAACTCCCAGAAACAGAAGACGCTTCGCATAGACACGGTCAGGGAATTCACGCGCTATGTCTATCAAAAGCCCATCCTTTCCTCTTGGAAAGTCTTTATCATAAACGACGCCCACACGCTCAACACAAACTCCCAGAACGCCATGTTGAAGATACTTGAAGAGCCGCCGCCGGGCACTATTTTCATACTGGTGGCCGCGAAGAGGAACCTGCTGCTTCCCACCATTATTTCTCGGAGCTGCGCCATAGAATTCAACCGCCTTTCCCCCGCCGCCGTAGAGGAGCTGCTTGAGCGCGGCGGAATGACGCTTGACGAAGCTTCCGCCCTGAGCGAATTATCCGGAGGGTCGGTAAAAAAAGCCGGCGATATAAAGGAAGTCCGTGACCGGCTTGCCGGCATTACGGCAGCCGACTCCCAAAAGATATTCAAGCTGGTTTCCAGCCTCCCCCGCGAGCCCTACATGGCGCGCGAAGAGGCCAAAATCATGCTGGACATGCTGCTCGTATCCGCCAGGAAAAAGTGGCTGGCCCAGCCGCCCGGGAAAAAGGCCTCCGAACACGCCGCGCTGGTAAGAAAACTGCTGGACTACCGCAGGTTCCTGAACCAGAACGTATCACACGGCCTAGTGCTTGAGGCGGCTCTCCTTGAAAGCGAAAAACTTTCGGTAGCCTTGCGTTAACCCGAATCCGGCAGTTCAACTTGGTTTCCATTGGAAGATCCTGTGAACAAAAAAGCAATACCTGCGTAGGTGCCGTATAAGGGCCTATGGTCATGCCGTAACAAGCGCTATGCGCATCAGACGGCCGGGATTCCCCGCAGCAGCGGGGCGAAAACCAAGCGCAATACGCGCCAGGTTTTCTAGGGTGTATGCCGCGCGAAGCGCACCTGAGCTCCGCGAAGGGAAAAATTCAACTGAATTTTTCAGGTTAACCAATTCCAGATCACGCCACTGACACGAATTGATAAATGCAGAAGACATACTTTTATATCACCACCCCGCTCTATTCCGTATAGGAATACTCAACACGGCCATTGAAAACAAAAAGCCCTGGGAACTGGCCCGCTCCGGATCCGAAAAACTTAAGCCCTTTCCGTGCGACCTTGTTCAGAAAAAACAAAGGAAAGCCGGGCTTTCGAATTAAAAGCCCGGCTAACCGGCAAAACCTATCAAGTATTCGCTATTCTTTAGATGAGCCCGCTATGGATGTCACCACTTTATACAGGCCGGACAACAGGCCGGATACGGCATACAGGGAAAAAAACAGGAACAGCGCATCCTGAGGGTAAGCCGTTATCAGGAACAGAATGGTGAGGATGAACAGCATGCCTTTAATGGAATTGGGTTTCAACAGATTCCCCTGCTTGAAGGCGGCGTATGGCACTGATGAGACCATCAAAAGGGCCAAGGCGATCATCATGAACGGCATAATTCCGTAAACAAACGGCATCTGTTCCATGATCAGCCTTATACTCCTGACGCTTCCTTCCGCTTCCAGCATACTATAGGCCAGCACGAAAGAAGCCAGGATCCCGGCGGCGGCCGGAATAGGGAGACCCTGGAAATAGGCTTTTGAACTCTCGCCGAAATGCGCTTTCAGATTAAATCGCGCCAGCCGCAGGGCCCCGCAAAGCACGTACAGGAACGCCACCGGATACCCCCAGAAACCGTAATCCTTCAGCACAAAATTATACATCAGGTAGGCGGGCGCGATACCGAAGGACATCCAGTCCGACAGCGAGTCTATTTCAACCCCGAAAGAACTCTCTCCGTGCACGAGCCGGGCGATGCGTCCGTCCAGCATATCCATAACGTAGGACATGATTATGAACCAGCCGGCCAGCACATAGTTGCGTTCCGAAGCCGAAATAATGGAAAAAAAGCCAAACGCCATATTGGCTATAGTGAAAAGGGAGGGTAGAACTACGGCCCCGGTTTTTTTGAGCTTACCCATATCTATCCTGCTATGAGTTTGAGCGGTTTGCTCCATATTTTTTCCTTATCCCCCGTGCCCCGCGGCTGACATCGGATTAAGCCGGAAATTCCAACTTATTGATGGGCCCAATGCCCCAGTATTGTTTCGGCGCCGTAAACCTTGTCGCCGGGATTAACCGAAATACGAACATCCTTCGGCAGATACACCGCCACCTGGGAACCGAAATATATCATACCGATCTTATCCCCGGCTTTCACTTCGCCGCCGGCTTTGACATACGCGACTATACGCCTGGCTATTGAGCCGGTCAGCTGCTCCACATGTGCGAAGCGGCCGTTCGCGCCCGTTATCTTTATAAAGTTGCGCTCATTCTTGGAAGCCTCCGGCTTATACGCAATTGCGAATTTACCCTTGGTATATGTAACACTCTCGACTTTCCCCTCCATCGGAGAACGCTGAAGGTGCACATTAAAAACAGAAAGAAAGATCCGGACCACGGTCACATTCGGGTCGTCTTCGGTCCTGACGCTCAGCACGGTGCCGTCCGCGGGACAAACTATGTCCTCCGGAGCAAAGACCGCATTTCTGTCTGGGTCTCGAAAAAAAAATGCGGAGAAGAGAGAGAAAAAAACGCCGAAAACAAGCAGGGGAACTCCCAGCCATTTCAGCCAGAAGGACGCGATGCAGCCGACTACCACGGACACCGCGCCGATACAAATAAGTTTTATCCCTTCAGGCGCAAATCCCATATTCTCCTCCAGAAATCGCAAGCTCAGTAAATCCTATGGGCAGGGCGGGACTCGAACCCGCACGACCTTGCGGTCAACGGATTTTAAGTCCGTCGCGTCTACCAGTTCCGCCACCAGCCCATACAAAAGATTCACCCGTTTTCGCCAAATCCCCATCTCATACAATATAGAGATTTTAGCATTTTGGCCGCCCGCGGAACTAAAACTCCTTATTTATTTTTCTTCCTTAGTTCAGCGTCACAAAGGCGGTAGAAGACTTCGCAGGGCATGGACACCACTCCCTCGGCGGCGGCTTTATCCCTTAACCCGCGGTCGTTGGAGACCACTACGCAGCGGACACCCTGCGTTTTCATAAAATAAGACCGCTCAAGCAGAAAATCGTCGGCGGACTCATGTTCGCTGAAATACACGTTAATTGAGGGGGCCGCCAGCCTCCGCACCGGCCTGAAACCGCCGTCGAAAATGACGCGGAAACACGAAGCGCTCAAAAGGTCAAGCCCTGAAACTTCATCGAGCCAGTCAAGAAACTCGGCCTCAAGACCGGAGCCCTCGCCCGGCTTAACGTCCGGCTTTCCTTCCCGGTTGCGGTCCCAGAAACTCCTGGAAAAATTTGAACCGTCGATAAGGTAAACCGTGGACTTTGAAGAAATGCGTTTCAGTTGCGGACCTCCAGCACCGCCACCCGGCGGGTGGCTTTTTGAAGTCTCAGCCCTAACTGGTCCATCAGACTGGTGTTAATAGCGGCCAATTCATAAGACCCCGACTGGAAAGAATAATCTAAATCGCCTTTAAGCCCGGTCTCATTCAGCAAAGGCAGATCCAGCTTGTACTTCAGGACATCGCAAAGCGCCGTGACCGGCATCCTTTCAGCTATAAAATCTTCGCCTTCCCTGCGGGCGTAGCTCTTAGCGGCTTTTGACCTGACAAATCCTTTAACTCCTCCCGGCGCGGGCGTAAGCAGATAGACCTGAATGTCTTTTTTTACCATCTTTAATTTAACCTTCAGGGCCCGTTCTATCCCGGCTGCGAATAATTCCGCGAGTTCTGCCCCGCTTCCGCCCGGCAGACGCACCCGCAGTTCATAGCGTTTTCCCAGCTTGGCCAAAACAGGCTTGGACGCGTCTATCTTTTTAATGTCACCATAAAAATACTCCAGTGCGCCGGTCAGAAGAACGTTATGCCCGCCGTAATATTGCGGGCCGTATTCGGCGGTCATATCCCGGCTTACGGGCTCGCCGATATAAAATTCGGCTATCGCCGCGGCGGTTCCGTTTTTAACGCCGGACGGCTCTTCCTGAGAACCGTCGAACGAAGGGGTTTGGCCCGCCAGCAGAATATTAAGCCGCTCTTCCGTCACTTCCGAAAGTGAAGTAATAGCGGCTACTTTTGAGTCCCTGCCTATAAGCACGGTATGCGGCCGCTCGAAGACCCGGTACGCTTTGAACACGGCGGCCGTGGTTCCGGGAGCGGTCCAGCCCTTCAACGGGTTGGTTCTCAGAAATTCCGCTATTTTTTCCCCCGTTTCGTCAGTAATGGAAATAAAAACGACAGGTTTACCCTTATACTTTTCAACCAGGGAGTTGAGACGCGGGATATTCTCAACACAAGGTTCGCACCAGGTGGCCCAGAACTCCAGCACCACAACCTTTTCTTTTAACTCTTCTATATTTTTCAGTTCCGTTACGGGAGCGTTGATAATTCCGGAAAGCGCCAGCTGCGGGGCAAACCCGCCTTTGCGCACAAAATCCGGCCTCGCCTGGTGTGCGGACTTGGAGCAGGCGGCGGTTAGAACTATCAGCGACAGCAGTTTGAAAAATCTTCCCATTATTGCGTTCTCCGCTGTTATTTTATGCCTATGACCAGACCTTCGCCGGTTGGAATAACGGCGGCGGAGACGAATCTATCACTGTCAAAAAGCACATGGAAAAACTCGCGCATGGCGCGGGCCCTGACGTTATCCGATGGTTCGCCTTCCTCCATGCAGACCTTGCCTTTTAAAAAAACTCCGCTCGCGGCCGCCATGCCGCCGGGCTTAAGATTGACCGCGGCCCAGCGCAGATAGGCCGGATAACTCTCCTCATCTGCGTCAATAAAACAAAAATCGAACGGAGCGAGTTTTGAAAGCGTTTTAAGATTCTCCAGAGCAGCGCCTTCAAGCACGGTTACCCTGCGTGAAAGGTTGGACCGCTCGAAACACTCCTTGGCCGCGGACACGCATGATGGATCTTTCTCCAGGGTGTAAAGCCTGCCCCCTTCGGGCATACCGCGCGCCAGCCAATGTCCGGAATAGCCGGCCAGGGTTCCGATCTCAACAGCTTTTTTAGCGTTTGAAGCCCTGACAATGGCCTCAAGGATGCGGCCTTCCGCGGCCGATATCCGGGCGGTTCCCATATTTCTGGCCGACATTATCTCCAGAACATGACCGGCGAACCCTTCATCAGCCTCCATAAGCTTTTCTAAATATTCCACTACCCGCTGATTCTGAGGATCTTTCCGAAACATGCTTTTTTTCTCATCCGTCATATGGTCCTTGTATATTTTCAATCTCCGGTTTCATCTTCCACAATCCGGCGCGGCGCCCGGCAATACCGCCGTCTGTATTATGTTGATCCTGAGGGCGCAGGGAGGAAAGGGAAGACAAAAACCACCTGAAAAATGGGACACAATAGGAACCCGCAGCGCTCCGGCTTTTACAAAAACCTTTAAATACGAAGCCCCCGGCTATCCTGTGCGGCGAAGATACTTCCTATACTCCCTTGGGGATCTAAGGACCGTGTCCTTTAAATAGAGCAGCTGCTTCTCCATTGCTTCGCGGTAGAAATTCCTATCTATGTGATATTTTTTCTTAAAATGAAAATGAACGTATTGCGCGGTATTTTCAAGAGTGACTTTAAGGCGCCTCTGAATAAACTTTGAAAAATCCAGGGTTTTGCGAAGCAGCCCCAGTTCCGAAGTATACCCTTTCACCTGTCCCTCCCTGAATTCCCTGTAGAGGAACATTAATCTTTCAAGATAGCATCTCGACGCCATCTGGCCCAGCAGATCGGCGGAGGCGAGCATCAATCCCGCCGTTCTTTCGGCAGAATTCCCGAACCCTATCTTTTCCACGGGGATCATCATATCGGTGCACAGGATCATATTGGAGGCTATGCGGAATTCATTTTTACTGAAATTATTTTTGGCGAAATAAGTTTTAAGGAAACCCACGCTTCTCTCGACATGGGTTAAAGTATACTTCGCTCCGGTGCCTTTTACGTCATGAACGCTCTGAATGTACCCGGTATCATGAAAAATGGCGGCTATAAAACCAAGCCTCGCCAAATGCACCGGTATTTTTTTATGGACCACGTTATAACCATCTATCAATCTTGCCATGGCAAGAAGCGCATCCGTAATATGCATTTTATCGTGATAATTGGTATTGCAAGCGCAATAGCCCGGATATTTGCCGTTATAAAGGCGTATAAAGTCCATATAGACTTTTCTGACGCTTTCAAACTCGTTGACGGGATACGAGTTCACAAAAATGTTCTTCACCTCTTCGAAAACCGCCGCCGGGTTATACATATCCACAAGCTGGGAAAACTGCATGGAATTTAACGGAGTGGGCATAGTAGAAGATTGTATTTTATTTTTAATTTTATCTCAATTACCGCTTTCAATGAAACAGGCCGCTCTGCCGGGCGGCCTGTTTCACCGGTTTATCGTAAAGTTACGGGGTAGAACCGCTTACCTCCTGACTTTCCTTCACTTCCTGCGTGGGGATAACTCCGGTGGCGGGTTCGACCACGGGTTCAACAACCGCCGGCTCTTCAACCGGCTCGGCTTCGGCACTCTTTGCTTCGGCCTTCTTCTCTTCTTTTTTCTTTTCCTCTTGCTTAGCCGCCTCGGCCTCTTCCTTGGCCTTGGTTTCAATGATCTGTTCGGCCTTTGTTTCAGTTTTCTCTTCTTTAATTTTAGCCGGCTCTTCAGGCGGCTTCACATTTTCGGGGATTGCGGCCGGCGCGGCCGCACCGGCATCCTGACTTACCTCCACCCGCTGATTAGGCGACAGATCGATGGTGTGATTATGATTATCCGCGATCTGTATAGACCCTGAAAACAAGTCCCACATGGTTTGACCGTTTTCGGCGACTTCGACCTCAAACACCGTACCGCGCACCGCGCAGACAGCCGCTGGAGTACGCACGGAAAATCCGCGCCCGGCAAACTTACGTATCCAAGCCTGCATCTTTCCCTTCATAACCTCCACGGCGTTTTCCTGCGGGGCCACCTTGCTCAGCACAAAAAGGGTGTCGGAGCTCAAGCGTACTTTGGCCCCGTACCTTATGTATATTTCGGCTACGGCCTTAGGACCGGTCCTGACAGTGTCGCCTACTTCAAGGAAATAGGGGGCCTTAACCCTGCGCCAGGTGGCGGTGCCGGCCTTAAGGCACTCCACAACCCCCTTGGAACTAAACAGCTTGGCGGTGAACGCCTCATCCAATTCCTGCGCGGCGGCAGGCCCGGCAGCCAACGCGGCAATGCAGAACATAAAAAGATATTTCATTTTACTTTACCCCTTTCATAAGATTTTACCGCAAGTCTCTACGCATTCCGGCGGCCCCCCGCCTTTTCCCGACTCAACCTGACGCTATAGGCCGCCATTCTCTCCGGTTCAACGCTTCCTCGCTTTACAGGTGCGGAGTCCGGCCTACCCGCCATTAAAGACTATATTACAAAAAAATAAGCCGTAAATCCGCATTATCTCCGCAAGCCGTGTTGTATTTTTTGGTAGAATATCACCATGGAACTCACTCCGGAAACATGCCGGATAGTAATTGACGCTCTCAACCAGACTTCGGAAGCGCTGTTCATAACCGATGTCGGCGGAACCATAGTATATGCCAACCCTGGTTTTGAGCGACTCACAGGCTACACCTTACAGGAAACCCTGGGCAAAAACGCCGGCATCCTGAAAAGCGGCGAGCACTCGGATGAGTTCTATGCGGACATGTGGGGCACCATAAAAACCGGCAGAGAATGGACGGGACGCTTCATAAACAGGCGGAAAGACGGGACCAAAGGCATTGATGAAACCCATATCTCACCCATCAGGAACGTGAAGGGAGATTTATCCTATTTCCTGGCCATACGCCGCGACATAACAAGGGAGGCGGCCCTGGAAGAGCAACTGATACAGAATCAGAAGATGGAAGCGCTGGGGCTTCTGGCCGGACAGCTGTCGCACGATTTCAACAACCTGCTGACCATAATCATCGGCTCCATGGAACTGGTCATGGAGGAAATCCCCAAAGAGAGCACCAGCATGAAACTGGCTCAGGGAATACTTAAAACTTCCCAGGAATCCGCCAATCTTATAAAGCAGCTCCTCATCTTCTCCCGCCGTCAGGAAGCCGAGCCCAGTCTGGTAAATCTGAACGATATAATAACCGAAACAAAGGTACTGATGGACCGGCTGCTCGGTGTAAATATAAAAATGGAGTACGGCCTGGCCCCGGACCTGGTCAAGGTCAGCATGACTCCGGAGCAATTCAAGCAGGTCCTGATGAATCTGGTAATAAACGCCAAAGACGCCATGCCTTCAGGTGGAGTCATAAAAGTACGGACTTTCAACCAATCCATAAGCAAAGGCTTGTCACCGTCGATGAAAGCGGGCGACTACGCCTCGGTCGAGGTTTCCGACACTGGGCCAGGCATCCCCCCGGAGGCGCGGGAACGGATCTTCGAACCATTCTTCACCACTAAACCGAAAGGCAAAGGCACCGGCCTGGGCCTGTCCACGGTCTATGGAATAATAAAACAGCATAAAGGCGACATCGTTGTAGAATCCAACCCCGGCATGGGCGCCGCTTTCACTATCCGACTCCCGAAGGCTGACTGACCGCTCCCCCCTAAGCAACCGCTATGATACCGGACAAAAAACTCCTGGAAAAAACCCGTGCCAGGTTCAATAAAAAAAAATTCATCCATCCCGACCCGCTTGAATTCGTCTATCGCTACGCGGCGGCACACGACAGGGAGATAGCCGGGTTTGTGGCCGCGGCGCTGGCTTACGGCAATGTCACCCAGATATTACGAAGCGTGGAGAAGGTCCTTAAACCCATGGGGCCCTCCCCCCGACGCTGGCTTCTTAAAATATCTCCGGCGGATATCACCAGGACTTTTTCCTCCTTCAAACACCGCTTCACTACCGGCGGGGAACTTACCGTCTTCCTTATCAACATCAAAACCACCATAAAGGAATACGGCTCGCTCGAAAACTGTTTTATGAAACATTACCGCCCGGCCGACGAAACTCTGGCCGAAGCCGTTTACGACTTTGTCAATGATTTCAACAGCAATGCCTGCGCGCCTACTCTCACTCCCTGCCCGGAAAAGAAAAGTTCCTTCAAGCGCCTTAATCTTTTTCTGCGCTGGATGGTAAGAAAAGACATCATAGACCCGGGCGTCTGGAAAAATATCCCCCCCTCAAAGCTCATCGTTCCTCTGGATACGCACATGTTCCGCATAGCGCGGGAACTCGGGCTCACCGCAAGAAAAGACACCTCCATGAAAACGGCGCTTGAGATAACCGCGGCTTTCAGACGTGTTAGCCCGGCGGACCCCGTCAAATACGACTTCGCGCTTACACGCGCCGGAATACTTAAAATATCCTGAATAAAACCTGTTCAAGAAGACGTAAATATGTTAGTTTTTCCTTGATAAAGGTACGCCATATCGCGGCGCAAGCGCAACCGCGACATGACGGGAAAAGGGAATTTTAAAATGGATGTTATATCCCGCCACATACACGACACCCCCCGTACAGGTAGCGTAAATTTGTTATCATATGGTTGTCTCATCCCAGGGAGGAAAAATGAAAATAAAGGGCACACAAACCGAAAAGAACCTGCTCACGGCTTTCGCCGGAGAATCGCAAGCCAGGAACCGCTATACTTATTTTGCCGGCATCGCCAAAAAGGAAGGCTACTTCCAGATCTCTAAAATATATGAAGAAACGGCGGAGCAGGAAAAAGAGCACGCCAAAAGATTTTTTAAGTTTTTAGAGGGCGGAGACGTAATGGTGGAAGCCGCTTTCCCCGCCGGCATCCTGGGTAAAACGACAGACAACCTTAAGGCGTCAGCGGACGGCGAAGCGCACGAATGGGGCAGCCTGTATCCCGCATTCGCCAAAAAAGCGAGGGAAGAGGGCTTTGAAGCGGTGGCCGACGCCTTCGAACATATCTCCATAGCGGAAAAACAGCATGAAAAGCGTTACCGCGGCCTGCTTAAAAATTTGGAGGAGGGAACGGCCTTCAAAAAAAACCGTAAGGTCACATGGCGCTGCCTTAATTGCGGCTACACGCATGATGGCGACCAGGCCCCGGAAAACTGTCCCGCCTGCGCGCATCCCCAGGCGTATTTCGAACTGCTCGCGGAAAACTGGTAAGCGCAACTTATTTTACCACGTAAAATCCAAGGAACCAATTATGGAAGAAAATATGCCTGATCAGGAAGAAATTCAGAAAAAAGAACCGGTAAAACGGACCGTCACCATGCAGGGCAGGCCTATGACCCTTCTGGGCGAAGAGATAAAAGTGGGGATGACGGCGCCCGACTTTAAAGTTACCGACAACGATATGCTGCCAATGAAATTCTCCAGGACCTGCACAGGAAAGATCACCATTATCTCCGCGGTCCCGTCGCTGGACACCCCCGTCTGCGATCTGGAGACCCGCCGTTTCAACAAAGAAGCGGAAGCGCTGGGCCCGGACGTAAATGTACTGACCATCAGCATGGACCTGCCTTTCGCACAGAAACGCTGGTGCGGGGCCGCCGGCATTAAAGCCGTGCGCACCTATTCCGACTACCAGAAAGCGGATTTCGGCAAATCCTACGGCGTACTGATAAAAGAACTTCGCCTGCTGACCCGCGCGGTTTTTATCGTGGATAAAGACGGCATAGTGAAATACGCTCAGATAGTACCTGAAGCGTCCAATGAGCCCAACTATGAGGAGATCCTGCACGCGGTCAGGGCCATGGTCTGATGAAGCGTTCCTGGAAATCCGAAGGAGAGAATTCTCATGGCTGAAATAAAAGAAATATACAAATGCGACGCCTGCGGCAATATCGTTGAAGTCCTGCATGGCGGGCCGGGCGGCCTTGTCTGCTGCGGCGCGGATATGCGGCTGTTTTTCGAAAACACCACGGATGCCTCTAAAGAAAAACACGTCCCGGTCGTAGAGAAGACAAAAACCGGCTTCACGGTGAAAGTGGGAGCTGTCCCCCACCCGATGGAAGAAAAACACTTCATAGAATGGATTGAACTGGTGGCGGACGGCAGGTCCTTCAGGGAATTTCTGAAACCCGGACAGGCGCCCGAAGCCGTATTCTGCCTGTGCTTTGATCCAAAAGAGGTTTACGCGAGAGAATACTGCAATCTTCATGGACTGTGGAAAACCGGATTTAAATGAACAACTGCGAAGAGGAGATCTATAAAGCGATCTCAAAATTTTCCTACGGCCTTTATATAGTCTCGTCCAGGGAGGGCGAAAAGCCGAACGGCCAAGTGGCCAATACCGTCTTTCAGACCACCGCCTGCCCTCCGGGAATAGCCGTAAGCATAAGCAAAAATAATCTGACCCATGTCTGCATAGCCGATAGCGGACTTTATTCGGTTTCGGTGCTGGCGCAGGATTCGCCAATGCCGTTCATAGGGCTTTTCGGTTTCAGAACCGGCCGAGACATAAATAAGTTTGAAAAAATTTCCTTTAAAACGCTGGGCGGCTGCCCGGCCGTCACGGAACACTCGCTTTCTATCGCCACGGTAAAGGTGAATAAGGCGGTGGACATGGCCACGCACACTTTATTTATCGGCGAGGTTACGGCGGCGGAAACATTAAGAGACGGAGTTCCTCTGACCTATGAGTATTATAAGACGGTAAAGCACGGCATGACCCAAAAAAACGCCACGACTTTCGCGCCTGCAACCAAGTAGCGGAATATAAATAATTAAGCGGTGAAGGAGCCAGGAATATGAAAAAATATGTATGCAAGTTATGCGGTTACATCTATGATCCCCAGCTCGGGGATCCGGAGCACAACATAGCGCCCGGCACGGCGTTTGAAAAACTGCCCGATAACTGGGTCTGCCCCATCTGCGGCGCGGGCAAAGACGAATTCGAACCGGAGAATTAAAACCGCGGAGACTTGGCAAAGGCGCAAATTTGCGGGGATTTTCCGCGGCTTTGCGCCTTAATTTATCTTCCTCTTACGCAGTCCGCCTCACGGTTCATACCGTTGCGATCGAATAATTCCGCCAGTTTACCGGCCCCGTCTTTATCCGAGGTCAGGTCGTAGAGGAAGAGGGAATAGCCGGCCGAGAACTCCGGCTTGCGGCTTTTCAGCCAGTCAAAAGTATGTTTGTCCGGATAATACGTGTTCTGCAGATTGGTAGCCGACACAGCCAGCAGAAGCCGGTCCATGCGGCAGACATCCTCCCCCGTCCCGGCCAGTTCCACATTGGAAATAGTGCCCAGCGGAAGATATTTTATGCCGTAGTACTCCGGACGGGCCACGCCGAAATAAGAAAGCACCACCGGCGGGTTGCCGCGCTCATTCAGCCGGACGGACAAAGTCTTAACATCCTGCCCCCAGTCCAGATTTGAATCCACCAGAAATTTATAGCCGTTGGCGGCCCCCCCCGCCAATTCGTTGAAATAAGCGAGGTAATAAGGCCCGGTTTTCACAAGTCCCCAGCCCCACAGAACAAGCAGCGGCGCCAGAACACAACGCAATGCCTTCTTCTCCCCGATGTAGACGGCGCCCAAGCCGGCCAGTACGGCCACAAACGGCATTACGGACAGAATGTGACGGAACCCTATCTGAACCTTGGCGCCCATGGAAATAGCGAAGTATATCAAAGGAGGCAGGATAAGCCAGACAAAGTCTTTTCTGAAAGATTTTATCACAGCGGCCAATCCGGCCAAAAGAAGCGCGAGAACGGCCAAAGGGGTCTTTATCCCCAAAGCCAGCGGGAAATACCACAACACTCCGTTAACGGAATGCCTGCCCCAGACGAAAGAAGACCGGCCCTGGTCCAGTCTTTTAAGCGTCTCCTCCAGCCCCGCTAAATAAAGCCCCATATCGAACTTATAAACCACGGCCAGCGTAAAGACGGACGCGGCCATATATATCGCCGAATACCATAGGAGCCGGGAAAGACGCATTTTAGGCTCAAGCAGATTATGCCCGATCCAGAAAGAGATAAGGAGCGGGGGAATTATGAACATACTGAACTTTGACGCCATAGCCAGGCCCGTGACCAGACCGGCGAGGGCGGCATAAACATACTGTCCCCGGTTATCCAGCACTTTTATGACCTTATGCCCGCGGCCGGCGACGCTCAAAACCGGCAGTGCGGAGAAAATATATCCGAGGCAGAAAGTCCCGAAATAGAAAACCGCCGGCGCGGCGTCGGTGGTGACAAGCGCGTTATTCGAAATAAAGACAGGCATAAAGGAGAAAACGACTATTGAGTACGCTGCGGCCTCATAACCGGCGGCTTTATAGGCGAAAAGCCCGATAAAAAAAACCAGCAGGCCGCTCCATAGGATCAAAGAAAAGAGCCGCGCCGTATTCAGTAATTTATCAGCCGGCACGATGTTCTGATACAGGAACAAGTCGCCGTAATGATAAAGGCTGGCCTGCATAAAATACGGATGACTTGAAAAGATATTAGGCTTATAGGCCAGGAGCGGGAAGGCGTCGGCCATCTCCGCCAGGGGCGGGTGGTCCATAATATTCATAACATACTTTCCCGTGGCCAGGTATGAATATCCGCTGGCAAGATGGACGGTTTCGTCATATGTCGAAGCGGCGGATCTTATGAACGCAACCCCCATAACAAGATGCGCTGCCAGAGCCGCAACGGCGCAAATAAGAAGAACTTTTTTTCTATTCACAATGAATATGATACAAAAAACCGTCCCCTTTCGAGGACGGTTTTTACTGAGGCGATTTGATCTCGGATCGCTTAATACCGGTAATGATCCGGCTTATAAGGTCCTTCCGTCTTTACTCCGATATAATCGGCCTGTTCCTTGGTAAGCTTGGTCAGTTTTACGCCAATTTTTTCAAGGTGAAGCCTGGCCACTTCTTCATCCAGATGTTTCGGCAGCCGGTATACTCCCACGGCCATCTTCTTGGTCCAGAGCTCGAGTTGAGCCAAGGTCTGATTGGAGAAAGAGTTGCTCATCACGAACGAGGGATGTCCCTTGGCGCAGCCGAGATTCACGAGGCGGCCTTCCGCCAGCAGGTACATGGACTTGCCGCCGGGCAGGTTGAACCTGTCCACCTGGGGCTTTATGTTGAGCACCGTAACGCCTTTGGTTTTTCTGAGCTGATCGACTTGGATCTCGTTGTCGAAGTGGCCGATATTGCAGACTATGGCCTGGTCCTTCATCTTGAGCATATGCTCCACGCGTATGATATCCTTGTTCCCGGTGGTGGTCACATAGATATCTCCCACTCCCAGAGTATCCTCGACCGTGGCCACTTCAAAACCTTCCATAGCGGCCTGCAGGGCGCAGATGGGATCTATTTCTGTGACGATCACGCGCGCTCCGAACCCCCTGAGAGAGCGGGCCGACCCTTTGCCGACATCCCCGTAACCGCAAACCACGCAAACCTTGCCGGCTATCATAACGTCCGTGGCCCTTTTTATACCGTCGCAAAGTGATTCCCGGCAGCCATAGAGATTATCGAATTTGGATTTTGTGACCGAATCATTGACGTTGATAGCGGGAACCATAAGTTCTCCGGCTTCATGCATCTGGTAAAGGCGGTGTACCCCGGTAGTGGTTTCTTCGGAAACTCCCTTCCAGTCTTTTACCGCGGTGTGCCAGCGTTTGGAATTTTTTTTCAGTTCCGCGCGCAGGCAGTTATTGAGTTCCCGTTCGTCTTCTCCTCCGGCCTTGGCGTCAAGGATCTTGGGATTCTTCTCCGCGGCTACGCCCCTGTGCAGCATCATAGTGGCGTCGCCGCCGTCGTCAACTATCAAATTAGGGCCTTTGCCGTCCCCGAAATCCAGCGCCCGCTCGGTACACCACCAGTATTCAGCCAGCGTCTCGCCTTTCCAGGCAAAAACAGGGATACCGGTTTTTGCTATGGCCGCCGCGGCCTGGTCCTGGGTGGAAAAGATGTTACATGAACACCACCGCACTTCGGCCCCCAGAGCCGCGAGCGTTTCTATCAAAACGGCGGTCTGCGTGGTCATATGCAGGGAGCCCATGATCCGCGCCCCCTTGAGCGGCTTCCTGGCCGCTAATTTTTCCCGGATGGCCATAAGGCCGGGCATTTCCTTTTCGGCGATATTTATTTCTTTACGGCCCCATTCGGCGAGGTTCATATCTTTGACTTTGAAATCTTTTTTCATGGTTGAGCTTGTCTCCCGGGTATTAGTTTTAGTTGTACTGGTCATAGCCACTCCTGTCTTAATCAAGATTTTTAAGGCCCTTATGTAATTATAACTTTTTCCACGGCCCCAGTTCAGCCGCCCGCCCGGAGTTACCGCGGTCACCCGGGCGCGCTGAAACCGCAGGCCGCGCAGTAATCCGGCATAGGAGTTTTCGCCGCGATACTGTCCCGGAGCAGCGCCGCCGCCGGACCGCCCAGAATATCAGCAAGCGGCTCTTTGTTCAGATCGCCTATCGACAGGTTGCCGTCATAATCGGCGCAACACGGCACCACCTTGCCCCCGCAGAGGATGGCGAAATGGTGCCGCAGGCCTAGACAGCCGTTTTTTTCTTTTCCTTTACCCCGCCCGGGCCAATCGAACAACGCGCCTGAATTCAGGAACACCTTGTCCCGCAGCGTCACCGCGCGGCTTTTTCCGTCTGGCACGCTTTCCTTTGAAAAAGCTCCAAGAATCTCATCGGCCGCTTCCCTCACAAAACGATCTCCGGTATCCCCCCTCAAACGAAACCCCACTATAAGGGGCCCGGAGTAACTCCGGGCAAATTCTATCAACCGGCTCAATTTTTCCCGCCGCCGGCCGTGTGGCAGGGCGGCAAGGGCGTGAAGGGAAAAGGAAATCTGGTCCAGGCACGTTTCATTGAAAATTTCAGGGCCGAATTTATCCAGCAAGGTGCCATTGGTGACGAGATTGACGCGAAGGCCCAGGCGGGAACAGACGCCCAGGATCTCAGGAAACTTCGGATGCATAAAAGGCTCCCCCAGCACATGCAGCGAGATAACTGCGGCAAACGGCTTGACCTGCGCGGCGACGGCCTCAAAATCTCCCACGGACATAGAGCCGGAAGGGCGGGACGATACGGCGCAAAACCCACACGACAGGTTGCACACATTGGTTATTTCTATGAACGCCCGTCGGAATGGTTTTTTCATGTCATAAACGATATAACCGGAAATAAACGACAATAAAAACAAATAATACCAAAAAGCCCCGGTTGTGCGGCTCATAAAATCAAAAGGCCCTAGTGTAGTGCGTCTCACATATCTTGACTTTTGACTGGCCGGGTTTGGAGCGAAACAAGGAACGAAGAGCGCGGCATAGCTGGGCTATGTAAGCGATTCGTGACGCAGTTGCAGCCCAAAAGCGGCCAGCCCCCTGGGGGAGGCTCATCTTTGGCCGGCTGCTTCGTTGCTTCTCGCTCACATACCTACGGGTATGCTCGCTCGTCACGCCTCGCATCCGGCTCAAATCTGAGCCTTCAAATGTAAAGATATGTGAGACGCACTACACTAGCGGGGCCTGATGATAGGGCGGATAAAAACTTATTTCACCGCGTTATCCGGAGCGGAAAAATCAGCCAACTGGTTCAAGGCGGGAGAATTTGAATCCATAGAAACCGGCGGAGTCCAGGTCAGGGTCATATCCTCAAACTTCTGGTCCGCCGTCATATTAACGTTATTTATGATCGGCTCGGCCGGGAATGGCATGCCTTTCGCCGGGGCGGGAATAGTGAATGACTGTGTGCCGGCGGTTGTAAAAAGTATCTTCGCGCCGGCGGCCCGAATACGATCCAGGGCTTCTTTATGCGGATGGCCGTATACATTTCCGAGGCCGACCGAAATGTAGGCGTATTTAGGCTGTACCCGCGCAAGGAACGGGGCAGTAGAGGAATATCGTGAACCATGATGGGACACTTTCAGGATAGAGGAACGCAACCCCGACTTGTATATGCGCATCATGGCATTTTCCACGGTGGCCTCGGAATCGCCCATAAGAAGAATGCCGTTGCCGTTGTAATAAAGCCGTATTACCATGGAACAGTTGTTATTTTCATCATTGTCATGAATGATTACCGGCTCAAAGCACGAGTTAAGGACTTTCACAGTCACTTGGGAGTCCCATTTCAGTTCTGTGGCGGGCTCGGGAAAATAGGTTTTACAGTCGGGCTCCAAGGCGGCCAGTTCCCGAAGGTTATTATCTCCGACGGCATCCCTGTTTTCCGCTTTAGTATCATAAAAGCTTTTAACATCAAAGGAGGAGAAAACCTTTTTAAGGCCGCGGTAATGATCGCTGTGGGGATGCGTAAGCAGCACGCGATCTATTTTTGTCACACCTTTTTCTTTCAGGAATTTATAGATCAGCTCGCCCGAAGGCCCGCCATCTACTAGAGCGTTGGTACCGTTGGGAAATTCCACATAGATAGCATCGCCCTGGCCCACATTAACAATGTAGACATTGAGTTGAGCCCGGAGATTTGAGGCACTGAACAGAAAGAGCGCGGTGAATAGAACTCGTTTAAACATGTTGTTTCCTCTGTATAGCGGTCATTTGCATCCGGCAAACCTCGCTGACTCAAATCCCACATATTGTATATAAAAAGAATCACCCCCACAACATATGGGCGCCACAGCGTTGTTTCCGAACTTACGGGTCATATCAGAGTTTACAGCGCAATACCTCGCTCGAAAAGTGCCAAAGGGCCTATTCCACAAGAGTATTTATGCCCAGAAACAGCTGGCGCTCTGACCGGATAATACGCGGTGTTTTGAAGGTCCGAGCACTAGTCCGGGAACCGCCTCAGCCCCCCGCTTTACAACAAACCCCGCAACTCACCGGCATATGCTCTCATCCAGATTGGACCCGCGCACTTCCCAAGTTATAACGGGAAATACGGTAATACATAACAGCCACTAAAAACCGGAGGAACGCACGGTCCGATAAAAAAACCCGGCCCCTTTATCAGGGGCCGGGGAAAACTTCGGTTGCGAAATTTTAGAGGCTGGTTTACCAGCGGTTACCGCCGCCGCTATCGCGACCGCCGCGTCCGCCGCCGAAACCGCCGCCGCGTCCACCGCGGGAGCCGCCATCGCGGGCTTCCATCGGCCGGGCTTCGTTCACGGTAAGTTTGCGGCCTTCCATGTCGGAGCCGTTAAGCTTCTCTATGGCAGCCATCGCTTCCGCGTCATTGGCCATTTCCACGAAGCCGAAGCCCCTGGACTGACCGCTGAACTTGTCGGTTATGACTTTAGCGCTGGTAACGGAGCCGTGCGCCGCGAAAACCGCGCTCAGCTGCTCGTCATTGGCTGAAAAAGGCAAACCACCCACATATATTCTCTTGCTCATTGTATTCTATCCTCCTAGCATTTCAAACAAACCTTCAAACCCATTCGCTCTGCGCGCCCTTACCGAAGTTGCTAGGTCAGATAGCGCAACCAAATTCGATTCTCAGGAATGCTGTTATAGATATTATGTCATTATCCCGCCACAAAGTCAACGATAATCCGAAAACAGAAAGAAGTTGTTGATAGTTGGTTGTTGGGGAAAACCGGTATCCCCCACCCACCCCCCAACAACTAACAACCGGTAACCAATAATTCCTCCCTACTCTCCGATGTCTTCATCCCATAATTCCGGCTTTTCCGCTATAAAGCCGGCCATCAGGGCGCGGCATTCCGGCAGGTCCAGATTTATCAGCTTCAAGAACTTCCCGGAATAGCTTTCAGGCCCCTGAAAAGTCCGGTTTTCACCTATAACCACGGTCGGGATCTTATAGAGCAAAATAGCGCCGGTACACATGGGGCAGGGCGAGAGCGTGGAATAGATCACGCATTCGGCGTAATCGGCCGCTTTCAGGCGGCCCGCGTTTTCAAGGCAGTCCATTTCGGCATGCAGGATGGCGGATAATTTCTGCACGCGCCTGTTGTGACCGCGGCCTATAATTTTGCCTCCCCGCACCAGCACGGCGCCGATGGGAATGCCGCCTTCCTTAAGCCCTTTCCGGGCCTCTTTAAGGGCTTCCTTCATGAATTCAAGATGTTCTTTTTTATTCGTAATTCCACCCCGCTAATTTTTTTGATACTATGATTATAGGATATTGAGCGGGCCGGAACATCTTTGGCGGCGCCTGCGAGAAGTATTGTGAAAATCAGTCCACTCACGTTATTTACATTACTGAAAGTTATGACCATCCAAACCAAAGCCCAAAACCAGACTTCCCCCTGCCCTGCGCGTTCCATCTCGATAGTACATCTGATGCCGGGCGACTTTGAGAACGCGGAGATCCTGGGTTTCAAAACTGCGGACCTGCCGGATGGCGTGTTTAAGACCTTAACCGACAGTTCCAAAACCGTCACAGCCGTTTTAACCTCCGCGCCTATGAAGACGGCCATGCCATTCGACCAGGTACTAGCCGGCGCCAACGCCGCCCTCGGGCCCCGGGACCGACTGGAGCTGGCGGTGCAGGTAAAGAACGAAACCGATTGGAGCCCGTGGTTCGAATTCGGAGTTTTCAGCCCATCCGGGGATAAAACCAGCTTAAAAGGCCAGCAGAATCCTTTCGGCCGTATGGAAATAGACACTTTGGTATTGTCGTCTAAAAACCGGTATCTTCGCTACCGCATAACGCTCACGGCCGAAGCCGCCTCGCAGGCGTTCTTACGGTTGGTTTCAGTAACCTACACCGACACAGCCGCGCCTTACAACGAAGCCTGCGCCATTAAAAAACCGGCGGCCTTCAAGCAAGTTCGGCTGGACGTGCCAGTAGTTTCGCAGATGGCGCAGCAGGTCGATTACTCGAAAGATATCTGCAGCCCCGCTTCCCTGACCATGGTCCTCAACCGTTTCGGCTTGAGAACGCAGGTACTGAACACAGCTGCTTGCGTGCTGGACGCCACTGAGAACATCTACGGCAACTGGACTTTTAACACCATGTACGCCGGTGGCCTGGGCCTTTACGCCTGGCCCGCCCGCTTTGACTCGCTGGAAGAGGCCGCGCTATACCTGTCCGCCGGCATACCCCTGGTGGCAAGCGTGACTTTCGGTCCGGACGAACTGAAAAGATCCCCGCTCAAAAAAACCAGGGGACATCTTCTGGTAATCAAAGGCTTTAACGCGAAGGGCGATATCCTGGCCAACGACCCCGCCGCGCCGGATGAGAAAACCGTGGAACGCGTGTACGATCGAAAGGAATTCGCACGGGCCTGGCTTAAGAATAAATCAGGCACGGCCTATATAATAACCCCTTTCTCCAACATGCCTCTTACGGCTCGGCCGCCGCTGGCCGAGCTTTTCGCCAAACCGCTGGAATCCGGAAAAGACGATAAGGCCAGCTTTATCGAGAGCCAGATCCTGCCGCTTGAAAACGTAAGATTCGGCGAGACGCGAAACGCCTGGCTTAAGGTGGAAGCTTCGGAACAGCCGCACAAAGAAAACCGGGCGGATAAAAACTTAACGCCTTACTCCGGCTGGATAGAGGCTAGACTGGCCGCTTTCCGGCCGCTAATGGAACCGGACGCCGTAATCAGGACTAAAAGGGCTTCCATTAAGGAAGGCGGCCTTTCGGAACTTTCCATCGGAACGCGGGTCAGGATACTGGGCCGGGATAAAAATCCTTTCGTCCGGATACTGCTGCCCGGCGGGGACAACGCGCTGATCAGCGAAAAGGACCTCAACCTCCTGCCCATTATCCTGAAAAGCGGGGACCTGCGCAAAAAGATAATCGAGACCGCCCGTCAGTTCCTGGGCGACAAATACTACTGGGGCGGACGCTCCGGCTACGGCATAGACTGCTCGGGCCTGATAAACGTGATCTATCGGGTCTGGGGGCTGGACCTGCCGCGCAACGCAGACGACCAGCTTTCAGCTTCTTTCCCGGTAAAACCTGAAACGATGCTGCCCGGAGACCTAATATTTTCCAGCAAGGCCGGAAACCATTCCGCCATCGACCACGTGATGCTGTATTCCGGCTCCGGCATGCTGATAGAAGCCACCAAAGACACCGGCACGGTACGCGAAGCGACCTTCGCGGAAAAATTCGGCGCGGACTTCAAAAAAGCGAAGAACGGAATGACCGCGCGGGAGAAAAAAATATTCTTCCGGCGGGTTATCAAACAAGAAAGGGAAAAATGAAAATAGCCGACAAAGTGAGGAATATTTTCCCCGCCGAAAAGGAAATCCCTAAGGCCGCGGCGGTGAGGCCCCTGGAACAGAAGGAATATCTTCTGGACGGAAAACTGAAGCGCTGGCGGGGTCCGGCGCAGAAGGTTTTTTCCCCTGTGAGCGTTCACCTTGGCAAAAAAGGCCTTGAGCGCAAATACCTGGGTTCCTATCCGCTAATGACGGAAAAAGAGGCTTTGGACGCGCTGAACGCGGCGGTAAACGCCTATGACGAGGGCAAAGGCTCATGGCCCACCAGCACCGTGGAAGAACGCATAGCCCGCGTGGAGGATTTCGTTTACAGGATGCGGGAGCGGCGGACCGCTGTGGTAAAGCTGCTGATGTGGGAGATAGGTAAATCCCTTGAAGATTCGGAGAAAGAATTCGACCGCACGGTGGACTACATCGTTGACACGATCAACGCGCTCAAAGATCTGGACCGGACATCTTCGCGGTTCAGCATTACGCAGGGCGTCATCGCCCAGATAAAGCGGGCGCCGCTGGGCGTAGCGCTGTGCATGGGTCCTTACAATTACCCGCTCAACGAAACCTTCACCACTTTGATACCGGCTATTCTCATGGGCAATACCGTAGTCTTCAAACCGCCGAAATACGGGGTGCTCCTTCACCGGCCTCTTCTGGAAGCCTTCCGCGACTCTTTCCCAAAGGGCGTGGTGAATACGCTTTACGGCGCCGGGCGCAGGATCATCGGCCCCATCATGAAGACCGGAAAAGTCGACGTGCTGGCCTTTATCGGCTCCAGTAAAGTGGCCGATATCCTGAAACAGCAACACCCTAAACCGCACCGCCTGCGCTGCGTACTGGGGTTGGACGCCAAGAACGCCGGGATAGTTCTGCCCGACGCCGACATAGATCTGGCGGTCGGGGAATCGCTTACGGGGGCCCTTTCCTATAACGGCCAGCGCTGCACCGCCCTGAAAATACTATTCGTTCACCGCTCAATCCGGAGCGAGTTCCTGAAAAAACTGATAACCGGGATAGACGGGATAAAGACCGGCATGCCCTGGGAGCCGGGAGTTAAGATAACTCCGCTCCCGGAGGACGAAAAGATACCTTACCTGGCCGGCGTAATTGCCGACGCAAAAAAGCACGGCGCCAAAGTAATAAACGAAAGCGGCGGGCTTACCAACGGCAACTTCGTCTATCCCGCGGTGGTTTATCCGGTCAATAAGCGCATGCGGCTCTGGCGTGAAGAGCAGTTCGGCCCCGTCATCCCCGTAGCGCCGTTCGACGACATCAAAGAACCGCTTAAATATGTGGTGGATTCCGACTTCGGCCAGCAAGTAAGCGTCTTTGGCGCCGACATGAATAAAATAGCTCCGATGCTGGACACGCTGGTGAACCAGGTCTGCCGGGTGAACATAAACAGCCAGTGCCAGCGCGGCCCCGACATTTTCCCTTTCACGGGGCGTAAAGACTCGGCCGAGGGAACGCTCTCCGTGTCGGACGCCCTGCGGGTGTTCTCTATCCGCACCCTGGTGGCGGCAAAAGACTCCTCCGCGAATAAAAAATTAATACGGAGCATTATCCGCGGCCGCAAATCAAAGTTCCTGAGTACGGATTTCATTCTTTAAAGGAACCGTTGGCCGGCCGGACAAGCTGTTGACATATGGATGAAAAGACCCGCATCCTGGAAATAGTTAAAACCCTTAAGAAATCTTATCCGGCGGCGGAGTGTTCGCTTAAGCATAAAAATCCGTTCCAGCTGCTGATCTCCACCATTCTCTCCGCGCAATGCACCGACGAGCGGGTCAACATGGTCACGCCCGCCCTCTTCAAAAAATACCCCAGGCCGAAGGAGATGGGCTCGGCGCCGCTCATGGATCTGGAAATACTTATCCGCTCCACCGGCTTTTATCATTCCAAAGCTCTCGCCCTGAAAGAGACTTCCAACGCCCTGGCCGGTAATTTCGGCGGTAAAGTGCCGGCAGATATGACCAGCCTGCTGACCCTGCGCGGAGTCGCCAGGAAGACGGCCAACGTGGTATTAGGATCAGGTTTCGCCATAGCCTCTGGAGTGGTTGTGGATACCCACGTCAAAAGAGTGGCGTTCCGGCTGGGCCTGACCAGAGAAACCGAGCCCGGGAAAATAGAAAAAGATTTAATGGGGATTATCAAAAAAAGAGACTGGATCTGGTTCGCCCACGCGGTAATACGCCACGGCCGGATTCTCTGCAACGCCCGCAAACCCATGTGTGAAAAATGCCCGCTTAAAGACCTTTGTCCCAAGAAAGGCTGAAGACTTAAGGCTGAAGTTGAGAAAATTCCTTTACAAACCTTCACCCCCTCAGCCTACTACAGGTTTGTTATATCCTGAAAAATTACGCCGGCGCCTATCACTTTTCCGTCCACGCCCTTTATATTTATAGAACTGTAGCCGATAACTTTGACCGCGCCGTTCACGGAATACCTAAATTCCTGGCGCCGCACGGTCTTCCCCTGCTTAAGCACATCGCCTATGGCGCCGACCACGTCCGGGGAAAGGTTAAAAAGGGTAATGATATTTTTATTGAGGTACTCATCTCCCACGGCAAAAATTTCCTTGGCCTTTGGATTGAAGAAGATCACTTTCCCCTCCAGATCCACTCCGATAAACCCGCCGGACAGATTATTAATGGTGCTTTCGCCTCTAAGGCTGAGCTGCCTGATAGTGACCTCCAGACGGCTGATATAAATATCCCTCGCCGCGCAATGGGTGATCATAGCGGCCAACTGCAGATCCTGCTCGTTGAAAGCCCCCTCTATAGCATTAATAAACTCCACCACTCCTAAAAGTTTGCCGCCGGAAACCGCGGGTACGGCCAGAGCGTTTTTGGTCTTAAAGCCGGTGCCATGATCCACTTTTTTAGTGAACCTTGGATCCGTCTCCACGTTGTTCACCAGAAGAGGTTTGCGGTTTTCCGCGCACCAACCTACTATTCCCTGGTAACCGAAACTGACTCCGGACAGGTCCGCGCCCACGGGCCCTATGCTATGCCTGAAAGTCAGCGTCTTCTGGACTTCGTCAACCTCAAAATAAGTGGCGGCGTGGCAGCCTATCACGGAGGAGGTCTTCCTAATAAGGTAATCCCAGAGTTCCTCTTCGGTCCTGGTCCGGCCGGTGGAGAAATCTTCAACCAGGGAATATAACAGGGGAAAATGGCCGCTATTCATTTTTAACCTTCTTGACGGGCCGCGGCGGCACCTTAAAGAAATCAAGCACCCCTCCGGCTATCGTGTCCGCCAGCTTCTGCTGGAACTCCGGCGTATTGAGCAGGTCTTCCTGCTCCGGCATGATCATGTAGGCGCTTTCAACCAGTACGGCGGGCATGGAAGTCAGACGCACCACGGCGTAATCTCCGAAGCGCAGGCCTTCGTCCGGCAGAGGAATATTTTTTACGTAAGAACGGTGGATGGCGCCGGCCAGGCCGTAGCTGTGCCTGTGATAATGATAGATCTGAAATCCCCTCGGCTGGGCGAACGGATCCTCTCCGTCGCCGATGGCGTTATTGTGCAGACTGATATAAATATCGCCTTTATAATCTTTGGCCAGCTTGGGCCTGTCCGTAAGCTGAACGGTCTCGTCGCCATGACGCGTCATATAGACCGTGGCGCCGAGGCTTGAAAGGGTATCCTTGAGCTTATCGGCGGTGACACGATTAACCTGGTATTCCAAAGTCCCCATGGGGCCCACAGCGCCGTCGTAAGGCGGCAGCAGTTTGGGCGAATGCCCCGGATCCAGCACCACCCTCAGCCCCGCGAGAGGCTTAGGCCAGATACCGGCCACCGAAGGCATTCTCTTAAAGTCCACGTTAAGGGAACGTGTGCCGGGATAAACTTCGTATCCGCCGAGCTCGGAACCGGGGGTGAACTCAAAATCCACAACCGCGGTATTTTCGCCTGTCTGGTAAAACCGCACTTGTTTTATGAAAGTATCGGACGAATCGTATATCACCCAGTTGGTATGCTGCTTGGTATAATAGAGCGTCAGCCGCAGGGAATTCTCCCGCTCCTCGGCTCTGTACGCCGCCGGATACGGCATATAAATGGACGCGGAAGAGCCGGCATCGGTCTTTTTAAGGCGGATGGTGCCGGTCTCGTTCTGCGGAACGAAGGCCGCATCGGCCGCCGCCACTTTGGAGTCGTCCACCCACCCGGTCTCGGAGGACGACAGCCGTATGCGGCGGCTGCCTCCGGTCCGGCCGTCGGAAACAAGCCTGACTCCTTTAGGCAAAAACATCATATAGCCGGAATCTATGCCGTTGCGAAGGATAACCGTATCCGTGGAAGTTTCCACAATGGCTAATTTCTTCAGTACCCTGATACGGCCTCTGGACTTCACGTACGCGCCGGACGCAAAGAGCCCGGTTTTAAATTTTACGGTAAGTTCCGAATCTTCGGCTTCATCCGAATCTTTCACCCTGTAAACGCCGAAATAGCGGCCGGAACCGGGGGGCAGTTCGTTCATAGCGGCGTCTTTAACAAGGTTCTTTATCGTGAATACGGCGGTATGACCGGGAGTACCGACGGCCTGCACATTAACGAAATCTCCGGGGAAAAGGTCAAGATCTCCCGGCGGAGTTACCAGCTCCAGGCGCAGCCCGTCGTACACCTGGGTCTGGGGGCTCTTTCTGATCTTTATTTTTCGCAAATATGCGGCGGTAACGCCGTCCAAAAGCTCGCATTTAAAAACAAAATCACCTTCACTGACCGGCAGGTAGGCGATAAAGCCGCCGTTCTTGTAAACGCTTATTTTAGTCCCGTTGATGTAAAACGAAGCGGTGGAAGGCGTAATATTGCCGAAAATAAAGGTACTCTTTATAGACGGCATAGAGTCCCCCTCGGAAGGGTACGTGATCTTGATTTCACCCGCACGGGCGGCGGCGGAAAGATAGAGCAGTGCGGTTAAGGGCAGCAGAACGGAGCGGAGTTTCATCTAGAGGTCCTTTTCCCGGACAAACAGCTATTTAAAGAAAATGAAATATTAATTTAATACCGGTAAAGTATTCTTTATTATAGTATATTTTGTAGACGCGCGGTCTTGCGCCGGACCAGGGCGGTAGCTCAGCATAACTTTGCATTCTCCGGCTTCGCTAATCCGTGTGTTTCCGATCGGTGTTATCGCCAGTATGAAAAAACTCACTCCGCTCAGGCACAATGTCTCGTTGTTTCGGACCGGTCCCCAGAACCGCTTTTGGGCCGCAATCGCGGCTTTTTACGGGACCCTTTCCAGGCATTACCCGCAGGCGGATGCCGCTCCGGGGTTTTCACTATCGCAACTTCGCGGTCTTCGGTTTACAAGTTCCATAAAGCCTTTTAACCTCGGTCCGCTTCGTTTCGGCTTCAAAATCCGAAATTTCGCTTCCAGAAGTATTTTCGCGGCCGTTTCCGCGCTACTCACGATAAACGCCGCGGCTATAGATTTCACCTATCTTCGTCCCGGGGCAAGAGCCAATGCTCTGGGGACCGCGTTCTCAAGCGTGGCCGATGACCCCTACACAGTCTTCTATAATCCCGCCGGCCTCATGAACCTTAGCAACATTGAGAACCGCTTCGGTTTTGCGCGCAGATTATCTCCCCTCGGCGCGGTAGGAGAAGCCTCCATCGCTTACATTCGCCCCGTGCCGGACACCAGTTATATAGCCGGCCTCGGCTACCACGCGATCCGCCGCAAGACCGGCAGCCTGGATTCGCTGACCATGGGCCTTGGCAGCAAATTTATCCTAAAATACCTCCAGCGCCCGGTGCTTTACGGCGCAAACTTAAAAATAATCAGCCTGCGCGACCCAGAAAAAAGCCATCTGGGCCTTGGCCTGGAAAGCGGACTGCTCTTCTCATCAAATATGGGGCTTAAGACCGCGCTCACGCTCTCCGACGTAACCATCGGCCTGGGGCGGTCGCTGACCGCGCTCACTCTAGGCAATTCCTACCGTTGGCGGAGCATCCTTTTCGCGATGGACCTTAAACTACGCGGTTCATATGCCGAGGTTTTTTACGGAGTGGAGCGCGGCATCTTAAATAATCTTCTGCAGGTTCGCGCGGGCAAGGGAGTAGCCTTGGACGGACCGGCTTATCTGGCCCTGGGCCTGGGCGTTAACGCCGCGCCCTGGATAATAGATTTCACAGCCTCGATCCCCTGGAAAGGCGTCAACCAATCCGCCGGACTATACGAAGTAACCGCGGGGTACCGCTTCGATACCCCCGGTTTCGCGGAAAACTTTGTGGGCGACGCCGCCGCAAGGGCCGGGACGCTTAGAACGCAGGTGGACGACCTTCGCGCCCAAAAAGCGAGCCTTGAAAATTCAATAGCCACCTACCGGGCCAACAAAGGCATGCTGGAAACCGACCTGAATATAATGCAGTCCCGAATGCGCGATATGGAGCCCAGACTCAAAGATCTGGAGCTGCAGATTATAGAGGCGGAGCACAGGATAGAAAAACCCAAGCCCAAAAAAACCGCGGCCCCTCCCAAGCTGGAAAAATGGCCGAAGTCACATAAGGTAGCGACGGGCGAGACCTTACGCTCGATAGCCTCACAGTATTACGGCAATCCCAACCTCTGGGAGCGTATCTACGAAGCCAACCAGAAGCATATTTCAAGGGGCCTGCCGGTGGAAGGAACGGTTTTTGAAATACCGAACCCCCCGGTGGAGAAGAATCAGTAACCGGAACACGAACTTATGCCCAACACGGTACAGGTAATAGTGGAATCGCAAAAAGAGCGCCTTATACTTGAGAGCGTCTTCAAGAACCTGGGCGCCGACACCGTGTTTTCACAGGACCTGAACGACGCCCTGGCTATTTTTGAAAGGGCCCGCCCGCGCGCCGTTTTCATAGCGGACGGAGAGGCCACCCCCGCCGAGATACAGATAAGGGAACTTTTAAGGATAGCACCCTTTCTGCCGATAGTCGTGCTCTTAAAAAAACGGGACTCCTCCAGGGCAGTAGCCTACATGAAACTCGGCGCCTTTGACTGCGCCCAGAGTCCATGGACCGAGGAAGAGATAAGGCCTCTTTACAAAAAAGCCCTCAACATAAGCGGCACCACCCTGCGGCTGGATACGGACCAGATCGAAAGATTTGCGAAGCGTAAAACCGCGCTGTTCCTGGCCGGATCAGCTATAACGCTTATATTCGGATTTGTTTCCGGCTGGTTCTACGGTTTCAATAAATATAATAGGGAAATCCCCCCGCCTTCAATAATTGAACTTCCCTATTCTCATCCATCGGGCCTCGCTTTCGAAAAAGGCCGGGTAATGGTAAGCGACTGGTATAATCAGGCGATCTATAGGCACGACCTTAAAGATTTCAGGATCACCGGCGTAACCTCCTTCCCGGACACCGTGCCGGTTGGCCTTGCCGACGGCTCGGACAATATCTGGGTGGCGGCGGCCGGAGGAACTATGGAGCGCCGGATGAAGAATGAAAAACTCACTTTGATCTCAAAGACGAAGTACGGGCCCAAGCCGCCCGCCGGCGCCTGCTACGACGGCCTTTATATCTGGCTGGCTTACGCGGAAGGCAATAAAATATCCAAACGCCTGGCCAATGATGAGTTGACCGAATTAAGATCCTTCACGTATCCCGGAAAAAATCTGACGGCTATCGCCTGCGATCCGCGTTTTTTATGGGTTACCGACGAAGGACTTAAATCGCTCATAAAACTTTCCCCCGACGACCCGGAAACCATATTATCAAAAGCGGAAATACCGCAGTGGGCATCAAAATCCATGAAAATAACGGCCCTGGGCGCGAGGGACGGCAAGATCTGGTTCGCCTCCGAAGACAAGGGCAAAGGCTGGCTTTTCAATGTCACCGAGCCGCGATAAGGAATACCTCCCCGTTTCCATCAGAATATCCATGGAGGAATCCCCTTTCTGGGGCAGGATCATGGCCATAAGCCCGGAGAAAGTGGAACTTCTATCGCAATTTGAATTCAAAAAAGACAAAATGCTGGCCCTGGAATTTGAGTTATGCGGAGAGAAACTAGAAGATATAAGAGGCGTGGTGGCCGCTGTCTTAAAAGACGCCTGCGGCTATTTCCACTATTCCCTAAACCTTTCCGACCATAACCAGCAGAAAGCCCTCCTGGAAAAGATCCTCCGACTAACCGCAAAAACCTGATCGTACGGCCCCCCCACTCGCGCGGGGAAGACTGCCGCCGCTTTTCCGGCACTTTTGTATGCGGTCGCAAAATGCGACCGCATCATAGGCTGGACTGCTCTCGCGGTTTGCGCAACCAACTCCGAGGCCTCCTTCGGAGTAAGCCGAAAGACAAAATCTTCCGGAAACTTATCCTTGTTCCGCTTGACCTGCTCATTAAGACGTCTGGTGGAACTTATACAAACATCCGACCACATCAACGCGACAACGTACTGTCGCTCATTTTGGGAAATTTTGGAAGAAGTAACCTGCGAAGGTCAGTCGGCGGAAAAAGGTTCCGGCACGGCTGCGACCGGCGGAGCCATACGGCGGGTCTTAACTTTGTCGTCAACAGAAAGGGCTACGGCAAAACCCGCTATAGAAAGCAGTGAAGCGGCCATGAACACGGATTTGTAGCCGTAAGCCGCCCACAATATCCCCCCTAGAGCCGGCACGGTCATCGAAACCACATGGTCCATGGTGATCCCCAGCGAGATGGTAGGGGCGATATCGGACTTATGCTCCGCGATTTTGTTAAGGTAGGTGGTACGCGCGATGCGGGTGGCGAACATCAGGTTATCCAGTATAAATAGAGAATAGAGGAGCCATTTGTCCGCCGAAAGCGCGAAGCCGGCGCAGATCCCCACGAGTATAATCGCGTCGGCGATGAACATTTTACGCTCGCCGAACTTGTCCACCACTATGCCGAAAGCCTGCCTGAATACCACGCCAAGGAAAGCGGCGGCAAACATCAGCGCCGCCATAACTGCGGGCGTGACGCCGTAGATCGTCACCAGCACCCACGGCGCGAAGGTCAGGAAGATCTGCTTCCTGGCGCCGAAAATAATGTTCAGGTAATAAAAATATTTATATTTAGGGCGGAATACGAACCGCTTTCCGCCCGGCTCCGATGTCGCGGTCTTCACCCGCGCAAAAAGCGCAGCAGAGGCCAGCGCCGCCAGGGCCGCCACCAGGAACGCGGCTTTGTAAACGTATACGCCGGCGGCTTTGGCCAGCAGCCATATGACGCCGGCGCCCGCTATGGCGGCCAGATTGGCCATACCGCTTATCTGCCCCAGCCTGCGCCCGTGATTACCCTCTTTCGCCAGTCGCAGGCCCATTA
Organism: Elusimicrobia bacterium RIFOXYA12_FULL_51_18; assembly: GCA_001800245.1. Classification (GTDB taxonomy): domain Bacteria; phylum Elusimicrobiota; class Elusimicrobia; order Elusimicrobiales; family UBA9959; genus YA12-FULL-51-18. The sequence goes on along the minus strand of MGVA01000028.1, from coordinate 147,317 downwards.
CGCTCTCGACCGCCATGTAAAGATGCCCGCCCATGCTCCAGAGCAGCATCCAAACCATCATCGTTTTTACCGACGGGGACATAAAACCGAGCCCCAATACGCCGACCGCGGAAAGGATTCCGGTTATAACGGCCCAGGAACGGATGGGCAGAGCGGCCAGCAGGCCGGTAACGAATATAAGGATGAAGCCGGGGAATTCGCGCGGAAATTCCAGAAACCCCCTCTCCCCGGCGGACATACGGAAACTATCATTCAGATAATTATTGAAGGCGGTGGACAGTATCCCGGCGTTGATACCCAGGAAAAACACTCCAGCGAGAAAGGCTCTGAGGATGGGATCGGTTTTGTTCCAACGGTCCAGCAGACTGCGCATCATTAGAGATTTCCTTATGCCGCACCGACAAAACGTGCTCTTCCCATCTAAATTTAAAAACCGAACGTAAAAACCGCTTCTATCCTATAATCGCGGCTCGCCGGATATATCAGGCGAGTTTTAATTCAAGAATTCTGTCCACCCTGAAAACTCGCTCGCCTTTTCGGTCGAGGCAGAAACAGTCCATACCCAGAAATTCCCGCTCCATGTACACCTTCTTACCCAGGCGGAAAGGCTTGACCACCCTGCGGCTCTTTTCATCGCTGTCCTTTAAGTAGGTGATCTCCAGATTCTTTCCGCCGGCTATGGCCTCATTTATCAGCGTTATCTTGTCCGCCAGCGGCAAAGCCCGGTCGCTCAGCATGTACTGATGCCCTGTAATGAACGCGACCACCCGCCGGTCCATAAGGATATCGGACTTGCGCATGGCCCGGGTAAGCGACATACCCTCCAGGGAAACGCAGCGGCTTAAGGCCACATACGCCTGCCCGTGGGCGAACATGCCGCGCCCGAAATCGATGACGGCTCTTTCAAAAGTCTTGCCCTGGCTTTTATGGATAGTTATGCCCCAGGCAAGCTTGAGCGGATACTGCATAAAAACGCCCGCCGTCTCAGCCACAACTTTTCCGGCCTCAGGGTCATAACTGAAGTGGAACAGTTCCCAGGCATGCGGCGCCACTTTTTCCAGGCTCCCGTCGGTCAGGCGCACCATCACCCTATCCCCGCTTTCGCCCGGCTCATCCGTGATATCCACCACCTCGCCCATAGACCCGTTGACCCAGCGGCCGTTGGGTTCATTATTCAAAAGCATTACCTGGGCGCCGTTTTTAAGGACCAATTCCTCGTCCGCGGGATATGATTCTTTTGAGAAGTCGCCTTCTGTCCGCGCGCGGTAAACGCGCGCTTCGCCCTTAAGAGCGTGAAGATGCGCGGAATTTATTTCGTACGCGGCCTTATTGGTTGATAGCAGATGGACGGCATAGCCGTTCTCCGGACCTTTTTCCAGGACGGCGCCCACCCGCTTATTCAGCGCGGACAGGTCCCGCCCGGTGGCGGAATTATTCCTGATGGAGTTAAGAATGGTTATAAAAGCGGCGTCTTTCTGCCGGTATACTTTTTCAAGCTCCAGAAATTCCATTTCAAGGTCTTCGAAAATTTTGGCGTTGAAAAAATACGGCCCGGCGTAATGCGAGGAGAAAAGCCCGCGCTCGCTGGAGGAAACAACCGGAGGCAGCTGGTAAAGGTCCCCGATAAAGATCATCTGCAGGCCGCCGAAAGGGCTTAAGCCCGAGGGGCCGTTCAGACGCAGAAAAGCGTCCACGCAGTCCAGCAGGTCGGCCCTGACCATGGAGACCTCGTCTATAACGATCGCGTGCAGTTCCCTGTAAATACCGGCGTTGCGGCCTTTTATTTTTTTAACTTTATCCGGCGTGATATCCGGCTTGAACCGGAAGAACGAATGAATTGTCTCGCCTCCGACATTCAGCGCGGCGACCCCGGTGGGCGCCAGCACAACTATGTTTTTGCGGGTATGTTCCCTGAAATACTTAAGCAACGTGGATTTGCCGGTGCCCGCTTTGCCTGTGATAAAGACGTTTTTAGAAGTGCCGTCCAACAGGTCCAGCGCCCTGCGGAACTGCGGATTTATTTCTATTTCGGGAACGTTTTTCGGCATGATAAGAATGGCGGAATCAGACTTACTGAAGCTTCAGCAGACCTGATTATACCATTTCGCCGTCAGGACGCGCCTTTCCGAATTATGGATCAATACGAGGCCGGGAGGCGGGCCCGCCCCCCGGCACTATTTCCGCTTAGCAGCAACCACAGAATTCCCTGCAAGCTTTGATCAGGGCTTTAAGGGAACTGGTTTTGGACGGGTAACAATGTTCCTTAAACTATAATAGGACACTGCGAGTTAGGCATTGTTACGAATCCACCCCAGCGGCACGAGCCGCTTTATTTGGAGGATTTCTTAAAACAACTCTGCCCTTCTGGCTGTATGATTATGGGCCTTTGGAACCTTGACGTACATGCCGCCGTATATTAAACTCTATCTATAGGTGAAGAGATTTATTTTAAAAGGAAACTCATAAGATTAGATCGCGGAGAACGAAAATGATAAAAAAACTCATCGGGCTGGCGGCGGTTCTGTTTACGGTAACCGCCGTTTCCTGGGCCCAGGATGTGGATTTTACGCAGGCAATCAATTCGCGAAAGATGATGAACCAGGCGGGCAAGATTTCCTCCGGCGCACCCGTACCCGCGGCGCCTTACAAGTTGGATATTCCGGGACTTTTCAAAGATTTCACTTTCACCTTCGATTCGGATGTGCCGGTTAAAATCCAGACGCAGACCCGCAAAGACCTGGCCTTTATCCAATCCGTTAAGGGAACCTCGGTCTCCAATCTTCACAAAAAGATCTTTGGGCAGGTGGATGGTTCGGATTATACGCGTTTTTTTAATACCCGGATCAAGGGGATCGGCATGGACGACTGCGGAAGCCCCATAGCGGTAGCCTGCGTTATCCCATTTTACGACTCCTCAAAAATGTGGCTGACGCAGAACTATATAAAGTTTAGCCATCCGCAGATAGCCAGAATAATGGTCGTTTTTCACGAAACCCGGCACACGGAATCGAATAACGGTAATTGGAGTCACGCCACCTGTCCGACTCCTTTCACGGATGAAAACGGACAGAATATGCAAAGCATCTGGACCGGCTCTTCGCTCGCGGGCGAAGGCGCTTGCGACAGGACGCCGTTCGGCTCCTATGGTTCATCTATGATAATGCTCAAGAATATACAGAAATTCTGTTCAACCTGCACGGACAAGGTACGTATGGACGCCGGTATTTACGCGGACGACCAGTTTAAACGTATAATCGATCCGGGCGCCAAAAAAGCTATACGGGAAGATTTGTATAAATGAAAAAAGTCGTTTTAGCCGCCGGCGCGCTTGCCGCCTTGTCACTCTTTATCCGGCTGATAGCGGATTCCTTCTTTACAACCGGACATTCGGAAAACGTGGGGGCTTCCGCGCTCCCCGCGCCTACTCTTAAAACTAAATCAGAAGTATGGCATAAAACCTCTTTGATAAGCGGGCCGGAAACAACGCCTCCGGAATTCACATCCGGGACTAAGGCAGACAGCGCAAAAGCTCCGGGACAGGCTGTACAGATGACGGGACCGGAGCCGCAGACCAAAAAACACGAAACCGAACCGCTGATAAAACTCAGGACGCTTGAAAACATTCTTGAGTCGAAAGACGACAACGATGCCAGGCTGGATAGCGATTTCAATGATCTCTCCCCGGAAACCAAACGTCTTTTCCGCCGGGAATACCGGCGGATGCCGTCGGAAAATCACAATGAGCGCGGGACGATAATTTACCTTCTAGGGCGGAACCTGAAATCCGCTGAGGACTGGACGTTCCTGCGTGAAGTGGTGAGCGAACCCGCGTGCCTGAGCCTGGCCGATTGCTCCAAAGAGATAAAAGCGGAAGATGACCACCGTGCTCTGGGCAACGAGGTAACACTGGCTTATCCAAGTCTGATGGCTTTGAAGCAAACGGAACGGTTTTTGGAAGAGGCGCTTAAGGCGGGCCGGGGGGCTTTGTCCTCCCCGGCGGCAAAGGAGGCGGCCGAAGTGATCCAGGCCGCGAAAAGTTCCAAGGTTCCCATTGTGGCAAAAACGGCCACCGAGCTTGAACAGCGGTTTTAACCCCTTCCCGAAAAATTTCATCAGAGACAAAATTTGGCTATAATTTAGCCTGTAGTTGCGCCGCCGGCCTGTCGGCATACAGGTAATAACGCGTATCGCCGACTAGGAGCCTGTCCGACATAAGGCTTTCATGTCGAAATTGTCGATTTTGAAGCCGAGCCGAAGCAACGCGAAACGAGCAGGCTCCAATGAACCTGTAAGTTGAGTGGTGCGAAGGCGCAGTAGGGGAAACCGCAATGCGGTGTCCACCTGTGGGTAAATCCCGGAAGGGGTCCCGCAAAAAGCGGCAATTGCAGACGAAATTGTTTATGTCGGACAGGCTCCTAGCGGCTTACAACATGAACATATTCCGGTTCAAGATAATGGTGATCCTGCTTCTGGCCTTCGGACTGAGCTCGGGCGTCTTCGCCTATGTGAAGTACAAAAAATTTTCCGAATACCTTATAAGCCGGATTAATCTCCAAACCGGAAAAAAACTGGGCCGACAGATAAAATTCAAAAGGATCGCGTTCTCGCCCCTGAAGGGCGTGGTGATATACGAACCCTGCGTTTCCCGCGCGCCTGATTTTTCAAAAGGGATCTTTTTCTGCGCCCGCCGGGCCATCATCCGGCCGGAAATTGCGCAACTAATGCGCAACCGGTTGTATTTCTCCAATGTGGAACTTACGGATCCAGTGATAAAGGCCAGGGAGGCCGGCGGCAAATGGGATTTTGACGACCTACTGGCGCTTTTACCCAGAACCTCAAAAGGCCTCCATATAACCTGGAACGCCAGAAAACTGAGCGTCACGGGCGCGAAACTGGAAGTGGATATCGGCTCCTCCGGCAGATCTATCGCCATCGAGAACGCGGATATCACGCTACTGCATTACTCCGCCCTGGCCGGGAACTTCGAACTAAAACTGAACGGAGACGTAAAAACCATCCTGAACGGCCAGCTCCTGACGGCTAGAACTTCTTTCAAAACCGATCTTAACTTCGAGTACTCCGGGCTTACCGCCGCGTTCGGAGATGTCCAATTCACCGGCGCGGCCCTCGGCGCGGCCACCATAAAAAAAACTTCGCTGAGCTGGGAGATCTTCAATATCGACAAACCGGCGCGGGAGAAGAATTATACCGCCGGACTCAAAGCCGAGGGCCTTTTCATCCCCGCCCAGAGCGGCGCCGTAAAACAATCGGTTAACTCCGCGATGGAATTGCTCTCCTCGGTGATAGGCAAAGCGACCCCGCGGGTTGAAGATATAGAGATGGACGAGCTGACGCTTGACTTCACCCTGAATAACGGCGTCCTATTCGTTAAACGGCTGGACCTGAACACCAATTTCCTGAATCTGAAGAACGAGTATGAACTCAACGGGCCGGCCCGCACGGTGAATATACGTTTCGCGGCGCAGATAGGAGACAACCGTCTTGATCTCACGGCTAAAGGCCCCATGGACCGCCCCGATATACTGCCGGCCATGTCAGTAACCCTGAACCGCAAACTTACGGAAGCCATCCGCGGCATCAACGCTTCCCTGCTTAAAATATTCCCAATATTGGAAGTTCAGGATGATACAACTAAGAAAGAGCGCAGTGAGTAAGCGACGATGAAACGGAGGGTAGGGGAAACCACAATGTGGTGTCCCCTGCGGCAAATCCCCAGGAAGGGGTGCCGAGAGCCCTCCTTGTGGAGCACCGGGCGCCACCTTATAAAGCCCGGCGGTAATCCGCCCCGCGCATGTGTTAAGCGCGGGGTGCGACAGGGAAGGAGAAAACAATGTCTAAAAAAGTCATCATTATCGGCAGCGGACCAGCCGGTTATCCCGCCGCGCTGCGCCTCAAGGAACTGGGCGCCGAGCCGGCCATAGTTGAATCCTGGGACTTCGGCGGCACCTGCCTTAACCGGGGCTGTATCCCCTCAAAGGCCTTTCTGGACACCGGCCATCGAGTTCACGCCTTTGAAGGGCTGCGCGAATTGCTTAAGGCCGGTTCCGAAGTTAATTTCTCTCCCGACATGCTGGACTGGGATAAAATAAAGGCCCGCCGCGCGGAGGTAATAGCCAAACTGAGGACCTCGCTTGAAAAACTTTTCCAAGCGAAGAAAATAGAAGTTATACGGGGCAGAGCGTCGTTCTCCGGTCCGAATGAAATGGCCATAACCGGACCGCATGGCGAAATAAAGCGGCAATTTGACTACGCCATACTCGCCGCCGGTACCCGTCCGGCATTCCCCCCGCCTTTTAAAGATTTTGCCGGACAACTGACTGATTCCGACCGCATATTCGACCTTCCCGCCAGGCCCAAGTCTCTCCTGATAGTCGGCGCCGGGGTGATAGGCCTTGAATTCGCGTGCTTCTTTAACTCCATAGGCGTACAGGTAAGCGTGCTTGAAATACTGCCGGACCTGCTGGCCGGAGAGGACCCGCAAGTGACGCGCGTGGTGCGCTCGTCATTTGAAAAGCGCGGTATAAAATTTCACTTCGGTAAAAAGGCCTCAAGAATAACCGTAACCGGCGGCCGCAAAACTGTGGAACTGGAGGATGGAACCAACCTGGAAGCCGATGAAATACTTGTGGGTGCGGGCCGCGCGGCGGACCTCGCCGGCATGGGCCTTGAAACGCTGGGCCTGCCGTGGGACAGGAAAGGCGTGAAAGTGAACGAATTCATGCAGACCACCACGCCGCAGATATACGCGGCTGGAGATATTAACGGCATTTCCCTGCTGGCGCATTCCGCAAGCCGCCAGGGCGAAATAGCGGCGGAAAATATCATGGGCGCAAAACACACGTTTGACGCGGATATCGTACCCAAATGCGTTTACTCCTGGCCCGAAGTGGGCACGGTGGGGCTGAATAAGTCTCAGGCGGAGGCAAAAGGCCTTACGGTAAAAACTTCGCGGGCTTTTTACGCGGGCATAGGCAAGGCCGTGGCTTGCGACGAAACCGAGGGTTTCGCCCAGCTGGTCTTTAACGCGGCGGACGAAACGGTTCTGGGCGCGCAGCTAGTGGGCGGACCGGCCACCGAACTGATACACGTCATAGCGCTGGCGGTAAAGCTCAAGCTCAAACGCGCCGACCTGAAAAGCATCATCTACGCGCACCCGACCATGGCCGAAGCTATACACGAGGCGCTGTACAAATAATCCGTATGGGAATAAAAATTCTATCCTGGAACGTAAACGGATACCGCTCCGCCCTTGCCAAAGGTTTCAGGGAGTTCCTGGCCGGCTGCGGGGCGGAGATCGTAGGGCTGCAGGAGGTCAAAGCCTCGCCGGGACAACTGAAAGCGGAGGACCTGGCTTTGCAAGGTTATCAATCCCGCTGGTGTCCGGCCGAACGCAAAGGTTATAGCGGGGTGGCCGCTTTCTTTAGAAAAGAGCCGACAAACGTGATTTGCGGCCTGGGTGAAAACAGATTCGATTCCGAGGGCCGGGTGATAACCCTGGAATACAAGAACCTCTATTTCCTGAACGTCTATTTCCCCAACGGCGGCGCGGGACCGGAGCGTCTGAAATACAAACTGGAATTCTATGAAACTTTTTTTGGACACATACAGAAACTCCGCGCGACCGGCAAGCCCGTCATCTTCTGCGGGGACGTCAACACAGCCCACAAGGAGATAGATCTATCGCGCCCGAAAGAAAATGAGAAAAATTCCGGTTTCATGCCAGTAGAGCGCGCCTGGCTGGACAAAATAACCGGCGAAGGCTGGATGGACACTTTCAGAATGTTCAACAGCGGCGCAAACAACTACAGCTGGTGGGATTATAAGACCCGCGCCAGGGAACGGAACGTAGGTTGGCGGATAGACTATTTTTTCATAAACGCGGAAGACAAGGCAATAATCAAGAACGCCTTTATTCTTCCGGAAGTCCGGGGTTCCGATCACTGTCCCGTGGGAGTGGAGCTGGATCTATAACCCAAATCCCGCAACAACAATGCGCGGATTCAACGCGAAGCGCCCCTTGCGCTATACGGATGCGGATTGCCGATCTTTTCCGATAGGGTAAGGGATTTAGGGTGAATATTAGGGTTTATCATCTTAAAACGGTATAAGGTTTATTAATACCGCCGTTTCTTGCCCAAGCGGCCTTTTTTTGTTAAATTATATTAATAGGACTTCCGGAACATTTCAAAATAATCCATAAACGAAAGCCCTCGGAGGAAAGATGACAACCGTTGCTGCTGTAAGAAAGACAGTTTTAAACGAGACCATGAGGAAAGCCGGGGGCAAAATGGTGGATTTCCACGGCTGGGAACTGCCCATACAGTTCGAAGGCATACTTAAAGAGCATGCGGCTGTCAGAAATTCCGCGGGGATCTTCGACGTTTCACACATGGGCCAGATCTTAGTCACAGGTCCGGACAGCTTCAAGCTTCTGCAGAAAACCAACGCCAACGACCTGCGCAAGGCTACGGTCGGCAAAGGCGTCTATTCCCATCTGCTGAATGAAAAAGGCGGTTTGGTGGATGACATAATAGCCTTCTGCCTGGCGCTTAACCGCTACCTGGTGATAGTCAACGCCACCACCAGCACGAAGGATTTCAACTGGATCTCCGGAAAGGCCGGCAAGAGTAACGTTAAAGTGGAAAACAAGAGCGACGATTACTCCATGGTGGCGGTACAGGGCCCCAACGTGCCCAAAATGATGGAGATCTTCGCCCCGGAAGCGGTTAAATTGCCGCGCTTCGGCATAGTCGAAAAAAAGATTTTCGGAGAAGACTGCTTCATCAGCCGCACCGGCTACACAGGAGAGGACGGCTTTGAGATCACCGCCCCCCATTCCGTAATAGTGGACATCTGGAACAAAATGATGGAATTAGGCAAGCCCTATAACATCGTCCCCTGCGGCCTCGGCGCCCGCGACACCCTGCGCCTGGAATCCGGCTATCTGCTCTACGGGGCTGATGTGGATGACGACCATACCACCTACGAGTCCAATTACGGCTGGGTAGTCTGCCTGGACAAGGGCGATTTCACCGCCAAAAATATTCTAATTAAACAGAAAACCGAAGGAATAACGCGCAAGCTGACCGGTTTAACGCTCAAGGGCGGCGGCGTGCCCCGGACCGGCTGCAAAATCTTTAAAAGCGGTAAGGAACTGGGCGAACTGGCCAGCGCCACCTATTCACCCACCCTGAAGAAAGGGATAGGCGTGGGATACTTGTCCGAACCGAACCTGAAACCCGGAGAAGCTCTGGAAGTGGAAATCCACGGCAAAATGGTACCGGCTGAAGTCAGCAAAGTGCCCTTCCACAAAGGCACGGCTTTCACCTTCAAATTGTAGTTTGTTTTTACGCACACAACGATCCGGGTAACTTACCAAGGAGATAAAAACTATGCCTAAACAGGAAGAAGTTAAATATACCAAGACCCACGAATGGATTTTCGTACAGGGCCAGGAAGCCACGGTCGGACTGTCCGATCACGCCCAGCACGAGATGGGAGATATCGTATTCGTGGAACTGCCCAAGCCGGCACAGGCCGTTGAGAAGGAAAAACCTTGCGCCGTGGTGGAATCTGTAAAGTCCGCCTTTGACATTTACGCCCCGGTCTCCGGACAGATCTCGGCCTTAAACGAAGAAGCCGCCAAGGAACCAGCGCTCATAAACCAATCCCCGATGGACAAGGCATGGCTTTTCAAGATAACGCTCTCCAATCCCGACCAGGTAAAGGACCTGATGGACTGGAACGCCTACCAGGATTTCGTAAAACAGGCAACGCACTAAAAAGAAGCGCGGGGCTCGGAACGCAGAGTTGAGAGATGGCTGATATTTCCAGCTCTTTTTCCGCGCTCGGCGCCGGTTATTTCATCCCCTATATCAGGAGTTCCCAACAATGTTCATCCCAACAACACAAAAAGACCAGGAGGAAATGCTTAAGACCATAGGGGCATCCTCCATCAAGGAGCTGCTAAAACAAGTTCCCGCGAAGTATCTGTACCCCGCTTTTGACCTGCCGGAAACTTCTCTCGACGAACAGCAGACAGCCAGGCATATGAAAAATCTAGCCGCGGCCAACACGCCGGCCTTGAGCTTCCTGGGCGCCGGCGCTTATGAACGGTACATCCCGGCGGCGGTAAAAGCCCTGATCTCCAGGGGCGAATATCTGACCGCCTATACCCCTTACCAGGCCGAAGCCAGCCAGGGCATACTGCAGACCATTTATGAATACCAGAGCTCGGTTTGCGCCCTTTACGCCATGGACTGCGCCAACGCCTCGATGTACGACGGGGCAAGCGCTTTCGGCGAGGCCGTGCGCGCGGCCGTGCGCGTCACCGGCAAAAAGAAAGTACTATGCCAGGAAACCCTGAACCCGCAATACCTTAAGACCCTTAAAACTTACTTTGCCAACTCGAAAGACTACCAGTTCGTCACCATACCGCAGAAGGACGGCCTCATGGACACGGACAAACTCTCCGCCATGCTGGACTCCGACACAGCCTGCGTGGCCTTCCAGACCCCCAACTTCTTCGGGCTGATGGAAGACGCGCACAAAATCTCCCAAACAGCGCACGCCGCCGGCGCGCTTGTAGTGGCTGCTGCCGACCCGGCCAGCCTGGGCCTGTTCTCGCCCCCTGGCGAATACGGCGCGGACTTCGCTGTAGGAGAAGGTCAGGCCCTGGGGCTCCCCTTAAGCTATGGCGGCCCGTACCTGGGGATCTTCGCCTGTAAAAAGGAATATGTCCGCCAGATGCCGGGCAGGATAGCCGGCATGACCAAAGATAAAGACGGGAAACGCGGCTTCGTACTCACGCTCCAGGCACGCGAACAGCACATACGGCGGGACAAAGCCGCCTCGAATATCTGTTCCAACGAAGCCCTCTGCGCTTTAAGCGCGACTATCTACCTGGCCCTGCTCGGCCCCGAAGGCCTGAAAGAGCTGGGACTGGCCAATGCCGGGGCCGCGGCGTTCGCCGCCAGGAAACTGGCGTCAGTGAAGGGCGCGGCGCTCAAATTCAAGGGCTCTTTCTTCAACGAGTTCGTGCTTAACGTCTCATGCGACGCTGCCCGGCTCCGGGAGAAAGTGCTGGCCAAAGAACGCATCGACATCGGCCTGCCGCTCAAGGATCTTTACCCCGCCCTGGGCCCGGGCGCCCTGCTCGTCTGCGCCACCGAAACCAAGACCGAAGAAGATATTCTCAGGCTTGAAAAAGCGCTGAGGGAGAACATTTAATATGACGACTAATACTCCGACCGAGACAGCAAAAGACGCCGTTAAGAACGCCGCCGGACTTCCGTCCTCCGTAACCACGGCCGATATCGGTAAACCGGACAACCGCTTAAGCATAGAAAAATCAGATCCCGGCAGAAGGGGGATCGCTTTCAAGAACCTCCTGTCCGCCAAACAATCCGGCGGGTCCGCCTCAGGCGGAAAGGCCACGGACGAAGTTCCCGCCGGCTTCGCCAGAAAAACAGCCCCGAAACTGCCAGAACTTTCGGAGCTCGACGTGGTGCGCCATTACACCAGGCTTTCAAAAATGGCCTTTTCCGTGGACGCCAATTTTTATCCGCTGGGCTCCTGCACCATGAAGTACAACCCGAGAATAAACGAAGAAGCGGCCGCGCTGGAAGGTTTCTCCGGCCTTCATCCCCTGGCCCACGACAAATCTTCACAGGGCACACTGGAAATGCTTTATGACCTGGAAAAAAGGCTCTGCGCCCTTTGCGGCATGGCTGCTTTCACCCTCCAGCCGGCCGCCGGCGCGCACAGCGAATTCACCGGCCTGCTCATAGCGAAAGCCTACTTCGAAAAACTTGGAGACAGCGCGCGCACCGAAATAATATGCCCCGATTCCGCCCACGGCACCAACCCGGCCACGGCCGCCATGCTGGGCTTCACCCCCGTTAACATAAAGTCGGGACCCGACGGACGGGTTGATCCGGCCGACCTGAAGGTCCACCTGAGCGATAAGACGGCGGTACTCATGCTCACTATTCCCAACACTCTGGGAATATTCGAGTCCCGCATAGAAGAGATAGCCGATATGGCGCACAAGGCCGGCGCGCTAGTCTACATGGACGGGGCCAATTTTAACGCCCTCATCGGCCTTGTAAAGCCAGGGGATCTCGGCGTGGACATTATGCACATTAACACACATAAGACTTTTTCGACCCCCCACGGGGGCGGCGGGCCCGGAGCGGGCGGGATAGGCGTAAAGAACCGCCTGGAAGAATTCCTACCGGTACCCCGAGTATTAAAGAGCGGCGGCGCTTACACTACGGATTACAACCATCCTCATTCCATCGGCAAGGTCAAGGCTTTCTTCGGCAATGTCGGAGTGCTGACACGCGCTTACGCCTATTTGCTCATGCATTCAAAAAAAGAACTTGCCGGGATAGCGGAGAACGCCATCCTCAACGCCAATTACATGAAAAGCCGTTTGCAAGCCGTTTACCCGGCCCACTCCAAAGAGTACTGCATGCACGAATGCGTGCTGACCCCGCCGGATGAACTGACAGCTAAAGGCCTGAAAACCCTGGATGTCGCCAAGCGGCTGCTGGACTACGGCTTTCACGCGCCCACGATCTACTTCCCGCTCATCGTCCATGAAGCCATAATGATAGAGCCCACGGAAACAGAATCCAAGGAAACCATGGATTCCTTCGTGGAAACCATGCTCGCGATAAAGAACGAGGGAGCCTCCACACCCCAGCTTCTTAAGGACGCCCCCCACACCATGCCGGTCAAACGGCTGGACGAAGTACAGGCGGCCAGGCAGCCGAATCTGCGCTGGTAAAAACCACTGGACGGCGAGACGGCGGGACAGCCGGAACCGCGAAAGAGCGCGGCGACGATGGATGGGGGACTGGCCAGCTTTAAGGTCCGATACTCCTTATAAAAGCCGTCCAGCCGCCTAGCTGTCCCGCTGTCTAGCAAGAGATGTGCCATGGATAAAGGCCTTATCATCGAGACCCATCCCTTAACCGCCTTTGAACAGATGGCGGCGGATGAAGTCCTTTGTGACGCGCTCCTCTCCACACATACCCTGCGCTTTTATAACTGGAGCGGGCCCGGAGTGACCTTCGGCTATTCCCAGCGCATCGCGTCGGTCCGCTCCGGGATAGGCCCGGAAAAGGCGGCCCTGCCCCTGGTGCGCCGGCCGACCGGGGGCGGCATAGTTTTTCACGAGAGCGATCTGACGTTTTCTTTCGTATTCTACCAGCCCGGCGCCTATTTTGAACCGGCCAAAACATATGACCGCCTGCACAGGGCCATTACCGGAGCCTATGCGCAGGCGGGAGTCAGCTTTGAACTGCTTAATGAAAAAACCCCGGATTACAGGATCAATAACCCGGTAATGGCCTGTTTTGCCAAGCCGGTAAATCTGGATATTTTGTATAATGGGAAAAAAGTGCTTGGTGGGGCCCTGCGTAAATTCGGCGACCATATGCTTTACCAGGCCTCTTTCCAGGCTCCGGACGCGAGGACCAATTCGGGCTTTCACAGGAACGTCATAATTAAAGCACTGGGAGTGGAATACGGGCTTTCGTGGCGCAGCGGGGAATTCACGGGGCGGGAAACGGAAAAATTAAAAGCGCTGGCGAAAACAAAGTACGGCGCAAAAGAATGGAACGAGAGGATATAAAAACGGTTGTCGGCGGGGTTGGTAGTTTAAGGAGAAAATCCCATGATCGCATTCGTACTATGCAAACTGGTGGCAGGCCTTGAGCAGAAGGCGATACAACAGATCAAAAGCGTCCGCGGCGTGAAAGACGTCTATCTGACCTTCGGAGGATGGGACGCCGTTTTGGTGGCTGAATCCGACACTATAGACAAGCTCAGCGGCCTTATAGTACGCGAGGTCCGCGGCATACACGGCGTGCAGACAACCGAAACGCTTGTTACGACCAACTTATAAATTCAAGGCCCGCTGATCGCGGTATAAGATGCTGTTTAAAATCGCCTTTGGAGTAAATACAGGAGCTTAATGGAAAACCCAGGTTTCGCGGTCCCCGCCGACAAACTCGTGCTTATAGTGGACGATGACGAAGCGGTCAGGGATCTTATAGAGTTCGTGATAAAAAAAGAAGGATTCAGGGTGGATAAGGCCGTGGACGGAGAGGAAGCGCTCAGAAAAGCCCGGCAGGTTTCGCCCGACATCATTCTACTGGACCTCATGCTGCCCAAATTCGGGGGATTCGAAATCCTGCGGGAACTCCAGAGCGACGAGACCGTTAATATCCCGATCGTCATTATAACTGGCAGATACACCGACCGCTCCACTTCCGACATGATAAAGCAGGAACCTAATGTAAAGGACTTCATAGAAAAACCCGTGAAGCCCCAAGCGCTTGCGGCCGTGGTGCATAAGATACTCAAGACCCAGCCGCCCGTAAAAAAATTCGGCATTTAAGCGCCGCCTTAATCCCCGGCTTCCGCGCGTTATTTTCGATGCCAGTGAAATTAAAACACCTTTTATTGTCCCTTTGCGCGGTGACTTTTATTATTTCCGCCGCATACCTGGATCTGATGTTCCGGGCCAAAAGCGCTTATCTGGAAGGCGAAAAATACATGGCCTGGAGCAAAAACCCCGTATTGAAAAAAGATTTTTTAGACAAGATATTTTCAGCAAAGCTCCAGGCTCTTGCGGCCGAAAGGGCCGCGAACCGCATAACCGAAGATGACTTCGAGGATAAAAAAGACTCGCTCCTGGCGGAAAAAGACTTTAAAACAGTGGAAAGTTCGGCCAAATACGCCTATGTCTGGTACAAGACCGCCGGGACATATTTTTCACCCCCGGTAACGCGTTGGACCCGGCTCGCGCGCCAAAAGGCGCCGGAGGCGCTGGCGTTGTGGAAAGCCGAACTTAAAGCCGGGAAAACGGAATTCAAGGACTATCAGATTGAGTAGAACCGGCAGCACAAACGCTCTTGTGAGTTCCAAGGTTTTTGCCGGCCTGATAATCTCGCCGCTGACGGTGGCCGCGGCTTTCGCCACCGCCACCCTTACACTCTCCGCGCTTGCGCGTATCCAGGCATCCCTGCCCCTCCTGATAGGGGCCGCGCTTTACTGCCCCCTGCATTTCTATCTGCCGGTAAGCCGTTTTTTTTATGTCCTGGCCCACGAGTTGAGCCACGCTCTGGCGGCGCTAGTCAGCGGAATTAAGATAAAAAAAATAAACGTCGGGAAAAACGGCGGATATGTGGCGATGAACGCCACTAACGCTTTCATCTCGCTGGCGCCATATTTTATACCTTTTTACGCGCTGGCGGCGGGCGCGGCCTACGGGCTGGCGGCTTTTTTCTGGAATATGGCGCCCTACCGGCCATTTTTCACAGGCGCCACCGGGTTCTTCCTGGCTTTCCACCTGATGCATACCGGGGAGATTCTGACCGGCCCCGTGCAGAGCGACCTGAAAAAGGCCGGCGGGGTTTTGTTTTCTTTTTCCATGGTAGTGCTGCTTAACAGCCTGTGCCTGGCGCTGGCGCTAAAACTAATATTCCCCCACTTTATCTCGCTCAGGAGCTACGCCGCGACCGTCTGGACCGGAGCTGGCGCGATAGCCGGCTGGCTCTTCACAGCGGCCTCATATATCGTTAGAAGCCTTGATACTGCTAAAATATACCTGGGCCGATAAATCATGAAGCGATTAAAAACGATGAAAATAGTCAAACAGATCATCCTGAGGATAATATTCCTCCCCCTTATCTTCGCCTTCCTGCTGCTTGTGACCGGCACCATCATCCTGCACACCATGTTCACGGCGCGGGACCTGGAAGCCGTGGTCACCGACCAGCTCCAGGGATTTTTCAAAAGGCCGGTCCATATAAACTCCGCCAAGATGTCCTTCACCGGAGAGATCAAGATAAAAGGGCTCCAGGTGGTTGAGCCGGGGCCGGAGGCGATGAGCTTTGTGACCGCCGATTATATCTACGCCACCTACCGCCTTGCGCCGCTTTTAAAACGCAATATAGTTATAGACAGCGTAGTTCTGGTCTCTCCGAAAATAGAACTGATAAAGCATTCTTCCGGCAGTTGGAATTTCTCGGACATCCTTGAAGCTTACAAACGGCCTTCCGCTAATAAAAACCGCCTGAACAAAATAACCACGGCCGAAATAAAGGACGGCGTAATAAGCGTACGCTATCCGGGGGAACGCTACTCTTTTGAGAACGTCAGCCTCACTCTCAAGGATTTCGAGCCGAACGCGGACACGCCTTTCTATCTGTCGGTATTTTTCAAGCGCAAAACCCTGGGCAAGGATCTGGGGGGCCGGATCTACGCCGAAGGCGCCGTGAACTTCAGGGGTTTCAACATGGATCTGGCTGAAGTCAAAGATCTTTCGCTAACGTTTTCGGCCCTGAACAAGTCTTTTAAGGCCGAAGGCGGCATAAAGAATTTCCGGCGGCCTGAGATCCGGCTGACGGCCCGCGCCGAAAGACTATCCGACTACGACCTGGCGCCTCTTTTCAAGAGTCCATACAACTTCACCCTGCCGCCCGCCCGGTGGACGTTGAAAGCTAAAATGACTGAGGACAAGACTCTTAACATGTCGCTGGACGTAAATCCTCCGGGCCTGCGGGCTGAAGGCTGGCTCAAGTTCAGCAGCAACACCGCCACCGTCTATGATTTCAATATCTTCACCCCGCCTTTCAGCCTGGCGGAACTTAAAAAGATGGCCAAGGACCTGCCTTTGGCCGAGGCCTCCGGCATAGCCCAGGTAAGAGTGGGAGTAAACAACAAGCAAGGCAAGTTCACGCTGTCAAAAGTCATCCTGACTTCGAATAAAGCCAACTTCCTGTACAAGAACCTGCATTTCGACGGCCTCAATCTTTCCGCTCTTTTCTCTGAAAGTTTCAAGAACAACTATCTTAATGTCCAGGACGGCAGACTGATAATGTCCCGGTACGCGCTGACGGGGCTGAAGATCAACACCCAGCTTTCCCGCGAAAAATTCACGGGAGAATATTCGGCCCGCTGGGACGGGGCGCCGTTGAAGGGCAGGCTTACGATCCTGAACCCTCTTACCGATAAAAAAACCGCTTATTTCACCGGCTACTCCAAACGCCTTGACATCAAAGAAGGGCGGGACTTCCTGCTGGAAATAAAAAAAGTCCGGACGAGGAAAGCTTCGCCTCTCTATGAGTCCAAACTGGCCTGGATAAAAACGGTCAAGAACTCCATCCCTTCCGGCTTCGCGGTTTTCCGCCTGCTCTACAAGGCCGACTTCCTTAAACACGAATATTTCTACGCCAATAACTTCTACCTCACAGCCAACCTAAGAGACATAACCGGCCGGCTGGAAAAACTGAAAGGGGACGTTTCCATAAAGTCCGGCGGAGGAACCTTCTATGACGTGCAGCAGACTTCGGAACAGGACCGGATCTACTACATTTTTTCTCTCCCGATCCTTACCATGTACCGTCTCAACAGAATGGGCGCGCTCAAGTTCGGCTACAAACTGAATGACGTGAATTTCAACTCCATAGGAGGCGAATATACGCTGGACTCCGGAAACATTAACATCCGTAATTTCTACATGGCCGGCAAGGAGTTTTCCATCTACACTACCGGCACTTTAGACCTGGCGAACGAGAATATCAGGTTAAAAGTTTATACAATATCAGATAAGTATTATTCCATGGGCAGCCTGCCGGAGACCATGACCGATGCCAGCGGGAAGCCGGCCCTGGCTTTCACGATAGAAGGCAAAATGAATAAACCTACTATCAACATGATGCGGCCCAAGGAAGCGGGCAGTATCATTGCGGAAGCTATAAAGAAGGGCGTTGGGATAGATTCGGCGAAAATAGATGAATTTGCTGCTGGAGGTAAATAACAATGTCTAAACTGGGAAAATTTGACGTGGTGGGGCTGCTTCAGGAGCACGGAGCTATTTTAAACGGACATTTCCAGCTCCCTTCCAGATTCCACACGCAGACCTATATCCAGACCTCGCTGGTAATGCAGTATCCAAACCTGGCGCAGAAAGTGGCCCGGGAGATGGCCTCAAAATTCCCCCAGGAGATAAACGTGGTGATCTCCCCCTCCGTAGGCTCCATGAGCATAGGACAGGAAATAGCCCGTGTTAAAAAAGCCCGCTCCATCTTCACCGAGCGCATAAACGGAGTGATGGTCCTCAAGAGGGATTTCAAGATAGCCGAAGGCGAACGCGCGCTCATCGTAGACGATGTATTGAACACCGGCCGCCTGTGCTCGGAAGCCATAAACCTGGCCAGAGGCTACGGCGCCAAGGTGATCGGCGTAGTGGCCATCGTGGACCGCTCCACCGCAGATCTGTCTCTTAACGTGCCGGTACGCGGCCTTATCTCATATCCTCTGCAGCTTTTCACTTCCGATAACTGTCCGCTGTGCAAACAAAAGATGCCCCTTACCATACCGGGATCAACGGTCCATCACACGCACACTGAACAGGCGTAAGGCGTCGGAAAGGCTCCTAGGCTGAAGGAATCTCTATCCTTTCTGTTTTTTGATTCAACCTTGCGCCTTCTGACATAAGCATTACGTCCGGCTCATTATGAAAACCAAATTCATAGCCCTGCTTTCCGATTTCGGCACCAACGATCCTTTCGTGGGCACAATGAAAGGCGTTATCCTGGCCAAAGCTCCGGGGCTTACGATCATAGACATCACGCACCAGATACCGCCGCAGGACATACAGGCCGCCGCTTTCTATCTGATGGCGGCCATGCCCTACATGCCCAAAAGCACGCTTTTTATTACGGTTGTAGATCCCACGGTAGGCATGGGCCGCGGCATTCTGTGGGCCAAGACCAGGAACCACCAATTTATAGCCCCTGATAACGGTATTCTGAGCTGGGTGGACGAGCGCGAGAAGATAAAAGAGGTCCGCTTTATAAACAATTCCGCGCTTTTCCTGCCGCGCATCAGTTCCACCTTCCACGGCCGGGACATTATGGCCCCGGTGGCGGCGGCCATAGCCAAAGGCCTTCCGGAGAAAAATATCGGCCCGGTATTACGGGACTATAGGAAATTCCCTTACCCCCGCCCGGAAAAAACCGGAAACCGGGTCATGGGCAAAGTCATAGCGGTGGACCATTTCGGCAACGCCATCACCAACATCACGCAGCAATATCTCAGCGCAAAATCTATTTTCACCGTTTCGGACAGACTAGTCAAAGGACTCAAACTCACTTACGCCTCCGTAACAGAAGGAGAACCGCTGGCTCTTATAGGCTCCTTCGGCTTCCTGGAGTTTTCCATAAGGAACGGGAATTTCGCCAAAGCATTCGGCGTAAAAGCCGGCAGCGACGTGGAAGCTATAATGTCCCTAGATTAGCGGACTATTAACTCCAGGATAGCATTTAAGCCGTTTTTTATTTATAACTACCAGGACAACTACACGCGGCAATTTAAGGAACACTACCCTATGCAAAAATCAGCGATTAAAACATTAAAGCTTAAATTCTCAGGAGAAAGGCGTCTTCAAAAGGGCCATCCCTGGATATTTTCAAACGAACTGGAGAAAATAGACACGACCATAACCCCGGGCGAGATCTGCGCCGTACTCCGCGGCTCCGGAGAGCCGGCCGGCATCGGTTTTTTCAACCCCCACAGCCTGATCGCTGTCCGGCTCCTGAAAACCGGAACACTGGAAATGGAAGCGGATTTCGTACATGCCAGGCTTAACCGGGCCATGGAGTACCGCAAGAGTATGGGGATCACGGAAAACGGCCGGATGTTCTTCGGAGAGTCAGACGGCCTGCCGGGACTGGTAGTGGATAAATACTCGGATATCCTGGTGGTGGAAATAATTTCCGCCGGCGCCGAGATGCTTAAGGATGAGATAACCAAACACCTGCGCGCAATTTATAAACCGCGCGGCATCTACTACCGGAACAGCCACGACTTCCGGAAACTGGAGGGCCTGAAGCTTTACACGGAAACCGCCTATGGCGATATCCCGGCCTCCGTCCGGATAACCGAGAACGGCCTAAAATACGATGTCCCCCTCACCTCGGGGCAGAAGACCGGCTGGTATTTCGATCAAAGCGAGAACAGGGCTTTTCTGAAGCCCTATTTCAAGGGCCGCAAAGTCCTGGACCTCTACACTTATCTTGGCGCTTTTGCCCTGACAGCCGCGGCCTCCGGAGCTGAAATGGTCTGGGGCGTGGACTCTTCCTCCGCTGTGGTCGCGGCGGCTGAAAAGAACGCGGAGATTAACGACCTTCAGAACAAGGTCATTTTCAGGAAAGAAGACGCGGAGCGCGTGCTGAGCGGGCTTCAGAGCGGCGAAATGCCGGAAAGCCCGGATTTCATACTCCTGGACCCTCCGAACTTCGTCAGAGGCAAAAAAAATCTGGTCCAGGCGGCCAAGCTTTTGGTACGGCTCAACTCCACCGCCATGGCGGGCCTGCCCCCCGGTGGCCTGCTCGCCTTCTCAACCTGCTCCCACCACATCTCACGCGAGGTCTTCATAGACATCCTGGGAGAAGCCGCCGCCAAAGCCGGCCGCATGGCCGTGCTGATGGAACTGCGGGCCCAGGCCAAAGACCACCCGATACTGCTGAATATGCCGGAAACGGAATACCTCCATTTCGCGCTCATAAAAGTGTTGTAGCCCGGATTCCCCGTTCGGAACTCGGAAAATTATTTCAGTTGAATTTTTCCCTTCGCGGAACTGTTGAACTGCGGGATTCGGGTTAACGTCCGGCGCGAATTCTTGCGGCGTTTTCTTTTATCGCCGCTGATCCGGGATAGCTCTTTTCCAGAGCCTCCATGAGTATCCGCGCTTCTTTGTGTCGGCCGCTATGCCACAAGGCCATAGCGTATGCGTTCTGGTGATCCGGCTGGTCCGGGTATAGCCCGGGCAGAGGCTCTAAGACCTGGACCGCCTCCTCCGCCCGGCCCTCCTGCAATAAGATCACGCCCAGACGATAACTCGCGAAACTCCGGGGGCCGTTGCGAATCGTCCACCGATAATTTTTCTCATCAGAGCCTCTTAATTTGACGTTGGCCTGCGCCAGGGACGCCCAAAAAATGATTATTACCGCAACCGCGCCCCGGGGGAGAGCTCGCAGATAAGGCGAGGGGTGATCCCAGATCTTCACAAGAAGAGCAAGCAGCAGCGCAAAGACCGCCGGCGACGCCATAAAGATCCACTTATCCATAAGCACCTGATTATGCAGAATGGCGGGGATCCGCGGCGCCATCAGCAGAAAAAACCAGCCCACGCAAAACGCCGTGATCCGCCTGCGGACCGGCAGCATGAACAAACCGGCGATAAAAGCCGCGCCGCCGGGAAGAATAAGGAACCAGAAAGGCGACAAAGGAAAAACAGGCGGCCAGGTTTCAAGTTCCCAGGGAAACAACAAGACCCGCAGATAATAAAAAACGATGCGCGGAAAAGCCTCCAGCATAAACCTCAGCATTGGAAACACCGCGATATCCTCCGGAGAAGCGACATAGCAATGACGCATGACAAGAAAAAAACCGCACACCGGCAGCAGCGACAGAACTTTCCAGTACTCCTTTCGAATACGCCCCTGATAGACAAAGCATAGGAGCAAGAGCGCCGGAAGCATGACATTGCTCTCTTTCGCGAACAGCGCGGGGAAAGACACCAGCCAGGCCCAGGCGCATTTTTTATTTAAATACAGGATAAGCGCGGTAAGGAGGAAAAAATTAGCCATTGACTCCCCCCCCGTGGCGGCCAATAGATCGTCTACGATGACCGGGTTCACCGCGAAGAGGCAGGCGGTAAAGAGAGCGACATGTGGCTCGAACTCAAGCAATGTCAATAGGGAAAAGACAAGTATGGCGTTTGCTATGTGGAACAACAGAGAAACGACATGATAACCAGCCGGATTCCGGCCCCAGAAAAAGTATTCCAGCCGGACCATTACCGATAAAAGAGGGCGGTAGTAGAACGTACCCGGCTCTTTGTAAACATTATCGGTAAAATCGGACCGCAGGCCCTTGAGGCTCAGAGCCGGGGCGCGTTCGACCGCACGGAGCAGGAACGGGTCATCGAGCATGAATCCGACACGCAGAGTGGGCCAAAAAGCGGCGCAGCAAAGCGACGCGATAAGGATGGGTTTCCAGACATTCAACAGGCTAAACCGGCAAACCATCAATCCCCCCAGATTAAGGCCTGTAATGGAATCGTACGGGCATTTGGAAGCTCAAATTTGAATCCGGGCCCCTTCGAGGATCTAAAAAGGCGGTGTTTTATCTTATATGGGAAAATAGTTACGGCGGGATCCACTTTTAAATTAATCACCTGGCATGGTTCCGATGCAATCACAGACTAGCAAAGAACTCCTTTTACTACTTTAAGGATCTCTTCTTTGCTGGAGGGCTTGGTCAGGTAGGTCCGGGCGCCGTAACCTATAGCTTCCTGGATCTCCGCTATGCTCCCTTCTACGGTCAGCATTACAACAGGGATGTGTTTGGTGATCTGATCGGACTTTATAACCTTGCAGGCTTCCAACCCATTCATCTTAGGCATGTGAATGTCCAGGAGAATAAGAGCCGGGAGCTCTTTTTTCGCCGACTGCACGGCTTCCAGGCCGTTCTCCGCCTCTATTACAAGATAGCCGGCCTGCGTCAGCAGCGCCACAAGGCTTTCCCGCATCTCATTGTCATCGTCGGCTATAAGGATCTTGCTTACAAGGGGCATAGTTCTCAGTTATCCTTCCTAAAATGCATCCTGGTCCTTTGCTGGGCCGCCGCCTGACGGCCATCGGCTCCGGTTGGGAGAACAACATTAAAACGTGCCGCGAGTTGGGATCGAACCAACGACACCTGGTTTTTCAGACCAGTGCTCTACCACTGAGCTACCGCGGCATCTGTGGTATCTTCTTCATTGTTAATGTTAGCATTTTTCTGAATCGGAGTTAAGGCGCTCGACGGGCCAAGTGTCCATACAGGTGACCATCCAGCGTCCAGTTTCTCCATATTCTCCTTTAAATGCGCGTTGTACAGGTGGGCATAGCGCTGTGTCAGAAGGGGCGTAGAATGCCCCAGGAGGTTCTGTATGGACAGCAGGTTGCCTGTACGCATTATGAAGTAGCTGGCGAAGGTATGGGCGCAGGTCATGGAAGTGGAACCCGCTTATGCCGGCCTTTAGCAGGGAGGACTATGTTAGCCGAACCTGCTCGTCGCGCCTCGCATCCGGCTCAAATCTGAGCCTTCAAATGTAAAGATATGTGAAACGCACTACACTAGGACTCGGTATATGTTAATTCTTATTTCCAGTCCATCCCGGAGACAAGTGCGCTCAGGGCGTTCTTGTTGATGACCCGAAGCTCATTCTTGTCCAGAATAAAGCGTTGTACATCCGCGACCGCAGCGTTAAAGTCAACATGATCAAACTTGCCCAACATGAAGCCCTTTAAGTTGGCGGTGGTGATCCCCAGCGCCTTCTTCTCGGTTTGCCGGATGGCGTTGTTCAGCAAGTTCAGGTTGGGGGAGACTTTCCGGCCCAGATACCAGACCAAGTCGTAGAAGTCACGGCCCTTGGTATATTTCCTGAAAAAACAAGCGTGGAGCTTGGTGGCAAACATGGAGGGCAGATCGAAGTGTTTGACGCTGAAGATGTAGGTCTTGTTCAGCGTGGTTTCGGCCAGCCGCCCCCCCTTGGGGGGATTGGTGTCCACCTCAAGCTTAATGGATAGCTTCTGTTCCGCAAACGCGCCTAACCCAAGCTCTTGCAGGATGCCGGGGAACTTGAGGAAGGCGCTATGCACGGTCTTGTCCATCTTCGGCTTGCAGTCCACCTCCAGGTTGTTCAGCTTGAAATGCCTGATCAGGCCGGCGGTGAGCGTTTTAAAATCGTAGGCCTTGGTATCGACGAGAGAAAAGTCCAAATCCTCGGAGAAGCGTCGGGTATCATGCAGGATCCTTAGAGCGGTCCCGCCGGTAAATGCGATATTCTCAAAGGCATTCTGGTCGAAAAGGTTCTTCAGTGCCATGATTTGCAGAAACTCTCGCGTCCGGTTGAGCTGTTCCTCCGGCGGCATGGAACCATTGATTTGCTGTTTCAAGACTTCAATCATGACTTTCGTGCCTCCTTGGCAAAGCGACAGAACTCCTTGGCCACATCGTTGAGCTTCGCATTGTTGAACAGACCTGTGTAAAACATGAGCTTCTTTAGATTGAGTATTTCCAGATTCTGGAACCGGTATGACTGGCCGAATACATCACTGTAGCCTCTTTTAAATCGGGGGAGATTCAGATAGATAAAGTCGACAATGGCCTTCTCCGGCTCCGCAAGGAAATAGGTTAGGCCTGCCGGATCCTTGACTGCTTTGAACCCCCTGAAGGCTTCGCGTTTGATGTGCTGGTATTCAAAGGCGCCAAGCGGGGTTTTGAATCCGGATGGGTTTTTGGTAGTAACTGCGGTAATTGTCATTACCATTTCGGGGATTAGTCCATGGAGTCCCAGGGCATATTCCAGGCTTACATAGGAAGGCGCATAGAGCTGGCTGGATAGAAATAGTCCGCTGGGTCGCATCTTCCGGTTGGCTTCACCGAGGATATAGAGTCCGCGCTTCAACTGAATGATAAGTCCTTTGCGCCGCCAGTTGTTGAGCTGGTTATACATCGTCTGACGCTCGCCTAGTCTGGCGGCATCACTACCGGAGAATACCGGCACGCTTTGGATGGCGGCCTTGAATGAGTGGAAGTTCATATATACCTAAAGTTACCAAAATATTGGTAATTATTAGTATAGCCTAGCATGCAAAACGGCTTTTGGCAAGGGGCTACCGCACCGACTAAAATATAAGCGGCATGGATAACATACTTGCGATTTTTATGCCGCCCAGGGAGGATCTTTGCTTAGCACATCTTTTATCCATGGCACTTTGGCGAAAGAACCGGGCGGGTGTCCTGTTTCCAGATAAATAGTTTCAAAACCTTTTTCATGTATGGTTTTGGCTATCTCTTCTCCTTTTAAACCGTTGCCTAATTCGGAATCTATGTAGATAGGAGTGTTTTTTGGAAAAGCATCAATATTTGCAAAAAAATCAGCCGGGGTTTTAAAAACTTTTAAATCTATGCCTTTGGTTTTAGCCGCCACTTTCCAGGTCATGTGCACCAAGGCATCATCATCTACTAAAACCGCGGCCGCATTCTTCAGCGGGGATTGAATGGAAATGGGAACAAAACCGGACAAGCCTTTAGGAAGCAGCCGTATCTTCAGGCGCCTGCACTCTTCTATGACCTGTTTTTCCTCATAACGGCTGGTGACCAACACAACTTCAGATGCGATGTTCAGTTCCCGCGCAAGACTCAGTCCCGTTTCCTTGAACCCCAAAAGTTCATAGTCGAAGAGGTATAGGGTATTTCGAGCCTTTTCCGGATTGTCTTTTACCCATGCGCGCAATTGATCCGGCTCTCTAAAATGCGACACTTCGATACCCCGCTCTTTAACCCTGACGGACTCGAATCTGCCTTTCCATACCTGATGGATACTAGCGTCATCATCCAGCACAACAACCGGCCAACCCGCGGCAAGCGGCAACTCCAGCATGAAATCTTCCGGAACTTCGGCACTTGGCAGTTTAATCTTGACCGTGGTCCCCTTTCCTGGTTCTGAGGCCATTTCCAGACTACCGCCCCAGTTCACAGCCGCGGTTTTTGCATGAAATAAGCCTAAACCGGACCCGCCGACTTTCCCATGCGTCTCTCCCTTTTGGCCAAGCCGGGCCAAAATTTCGGGTGCTACCCCTTTGCCGTTATCAGATATTGTAAAAACCACATTCCCATTTTCCGAGTTCAGCCAGAGATTAACCGCGCCTTTCTCTCCCAACGCTTCAACGGCGTTGTTGATAAGATTGGAAACCAGACGCTGGAATTCCACCGGCTGGATTTTTGCGAACAGGCCGTAAGATCTTACTGTCAGTTCAAAATCAATATTGATCCCCGGCCTTGACTTAAACTGAAGACGTTTTTCCGTAACCACGGGATCAACCAAGTTTGAGAGAAGGCATGTTTGGAGAGGCTCCCCCAGGTCCTGGCGGCCGCCTGCGGCATTGCCGGATACCGGGTCAGCACCAAGCCTTTGGCGGCTCTTTTCAATAAGATTAGTGGCGATGTCACGAATGCGGTTGACCGCGTGACGCACCATAATGCGTTGTTCCTCAGGCATCTGTTCTGTGTTCTTCAGCGCGGCATCCAAGGCAGACAAGGGCGACCGGATATCATGCGCGACCTGGTGAGCGATATCGTTAAAGATTTCCTGCCGGTTTTTTTCCTGCTGAAGACGCCGCGCGTCATCCGCCATTTTAAAAACCGCGACCAGGTCGGAAGCGAGCGAAAGTCCGATGCCCAGTATTGAAACTCCTATAAGGTATGCGGAAATATTCGGCCCGGAATGTACTCCCCAAATACGCGCCGTATCCGATGCGACTCCGATCAGGATCATAAATAATAAAATTCTTTGCAACCCGCTTCCGGCAAAGCTCTTTCTGGCTAAACCCGAAACAAAAAGAAGCGCCGCCAGGGATATAAATCCTAAAAGAATTAATTTATAAAACGGAATGAGCGCTACCCATCCTGTCGATAGGAATAGCACATAAAACACAGCCGCCGAACCCAGACCCGACCACCAGTGCGACAATCCGGACATGTACGGGGTCCTGGTGTATAGGGCCAGCATCCGGACAAACTCAACCAGCATCACGCACACAAGAACAGTGTGTACCTGATAAAGAATTTTGGGGTGATTCGTAAATGTGAATAACCAGCCGCTTAGGCTTACGCACATGAGACCCGCCCAAAACGAAAATGATACAAAAGCTATCTGCAGTTGATTTTGCGAATATTTTTCAAATAGCGCCATCAACACAAGCGAAATAGCCAGAATTAAAAAGCCTATTTCCCTGAAAAGCAGCAAATATTCCTGCATCATGTCGGATTTTTGCTCAAGTTCCCACCATGCCCCCAACATAATATTTCCGCCGAAAGGGCCAAGGCGCCGCCCTACCAGGCTTTTTGCCTCGATTGCCACAATATTATCCCCACGACAGTTGCGCAACTTCTTCGGAACAAGATAAAGCCTTGGCTTTGCGGTTTTGCGCAAACTCACATTCTCGGGGTCGGCGGTAATACCTATAAGCTCCCCATTAAAAAAAACCCGGTCCTGATCATAAATAACGCCGAGGAAAAGACCGAGGTCCTCTCTTGAGCACAAATCCACGGGGATTTTGATAGGGAATGAAAACCGCGCTTTGGTCACGCCTTTCGTCACCATCGCGAACTCCGCGGCCGAAAGCCCCTGATAATTCTGTTTCCCCCTGGAAACAGGGGATAGAATTTCCACTTCCACATTGCTTATATCAGGCTTGTACACCTGCCCTACCGCCTCAGATCCGGGAAGCAGCTGGCATAAAAGCGCATTGACCGTGACCAATACTTTCAGGGTCTTGTTCATAAAGAATCCCGTTTTTGTTTTTCCCCCGCATGGATACCGATCTTAACCTCCCCCCAGAAGTCATCCCGGCCTGACGCCTCGATAAGGGATCGCCGAGCAAGCTCTCCGGTCTTTCCCCAGGCGCTTTCTATACCCCACACAAACTGGTCGCCGACGCTTGCGGCATAGTCGCGAACACCCATATCTTCCGTGGTCAGGCAAACCGACTGCTGATTAATGTGCCGATACCCGGCGGCGTGCAACTCTCTCCCGATAATGGACGGAGCGTTCCAGATGCCGCCGTTCTTCTCACGCAACAGTTCCTTATGCTTGAATATCAAGTCAAACATTGGGAGTGACGGATAGGTCTTGTAGTAGTTAGCGTCTGCGAGCGTAAGATGCACAAGTCCGCCCGACTTTAAACAGCGCCTCGCCGCAATAAGCCATCGGACCCAAAGCCTGACGGGTATATGATTTATCACGAAACGCAGGCACACTATATCCGTTTTTCCGGCCGGCAGCATTTCAAGAAATCTTAGTCCGTCCAAACAGACTAATTTAACCCGTTCCAACCCCGCGGCGGCGGATTCCCGTATCATATCTTTGGAAGAGTCCACCCCGACAATACTTTTTACTGCCGGAAATTCTGCCGCCAGCCAGGCCGCAAACTGTCCGAAACCGCATCCCACGTCTATAATTTGTCCGGCATTGGCAAACCTGGCATAGTTGCCCATATCCCGGATCAATTTCGCCTCATGGTTTATAATAATTTTCCCCTGGGCTATAAGCCGGGATTTTTCCTTTTTTTTGTCTTTAAACGAGTCAAAGCGGTACATGCTGGAAACATGCTTTTCCCCTTCACCTAAAAGTATTCCGAAGAGTAGCGCATCGCTGATCTGGCCGCCCCGGACATAGCCGGCAACTAGAACCCCCTCAAGCTTGAAACCACCGGAAAGAAGCGTCGAGATAGCGGCAGGATTGGAGGAAGAAGCGGTTGCTTCCATACGGAGAAGTTTCGGATAGTAGCGTGTCGCATGTTTTCGCATGAAAACGATGGTTTTGCGGCCAAGACCCATTCCGCGATACTCCGGCAAAAAAATTGTCGCGATTTCAGCGGCACGGCTTCTCTCACGTATCACGTAATAACAAAAACCCGTAATTCTTTTATTACACAGCATCTCAAAAAATTCAATTTGTCGGTTGCCCAAGGACTTGGACTTTTCAATTAACAGATCTTCAAAAGTAAATCCTGCCGGCAGAGAAATTTGAGACCCATATACGGGTTTATCGGAAACCAGCTTCCGGGCGACAGCAATACCCTGTTCCGATAGTTCGCGGAATTTAATGTTGGACATAGTTCCTCATTTCACCAAGTTTATCCGCCGACGCCACTTTCCAAAGCGACAATCCCAGCGCGATGCCGGCAAACTGCGCCGGAAGCGGGACCCCGGCTTTATCAAGGATAGCGAAACTGATCCCCCCCAGAATTGCGATAACTTCAGACAACGCATGGATCAACCGATGCTGATTTTTACCGGCTTTTGCGCAAACAAAATCCATCTGAAATTTTAAACTCAAGGCGGAAAACCAGCCTACACCTATAATCACAAAAACCGCCGCCAGCTTAGCGTTCCTCAGCAGAAATAGGCAAACCACCAGCAGAATATTGCCGGTAACAGAAAGGACAAAACCGCTCAGCGCGCTGAAATCCGGTTTTAATTTATGGGACAAACGGATTAAGACAAGCATATTCCCGATTACGAGAAAGCAAGCCGCGACACCGGTTTCCGGCACGGAAAAACCAAAATTTATTGTCAAGATCGGGATTAAAGCCGTATTAAACAGTATCGCGACACAGGCAACCATTGCGGCCGGGATACTTAAAATGAATATACGGGTCCAGTCATTAATTCTCTTAAAATCTACCGAAACCCCATCCTCGTTTGAGTCAGGCACCAAGCCAGGCCATAAATATCGCGAGATTAAGCAGCCACCAAGGGCGATTGCCGCCATACCAAGCACAATAAAGTTTTTGAACGGGAAATCCCACGCCAAACCGGAAAAAGCGACTCCAATACCCCAAAGGACATAAAACAGCGCCGAATACGCCGCATTATTTACGCGGGAAGCGCCGGTTGTCAGCAGTGTTCTAAAAAAAATATTCCCCGCAGTCAGGCCTACCCCAAGGAAAACAGCGCTTGCAACCAGCATCAGCACATTACCGCCCCTAAAATCGGAGAAAAAAATAAAGAGCAATCCCAATGCCTGCGCAACACCCGCGATAACCACTTCATGCCTTCTGAATACCGATGCTGATGAAACCGTCGCACAAAACATACGGCCTATACGATTGGCAGTCAAAGCCAAAATAAGGGCGGCCCCGGTCCGCGCGAGTCCGCCCTGACCCGGCAGAGAAAGCGCCAGCATTATTGAAAAAAATCCAAAACCTGCCGGGAATAGAAAACAAAAAAGTAAAAACGAATCTCTGACCAGTCCAACGCGGCTAGTCTCACCTTTTTGACTCAGTAAACTTTGCACGCTTATTCCTTTGTAAGTGTAGGTAGTTATAGCAATTCCCGAGTGCCCATCGCCCAGCCATACCGGTTAATATCCCGTTAAAGTCAACCAGGGATTTTTGGCCAGTTCATCAATGACAGTTAATATCGGTCAAACCAGGTGAAACCGATTCAGAGGATTTTCAGACAGCCCTCTACCATTGAGCCATCACAACACTCTCCCAATACAATCATATTAGCATTTTAAATAAAATCCAAAATCAGCCTTGGATCCGGACAGGCATCCGTCCGGCGTGATTATCCCATAAATGCCGGTTTAAGTAAAAGATAAGTTAACTCCGCCCTAAATTTGATTAAATAGGATAGACGCATCCTCGAATCCGGGTTACGGGACCTCCTGAGGCCCGCGTAATGGGGGCAAGGCCGTCAAACGCCTTTATAATGGAAAAACATAATACCGGTTCAGCCTTGCTGGCGTATGAATCCTTCGGCCCGGAAAACGGACCGCCCATAGTGTTCCTTCATGGAGCGACCTTGGACCATGTTTCCATGCAAAACACCTTTGAGCGATATTTCCACGGTCCGGACAGAGAATACAGGAGAATTTACGTTGATCTGCCGGGCCACGGAGAGTCCGGACATTCTTTTTTCAGGGCAAATATGACCGACCTGCTGGAAGATGTCGGGAATTTTCTGCGTGATAATTTCAAACATCCGCCCTGCCTGGTGGGCTATTCCATGGGCGGTTTTATGGCGCTTAAGCTGGCAGAAAAAACACAATTCCCCGCTATTTTTCTCATAGCCCCCCCGATTTATACAAATAAGGATACCGTCGCCAAACCCCTGGAAATGGTTCCGTCCCTGGACGAACTGACCGAGGATGAAAAGAACAGCGCGGATCGCAGATACCTGCGGCTGGCGGCAAAAAGGACCTCGGCCACACTGCAAAGATACAGGGCCAACCTGGTTACTGGATTTTCTATAGGGAAATGGATCTATCAGACCAAACTGTTCCGCAGCGCCGCCGAAGAGAACCTCACCATTGATCCATGCCGGATCATGTCAGGCGCGACATTTCTTGTGGGCAGGCGGGATCTTCTGGTCGGGTACCGCGACCAGTTCGAGCTGTCTTCAAAACTGAAGTCTTCAGAGTACCATTCCTTTTCCGATTGCGGCCACTTCCTACCGGTTGAATGCTCCCAATTTGAAGGTATATTCCGGAACTGGCTGAACACTGCGGTAAATAAGTCCTGAACGGAAGCGCGGCATCCCGCCCGCGACAGCCGGATAATATTTCGTTTTTGCTTTACTTCGGGTTTTTTGCTATATTCACAATCATGGCAACCGCAAATATCAAATTCGGAGCTTCCGGCTGGCGAGCTATTATCGCCGAGGATTTCAATCTGGTCAACCTGCGCCGGGTCACGCACGCAGTAGCCGAACATATCCGGGAAAACCGGGAATACGGCTATAAAGGTGAGGAATACCTTCTCCACCTCAAAAACAACGGCCGGACCCCCCCAAAGATCCAGCACGTAGTTGTGGGATACGACACCCGCTACCTTTCCGAAGAATTCGCCAAAAACGCGGCGGAAGCGTTCGCCGCCGAAGGTTTGACGGTGCTACTCTCCAATATGGACGTACCGACCCCCGTTGTGGCCTGGACAGTGATGAAGAATTTCTCAGCCGGAGGCGTCATGATCACCGCAAGCCATGACCCGGCCCATTATAATGGTTTTAAATGGACCCCTTATTGGGGCGGACCGGCCCTGCCCGAAGTCACTAACGACCTGGAAGTGCGGATCCAGGGCCTGACCATAGCCGAATCCGAAAAGATCGTCCCGTTCGACCAGGCGGTATCGGCTGGCGTCATCAAGGTCATGGATTTCCATGAAAGTTATTTCAAGCAGATCTATTCCCTGCTGGACGCCGACGCGATAAAGAAAGCCGGCCTTAAAATCGCGGCGGATTCGGTCCACGGCTCCGCCCGCACCTATCTTAGAGCCGCGCTGGAAAAACTCGGCGCCAAAGTTATCCCCCTGCGTGAAAACAGGGATGTGCTTTTCGGAGGCCGCGCGCCAGACACCGACGAAGGGAATCTTAAGACCCTCAGAGAGACCGTGGTCAAGAACCGCCTGCACCTGGGTCTGGCCTGCGACTGCGACGCCGACAGCTACGGCATCATAGATTCGGACGGGACATGGATACCCCCGAACCTGGTTTTGGGCCTGGCGCTGGAACACCTTGTCAAAAACCGCGGCCTAAAAGGCAAGGTTGCCCGTTCGCTCATGACCTCCCACTTCACGGATTCCATCGCGCGCCATTACGGCCTTGCCGTAAGGGAAACCCCCGTGGGATTCAGGCACATCGGCAACCTTTTGCGCACCGGGCAGTATTTGATCGGCGGAGAAGAATCAGGCGGACTCTCCATCATGGGCCATGCGCCTGAAAAAGACGGAATACTGGCCTGCCTGCTCATAGCGGAAATGGCGGCTTACGAACGTAAACCGCTGAAAAAAATCCTGTCCGACCTCAATAAAAAAGTCGGCAATTTCGTCAACTCCAAAATAAATATGCGGGTGGACAAAGGAGTAAACCTGGCCGCCGTTATAGAAAAACTGACGCACCGCCCCCCCCTGAACCTGGCCGGCGCTTCGGTTTGGAGAATAGACCACACGGACGGCTTTAAGTTCATCATGAAGGACGGCAGCTGGCTGGGCCTGCGCCCCATGGATAACAACCCGCTGGTCGGGATCTACGCCGAAGCCGCCACCAAGCCGAGGATGGACGCGCTCATCGACTCCGGGAAAAAGATCATAAACGGGAAATTCTAAGCGCGTGGCGGTAGCAAGGGACCGGTTCTAAGCGGACACGATGAAAAGCGTTTGTGCAATACTGATCTTTTAATTTCAACTTCGTGAATAGGAGAAAATTATGGACGCCAAAATAAAAAAAATTACATCCAGGGAAATACTTGATTCCAGAGGTTTCCCCACCGTAGAGACCGACGTTTATCTGACCGACGGCTCTTTCGGCCGCGCCGCGGTGCCCAGCGGCGCTTCCACCGGCACGCACGAGGCACTGGAGCTGCGCGACGGCGGCAAACGCTATATGGGCAAAGGCGTGGTGAAAGCCGTTGAGAACGTAACCGACCTTATAGCCCCCGAGATCTCGGGACTTAAGGCCGACTTGATAAAAATAGACGGGATGATGATAGAACTCGACGGAACCCAGACCAAATCAAAACTGGGCGCGAACGCAATCCTCTCGGTATCCATGGCGCTGGCCAGGGCCGCGGCCGCCTCGGCGCACCTTCCGCTTTACGCCTATATCCGCAAGGCTTACGGTCTCAAGCATAAGAACTTCATCATCCCCGCCCCGATGATGAACATAGTCAACGGCGGCAAGCACGCCGACAGCGGCATTAACATTCAGGAATTCATGATAGTGCCGACCGGAGTGGCGAGATTCTCCGACGCAATCCGCGCCGGCTCGGAGATCTACCACACGCTTAAGGCCATCCTGTCCAAAGGCGGCTATACCGTGTCCGTAGGGGACGAGGGAGGCTTCGCTCCCAAGATCTTCACCCATGAGGCGGTCATAGAAACGATCTGCAAGGCCATAAAGGACGCCGGATATACCTTCAAGGAAGTGCAGATAGGATTGGACTCCGCCGCGAGCGAATTTTACCAGAACGACCGATACGTGTTCGAAAGTTCGAACCTGACCTATCAGGAACTGACCAGCAAGTACTCCGAGTGGAAAAAACATTTCCCTATCATCTCTTACGAGGATCCTCTCGCGGAGGATGACTGGGACGGCTGGGAACACATGACCAAGCATCTCGGGAAAAAAGCCCGTATAGTGGGCGACGACCTGTTCGTAACCAACCCGACACGCCTCAAGCGGGGCATCGAAGAAGGCATCGCCAATTCCATTCTCATCAAGCTTAACCAGATAGGTTCCCTGACCGAGACCGTGCGCGTGATAGAGATGG
This sequence comes from Elusimicrobia bacterium RIFOXYA12_FULL_51_18, assembly GCA_001800245.1. Lineage (GTDB taxonomy): Bacteria > Elusimicrobiota > Elusimicrobia > Elusimicrobiales > UBA9959 > YA12-FULL-51-18. Next base: position 113,386 of record MGVA01000028.1, on the reverse strand, counting down.
CTCACAAAGCCGGTTTTGAAACAATTATCTCCCACCGCTCCGGAGAGACGGAAGACGCTTTCATCGCCGACCTGGCCGTGGCGACCAACGCCGGCGCCATCAAAACCGGAGCGCCCTGCCGCTCGGAACGCCTGTGCAAGTACAATCAGCTCATAAGAATAGAGGAAGAGCTGGGAAAGAATGCCAAGTACGCCAAAGACATGGTCTTCAAGTTTTAAGTAAATTTCGGAAAGACGCGGGGGCATAAAGGCGCAGCGCGGGGTATTCTTTTGTACGGAGGCCATCGCCCCCTGTCACGCCACCCGGGACAGGCTTTTGTTGCGCCTGTTTTTCAAGCGATGCAGTTTAAAAAATACAAACACCGGCTTAATTATATAATTCTGATCCTGGTGATCGTCTTTCTGCTGGCCAACAGGGGATTTAGGTCCCTGATCAAGAATTCTCTGGAATACCGGCGGTTAAAGAACCAGAAAATAGCGCTTGACGCGGAAAAGATCCGCCTGGGACAAAATTTACAGACCATGAAAGAGCCAGGCCGGATAGAGGAAACCGCCCGCAAGGAGTTGGGGCTCATAAGGCCTAACGAGATAGAATATCGCTTCCCCCGCCCAAAAGAAGACGGAAAATGATGAAAGTGAAACAATTTAAGCTGGGCCCGATGGGTAATTTTTCCTACATCGTATGGGATGCCGGACTTAGAGAAGCCGCCGTTATAGACCCTGCCTGGCAGCCGGAAGTCTTAGAGGAATTAATACGTAAGGAAAAGCTCATCCTCAAGTTCCTCCTGCTCACTCACGCCCATCCTGATCATGCCAACGCCGCCCGCTATTTTCTGGAAAAAGATAAGACGCTGGCGCTGACCGTGCACAAAGAAGACACTTTCCTCCTGGATGACGATATAAACCCCCTTAACCTGCTCAAAGGCGAAGAGGAACTGGCGTTCGGGCACCTCAAGATGAAGGTTATCCATACTCCGGGGCACACTCCCGGTTCGGTCTCATATCTGGCCGGCGGCGCGGTTTTCACGGGGGACACCCTTTTTGTGGGACAATGCGGCCGGGCGGACCTGCCCGGTTCGGATCCCAAAGCTCTCCGCCTCAGCCTTTTGAAGCTGGCCGCCCTTCCCGGCGAAACCGTCCTTTACCCCGGCCACGCTTATAACGGCCACACCTCCACCATAGGCGTACAGAAGGAATACAATATTTATATGAAACTCGCCGCGCGAGGCGAGGCGGAATTCGTTAAAGCCGCGGCGTGATCCAGAAGCATGATTCTTGAGAAGCGCGTCTTCATCCCTCAGCCGGAACGCCGCGCATTAGGCAGATTTTGCGGCAAGACGGAGTCAGTCGCCTGTCCAAGTCTCCGGCTGAACGGTAAAAAAAGAGTCTTATGAAATCAAAAGGTTGGGCCGTGGTCACAGATTTCGACGGAACCGTCACTCTTAAGGATGTGGGGGACGTTCTTCTCAGGCATTTCAACGCCGCCACCAGGGAGGAGATAGAGAATTCCTACGCTCCGCACGTAAAAATGGAAGAGTGGATGATGGAATATTTCCGGCCGCTTAAAATCCCCCGAAAAAAAATAGAGGCTTATGTGCTTGAATCCACCCGCCTGCGCGGCGGTTTTATAAAATTCAACGCTTTCTGCGCCCGGAGGAGAATTCCCCTTGAGATAGCAAGCGGCGGCGTGGACCTCTACATAGACTGCCTGCTGAAAAAATGGAAGTTGAGGATAAAATCATTTTACGGCCGGACCCGTTTTACCAAGGCGGGGATCCTGGTGGAGTATCCTTGTTTAAAAGGCGCGACTCTGGACGTTTTTAAAGCCGCCCGGGTAAGCCGCTACCAGCGCCTGGGCTATAAAGTAGCCTTCTGCGGAGACGGCACCAGCGACCTGAAGGCCGCGCGCCTGGCGGACGCGGTCTTCGCCACAAAACGGCTCCGGCGCTTCTGTCTGGAAGAAGGCGTAAGAAACCGGCGGCTCAAAAATTTTTTAGACGTGCAAAAGTTCCTGACACAACAGGGGAAATAGTTCCGGGAAAAAGTGATTTATTATGCATCCTTTCCTATTACATTTCGGCGGTTTTAAACTTCCCGCCTACGGGTTCACTATCGCCCTGGGCTACACGGCGGCCATCTTCTACCTGTATAAAAGCCGGGCCATCGCCTTTGTGACCCGGGACCAGGAGGCGGATCTTGTATTTTACTCCGCGCTGGCCGGAATTTTGGGGGCGAAGGCGGTATTCGCCGCCACCTATTGGACCGAATTAGGTCCGGATTTTGCCTCAAGATTCGTCTATATCTTTAAAGGTTTCCCTTACGGCTTCGTATTCTATGGGGGCTTTGCCGCGGGCGCCGCGGCCTTTTTCCTCTATTGCCGCCGCAATAAACTGAATTTCCTTAAGACAGCGGATCACTTCGCCCCGGCCCTGGCCCTGGCGCATGGGTTCGGAAGGCTGGGCTGTTTTATGGCGGGTTGCTGCTACGGCCGTCCCGCCGGCGGCGCCCTGGGCGTGGCCTTCACCGACCCGATGTGCGAAGTACCGCAAGCATACCTTGGCGTGCCGCTTCACCCCGTACAGCTCTACGAGGCTGCGGGAAATTTTCTCATATTCGGCGCGCTGGCCTGGCTGTCCCGCCGGGGCAAGGTTCGCGCCGGCGGAATGATATTCGCCGTCTACATACTGGCATATTCGTTTTTAAGGTTCATGGTTGAGTTCCTGCGGGGCGACGACCGCGGCGGCTCGTGGCTGGGGCTTTCACCCGCTCAAACGTTATCGATCATCGCGGCCTCGGCCGCGATATTCATGATCACCAGGATGAGGAAAAAATGAAAACACCGTTAAGAACAATGATATTTGAAGGCGCTCCGGAAAGGCTGGACATCTTCATAACACGCTCCGAGACGGGGCTATCAAGAGAATTCGTCAAGCGGCTTATACTCGAAGGGCGGGCGTTGGTGAACGGCAAGCCCAGGAAGCCCTCTTTACTGCTTGAGCCCGGAGACTCGGTGACGATAGATCTTCCCGCCATGGGCAAAAAGGAAACCGCGCACCTGGACGCCATCATTATTTACGAGGACAAGGACATGCTGGCCGTGGCCAAACCCGCCGGCATACCGGTGCACCCCAACGATTCCAACTGGGAGCGCCGCCCCGAAACCTGCCTTATATCGGAAGAAACACTGGTCTCCATGCTGTTGCGGGCGCGGCCGGAACTTGGAAACAATAAAGTCCCCCGCATGGGACTGGTGCACCGGCTGGACAGGGACACAAGCGGCCTGATGCTGGTGGCGAAGACGCTTAAAGCGCAAACCGCCCTCCAGACGCAGTTCCGGGAAAGGCTGGTTGAAAAAACGTACGTCGGAGTTGTAGCCGGCGTACCGGCCAAAAAAACCGGTTCGATAGACGCCCCGATAGGCCGGGCTTCCGGTTTCAAGAAGATAAAAGTATGGGAATACGGCCGGGCCGCGCAAACCGATTTCAAGGTGACGGAAAAGGCTAAAAAACACTCCCTGCTGGAAGTTTATCCACGCACCGGCCGGACCAATCAGATACGGATCCATCTGGAGTTCATCGGCCACCCGATAGTGGGCGACAGGCTTTATGGCGGAGAGAGAGGCACCCGGCTGCTGCTCCATTCCCGCGAGATTACTTTTATCCACCCCTCCAAAAACAAAAAGATGACCCTGAAGGTGGAATTACCGGAAGATTTCCAGCGCGAGTGGGTAAAAATAAAGAAAGCCGAATAGCCCAATAAGACAATACTGATACGGAGGCGAGGGAGGGTTGCCTGAGCGCTCCGGACCACGGGCTTAAAACCCTCGAATGGAGCGCCCAGGGAACCCTCCCTCACCTCCGCTTGAATTTTTTAAGTTTTGCACACATCCGCCCGCCCTGTTTCTGATGCAACCTAATGCCCCGGTCAGGTTGCTGTCAATCTTTTCAGAGGGAAGAGGCGTAGAGGTTAAAATTCCCCCGCCCACGCAACATACCGCCGACCAGCTTATTCAACCGATCCAAAATAAAGCGATTGTTGTACGATTTTAAAATTTGGAAACGGAAGCAAAGAGGCGGAAATCCAGCCTGTGGAACAGGTTGTTCTTTTTTTCAAGTTCCACTAGAGCTTTTTCGTCTATGCGTTTTTCCAGCACTTCGGATAGCAGCCGGGCTGCGTTCGTGGTATGAACATCTACCCGTTCGGCGGCATATTGCGCGTGTGAACCGATGTACATAAGGAAAGGCCAATCAGAGCTCTGCGCCAGCAGGACCTCGCGGGCGGCCTGGTTAAGGGCCCGCAGCGTAACGCTGGGCAGGTCCTGGCTGCGAAAACGGTTGGCGGTCCCGATCATTCTGTCCGTCACGTCAAGAACCTTGGGGTAGATAGAATCGTTCGTTTCGTTAACCCAGGGGTCGAAATATCCGTTCTCTCCCCATGACGAGATTTGGGGATTAAGTTCAACGGGCTCCGGACAGGAATTCAGGTACTCGCCGGGTGTTACGAACTGCAAAGGCAGACGGTCCTGCCGGATCTTCCTCAAAACGCTTTCAAGGAAAGCGGGGCCTTCGAACCACCAGTGACCGAACAGTTCGGCGTCATAACAACCCACGATCACAGGCCGGATACCCTTGGCGGAATAGATTTCCTCCACCTGGCGCATACGACGGTCCAGAAAATCCGCGGCGTGGCGCTCCACCACCGCCATGGCTTCGTCGGGATCGTAATAAAGCTTTTTGGCAAGATCCACTTCGCCGGTGATGCGGTGATATTTCAGGCCCAAGGACCGGCGCGCGCCTCCGGCGTTTAGATACGGCTTTATATAGTCGTAGTCCGCGTCATAACCCATATCTCGGTAAAACTCGCGGTAGGCGGGATCTCCGGGATAACCGAATTTAGCGCTCCACACCTCCCGCGAAGAATCGGCGTCGCGGGCGAAGATATTGATGCCGTTGGGAGTGCGGTAGGAAACGTGAACCCCGTTTTTCGGCGCGCCATCGGAGAGGTTTACGGCGTGCGACTCTGTGAAGAGATATTTAAAGCCGGAAAGTTTGAGGTAGGTCTGGAGGCGCGGATCGTAGGCGCATTCCGGCAGCCAGAAGCCCTCCGCCTTGGTGTTAAACCTGTCCAGATAATCATCGGCCGCGGCCGAGATCTGGGCGCGCAAAGCCTCGGGATGAGCCAGCATCGGCAGGACCGCATGAGTGGCGGAAGTGGTAATGATCTCAATATTCCCGGCGTGCTGGAGCTGCTTTAAAGGCGTGATAAGGTCGCCGCTGTACTTACGTATCATCTCGGCGGCTTCCCCGTAAAGCTGCGCGTAGAGCCGCACGGTCTTTGAAACTACGGGATCGTTCTCCACCCGGACAAGTTCCTTCTCTATCAGTTCCAGGCGGTCATCGATATACCGGCGAAGTTTATTTTCAAGATGCTCGTTTTCAAGCATCGCGCCCAGCGTGGGGGAAATGGAGATGGCGATGCCGGGCCTGATACCGTCCCGCACCAGCCTTTCCAGCACGGAAATAAGCGGGATATAAGTCTCCACAACGCCTTCAAAGAACCAGTTTTCTTCCAGGAAATCGGCGTGCTCCGGATGGTTAATGTACGGCAGATGAGCGTGAAGGAGGAAAAGTATGGAGCCTTTGGAACTCATACCGGGCTCCTGCGGAAGAACTCGGCGCTGGCGTAACCGGCTGAAAGGCCGGGTCTCTGGGAGGAAACGGGTGTGAGAGCGGAGTTGCTCTCCAGAAGCTTCTCCTGAACGCCTTCCTTATTGCGGGCGTAAATGGCGGCGGTGTACGTTTTCCCTTCCACCGGCGGCGCCATATAAAGTTTACCGGAGTTCCACGGAACGGCTTGTTCAACGGCCGGGATCTTGTCTCCGGCGGCGGAAAGTCTGACGAGTATTTCCGGTTCGTATCCCAGCGCCTCAAAGACTTCAGCCCTGGCCCGGCTCCAGGTCCAGCAGATAAAGACGGAGGACGGATTACGGACAAGCAGGTAAACTTTATCGTTTGAAAGAGAAAAATCCGTCATAATCACGCCCTGGTATCCGGTATCACGGCACTTAACAATATCCTAATGATAATTTACTAAATTTCCCATGGATTAAAAACATTTTTTTATGTCCTGTTTTTTTATATCATTAAAAGAGGATGTCCGTTAATGACCGCAGATTTAATCCCAAGACGAATGACGCTTTATTAAAACCGATGGAGGCGCTATCACCATGCAATTCGACACTTTAAAATTCGCCGAAGAGGAAGTGGCCGCGCTTAAGAAAGAGAACCGTTTTATAACGCCCCGCGTCCTGCAGTCCGCGCAGGAACCGGCGGCCGTAATAGACGGGAAGAAAGTAGTAAACCTCACCTCCAATAATTATCTCGCGCTGGCTAATAACCCAAAAGTAAAAAGAGCCGCCATAGCGGCCATAAAGAAATACGGAGTGGGAACGGCCGCGGTGCGGACCATAATCGGCACCATGTCGATACACGAGGAACTGGAGAAAAAATTCGCGGCGTTCAAGCATGCCGACGCCTCCATTCTCTTCCAGTCCGGCTTCACCTCCAACGTGGCGGTTTGCCAGTCGCTGATGTCCGGAGAGGAAGACCTGCTGATCTCGGACGAACTGAACCACGCCTCAATCATAGACGGAGCGCGCCTGGCAAAAGCCCCCCGCAAGATCTACCGTCACAAAGATATGAAGCACCTGGCCGAGATTCTTGAGACGCCGGAAGCCCGCAAAGCCAGACGCAAGATGGTGGTAACCGACGGGGTATTCTCAATGGACGGCGATATCGCCCAGCTGGATGAAGTGGTCGCGGTGGCGCATAAGTACGGGGCTTTTGTGATGGTGGACGACGCGCACGCCAGCGGCGTCATCGGCAAGGAAGGCCGCGGCACCGTGAGCCATTTCAACCTGGACGGCAAAGTGGAGATACAGATAGGCACGCTTTCCAAGGCCTTCGCCGCGGTGGGCGGTTATGCCGCCACCACTCGTAGCCTTAGGGACTACCTGGGTTCCGTGGCAAGACCCTTCCTTTTCTCAAGTTCACAGCCGCCTTCCGTGGCTGCCACCTGCCTGGCCGTGCTTGACATACTTCTCACCGAACCGAAATATCTCAAAAAGCTCTGGGACAACACCGCCTTTCTGAAGGAAGAACTGAAGAAAGCCGGCTTCGACACCGGCTCTTCGGTCACGCCCATAACCCCGATCATGACTGCGAAAGCCGTTGAATTCTCCAACCGCCTTTTCGAGGAAGGGGTGTTCGCCCTGGCGCTCGGATTCCCGACCGTGCCCAAAGGCAAAGAGCGCCTGCGCACGATAGTGACCGCTGGCCACACCATGAAGGACCTGAAATTCGCCATAGAGAAGTTCAAAAAAGTAGGCAGGGAACTGGGAATAGTCGGCTAATGGGTCACGCACAGGCAATATGCGCGCACGGTCGGCATGGTCATACCATCAAATGAAAATATAGAACGATAATAGACTGAGTGTCTGCCGGGAAACAGCAATACCGTCCCTGGATAAAGCGATCGCAGGGCCGCCGGAAAGTTTATAATCGGCTTCGAATTTCATTTAATAAAAATATAGTTAACGGTCTTTTTCACTCCATTGTATTCCGCTACTATCTCCGCGGTTCCTTCTCGTAACCCTTTAACGGCCACGATATCCCCCACGGAAGGAGTAACGCTTATAAGTTCCGGCTTGCTGGCGGTCCAGACGGGAGTAATTTTTATCGGCCGATTGTTCACGTCGCGGCCTTGCGCGCTTAATACGGCGGTACCGCCGATATCAAGCTTAAGCCCCTCAGCACTGGGACCGCTCTGTCCCAGAGCGACATTGCCCGCATAGACAAGTATGGTCGCAAGCGGACCGGCGTGCAGCACGTCCTCAATGGGCGGAGCCGTTCTTCGCAGATTTTCGGAACAAGCGTAAAATGAAAGAAAAAACAACGGAAACGCCAGAATTATTATGATATATCGCATCTCCCCTCCCTGCCAAAGCACCTTAAATTAAGCATATAACTTTCAGCGCAACCGGTTAAAGCGCCCGCTTTTGGATTACATAAATTCGCAGCTATTTTTACGGATAACCAGACTGTTCGAATTTGTTGTGTTTTCGAGGGGAATTTTTGTATTTTGGCCCTCGTGGTTCTAAACACCCATACCCCCCAAAAGACAAATTTTTTGAGTACCGATGGTGGCGGTTTTTCGCCCTCGAATAAATCGCAAGGAAAAACTTGGGGGATAAATTCTACGCCCTTATTCAGACACCACTTTGCTCTGCAAAGCTAATGCTGTTACATTTTGCTTTGCTGCCAGCATACCTAAAAGAATGTTAAAATTTGACAGCAGCAACGCATTGGTTTTAATTTTTTCTTTCTTTGTAGCCCAACATAAGTCCCATGCCTCAATGATTGATTGCTCTAAATCCTTATCGAGTTTATCAGGGGATAGTTTTCCATATTGGGAAAGCCAGTTTATTGCATCAGTTAATAAGATATTTCCGCGCCTACTTCATGATGTCGCTTCCGCCACATAAGCCTTCCTCGATTAATAGTGCCACCTGCTCCGGGGAAGGTAGCTGGCCCTTCAGTTCAGCAGGGAGGGCCTTTAAAACCCTGTAGGTCGCAACTCCGATGGGCTTTTACGGGATTCCCGCAGGGAATACTCCACTATGGTGCGCCGCTTGCTCTTGCAAATAACTATACCTATGGACGGGTTCTCGTCCTGAGTTTTAACCAGTGAGTCCAGCGCGGCCAGGTAGAACTGCATTTTACCTATGTATTCCGGCAGGAATTCACCGACCTTCAGTTCCACAGCCACCAGACATTTAAGATGCCGATGATAAAGAAGGATGTCTATAAAGTACTCCTGTCCGTCAACCTCCAGCCGGTACTGGCTGCCCGCAAATGTAAAAACGCCGCCCATCTCGATGAGAAAGCGTCCGACCTTGGCTATCAGCGCCCCCTCCAACTCACGTTCACTGTGTTCCTCCCCCAGTTCCAGAAAACCAAACGTGTATTCGTCCTTTACCGCCAGCTTGGCCTGGCTGCGGACGCTTTCGGATACAGTAGAATCGAAATTAGTCTGGTTAGCCAGATATTTCCTGAAAGTCTGGGCTTCAACGTTAAGAGCAAGCACGTCTTTTGTCCAGCCAAACTTACTCGTCATCCGAATGTAAAACTCCCGCTCTTGGTCGTCCGAACATTTTGACATCACTATTAAATGTTTCGACCAGCTAATTTCTCCAACCAATGGTTGGAGTTTTGGTTTGCCGTTATACAAATTATAGAATTGGCGCATATACCACAGGTTTTGCGACGAAAACCCCTTAACTCCGGGGAATTCGGCCCGCAGGTCTAATGATAGTTTCTCCACCACGGATTTCCCCCATGTCGCGCCTTTCTGACGTTCAGTGATCATCTTGCCGATATCCCAGTTCATATTTATCAGTTCTGTGTTTACAACTTTCAGCGCCGCGTATTGCGCCGCGCGTACACGCTGCTTGATATCCGCCAGCAATGTGCCATAACCGGGAACAATTTCTTTAGGCATAGCTCCTCCTTTCGCCTAATAGCATAGCAGACGAACCCGACAGCGTGCTGTCTGGATAAAAATGGTTATTTTTTGCTATTTCGAATCCCGCGACCCTCTAAGTCTATGGGATTCGAAATTTAAGGGATTTAGATGGGTTCTTTTACGATTGAGAGGTTCTTTTCGTTTCTATCGCCCTTGGTCCGGAAGAGGCTCAAGACCAGTTCAAAGGCGGGGATAAGATGGACTTTACCCACATTCGTCCAGACGGTCGGATATAATCAGTCACTTAAATTCGGTTGTGTATTTCTAAAACACCTTATTTGGGGAATTCATCGGTCGGCAGATTATTAGTGTTTGAAGTGTCTCACGCCTGTCAAAAGCATGGCGGCGTTCTTCATGTCGCAGAATTGGGCGCAAAGCAGATCTTCCCGCCAGCCGCCGGGCTGTATAACCGCGCTTACCCCTGCCATCAGCGCAGCCTCCAGCGTTTTCAACGGCAGAGCCGCGTCGCAGGCCATCACCAGCGGCGCTTTGCTTTCAAAAATAGGGTGCTTATCTTTAAGCTTCGCGACCGCCCCCAGCACCGCGTCGTAGGTGGAACTTTCAGCCGCGCTCGTGGAAACGGAAGTCCCGCCGGACGCCAGCACCACCGCGTAGGTTTTGGCGTATTTGGACGTCTTCCAGGCCAGTTTAAGCGAACGCAGCTCTTCGTCTGAAGGTTTACGCCTGGTCACGCATTGCAGCTCGCTGTCATTTCGTTGGTCCTTGGATTCGATCAGCAGCCCGCCGGCCACCGAATAGAGCTCCACTTCGTGCGGCGACAGGACCGGAGCCGGCAGGGAGATAACCTTCAATCCTTCTTTGGCGCGCAGCAGCGCCAGAGCTTCCTTGCTGTAATCCGGCGCCACCACGGTTTCAATGAAAACTTCTTTCAGCGCCAGAGCCGTTTCAGTATCCACCGGGCGGTTGAAAGCGGTCGTACCCCCGGCCGCGCCGGCGGGATCGGCTTTAAAGGCCCCCTTGAAACAATCCACCGGCTTTGCCGCGGCGCAGACGCCGGCCGGCCGGGCGTGCTTGGAGATGACGCAGACAGGTTCCGTGAATTCCGCGGCCAGTTCGAAGGCCGTGTCCAGGTCCAGATAATGATTCAGGTTCAACTCCCCGCCGGAAAGTATTTTGGCGGAGTTAAGACCGCGCGGCCTGGCGCCGCTCAAAGCGTAAAAAGCCGCCTTCTGGTGGCGGTTCTCCCCGTAAGCCAGGTCCATCACTTTCTTAAGGCTCATGACCACTTCTTCGCCCAGCAGGTCCCTCGTCTCGGAAAGATAATGCGCGACGGTCGCGTCGTAAGCGGCAAGGTACTGCCAGGCTTTTGCGGCGAGCTGCCGCTTGTTCTCCGGCTCAAGCCCCCCCGCCGCTTTAAGCGACTCCAGGACCGTACCGTAATCCTCCGGCCGGCAGAGCGTGATCACGTTCTCAAAATCCTTGGCCGCGGCGCGCAGGACGGAGGCATTGGCCTGGTCGAGATAACTTGAAAGCTCCTCGATGGCGAATTCTTCCTGGCCGACAATGTTGGCGATCGGATAAAGGTTCGCGGCCACGATCTGGGGTTTGGGTACTTCGACGCCATTCTCCGAAACCGTGGTCTTATTGCCGGAGAGGGCTTTAAGGACGGAAACAGGCACCGGCGGAGAATAGCGTATCTCCTCCGCCTCTATCTCGGACTCTTTCAGGAGCTTAAAAGTGGAACCGGAAGCGTAGATCTCGAAACCCAGGTCGGCAAGACCGCGCGCGAAATCGACGATCCCGGTCTTATCATAAACACTGAGATATGCGGTTTTATCCATAATGCCCACAGGTTTATTTCAAGACTTCAACCTCTTTTCGATATTCTTTCAGCCGCCTGTAGGAGCCGTGGGCGCCGAGCTTGCTGTCGGCGGGCAGTTCCACGGAAGCGATGGCGTCGTCCAGTGTTTTTAACGACGCCGCCTTGTTCTTTTGTTTCATCTCGATCCGGGCCTTCATAAGCGCTATATCCAGATGGATATTGCCGTATGAAAGATCGTAAGCCAGCGAAGCTTCGCGCAAAGCCTCCGGATATTTTTTCAGTTCCGAGAGCAGGCCGGCGTAGGAGCGGTGGAACGCGTATTCCCCGGGGAATTTTTCAACAAGGTCTCCGTAGACCGCGGCCGCTTCGTCGTAGAGCTTAACGCGGGACAGATATCTAGCCTGCCCCATGCGCAGCCCCTTGGCCGATCCCGGGTCGGCCTTTTCGGCCAATTCCGCATAGGCGCCGGCCGCCCGTATATAAAAAGCTCTGGCTTTTTCCGGCAATCCCGCTTCATCCATCGCCTCGGCAAGTCCCACGTAAATATCAGGGCCGGCATAACCTTCCCTTGCCGCCTCTTTGGAGGTTTTAAGGCGGCCGATATAAGTTCCCAGGTCGTCCAGATAAGGCTTTGCGGCCGCCGGCTCAAGCTTGTGGAGCGCGGCTATCCAGTCCATCACCGAGCCCTCGGCTTCCGTTCCGTCGCTGCCGTCGAAACGTCCTATCATCTCGCGGTAAAGCGCCGGGAGGCCGGCGTCTTTCTTGTCCTCCGCTTCTTTGATGCGGGCAACGGCGTCCAGATAGAGCCCTGTACGGGTCTTAAGGCCGGCCAGCAGTTCGCGCGCCTTATCCCAGCTTTTTTCATCCATGTAGGCCTGAGCGACCCGTAATTTCCCGGCTTCGTCCAGGCTGGCGGCTTTTGCCCTGGCATCCGCTATAGGCTGGGCCTTCCAGGTCTCCTGTTCTTTCAGCCAGGCATTAAAGCTCTCAAGGCCGCCCCCGAAGCTGCGGCCTATTTCCCGCAACTCCGCGTCGGCGACCAGATAGGTCGGATAACCGGCCGGCCGGAAACGGGTCAGCCATTCCCGGGCCGCCGGCTTGTCCACGTCCAGGCTGACGCGCACCATGTTCCGGCTGGCCTCGAGAAAGGCCGGCTGGGTAAGTACCGTATCTTCCATTATGCGGCAGAACGGGCACCATTTGCCGAAAAAATCTATAAGCAGAAGTTTATGTTCGCGTTTGGCCTGCCCAAGGGCGGCCTCAGGCACATTAAGCAGGAAGCCAGGCAAGGCGGGCTCCTCTTCACTGAGACCGGTCCCGGCGGCCGGACCGGCGGCGGCCGGCCCTTCCACCAAAACTTTAAAATCCTCGAACAGGCATACGGTCTCTTTATCTCCGCAGATCTTCAGGCTTACGGACTGCTCGCCGCCAGCCGTGAACTGGCACTTCAGCGAAGACGTACTGACCTCGAAGGCTTCGCCGGCGCCGCATTCCTGGGGAGCTTCCAGGTTGAAATGATAGCCCTCCTTCGGTTTGAACTTTATAACCTCGTTAAGCTTGGCCGTCTTAGGCGGGGGTTCGGTCAAATAGGAAGGCGCCGGCGCCTGTTCTGCCGCGGAAACCCGGACGGACAGCAGTACCGCGGTCAGGAAAGTGATAAATTTCATTATTCGGACTCCGATCGGAAGATTTTACGCGGGACCCAGCAATTCATGGAACTCTTTTTCGGTCAGTATCTTCAAGCCTAATTTTTTTGCCTTATCGTATTTGGAACCGGGGTTTTCACCGATCACCACGTACGAGGTCTTGGAAGAAACGCTCGAGACCTCTTTCCCGCCCAGTTCGCGCACCAGGCGTTCCGCTTCTTCGCGCGTCAGGGACTTAAGCTCGCCGGTAAAAACGAAGCTTTTTCCTTCGAGTTTGGAACCCTTCGCCCTTTCAGGCTCGGTCATATTCACGCCCAGCCTTTCCAGCTCGGCGATGAGCCCCTTCACCTGCGTTTCGCCGAAGAAATCGGTTATGGATCGCGCGATTATCGGCCCGATCTCGCTGACACGGCTCAGGTCCTCGAAGCCCGAATTCATGAGCGCTTTCATGTTCTTAAAATGTTCGGCCAGGCCGCGGGCGCTTTTCTCTCCGATGTGCGGTATCCCCAGGGCGTAAATAAGGCGTGACAACGGCTGTTTTTTACTGGCCTCTATCTGGGCCAGCAGGTTGCCGGCTTTTTTGTCCTTAAAAAGCTCAAGCCCCAGGAGGTCTTCTCTTTTCAGCCGGTAGAGATCGGGGAAAGCGGCCACGAGTTTCTTGCCGGTAAGCTGTTCTACGGAGGACTCGCCCAGGCCATCTATGTTCATGGCGTCTCTTGACGCGAAATGGAGAAGACTTCTCATTATCTGGCTTGAACAGGAGGGATTGATGCAGCGGTAAGCCACCGCTTCGTCGTCTTTGAACACCTCTGACCCGCAGCAGGGACATTTTGACGGCGGCAAAACGTCTTCCTCTTTTCCGGTCCTGACGCCCGCAATGACCTTAACCACCTTGGGGATGACTTCGCCGGCCCTTTCTATGATGACCCTGTCGCCGATCTTAAGGCCCAGCCTTTTTATCTCGTCGAAATTATGCAGGGTGGAACTGGAAATTGTGACGCCGCCGCATTTAACCGGTTCCAGGCCGGCCACAGGCGTGATGACGCCGGTACGGCCCACGGAAAACCACACATTTTTAACGGTGGTGGTGGCCTGCTGGGCCGGGTATTTAAAAGCTATGGCCCAGCGCGGGCTCTTGGCGGTAAAGCCCAGCAGTTTCTGCGAAGTGTGGGAGTTGACCTTTACCACCAGGCCATCTATTTCATAGGGAAGCCCTGCTCTTTTGGAAGCGTAGTCTTTATAAAGAGCCAGAACTTCGGAAGGATCTTTGCAGGGCTTTGTAATGATCAGCGGCACGGGGAAACCGGCTTTTCTGCAATACTCCAGGTAATCCCAATGAGTTTTGGCCGCCTCCATGCCTTCGAGATAGCCGTAGGAATGGGCGAAAAATTTCAATTTCCGTTTGGCGGCCACGGCCGGGTCTTTCTGGCGGAGCGACCCGGCGGCCGCGTTCCTGGGGTTGACGAAGGGCTCTCCCCCCTCGTCCAGCTGCTCTTCCCGTATGGCCTCAAAATCTTTTTTATCTATATAGACTTCGCCGCGGGCCTCAAAAAAGGCGGGCGGGTCTTCAAGATCCAGCTTAAGCGGGACGGCGCGTATTGTGCGGACATTCAAAGAAACGTCTTCGCCCGTCTCTCCGTCGCCCCTGGTGGAGGCGCGCACGAAGACGCCCCGTTCGTATTCTATGGAGCAGGAAAGCCCGTCTATTTTCGGTTCCACCACCAGTTCGTACGGCTCCCCTTTAAGGCCGCCGCGCACGCGTTTATGCCAATCCAGGAATTCCTCTTCGGAATAGCAGTTATCCAGGGAAAGCATGGGGATCTTATGGGCCACGGAAGCGAAGGCGACGGACGGTTTCCCACCCACGCGCTGGGTAGGGGAGTCGGGGGTTACCAGATCCGGGCGCGCGGCTTCAAGCGTTTTAAGGCGGTTCAGCAAAGCGTCATATTCCCCGTCCGAGATCCGGGGATCGTCCAATACGTAATAAAAATGGTCATGCCGCCGGATCCCGCGCCGGAGAAGCTCTATTTCCTCTTTGGAAACATCCCTGGGCCGTCTGTCAGCCATAGGCTCCTATACGGCACAGACATAGTCTAGTCATTTTGGTCGGAGATTGTGCTGTTTGGCGATCGTATCAAGGACGCCGTTCACGAATTTACCCGAATTCTCGGTGGAATATTTTTTAGCCAGTTCGATAGCCTCGTCTATGATGACGGGGACGGGGGCGTCTTCCAGGAACATCATTTCACAAACGGCGAGGCGCAGCACGCAGCGGTCTATGGCCGACATACGCTCCAATTCCCAATTTTTGCTGGTGGCCGTTATGATCCCGTCTATTTTGTCGCGGTTGGCTGTGGCGGAGGAGAAAATGGTTTTATAGAACTCGAAGACTTTTTCTTCCCGGGCGAACTCCTGCATCTGGAAGATGGCAAGAATATCCGGCGTCTCCAGCGTAGAGACGTCATCCAGATACAGCGCTTGCAGGCAATTTTCCCGGGCGAGTCTTCTTTTACTCATATGATGTCAATTAAAGAACATTCGCAAATCCATAATATAGTACAAAATGCGCCGCTTTTTTGATAGACTTTAAATAGCGGGACCGTTTTAATTGCCGCTGTAAAAATCTGACAAAGTAATGGGAGGTTTCAATGTTCATCGGCATGACTCCGATCATCATAATAGCTATCGTGGTAGCTTTTTCCAGTATAAAGGTGCTTAACGAATACGAGCGGGGCGTGATCCTCACGTTCGGCCGCTTCACCGGCGTTAAGGGCCCCGGGCTTATTTTCGTCATCCCCGGCGTGCAGCAGATGTTCCGGATGAGCACCCGTGTGGTCGTATTGGACGTCCCTCCCCAGGATGTCATAACCCGCGACAACATCTCGGTGAAGGTCAACGCCGTTATTTACTTCAGGGTGGTCAACCCCCAGACCGCCGTCCTGAACGTGGAAAACTATATGTACGCCACCAGCCAGCTGGCGCAGACCACGCTCAGAAGCGTGCTCGGCCAGCAGGAACTGGACGACCTCCTCGCCAACCGCGATAAAATAAACAAGAACCTCCAGGAGATACTGGACCTGCACACCGAGCCCTGGGGCATAAAGATCTCCAGCGTGGAAGTGAAGAACGTGGACCTGCCGCAGGAAATGCAGCGGGCTATAGCCAAGCAGGCGGAAGCTGAAAGAGAGAGACGGGCCAAGGTAATTCACGCCGAAGGCGAATTCCAGGCCGCGCAGAAGCTTTCCGATGCCGCGCAGATCATGGCCATCAACCCGGCCGCCATCCAGCTCAGGTACCTGCAGACCCTGACCGAGATAGCGACCGACAACAATTCCACCATCATCTTCCCGGTGCCGATGGACCTGATACAGATGTTCCTGAAGAACAGGAACTGATGACATCAAGGACTGAAGTTTAAACTCAAACCGCATTCTGAAGGGACGAAGGGATCATTCTTACAGGTTTCCCTTCGTCCTTCAGTTTTATCTCTTGTCTCCTCTAAACTCAGGTTAACATTACTTATGCCCGGCCTATATGTCCATCTCCCTTTTTGCAGGCGCAAATGCAATTATTGCGATTTCGCATCCTTCGCCGGAAAAGACGCGCTCATAGAACCGTATTTGGAGGCGCTAAAACGGGAGGCTGAGCGCGCAAAAACCATTTTCGCGCGTCCGGATACCCTTTACATCGGCGGGGGCACACCAAGCCTGCTCGGGCGGGAACAGCTGAAAAAACTTATTTCACTGCTTGAAGACGCCTTTGGAGCCGTAAAAGACCTTAAAGAATCCACTTTTGAAGCGAACCCCGAAAGCCTCACGCCGGAAAAGGCCGCCCTGCTGAAGGCCGCCGGGATCAACAGGGTCAGCATCGGGCTCCAGGCTTCGCAGAACCGTCTTTTAGACCGGCTGGGCCGCCTGGCATCCTTTGAAGAATTTGTAAAAGCTTTCAGTAGTTTACGGCTGGCCGGATTTAACAATCTCAACATCGACCTGATGACAGGCATTCCGGACCAGAATCCCGAAAATTTCATGGACTCTTTAAAAGAGGTCCTGGACCTGGCCCCGGAACATATATCCTTTTACGCCCTGGAAGTGCACGAGGACACGACCTTCGCCGCGGAAAAGGTCGGCGAGGCGCCGGAAGCGGCAGCCGACATGTTCGAGCTGGCGATCCCTGTTCTTGAGAACGCCGGGTTCAGACACTATGAGATCTCTAATTTCGCCAGGCCGGGCCGGGAATCCGCGCATAACCTCAATTACTGGGCGCAGGGCGATTACCTGGGCCTTGGGTCCTCCGCGGCCTCGCACATGGGCGGACTTCGCCGGGCCAACATAAATGATCCGGAACTCTATATAAAAACCGCCGCGACGCCCGAAGGCCCGGCGCTTGAATATTCCGAAACACTCACCCCGGCGCAGCGCAAGGCGGAAAAGCTGATGCTGGGCCTGCGTAAAACGGATGGAATTGAACTGGCGGATGATATATTTATAGAATTCAAGGTACGGATAGATAAGTTAGCCGCGCAAGGTCTGCTGGAAGTTTCAGGCCGGCGCGTAAAATTAAAAAAGGAAGCGCTTTATATTTCCAACGCGGTCTTCCGGGAATTTGTTTAAGACGGACAATTTCAGGGCCCGCGATCCTGTATCGTTGCTGATGATTTTAAGCGCAAAGTCCTTTTCCCCGGCTCAAATACGCTAAGGCCGTCAAACTCCAATGTACTGCGCAGCCAGAGGTAATCATGCTCCCAAAGGTTTATGACCCCAAACCGGTAGAGACCAAATGGTCGGAAGTCTGGCAGAATGAAAAACTCTTCATCTCGGCCGTGGCCAGGGACAAGAAGCCTTTTGTCATAGTCATCCCCCCACCCAACATCACAGGAGCTCTGCACATGGGGCACGCCCTGGATAACGCTTTGCAGGACTCGCTGGTACGCTACGAGCGCATGACCGGCAAAGAAGCCTATTGGGTACCCGGCACCGACCACGGCGGCATAGCCACGCAGATCGTAATGGAAAAGATCCTTAAAACCGAGGGCACGACCAAGGAAGAGCTGGGCCGCGAAAAGTTCCTGGAACGCACCTGGGCCTGGTATGATGAATGCGGGGACGTTATTTTAAATCAGCTCAAAAAACTCGGCTGCGCCTTGGATACCGGCAAAGATAATGTCCGCTTCACCATGGATGAAAAGCGCGCTAAATCCGTATTCGAGGCTTTCAGGAACCTCTGGGAGAAAAAGCTGATCTACCGCGGCGAACGCATGATAAACTGGTGCACGCACTGCGGCACAGCCCTTTCGGATATAGAAGTGGAGTATGAAGAGGAAAAATCCAAGCTCTGGCATATACATTACCCGCTGGAAGACGGCTCAAGGGGCGTAGTAGTGGCAACCACGCGGCCGGAAACCATGCTCGGCGACACCGCCGTGGCGGTCAATCCGGACGACGAACGTTACACCACAATGGTCGGCAAACGGCTCCTCCTGCCGCTCACCGGCAGGACTATCCCAGTAATTTACGACAGCGAAGTGGACAAGGCTTTCGGCACCGGCGCGGTAAAGATCACACCCGCCCACGACCCGGTAGACTTCGCTCTGGGACAGCGCCACGGCCTGCCCATAATGCAGGTGATCTCGTTTGAGGGTCGCATGACCGCGGTCCCGGAAAAGTACGCCGGAAAAAGCGTGCAAGCCGCCAGGAAAGAGATTCTGGAAGACCTTAAAGCGGGAGAATTCCTGGAAAAAGAAGAACATTACAGACACTCCATTAACAAATGCGACCGCTGCCATCAGAATATAGAACCGCTGGTTTCAGAGCAATGGTTCGTAAAGATGAAGGACCTCTCCGCCCCGGCCATCGCCGCTGTGGAAAAAGATGAGGTTAAATTTTACCCCTCTTCCTGGAAAAAACCTTTCATAGAATGGCTGAAAAACATGCAGGACTGGTGCGTCTCACGTCAGATCTGGTGGGGACACCGGATCCCGGTGTGGTACTGCCGGGACTGTTCCGCCGCAGGCTTAAAGATGTCCGGGCAAGGCGGGCTTTCCCGGATTTCATTCAAGGAAGGCGCCAAACCCATAATCTCCTTCACAAAGCCGGAAAAATGCCCCGATTGCGGCGGCAGCGGCCTTCTCCAGGATCCCGACGTGCTGGACACCTGGTTTTCCTCGGCGCTCTGGCCGTTCTCGGTGTTCGGCTGGCCGGACCGGACCGAAGAACTGGAGTATTACTACCCGACCTCGGTCCTGGTGACAGGCTACGACATCCTTTACATCTGGGTGGCCCGGATGGTCATGAGCGGCATCGAGCACATGGGCCGGGTTCCCTTCCGCGACGTATATCTTCACGGCATAGTGCGCGACAAACGCGGCAGGAAGATGTCCAAGTCGCTGGGCAACGGCATAGACCCGCTGGCTATGATGGAAAAATACGGCACCGACGCCATGCGTTTCACGCTTCTAAGCCAGGCCATAGGCGGCAAGGATATCCCATTCTCCGAGGAGGATGTGGTAGGCGGCAGAAATTTCGTCAACAAGATCTACAATGTTTCAAGATTCATCCAGATGCACCTGCCTGAGGCCCCGCGCCCCATGGCGTCCGTGCCGGAAAATCTTGAATTAGCCGACGAATGGATACTTGAGCGCTATCACAAAACACTGGAGGAAGTCAGGATCTCCATGGCGGATTACGATATGCCCGCGGCCGTCGGCGCTCTTTACTCTTTTCTCTGGGACGAATTTTGCGACTGGTATCTGGAGCTTGCCAAGCCCCGCCTGGAAACGGCCGACAAGGACCGCACCCTCGGCCTGCTGCTCCACGTGTTCGGCGGCACGCTGAAGGCGCTGCATCCGTTCATGCCTTACGTAACGGAAGAGATCTTCTCGGGCCTCAAACCTTACCTAGGTTCGGACAAACCTTTCCTTTTAAAGGAAGCCTATCCTCGCGGCGCGAAAAACTCCGGCGGGACCGCCGACGCGGAGATGAGAAAGCTCATGAGCATCATCACCCAGATGCGGATAGTGCGCGCCCAGTTTGAGATCTCGCCCACCAGGCACGTCTCCGCGCTCGTTACCTCCGCCGACGAAACGGGCCTGGAACTGGTTCAAAAGCACCAGGACTACATAAAGCGCCTGGCCAAGGTGGAAAAACTGGACATCGCGGCCGGGCTGGCAAAGCCGTCTCACGCCGTCACCGCTCTGTCGGGGGCGTTCAACATCTATATCCCGGTGGACGGGGTGATAGATCTGGACAAAGAGCGCGGCCGTCTTGCCAAAGAAATAGAGAAGCTCGCGGCGGAACTGGCCGTTTCGGAAGAACTGCTTAAGAACGGTAATTTCATCAGCCATGCGCCAAGAGAGGAAGTGGAAAAAATAACCCTCCGCAGGACCGACACCGAGGGCAGGCTGAACCGGCTCAAGGAAATAACGAAAGACTTATCATGAAACTCAGCAGGAAGTTCTGGATACGCAAGGATAGGGAACAATATTTTTTAAGCGGGGTTATAGTAACCTGCGTGATAGCCGGTTTTGTCTCCTCTTATTGGCACTTCTCAGACCGCATGGCTGTAAAACAGAATATATCGATCCGGCAGCCTAAGATCACTAAAGCGCAGGAATTCCAGAAATTGAGGGAAGCTGGCTATTTTGAGCCCAAGCTACAGGTAGGCGCCACGCAATACTACAAGCTGGAGGAGAAAAGCACCCTCCCCGTTATCCCGGACCTGACCGAGGAAAATAATGGGAATTAGAATGTTCCTGATCGCGCTGGCTTTCTCCGGCCCGGCCCTGCCGGCCGCCGCCCAGTTCGACACGGACAAGAGCCAGCAATCTTTCGATTACAATCCCAAGAACGCGGAAACGGAACAGATCCAGAAAGAGACCGTCTCCGTGGATTATGACGACGCGGAGATGATCACCGATCCCATCAGAGGCGTGTTCATGGTTTCCAAAAGCCGCTGGAAAAACTGGGTGGTAAGAGCGGTATATCTTCTGATCATGGATATAGCCCTGCTGGTGATACTTTTATCCCTGCCGAAGAACGAAGAGCATAATATTATTATCGCCTACGTGCTCTCCGGGTCCGGCGCCATACTCAGCTTCTGGGTTTTCCTTTGTGCATTGCTGCTTTTCCGTCTGCACGCGCCGGCCTGGCTCATGATACTGCCGCTTTCGCTAGTGATGGCGGCGGTTTCTTATTTCGTCCTCATGAAAATAAAACGCTCCGATGTCTCGCTTACCGAACTAAAGGAATCCTTCCAGAAAACCAGCGCGCTTTCAAACGAAGACTCCCGGCTGGTGTCGGTGGAAGGCCAGCCCGGAGACTGGCACGACAAAGATTTCATAAAATAACGGGCAAAGGGGCGCGGAGCGGCCTTAAAAAAGCGCCGCACACACCCTATAAGCTTTCCTTGGGATGTTTAAAATCTCACCGAAAGGGTATAGCGGAAAGTATTGCCCAGATCTCCGAAAGGAACCCAGGCGAAATCAAAACTTAAACGTGAATACTTAAGGCCAGCCCCCGCGGCGATGCCTTTCAGCCCCCCCACGTCCTTATTATGCGTGGAATATCCAAGACGCAGGGCCGCGGACAGATCATATTTAAAATCGCGAGAATATTCCGTTCCGCCGGCCACAATAAGATCCGTGTCCCTGTACTGGACAAAGTCTATATCCGCCTTCAGGCCCGGCATGAAGGTATAAGCCAATCCCAGAACCCCGCCCAGCGGCAAAGGATCCCGGCCGCCGCCGAAATTGAGCTTGGAACCGAAATTTCTGACGGCAAGCCCTATATCCAAAGGCCTGTCCTCAAGCGGCTTATAATACAGGCCGGCATCCATCGCCGCCGCGCCGGCGGATTCGGTGTCTATTTTTTCCCGGATATACTTCGCCGTGACGCCAAGGCCTAAATTCTTTTTCATGCGGTAAGCGTAGCTGAACGCGTAAGCGGATTCGGACGAATCGAAAAGCCCCGAGGCCAGAAGGGTATCTTCCGTCCTTGTCTCCAGGCCGCTGGCCGACAGATTATAGATCGAGAGGGCCAGCGCCTGCCTGGACACGCCGTCCTGCTTGTCGAAAGGAAAGGCAAAAGCCAGGAATTCATAGCTTATGTCCTGAAAATAACTGACATGCTGGGCGGCAAACTCCGGGGACGGCATGCGCGTAAGTCCGGCCGGATTATAATAGGCGGAATAGACGTCATCCGCGGCGGCCGTATAAGCTTCAGCCACGCCCCCGGCCTTCGAACCGGCTCCCAGCTTCAGGAACTGAGCCGCGCTGGTCCCGGCTTCGCTCGATGCGGCAAAAACCGCGCAGACGCAAAGCGCCTGGGCGGTGAAAACCGCCCCTAACGCAAAAATCATTTTTTTAATGGTCTTCATAATATTCTCTCCCGATCGTGCAATTAACCGGAATTCCTCAATAAACGGAATCTTTCGCGGCGAATTTTAGGCCCTCGCGGGATCCCCCGCGGGGGATCCCCTGCCGGGGCTACTGATACTTCGAAGCTTTGATTACAGCCATCTTAAAGAAGGCCTTATCGCCTCCAACTTTAACTTCGCCGATATAGACGCCTGAAGCCACTCCGGCGCCCGAACCGTTCTTCCCGTCCCAGGGCCACACGTTGGTGGTGCCGGCGGAATAGCCGGTCAGTTGCATCTCTCTCACCAGTTCGCCGGCGATGTTGAACACTTTAAGGGTCATATCCCCGCTTGTGCCTGCCGGCACGAACACCCTTATACAGGTACCCTGAGTAGTGCACGGCGCCGCGGCGGCCGTATAACCGCCTGTGGCGATGGCGTCGTTAAGACTTATTGATTTCGTCCGGGTATTATTAAACGGATTCGGGAAGTTATGCGCCTTCAATTCTTTTCCCGTATAAGCGTAAGCCGTGGCTCCATCCGCCGGCGCCTGCGCCAGGACCACAAAGACCGAGAGGTGGTCCACATTCACAGAAATAGTGCCGTTATCCCGGTCCAAGGTCCTTTCCCTGCTCTCCAACACGTACCGCTGGCTGTTGGGATTATAGTAATAGACGTTGAGATCTGACGCGTCCGTGCCGGAAGACAGGGCGGTATTGTAACTCAACGTTATCCTGGCCGGCTGCTGCAACACATGGCTTATACCGGCCGGCAGAGAGATGTCATAGAAGGAACTGAACGGATTGACGGTGGAGCCGGAACCGGAGACGGCTCTCGTCTTGTAGTTGCCGACCCTTTGTTCCCGCAGAGCCTGCATGGCGTTATACAACCCCTTCGGGAGGGTGCGTTGAACTGAGGCAAGCCGGCCGCCGCCGGACTTTCCGGCGGCTAGAGCGGAGGTCCCCGCCGTGGCGCCGTCCAGATCATCCGCCTTTAGCATTTCCACCGTCACGGTCGTGGCAACAAGCGCGTAAGCGGAACCGTCCAGGGCGAAAGTGCCGGGCGGGAATTCGACCGCGCCGCGTTCATCGTCCCCTTCCTCGCCTTCTAGTTCCACGCGTCCGCCGCGCATGTTGTTCAACTTTGAAGCGGCAACGGACTTGACGCCCGTATAGAAATCGTAAACCCTGTCTATCATGAAGTTATCGCCGGTGGCCTGGTCTATCTCGCTGGTGTATGCCGCCAGCCTTATACTGAACATGCCTTCTGAAGCGGCCGTGCTGTAGAGGGCCGTGAACTGTTTCCGGTCCGCCGACAATTCTATATCCGACAACGCCCCTGACCCATCCGGAGCGGAGACGGCGTGCCCGGAGGAATCAACCGAACTGGTAGCCAGGATAAGGGTAAGGTTATTGTCTTCCGCGGTCCTGTTCCGGAACGCCTTAGAGCAAACGAACTTCAACCTCATACCGGAGCCGCCCCTCTTTGAAACCACCATGCAGTCGCCGTGGCTGGGCCTGAAGGTCAGGTTTACGGATTTGGTGGCGGTTGACTCATCCTGGCTGAAACGCACGCTTCCCTCCGACGGGAATGTCATATCGTTATTATCCGACATCAGAGCCAGGGAGTAGTCTATGTTCGGCTTAAAGCCGGAGATGGCATACCGGGTTATAGTCCTGGAAACAGGGTCGCTCACCACCGTTCCCATTACGAATTCCGTAAAGCCGTCGTTAGCGGCGGTAACCAGGCTGATCTCGTCGCTGTTAGGCTCCGTATAGCCTCCGACCGCGGTGGAATCCGGCTTCCTTATCTGGCCGGTTACGGTTCCGCCCTTGGGGAGAACTGTCGCGCCCAGGTTAACCATGCCCGAGCCCGTCACGGCAAATGTGGTTACCGGCACGGAATAGCCCAGGCTCACGATCCTCATCGTATAGCTTCCGGTAGTGAGCGGCACGGAGAATCCTCCGCCGGGTTCGGTGATCGCTTCTATGTCCCCTATAGGATTATTCTTTGGAACCGTGCCGTACGGCTGTATGAACAACGCCGCCGCTGGATATCCCTGCATATCGCCAAAGGGATAGGATAAGACTCCGCTGTCAATGGTGACAACGCTGCCCTCGACTCCGCCCAGCATGGCGTCAAGCGTAAAGTCCACGGTGGTGGATCTTGTAAGATCTATCGCCGTATACACGCTTTCCCGGTAGATTATCGTGCTCACGTCCACGGTCTGGTTCTGTTCGCGCGGGGCCGCGGTTATATCGAAGTAACGGGACATATACGTGGACACCCACAGCGTGTATCTCCCGTCCCTGTTGGTCATAGCCTGAATAGTTATCGGGTTTTCGATATACGAAGGCTTGGCCGTCACCTTGATATTTACCAGCGGGAAACCGTCGCGGCTACTCACAATTCCGCTCATAGCCTGACCCTGCCTCAGGTCAAGCACTCCGAGATCGCGGGTCTCCCCGGCGGAAGGCCGGATGCCGGCCACTACGGCCGGGGAATAATTCTGCGCGCCCTGCCTCATATATCCCACGTCCCAGTTGGACTGTTCGCACTTGACGTCGTAATAAACGTTCGGCATCACGGGGCCGATACGCACCGTGCCGTCGGCTTCTATGGGCCTGTTGGAGATACTGGAGGCGGCCAGATAATAGCCGCCCTGCACCCACGGATTAGCCATCGCGAAGCAGCTGAAGTTAGCCGCCAGCAGCGTGTAATTGGTTTGCGTCAGCAGACTGGCCGAATTGACGTCGCGCAATTTAAGCGTAACCATAGCGCCCTGTTTAAGGGTCACATTCTGACTGCTCAGATCGGACTGCATACCATTGGGCGATGAAGCGATGTCCGGGAACCTGAGCGGCGCCGCCGCATACTTTATGGTCCCTGTGGAATCTTTCGTATCTCTGACCTCCAGCGTGTAAAACTCTCCGCCGGGCAGCCTGGTGAAGGAATACGCCACCGAGTTGGCCAGGGAATTGGTTCCGGAGTTGCCCAGGGCGGCCGTGGTGGACCGTACCACCTCGTTGCGCCTGTTCCGGAGCGTCAGCGCCAGCGTCCTTGCGTCCTGCACGTTATTATCTATGGAGATCAGACCGCTTACGTTCCAGCCGTCTATCAGCGTAAAGTTTACGGCGCCGGTGCTTACCGACAATCCGTCCACGATAACGCGGCTATTATTCGTGTAGTCCAGTCCTCTTATGGTCACTATCTTTTCCTGAGCGGCCACAAGCATTTCACAAGTGGCGCAGGTCTTCAGAGGCTGGGTCCTTATCACATAGACGCCTTCCTGCAGGCCTCTTATAGTATAGGTGCCGGCCAGAGTTATGAACCCAACGCGTGTCTTAGCGGGGTCAAAGACCGCGGAGGTCATGGCCGCGCCGAATTCGCTCAGGTCCCTGCGCACAGCCTCTATAGGCATGCTATTGGCGGGGATGGAGGGATAACCCGAAGGCGTAGTATACGAGGAATAGGCTATAGCCAGAGCCATGGTATTGAACAGCGGGTTGGAAACCTGGTTGGTTATAGAACCGGCTATGGCATAGGTCTGGTTCCTCAAATCCACCACTACGGTGGCGGTGGAGCCGCTTATGACGTTGACCAAAGCGGTCCTGCTCATGCCCGTCAGCCTGTAAGTGAAAGTTACCTCTATGCTTTGGGTTTCCATGCCGGATACGCTGAAGGTCGCGCTGGACGCATACAATGTAACCCCGGGTAGACAATTGCTATTCTGCCCGCCGCACGGGGCCGTTATATCAAGTATGGAGAAGCTCTGCCCTACGCTGTACGGGTTATCGGACTGCGTGATCCTGATACTCATAGACACCGAACTAAAATCAACCGCGGGCGTCGTAGGCAGAATAATGGTTCCGAATATAGCCCCGGAAGCCAGCGCGAACGAGAATTCACTATTGCCGGAGAGACTGGTCGTATCCACATAGACCTGTTTAGGGAAGCCGCCGGGAACGGTGAACTCCGTATTGCCGTCGTCACGGTTATATTCAATGTTCGCGAACAACTGGTAAGTAGTGCCTGCGTCAAGGCCGGTTATAGTGAAGGTACTCTGGGCCTGTCCCGCGCTTGTAGCCACGTAGATCTCGGTCCAGCCGTTGGTATAGGTCTGCGGCGACCAGACGTTTACGCTAACCTTGACCGGCTGCTCCCAATTATTAGCCCAGTCGGGCTTCTGGAACAAGTGGGTATCCCCCACTACAGTAACGGTTCCCCGTATCACCGAACCGGCATCGAAGGCGGGGATATCAAGGCCCGTATTTATATCGCTGGTTGAAACGAACACCGGGCCTATACTTTTTCCGGAATAACCGGGCACCTGCGCGCGGATCGTATAACTCCCGGAGTCAACGCCGAATATATTGTAAGTACCGGAAGTCACTCCCTGGTTAAGCCAGATGCCGCCCCAGCCGCCCGCTATGGAACTGGAAAGAACCACGGGCAGGGCGTTGACGGAGATCCAGACGCCGGTCGTGTTAGGCGCGCCGACCGGCAGTCTCACAAGGCCGGACAAATTGGCTTTGCGGACGAAAGAAGGAAGAGTCAATTCAAGTCCTGAAGAACCGACATAAACCGTGGAACTTACCCGGCCGTAACCGGTCAACTCAGCCTCCACCGTATACGTCGCCGCTTCGACATCGAACCTTATCCTCCTGCGGGTAACGAACTGGTTCGTGGACGCGTCCCATCTTCCGCCGTCGTCGATAGTGGTGGTACCGGCCTGCACTCTGAGGCTGCCGTTATAGACGCGGCTCCAATCCGAGGTATGAACGTTTATCCAGCCCCATTGGTCATATTGCTGGGTAGTGCCGTTGCCCAGCGAAGGAATAATCACAAGCGCGGGCGCGCGCCGCATGCTGGCGTTAACCGTGGCGCCGTTTACTCCGACTACCGTTTGAGAGCTCACCATGCCGTACTCTTCCTTGCTGAACTGGAAGTTATACTGGCCTGCCGCGAGACCGGGGATGGAGAAATTACCGTTGGAATCGGTGGTGGCCTGGCCCCAGCCGAAAGCGCCGAACGTATTCACCATCACACCTTCAAGCGGCCTCTGAGGACTGGTTCCGGCGTCGGTGACCTGGCCTGAAACCTGGGGAACCACTACATTTATCCTGAGGGTATCGTTCCTAAGACTGCCGGCCTCTATTCTGACGAAGTAGGCCCCTGTCGGAACCACGCCGCCGAAGTTCATCCACGGATTATATCTGCCTTCCCAGAATATCTGGCCCGGATTCGGCTGGCCCCAGCCCCAGGTCTCCCAGACCGGAGTCGGGGACACGCCCGTTCTGAAAGGCCTGGAGGAAACCAGCACATGCCAGCCCATATTCGCGTCGCCCATGATAAAGTTGACATACGCCCTGTCCGCATTTCCGTCGCCGTTGGGGGTTATGGTCACGGTCATGGAACTGGCCGACAGGTTGTTATAGGCGCCGGTGGAAACGTTCGCGCCGCTGATACCCCCTCCGGCCATAACCTGCACGCCCATATAGAACGTGTTGGACCAAGCGAGATCGTACGACAGACCTATGTTCCTATAGCCCTGGGCCGTCGGCTTAACATAGAAGACCCCGGTGGAACTGTCAGCCTCAAAACGCACGGTCGCGCTCGTAGCTGTAACAGAATCCGCTTCGGCATTCCATGTCGAGAATTTGACCGTCGCGTCGTTATCATAACCGTAGGTGGCCATGTTGTAAAAATAGGCGCTTACGGTCGCGATATAAACCGAGGACATCGGAGCGAGATTCCAACAATTATCCCTCGCTTCGGCCAGCATGGGGGTAACCTCGCCGTTGGGAACGGCCATATTGGCGCCGTTCATATTATCGGCCAGACGGAAACTCAGATTCTGGGGAGCGCCCGCCCCCAGCACGGCCGTAGGCTCGCCGCTGACTAGCGGCTGGGGCCCTGTGAAAGCGTTGCTGGAAGTGCCTACGTGGAACACAAGCCTGTTATCGGACTGCTGGCCGGTCATGCCTCCCTGGCACGGCGCGTACAGATTATTTATCGCAAAGTATACGGAAGCGCCGGCCGCCAGGCTCTGGCCCATCGGCACACGATATTGCGCGTTATTTGAGATAAGCTGCGCCGCGCTATAATGCGTCCCGTCCGAACTGACCTGAACATATCCGGGACACCCGGAGCAGCCCGTCTGCAGGGAACTATAAAGATTGTTGGGCATACCGACCATGACTACCCCGCCTTCACCAAGACCGGTTACGCGCACGGTCACAGTGGACGTGAACTGGCTGCCGGCCGCAACCAACGAAGGAAGAACCGAGGCCCAGCCTTCTCCGGACACGCCCTGGGCGCCGCCCGCTAATGTCTGACCGGGGTCATACAGCGTGAAGTTACGATCCGTGATATAAGCCGCCGAACCGACATAGATAGGTTCAGGCCCCTCATTGTTAGGAGTATAAGCGCCTTTAGCTTCGCTGGGTTCGGGCATCCTGTTATTATTGGCGTCAAGGAACGCCTTAAGATAATAGGTCTGGTCTCCGGGCACCTGAAGATCATAATTTACCGGCCATTCGCCGGTGAGCTGCATGGTCCGTATACCGATGGGAGTGCCCCTGAACGTGGCGGTATTCCACATCTCTATGACCAGAGATGTCGCGGTGGAGATACCGGTATAACTTATGGCGCCGGAAATGGTTCCCTGGCCGGCCCCGCCCACGAAGACCACGTCGGTGCTATGATTTATTTCCAGCAGCGTCCCGGTGACGTTCTGGCCGGCTCTGAGCGTGATAATATTGGGATACATCCCGAAGTCCTCTCCCTGATCGGGGGAGTTGTTCCCATTGACATCCACGAAACCGGCTATGTAATAACTGGTTCCGCTGGGCAGATCGCCGAACAGGAACGCACCCGGAACCTGCATGGATGCACCCATGATAGAGTTCACGTTCTGCGCTTCCATGGGATTAGAGTTGAACAGGCCCACGTTGATATTGCCGCCCTGTGTGCCGTTGTAACGGACGGTTCCGGCTATCGAACCGTTGGTCCCGCCGGAAACGCGCATAGACAAAGTATAAGCGCCGGTTATGTTATTGCCGTACGAAGCGGCGCCTATAGTATATATGCCGTCGGCGGTAAGCGTATAGCCGTTTATCTTGGAATTGTAATTACCGCCGCCATCGTCATCAAAAGCGGCCAGATTATAACTGGTAAAAGCCTCGGTACTACGCATGGACGGGCCGTACAGATAAAGATAGGTGTCCGAGAACCCGGTCCCTGTCATTTCCAGCGTGACTATGTCTCCGGCGCGGCCGCCGAAGGAATAGTAGTCCACGAAAGCCGACGCCTGGCCCCTGTCCGAGCTCACGCAATCGGAAGTTTCCAGCGAT
This sequence comes from Elusimicrobia bacterium RIFOXYA12_FULL_51_18, assembly GCA_001800245.1. Classification (GTDB taxonomy): domain Bacteria; phylum Elusimicrobiota; class Elusimicrobia; order Elusimicrobiales; family UBA9959; genus YA12-FULL-51-18. The sequence goes on along the minus strand of MGVA01000028.1, from coordinate 83,670 downwards.
CCGTTCAGGTTCTGTCCCTGGTCAATGGAAGTCCTGGCGCAGACGGAGAAGTTCTTCTGCTCCGCCGGATCCGAGGTTGAAATTCCCTGGTTCAGGGCTTTGGTCTGCCCCCAGGCCTCGTTCCTGTCCGGAGTGAAGTTGGAGTTGGAATCCACATAAGCCTGCGCGATATACCTGGCGCCGCCGTCGCTGGGCAGATTATCGAACGAATAACTTATCGGGGTTTGATTCGCGGAGGATACATACGGGTAGGTTGCCACCCTTATAGGTACTTCCATCACGCTTACCGTGCTTACGAACCTGAACAGCTGTACGCGCACGGTGCCGGACGGAGTGCCGCCCTGTACGCTAACCATTCCGGAAAGCAGATTGCTGCCGGTCGGAATATCGGCGCCCGTTCCCGGATCTTCCAGGGTCATGTAATTATTGCGCGACTGCGGCACGGCCTGGGATACACTTATAGCCGATGTTATGCCGCCGTGCGGCTCAAAAGCCGGCTCAAACATCCCGTTGAAGCTGGAGTCCACAAAAGCGTCCACATAGTAATCGGCGGCGTAAGACAAGCCGCTGATAGCGAAGCTGCAGGAATTGCCGAGGCAGCCGGCGTTTATATTCATGGTCTGAACCGGAGCCCCGTAGAAACCGCCGCGGAACAGCCTTACTATCTTATCCCCGCCCTGATGTCCGCCGTAAGTGACGATGCCGCGGATCTCGCCTATATTCCCGCCGGCCATCTGGCCCGGATCCATGATAGTGAGCGCTGCGGTAGTGGAACCGCTCACAATGTAGCCGGGAAGATAAGCGTTCGGCTCGCCCGGATCCGTCATCTGATTACCGTTCAGATCGATAACGGACGACAACTGGTAGCTTGTGGTCGGATTCAGGAAACGCAGCGTGAAAGGGTAATCCGTAACTCCGTTGATAATAGCGAAGTAGTTTTCAGCGGAACAATCCTTCTGTTCGGAAGTGTTCTCGCAGGATTGGTTCCACGCGCTGACTTTAGCGGACCCCGTCATAGCGCCGTAATAATGCACAACACCGCTGAGATAGCCGGTTGAAGGAGGGGTAAGAGCTAGATTCCTGACCACGGTCGATGAGGTAGGCACAGATACAGGAGCCATCTCCCCATCGATCGAATACATAGCCATCGGTTCGCCGTTCCTATCATCCGGCTGACCGTTGCCGTTGAGATCCAGGAACGAAGCCATATAATAGGTGGCCCCGCCCATTACATCGCTCTTGGAATAGGTCCACGCGGTGGAGGAAGCATATTGGGTAAACGTTGAAACCACCTGCGAATACAAGATGTTCTCAAAGCTCTGGTCGCTTGCCCAGCCTACCCAGATATTGCCGGTTGAAATATAGTTCTGGCCAGGAATCGGAGTGTAGGTGATCGCGCCGCTCAGGATAGAGTTGCCGACTCCTCCACTGCCCGGATTTACGATGTTCAGGTTAACCCCGGTAGTTTGGGTGCTGGCGGTAACTGTGATAGAACGCGCGGAAATGAACGGCTCCATCACATCTTTCTGGTTATTGCTGTTCTCGTCAACGAAAGCCCTGATAGTGTAATCGGTAGCGGGCGCCAGCAGGTCAAGAATATATGCCTGATCCACGGTTTCATTTCCGCGCGTCACAGTGGAGAATTTCACCACTTCCAGATCGTACTGGTCGCTGCCGCGCTGCCTTGCCGCCTCTATTCTGATATTACCGGTCCGCCCGCCGTTATAAAATAGATTTCCGGACACCGAACCGACCGCAGGCTCCGCCAGCGTTATGGCAAGCGACGCGCTTGTCACGCCGCCGCTTACAGAAAACTGAACGGCCGTAGTGCCGCCGTAAACGCCGTACGGTTCGAAGGAGTCCTGGACCCCGTTACCGTTGACGTCCTTGAACGCCTTGAGATAGAAATTCCCGTCCCTGAGCCCTATGATCTCAAAATCCGAAACCGAGGTGGAGGACATCATTACCGGCCATGAATTAGCCGTCAGAGTTTCGTAAATCTGCACGACCGAAGGCCCGGTCATAGAACCGGAGTAACTGAGCGTGCCGGAGATCCTGCCGGCGAATCCGCCTGTCACATCAAAGCCCACGTTCAGGGCTCCGGACAGGCCGGAAGCGTAGGAAGTGGGTTCTATAAGATAAACTCCGGGAGTGTCCAGGGTATATTGTATCCTGGAGTTCATATCCCCGCCGCTATCGTCATCCCTTGCTACGACATCTCCGGTAGGACCCACCAGATACAGATAAGCGTCGTTTATGCCGTCCAACGGATCGGTCTTGTTCGCGTACACGGTGATCTGCGAGCCTGTAGGCACCTTGCCCGCGCCGTAACCGGCCTCCAGCGTGTAGACCCTGGTATAATAACCGGGACCCCGGTCCAGGGCCTCGCAGCCGGTGGCTGAAATCGTAACTCTTGTGGAAACCCCCACCGCCAGCGGCAACCTGTTGCAGACCTTAACATCTATGCCGGTAAGACTATTGCCCTGGGTCATATAAATATCAAAAGGCCTGGCTATGCCCCCATGAGTGCCGGAAGGCTCCTGCCTGCGGTCCTGTTTAAAATCATTGTTAAAGTCGCGATATCCGCGAACGTAATAGGAACCGTCCGGCAGACCCGAAACGGTATACGTAGCGGGCGCGGTGGAAACCATAATATCCATAAGGCTGGGCACATTGGCGTCCGGCGTGGTTGAAACGCGCACATGATAAAGCCCCTGCGTGGAGGTATCCACGGCATAGACCGTGCCGGTTATACTGCCGCCGGCGGACACATTGACCGGAGAGGAAAGCGCGGCGGGCAAACTGCGGTTCCGCCCCCAATCCGCGGCCTTGACCCTGTAGTACAACGGAACTCCCGCCAGGGGGTTAAAGTCCGTGAAAGAGGCGCCGGTGACAAAACTATCTCCGGAAACCCTTGTTACCGCCGAAGAGAAGGACGCATTTGTGCTCCTAAAAACCTCATAACCGATCAGATTGGAGGCGGCGGAAGCTATCCACTGCAGACTCACCCGCTGGAAGCCGGGCGTAGCGACCAGTCCGGATGGAGAAGCCGGAATAGCGGTGCTGCGTACAATGTTTATGTCCTGGCCGGAAAGACCGGAGGCTGCAAGGTAAATGGGGCCGGCAATAGCGCTGGCGTCTTCGTATATCTGTCTGGCGTTGTCGGCGTTATAATCCACGAACGCCCGTATGTAATAAGACGTATTGCTGGCTAGCCCGGTCAGATAATAGGCCTGCGTGGTATTGCCGGATAAGGCCACCGTGATGGGATTGGACAGGAACTCCTGCGTGGACGCCAGCAGGGTTATATTGCCCGTCATAAGGCCGGGATAATTGACCGTGCCCCTTATAAAATAACCGGTGGGAGCGGTGGTGGTCGCGATCGCAACCGCGGAATAAGCGCTTGCCACGCTCTGGGCGTTGAAGTTCAAGGCCCTGTAGTAATAGGTGGTGCCGGGGGTCAATCCCGCGTCAACGCGTGAAGTGACAGAAGTCCCCGTATAAGTGCTGTAAACGACGATATAGCCACCGGCAATAGCGGTGCTTCTTTGCAAAACGAAACGGTTAGTAGCGCTGGAAACGCCAAGATTCACTTCAGAGGCGCTAACTCCGTTGACAACAAGCTCGGGAGCGGCGGCTTTCGTATAAAGCGCGATCATGGATGAAAGCGGGCTGTCTCCGGCATAGTTATGCGCCCTGACGGCGCGCACGGAACTTATAGTATTAGCCCCGCCGGCCACTGTTTCGCTGTATTGGGTGGTGTTCGCATCCAGGACATGCAATATACCGCCTGTGGAAGTGGTCAGATAGTAACTGGTCTCGGTCGGCACATCGTTCCACGCCCAAAGTATAACGTCCGTGCTCAGGACCGTGCCGCTGAACGATTGCGGCGTATCGGGAACCGGAGCGGCGGTCAGCGCTATATCCGCCTGGGCCATGCCGTTAGCGGTCACAGATATATTATTGCGGCTGGAAGCGAATCTTTCACAATTTTCCGCGTCGCAATCCCACTGATTGTTTCCGTTTTTATCCAGGAAAGCGACGACCGTGTAATCCTCGGCCGGAGACAAAGTTCCGACATTGTAATAGACCTCGTTAATACAGCCGTACCACCAGCAAGGCTGGGCGAAGTACTCCGACTGGTTCTCTTTCACGAACGAACTTCCGGGAATGCCGTGACCGGCCTGCACCAAAACCCTTATTCCGAATTGAAGGCTGCCAAGGTCGATGCGTCCGTTGATCTGTCCCATATCCAGCAGGTTAATCGTGGCCGGCACATTTGTAACGACGTTTGAAGCCACATTCAACTGGACTGCGTTGGAACTCATCAGAGAAATAGGACCGGTTGACCCGTAATATCCGAACGGTTCGGGACCGCTGGGTTTATTGTCATAATCCAAGTCCCTGAAAGCGACCACATAATAAAGGGCCGGCCCGGGTATATCAGCTATACTGAAAGCCGAAACTCCTTCCGCCAGCGTAGTGGAAACTACGGGGTTCCCGCCTTCCAGGTTGGTGAACAAAGCCACCACGGTATTCCCGAACTGCTGAGCGCCTGAATAGCTGATGTTACCGTTCAGCGTGCCCGCGCCGGAATAGACCGTAACATCCCCGCCTGTCGCAGCCTGGCCTATCCGTATCCCGACTTGCGTGGGAGCGATCCCGCGTTGGGAAGGATCTTCCTGAATGTAAGCGGAAATAATTACGTTGTCGGAATCTCCCTGTGGTATCTCAATGCCGCCCATAGTGTAATAACTGGTACCGCCGGCAAGCGGACTGGGTATAGTATGGGTCCCGACGATAACGTCGACCATACAGCTTTCCGAGGGAGTCATGACCCGGCACTCATACCTGCTAAGATCGGGCCTGCGGCTGCCGGCATTTACAATAATGGTGCCGTTTGTGCCTCCGGCGTAGGTGACTAAGCCGGAAATCACGGCGTGCGTGTCACCCTCCACCGAATAATTCACGTAAAGCTGGCCGCTCACCCCGTTGGGATAATTCCACATCATGGTACCGAAGTCATAATTGGTGTTCATATGCAGCATAAGAGGCCCTGTCATGCCGGAATAAACGAAACTTGTGGAAGTGCCTACATAGAACCAAGGCGAGTTATAACCGACCTGGGCGATCAGGGCTCCCACGGGAGCGTTCGGATACACGCCGTTGTACATATTGCTGCCGGAGCCGGTGGCATAAACATAAACGCCATTAACCTGCCACTGGCCGGAAGCGGAAATATTTATGGTCTGACCGGAATATACGTCAACACCCGTATAAAGGGTTGACCAGACATCTATGGAATCACTGACGGTCCTGAGAGGCGTGGAAACCGGGTATATGGCTTGACCGGCCATAGTCCCCTTCAACAAGCCCACGCTGTCCGAAGAAAGCAGCACGGCCCCTATGGTGGAGCCTGAAACCGGGTTGGTGGCCGTCAGCATAACAAAGAAATACTGCGTAGCGCCGCTGCTGAGCAGTCCGACTTCGTTCGTGAATGAGATAGCGGCCTGTGAAGAAACTCCTCCGAAATAGCCGTTTCCCAGCAACATATCATTGTACGTTGAATTCGGTATGGAAGGATCATTATCGAACAGTCCGTTGCCGTCATCCTTGTAAACGGAAAGACTGAACTTGCCGGCTTCGGCCGTTCCAATGGAGCTGAACCTCAGACTTCCAACCGTGGCCTCTCCGCCGTTTGAAACAAGGCCTAACTTCATCACAGCCGCGGAATTTGTCTTGCCTATAAAACTTCCGGCAAAGAAAGCGGTGGTGGAAATTCCCACAATTCCACCGGCCTCCACGGAACCGGAATTAAGGGCTATATTATTCGTAACCGTCCCGCCTGTTGAAATAAGCACATCGGTCGCGGTACCGGAGCTTTCAAAAGCCGGATCGAAGCGTTCATTCTGGTTGACGTCTATATAAGCCAGCACGGTATAGGTGGCGGACGGAGCGGCGACCAGATATTGATACTCCCATTGGTCCAGGACCTGCCAATCGAACAACGAAGTGGCGGAAAGCGGCTGAGTATGCAATTCCACTATGGTCATGCCGGCCTGGTTAGTGGCGCTCTTGTCTATAGTTCCTGTGATCTTCCCCGTATCCAAAAGCGTCATGTTTCGCGTAAGAGCCGCACCAGTGGATAAATACACCGGCGCATTCAGCCAGCCGATTGGTTCCATGATGGAAGCCGTATAATCATAGTCAGAATTTGAGTCCCTGGTGGCCCACAGATAGTAAGTGGCGGGAGCTTTCAGACTTCCGAACGAATAGCCGGTTGACGCGGAAGTGCTAATGGCGGCAAAGCTGGAACTGGTCATATTCGTGGTAACAAAAACTATATAGTTTCCGGTCTTATTTCCGGAATAACTAAGGTTGCCTCCGATACTGCCGGTCCCGCCGCCGTCCGGATTCCAGATTATCCTGTTATCCGGGTCCGAAAGTTCATGCGGGGTCCCCATCTGAGCTCCGGAAGCGTTGTTCATATAAATCATGGCGGAACCGGTCAGGCCAACATTATTGGTGACCGACGCATCAAAACCCCAATTATCGAATGTGTAATCGCCCGAAGCCGCGGTAATGCTGAGAGCGGTGGCGCCGGACGCCAGATTCATTATCCTGACATTGTTGAACGTAAGCGCCGGAGAGTTGGATATTGCGATGCCGTTGGAACCACGTATATTAAGAAGGCCGGCGCCGTTCACTGTCACGGTGCCGCCGAATATAGATATCGGGTAATATCCCTCCGCCATCGGATCAATAGATGCGGATGTATTACCGGTAAAGGCGAGCGTTCCCGTGCCGGTAACGTTCAAGCCGCCCGGGCCTACCTGCAAGTCGCCCAGCCCGGCGCCCAGGTCAAGGACGCCGCCGGAAACGGTTATTGAAGAAGCGGCCAGGATATTGCCCGCTATGTCAAAAGTGCCGCCGCGTATATAGAGATAGTCCGTTATCTCAAGCCTGTTGATATTCATGCCCGGAGGATTTATCAGGCTGATACGGCCGTTGTATTCCGGATAGACATACAGGCTGTTCACGGTTATGTTAAGATTCCACAAACAATCCTTTGCGCCGGTGCCGCCGAAGACCACGTTATCTCCGTAGGCGGGCAGGACTCCGCCCTGCCAGTTCATGGGATTCCCGGCCTCGTTGCAGCCTACGCCTCCGCAAGCGGCTCCGGTCCAGATCTTGGTGACGGCCTGGGCGGCTTTTTCAAACATCATTATGCCGGTATTATCGTTATAGTCGTCGTCGTTCATCGCAAGGCGCAGCGTATCGCTGTAGCCGAGCACGATAGTGGTGGACCGGCCTACCACGAACCAGGGAGTCGAATCGCCGCGGGCTATAAGCGCTCCGCGGTAGGCCGAAGGCAAAGGACAAGTACTGGAACACTCGCCAGAACCGTCCGCGTTCACCTGATGTGTGGCGTCATAATTCCAATAGCCGGTCGCATTTATCTGCAAAGCCTGTCCCGCTATCACCGAAATATTGGTGTCGTAATTATATGATCCCATTTCGCTGGCATATATATAGTTCATCACAGTGGCTATGGCCGAATTAGCCGGCATGCCGGTAAGCGAATGCATAACGTCCGAACCGCCTATAGTGAACGCGGCCGTGCTTGTAATAGTGAGACGCGCGGTTTTGCCGATAGCGCTGGATCTGGGACTCACGGTCACAAAGTAAACACTGGTGGAAACGCCTATAGTCTCCGGGGTATAGAAGTTGAACGTACCGCCGTTACAGGGCGACGCATAACCGACATAGGAATCGTTTGTGTCGGAATATGCCCCGTCCCCGCTGTCCCTGTACACATACAAAGCATCCACGTCGGAACAGGGCACGACCGTGCCTCCAAGATTGACGGTCATTGCCGACCATTGAGAGGAGCCGGAATCCGTCCAAAGGGAAAGCTTCAGAGCGGAGTTGGTACTGTAATACCTCATGTAAGGGGAAGCGGCATTTTGCACCAGCAGGTTCACCGTCGTCGCGCCGGCTTCGGTGGTAAAGCTGAATGAATCCGGGTCAATAACCGCCGCGCTTTCATTAGCGAAATTAGACAGTTCAACCCTGTAAACCGTCCCGGCCGCAAGAGGCCCGTTTTTAAGTTCAAGCCTGTAAGTATTGCCTGAAACATATGTAAATGTGGAGAGAAGGTTGTACCGATCTTCCGCCCCGACAAACAGATTTATCTTACCGCCTATATCTCCCGCGTCCAGAACTATAGGTTCGCTGAAAGTTATATCTATAGCCGTCAACCCAAGGGAAACCCCGGTTGCGCCGGCGGTCGGATTGGTGGCGGTGATGGACGGTTTCCCCGCGGGAGCGGAGCCTGTTGTAGTGAAGGAGAAAGAAGCCGGATCCATTACTACTGCCGAACCGCTTTCAAAATTAGCGGCCTCTACCGTGTACACGGTGTTGGAGTCAAGATCCACATCCACCATAGCTATCCGGTAAGTATTGCCGTAGAGATTGCTAAAACCGGTAAATCTCGGGTTATGATACCCGCCCGGCTTGCTGAACATAAGATAAGGAGACAAACCATCGCCGCCGGCATTAAGCGAGGCCGGGGTCACAGGCTCACTGAATGTAATGTCGATATACCTTATGCCGCTTGAAACATCCACCGCCCCACCGTAAGGAACCGTTACCGTTATATAAGGCTTTGCGGCTACCACATCGGCAAGCTGGGCCAGCCGGACGGTTTTCATATCCCAGGTGGAAGAAGAACCGGAAACCAACAGCACGCCGGTCACATACGGATACCCGTAACCGTCCAGCGCGAGACCACCGGGTTCAAATCCGTATGCCGAAAAGGTCGTAGCACTGGACTGCCTGACCAAGGCGGGACTGAATTTGACCACCGTATTCTCATCATGCGCCGCGCCGCCGGCATTATAGCCGCCGGCTATATATACGTTGCCGACGCTATCCTGCGCGATACCGGCGCCCACAGCGTAAGCCGGGCTGTAGACCCCGGCGGTGGACTGCAGCACCAGATTGGAATTATATTTGGCAAGCAGCATCGCCTCGTGGTTAGCGGAACCGGCCAAATAAACGGCGCCGCTGGTGCTATTCTGCACTATGTCGACCGTATCAATATGATCGTCCGCATAACCCGGATAAGCGGTTGAAGAAACGAATACAAAAGCTCCGTCGAATTTAGCGGTGGCGTAATATGTGGCTCCGCCCATAAGCGAAAGGCCGGTCGCATAAATAAGAGAACCGTCGTCGGATACGGCTATACCCTTGCCATAGTCAACTCCGCCCGCGTTCCAGATATGAGCCGCGCCCTGCTGGACCAGATCGGAATTGTATTCGACTATTTTGTAATCGTTATTGCTCCCGCCCTCTCCGGCATTGTCCCCGATAACATATACCCTGCCGGCGCCATCCAGAGTTATACCGTAGGCGCTGGAAGCCCCCGCGAGCGTGACCGAAGAAACAATCGTTAGATCATGCGCGTATTTTATAGTCACGAACCCGGGCGCATAGTAGCCCTTACCGGTTACATAAATCCCGTTCGCATTCACGGCTAAAGCCGTGAAATCCACTCCCGAAAGGCCGGTCAAAGCGGCCACCTGGCCTGTGGAAGTGCTGTATTTTATCAACACGGAGTTAGGATACGCTATACCTATGGCATAAACGCTTGAACCATAGGCTTTTACATCTACACCCTGATCCATAGCCGTGCCGTTCAAAATCGAAGCGCTCGGCCCGTTAAGCCCTCCCCCGCTGAAGGACACCGGGGGCTGAACCAATCTCGCGTCCGACCTTATGGGATACACAGCCTGCTCCGCCATAACGCCTCCCACGGTGAATGAGGCGGTTGAATCTATGCCAAGATTTATACTGGAACCTAGAGCTGAAGCGGAGGGAGTAAGGGTAATGAACGAACCGTACGGATCGTTATTTATTATTCCCGCGGCCACAGGCAGGTCCACAAAAGCCGAGGTAACGGCGGCGCTTGAAATAAGCGCGTCGGTTCCCGGCTCCCAGATATCGTTTCGGTTGCTATCCACATAAAAACCCACATAGGCCGCCCGCGTATAGGGGCCATTCGGATTGACGCTTACCCTGACATTGGAAATAGAAGTTGAGGACGAAACGGTATAGATATCCATCCTCAAGGCGGCGGCTTCCACCCCGGTTGTAAAAGCGGCCGGCGAAGCGTCTGCGGTAGAGACATATACCGTAATAAGCTCCTCTTCCCCCGGAACCGGACCGGCAACAGAATCAAGTTTGGTTATACCGATACTCGCAGAATCACCGGCATCGGGCAGCGCACCCGACAGATAAACCTCTCCACCGGTGCCAAAGGCCATACCGCCGGGAGCCATGCCGTAGGCGGCAGGTACCGAAGCGCGGGTGGAGGCCTCCGCCGCAAAAGTTGCGGCATCGTACCGCGTTACACGGGCCTGGTTGCCATCCGACTGCGCAACAACAAAAAACTTGGAACCGGAAGATTTAAGATCGCCGAAAGCGGCGGCGCCCGCCATGGTGGCCGACGAATATCCGGCCGACATATTCGACCTGTCAAAGCGGTATATAGCGGTCTGGGTGCTGGTATTAAGAAGATAACTATAAGCCGCATAAACGCCTGTGGCGTCGGAAGTGACGCGGAAATGGTTGAAACCTTCCCCCTCGGCAAAAACGACGGGGGACGTACCAGCCGTCCCTGTATCCAGCTTGGACATGGTGGTAGCGGTACTCAGCCTGATGACAACAACCTGATCAGTTGAAACTGGATGCTGAAACCCCGTCACAAAAACGTCTCCCCCGCTTACATGTATGCCGATCCCCTGATCGGGACCGTTGGACGTATCGCTCCAATCTCCGGTAACGGAAGACAGGTTAGCCGACAGCCTGACCACTCTTATATCGTTACCGTAGGAACCCCCGTTATCCACCGCGGAAACCACATAAACCTCGCCGTCCGCGCCGAAATCCAACTGGCGCGCTCCCTGGTATCCTGACACGGTTATAGAGGAAACAAAAGAAAGATTGGAAGCGGCGTAACGGAATACGCGTATCCCGGAAACCAGGCCCTGGGCCGCCACATAAAGATCGCCGTTGACGGGGCTTATTTTTATATCGTTGAAAACCGCGTATTTAGCCGTAATTGAAGAAACGATAACGCCCGAAGCGTCATACTTCACAATAGCCGAGTCAGTCAGATTGGTGCCTATGATATAACTATTATCGGAGCCGTCCACGGCGATAGCGTTGCCGTAAGTGCTGTTGCCGTTTATCCTGCAGGAACCGCCGTTAGCGAAGTTCTCCACGCAGGAAACTATGGAAGGCGCCTGTGATTCCGGAGACCAGGGGTTCGGCTGGACATGGCCGTCGGTCATCGCCACATTATTACCCGAAACGTCGCCGATCGTGACATCGACCGCCGTAGGCGTACCAAGCTGGCCCAGGACTCCCCAGGGATGGGTGGAGGCAACCACTTGCCAGTCGAACGACGCCGTCAGGGCCATATAATATATCCCGGAGGGGATATCGGATATGGTATAGGACTGTGTAGTAGAAGGGTTGGGGATATGGGTGGAAGCGGTGACTCCTCTAAAATCAGCCGAGGTGCTGAGCCACACTGTGAGAACCGTATTCGGCTCATAAACGCCGCTGAAAGTGACTAAGCCCGAAACCTGGCGCCGGTCAAAAACCGTAGCGGGGGCATACCTCGCCCATTGCGCGCCGGCGCTGCTGGTCCAGGAAGCCGCGATGCCGCCGGCTACGGAGGACAGCGCTATATTGTACGGAAAATCCCCGCCCGCAAACATTGGGTACAGACTGACGGAGTTCCCCGGAGTAATCCTGGCCACATAGGCCGTAAACTCCGGCACGCCCTTATAACCCGCGACAAAACAGGCGCTATCCCTGCAAACCGCTTGGGAGTAGAGAGGCTCCAACCCGGCGGTCACTCCGGAGGAGAGGATAACCCCGGACGCGGACATTGTACCGAAGAGGAATCGCTGGTCCTGCCCTGTTACGGTGGAACATGTCAGAGCGAAACCGTCTGCGGTCGGGACTACATGCATATTATTTATATCGTCGGTGAAATTTGTGAACTGCACGCCCGCATTAGCGCCCAGGGACCAGGCGCCGCCGGTTACAACGGCTCCGTCATTGTCTATTCTTGTGGCGTAAACATTTTTATAACCGCTCCTTGCATCATCCCAAACAATATAAGCTCCGTTGGAACCGTCGGAAATACCGTTCACGATCCCTCCACGGGCCCCTGTACCGGAGACCAAAGTGGATGACCATACAGGGGAACCGTTGGTTTCGTTTAACCTATGCGCATAAATAGCCCAGTCTCCGGAAACCACTCCCGTTGAGACTACTATCAGCATGCCTGAAGAGGACGGGACTAAAGCCACATTACCGATAGAATCGGTGTTGGCCGCGGAGTACAGCTCTGTTCCGGAGGCTCCGGTAACGCAATCGCCAATGCCAGGCCAGGCGCAACCGCCTCCGGAGTTCTGCAATTTCTGAACCACCATCTTTAGACCCGATCCAACCGGATACCCCATCATAAAAACCGGTCCGCCGTCGGAAGAGATCTCCATCGTGCCACCGTCAATGATACCGGAAGATACCTGTATGCCGCCCACACCGCCCCACACTATGCTGCCGGAAGAAATAAAACGCTTTACTTTCATAACCTTGGCAGATCCGGCGGTTGAATCCACGTGTTCTCCCCAGGCCACGTTAAGGGCAGTCTGACCATCGTAGCTTAATTTAGGATCCACATATAAATCCTGATAATTGGCCGAAGTACTAACCCTTGTAAACCAATCCGGAACGCCGTTCATATTTATATGCTGCACATATACCTGATGATAGTTCGGATGCGCCGGAGCGGTGGCCGTCCAGACATTATATATCCCGCCAGTCTCATCCTGGATAGAATAAAAACTATCAACAGGGCCCTGCCCGGCGGCTCCCGGAAGATAATTTACCGCGCTGCCGGGCCAAACGCCCATCGCGCGTATCGGGATAAAGGCCAAAACAGCCGCCAATAGGAATTTTCTGAACAAATTTATGCGTGTTTTCGTCATAATAATTTCACCCTTGTTTTTAACGCTCATAAAAAATCAATCCCGAATCATTCAGCCTTCATCCCTCCGAAAATAGCCGATGCTATTTCCGGCCTAATACTCGTATGTAACCCCCATCAGATAACTGAACATCGCGTAACTATATTTATAAAGCTTCTCATATTTCATATTGGAACTCTGGCGCCCGTACTGCATGGAGGCCTTCAACTTGAAATTCTTCACAATGTCGTAAGAGACATCACCAGCCGCCGTAAGCTCGTCGATATAGATCTTGGCGGATTTATAAAGTCCGGCGGCGTCCTGCACAAGTCTTTCAGCATAGCCGGTCCGGACCCACCCCACGCCAAGCCGTGTTTCCCAGAACCGCTTTTCTCCCGCCAGGGGCGTCCGCAGGGACGCGTCCAGGCCGGTCCTGACCTTGCCGTAAGCGTAATAGTCCTTTATAAATTTGGTATTCTGCGCATCATAACTATTCTGGTTCGAACCGTTCATAACGTAGGCAAGGCTCAGACCCGGCGTCATCATTTTCCCGTTTGCCAGCTTCCTGGGGAACCGCCAGCCCAATTCGGCTGAGATCACATTGTCGCTTCTGGTATCGGACTTGAATTGCCCCGCCTCATTCACTACATGCTGATGGGCATAAGAACGCATAGTATAACTGACAGACGCATCCCCCAGGGACTCCCAGGGCATTTTAGCGTTGCCTGCGATATAGAAATTATTATTCATCGAATTCAGGGTATGATCGCCGGCCATTTCCCTGGCAAGACTTCCGTCAACGGCTCCGATCTGGGACTCCAGCGATGTGTAATTGTGGAATCTTATATTATAAATATCGTAGCCGACGCGAAGAGTGAAAGGATCGCTGTATTTATATTCCCCTTCAATGGAAAAACCGGGGCGTTTATAGTCAAAAAGACCGTCGCCCCAGGCTTCATCTTTTGTTTCTTTCAGGTACTCCCGCTTAAAGGCCAGCTCGGGCTTAATTTTTAAAAGAGGGCTGACGGAATAGACGCCTTTAACGGCCGCTTTGTGATCCATCAGCGCCTGAAAGAGCGTCCCGCCGCCCGCTAGGTCCGACACCTGTTTAGCGCCCTGATACCGGCCGCTATAGAGCGGGATAAGAGTAAACACCGGAGATAATTTCATGGAGGCGGAGGCAAGCAAAGAAGCGTTGCCGGCCAGAGCCCCTGCGTTGGTTTCATAAAAATACTGCCCGCCCATCAGGGACGCATTGTAGTAAGGGGTAATATCGTACGCGGTAAGCGGCAGGCGGCAGGCGGCCAGCAGCAGAACAATAAGATAGGCCGCTTTTTGAACAAACCTGTTGTTCTTCCGGCTTATAAATTCCGTAGTACCGCTAAATGTCATTCCCGCCTCCTCTGAATCCGCAAATCTGTTTGGGTTTATCTTATAAGCCCCGACTGTATCAGGGTCTTGGGTTCAATGACCAGATCGATCTTCCTTCCCCCGAACAAACTGCATGTCACCACCTGCTCGAAATTCCATTTCAGGAGAGTTTCCTTATAAGAAACCCCCGTGCGATTGCCGTCGAAATCACCCAGCGACGCGACCTGCCCCTCGTCGTTCACGATGTAGTTATCGTACTGTTCCCAGTAGCCGCCGGTACCGTAGGTAAGCCTGATTTTATCGTGCAAAACCGTCCCGTCCGGACTCCTGTCGGAGTTCTGCCCGGGAAGGGCGGTGCCCAAAGCGCCGTTATCCCCTATGTATTTGTGCAAGGCATCCTGCTCGGTGCCGTCATCTTTAAAATACGCTTGTATGCCGGTTCCGAGGGTACCGTTGTATGCGGTAACGCCCGTATTGGGTTCCCAGGTATTGAAGGTCACGCCGTTATATTTAATGTAATAATTATCAAAGAGCGTCTTCCAATACGCGCCGGAAACTCCAGCATAACTGTTGAGGGAAGAATCAAAATATGAGGACACGTCGTCGTTGGCCACAGCGTTTGCGTTCACATTAACCTGATGGCCGCCCGAAGCCAGCTCTTCAACCTTGTCCGTCAGATTGGACCTGGCGGTTTCGTAGGAGGTCATGTAGTATTGGCACGGAGCGCCCGCGCAGCCCCCGAGCTGTCCAAGAGCCACGCTCAGGTCGGTGGGA
Organism: Elusimicrobia bacterium RIFOXYA12_FULL_51_18; assembly: GCA_001800245.1. Taxonomy (GTDB): domain Bacteria; phylum Elusimicrobiota; class Elusimicrobia; order Elusimicrobiales; family UBA9959; genus YA12-FULL-51-18. The sequence goes on along the minus strand of MGVA01000028.1, from coordinate 68,476 downwards.
AGGGAAGTATTAAAAGTGCCTTTATAGAAAAAATAGTCGAACCTGCCGTTCCGGTCGTTCAGCACCACCAGCTTGAACTGGTTATCCCTGGGACGCACGATATACTGCTCCAGACGCACCCTCTCGCCGAAGACGTCTATCATGCTCTTGCCCTGCTGGTACTCGGCAAGCTTCATTTCCTCTGAAGCCGCGGCCATTACCTGTTCTTTAGTCATATCCAGGGCGACCTCGTTCTTCAGCCCCACCTGGTTTTCCTCTCTGCGCTGGGTACGGCCTTCCTCAATAGACTGAACGGAACCGATACCCCGCTCGTCCACGTTCACATGCTGTCCGGCATTAAGCAGGGACTCGTTGCCGGCGTTATCACTGACGGCCAGCAGCCCGGTTACAAGATCTACCGAAGTTTTACGCCCGTCCGTTTCCACCTCAAATTCGGTTCCGCGCACGGCGCAGACCGCGCTGGGGGTGCGCACCTCGAATTTTCTTTGGGCCTTTTTTACCCAGGCCTTGAGCCACCCCATTCCGAGCTTAACCGTAGTCGTAGTCGCGGCTCCGTCGGCGTCAAGCGTGACGGAAGAGGAAGAGCCCATGTCCACACGCGAGCCGTCTTCCAGATACATCCGAAGTTTGCCGCGCCAATTGGTTTTTATGGAATCCCCGGCTTTCAGCGTGCCGGAACCTTCCACTCTCTGCCACTCTCCGGCGCCCTGGCGTTTGACCTCCACTTTACCCCAGGTATCTGTGATCTTGGCCGCATCGGAAAAAACTTCCAGGCCCAAAAGCAGGAACAATGAAATTGAAACGGAAAAAAAACGATGAAAAACCGACGGGGATCCGGGAACGATATTCGCGTAAGCGCCGCGGCTAAAACGGCGCCCGCCGGGTTCGGCGGGGCCTATGGCCCCCGGACGGCCAACCGCTCCCCGGAACGGACCCATATCCGCTATAGTTTGACAGGTCATGGAAAATCCCCCATTGAATATCAAAAAAATCGCGACGCGCTCAAATTGCGTCCCGGCACGCTCCTAAACACCGTTACTATTATACATCGGCTACTGGGCGATGTTCAAGAGCCTTGTCATGTGATTTAGGATACACACTCAAAAGGGGAAGAGAAAAAGGGGCCGCTGCTTACTTCGCCACATTTTTAAGGTAACTTTCCACAATATCCTTTTGGGAGGAAGGGTAACGCTCCTGAAGCGACTCCATGACCTTTTTGCGCAGTTCGGCCGGCGGGATATAATCCCCCGCTTTCGGCAGTTTAACCGGAGAAGAATCCAGGCCGGAGGCCGGCCGCGTGAATACTCCGGAAGGTTTAGGAGAAGAGTCCATCCCGGCGGCGGCAGATTTCATTTTTTCAAGCATATCATCAAGGGTTTTGTTCCCCAGTTCAAGTTCGTTCAAAGCTTTCAATTGCTCTTCCCCGGCAGGCCTTATATTTTTAGCGGCGAAAGCTTCCACCGCCTTCGCCATGTAACCCCCGGCTTTTTCAAGCTTCTCTATCAGGCTTGCGGCCATCGCGCCTGAATAATTCCCGGTTATCAAAGCCGCCAGGGCGGCGCTTTCCTGCCTGACCCTTTCCTGTTTTTCGGCGGCTGAAAGGAACGGGGCCAGGGCGGCGGGCTCAAGCAGGGCGGCGTCAGATTCCAGCCGGGTGATACGGTCAACCCCGCCTTGGATCTCCGCCTCGGCCGCGCGCAAAGCCGGGGCGCAGGGAACGCAGGTGCTCTTCATAAGTTCTACGCGCGCGCCCTCAAGAACCGCGCGCGCGCCCGCCATATCCTTTGCTTTCAACCTCTCTTCGGCCCGCTGTACCGCCGGATAAACGCCCGGCGTCTCCTGTTTTACAGCGGCCAGGCTTTTAGCCGTCAACACCGGGGTATTTGACAATTCCGCGAGGAGACTGGTACGCGCCCGTTCGATTTTAACCAGCAAGGTTTCAGTAAGCTCTCTGCCCGCCGCGGTTTCCGCACTCTGCGCGTCATAAAGAGCTTTCCAGCGGCCGGACAGTTCGGCGGCCTTGTCCGCTTCTCCCCGCCCCTCGTCCGCGGAAGCCTGATAGGCCGCATACTCCTCCATCACCCGCCGCATCTGTGAAAGTTTTTCCGCCAGTTTCGCGGCCAGAGCCGAGGCCTTTGCCGCGTCTCTGCCTTTTATGGCGGCGGCCAGTTCGCCGGCCGCCTCAAGGGCGCTCTCAGCCGGCAGGACGAAGGTTTTACCATCAGTCTTGCGCGGAGGACGGTCTTTAATCAAGGCCTGTATGCGTGAAAGCTCGGCGCTTATCTTCTCAAGCGTCCTTTCAAGCTTACGCCAGTCCTTACCGCCGCCTGGGGCTCCGCCGGATGCGTCCTGTGAGCCGTTGGCGAAGGAGGAAAGTTCGCCGGCCATGTCCGAAGCGCTCCTGGCCATCCCTTCAAAACCGAACGCTGAGGAGCGGGCGCTTTCAAAACGCAAGGCGGCCTCAAGGCCGCGCTCACCGGCCTCCAGCGAATTCCTTAAAGACACATGGGTCTTTACCGCCTGGGCGGTCCGGCCCGAGAGAGTTTCAGGAACGGCCTTTTCCTGCGCGGTTTTTGCGCCGTAAGCCAGATCCTCCTTGAATAGCTCGAAGCGCGCCAGCGTACCAGAACCCAGATAAGGGTCATGATCAAGTTCTTTGCCCAGTTTTTCCGCGGAAACGGCGGTTTTCCTCCAGGCATTATTATAGGCCGCCATTTCCGCCGCGGTAAATACCCGGTTTCCGCCAAGATCCGAGATGATCCCGTTCTCCCGGTTTTTAAGTTCCCCGACTTCTTTCTTCAGCGCGTCGAGCCCGGCATAGGCCGAAGCGTGCCGGGCGGAAAAATCAGTGACCTTGACCTTGACGATACCGCTTACGGAGCAGACCGCGGCCGGAGAACGGTCGCAGGCCGAGAAATCAAACTCGGCTTCCGCCCCGTCGGGCAGGTCATAAAGCTCAAGCGCGTCCTCTCCGGAAAAGCGCCGCATCGAAAGCTCGGCAAAGACCTTAACGCTTTTGTCAAAAGAAAGGTCCGCAACCGGCCTGCCCCCGGACTGAACTTTCCTCCGAAGACGTATCTCCCTGAGACCTATATCGTCGGAGGCTTCATATACGGCCGTCACTTCTTCCTCCGGCGCGGACTCCAGGGCGCCAAACGCCGGAGAAAGCACCGCCACTACCGGCGCCTGGTCCGCCAGAACCCGGATAAAATGCGGATCGTCCGGTTCGGTTTCCCCATCCGCCGTTTTAAGCGAAAGCCTGTACGATACGTTCTCAGCGGCGGTAAACTCCGCCTTTAACCGCCCGCCGGCGGCCCGAAGAGGCATTTCCCCCGCGCCGTCGAATATTAAGGCCGCCGAAAACGGCTTCCCGGCCGCGGCGCCGGAAACAGTGATAAGGCTCCCCGCAAGAACCGCGCTTTCGAAAGGCAGATACTGGAAACTTGAACTCTTTTCACCGGTATAGACCGGAGGCATCACCGAAAAAAGGATATCTTTGAGCGCCGGAGGTTCTACCACCCTCAGACGATAAACCGAACTTTGCAGTTCTTTATATTTCAGGCGGTAGGCCAGATCCGACTCCAGGGAAACGCCCGCGTAAACGAAGTGTCCGGAACCTGCCCCGGTCATGAAACCCCTGCTCCAGGCGGCGCCGGGATAACCCGCTTTCCTGGAGAGTGGACCGCGGTTGGGAACCGCAGCAACGTTTTCCCCCGCACTAAGGAACAATTCAGGCTCGCCTTCGCCGCCGTTTTTAAAAACCGCTTCTATCCTGAAAGGGCGGCCCCGCATGATCCCGGCGTCTCCGGGTTTTATGTCCATCACATCCTCCAAGGGACGCAGGGACAACGGGCGCAGAGACCAGTAGAACGTCTGCGGATCGCTCCAGGCGATCACGGCGGCGGCGCAAAGACCCGATGCCAGCCCGGCCAGACGCGCCGGAGTAAAAACGCTTTTAAAGGAGATAAAACCGGGGAACGGCGCTTCTTTAAGCAGCTCCGCGGCATCCTCAAGATGGCGCCGCGCGAAGGCCGGGGAGGCTCCGGCGCAAAGAGCGCCCGCAGACAAATCCAGGGCGGACAACAGACGGCCTTTTAACTTTGGAAGGGCGGCCTCTGCGAGGACGGAAAAGCGCCTTAATCGCAGATCCGGCAGAAAATCGGCAAGGCCGGCGGACAATCTCCAGAGCAGCCAGGCGGCGGAAAAAGCCGTAAACAGGAGCCGCTGCTCCCGCGTCATACCGAACAGGAGAACCGCCCCCGCCGTGGCGGAGGCCAGCCACAAAGCGGCGGTCAGGCACTCAAGCAGAACACCGGCGGACCGCAGGCAGAACCATACGGCGCGCCAGGCGTTCAATTTTTTCAACCCAGGAGCGAGTGGATTATGAAGTGTGGAATATTCTCTCATTTCAACGCTCAAACCGATTGGGACATGTTTTTAAATACGCTTTAAGCACGTTACTCGCCAAGTTCAGCGCTATTTTGTGCGCACGGAATTTAAGGTTAAACCATAAGCGCGATTTACAATTTATCGCACGATATCCGCATTTTTTACATCCGCCCCTCAATAATCACGCGGTTCCGCAAGGCCAATTATATAATAATTCATTTATGCTAAAATATGTTTTTGCTATGGACAAACTCCGCTCCCTTGACGAATCTCTAGCCCGCATAAACCGGGACATAAACGCGCTTTTGGACGGCGTGGATAAAGCGGTTTACGACCACGAAAAAACCAGTTTTAATTTCATGGGGAAAGCCGTAAGATCGCGTTTCACGCTTTTATTCGGAGACGCTCTGGGCCTTGAACGCGGCACGGCTGAACGCATAAGCGCCGCGGCCGAGCTGATCCACACCGCCTCGCTGCTGCACGACGATTGTATAGACCGGGCGGCGCTCAGGCGCGGCCTCCCCACCCTGAATGAAAGCCTGGGGATCAATACCGCCATTCTGGTGGGAGACATGGTGGTATCTTTCGCTTTTGATTACGCCGTAAAAATAACCCCCGACACGCCCGGCAGCCTGGTAAGGGCGGTGCGCAGAATGACCGAGGGGGCGCTCCTAGAAGAGAATCTCCGTTATAAAAACACCTCGGCCGCGGAGGCGGAGCGCATTCTGCAGCTTAAGACCGGGGAACTTTTCCGCTGGTGCGCTCTTACCGCCTGCCATATGGCCAAAAAACCGGAACTCTACGAGGTCTGCGGGACGATCGGCAGGGAAACCGGAGTTATTTTCCAGATCACGGACGATGTGCTGGATTTTGAGGGCGAAGCCGGCCAAACGGGCAAAGACGCGCTAAAGGACATCACCGAAGGCAGAACAACCCTGCCCCTGATACTCGCCTTGAACGACCCTCGCTTCGCCGTGGAGATAAAAGCGGAGCTGACGTCATTAAAAACCGACTTAAGCGGGAACCTGGCGCCCGCGCTGCGCATAGCCGACCTTGTAAAAAAGAACGGCTTCTGCGCCGGCGCCCGCGCGATCGCCGCGGAAAAGATGCGTTCCCTTGAAAAGGAAATCGCGCGCCTGCCGGAGCGGGCGGCAGCCGGCACATTTAAAAACTATATCTACGCCCTGTCCTCCAGAACAAAATAAAGCTGGAAGAAAATCAAGTTCGGAAGCCTCCATACCGGGGAAAGCGGACGATCATGAAAAATTTTTTTATAATTTTCAGGGCTTATTCCTGGCCGGCTTCGATAGTGCCGGTAATAATCGGTTCGGTGGTTTCGCATAATTACGTGGCTTTTTCCTGGGCTGATTTCGCTCTTACCCTTACGGCCGCTCTGGCCGTCCATTCCGCCGCCAATCTCGCCAATACTTATTTTGATTTCAGGAACGGAGTGGATAAACCCGGCTTTTCCGACGACCGGGCTTTGGTGGACGGACTGCTGACCCCGCTCACCGCGCTCAGACTCACCTTCGCGCTTTTCGCCGCAGCGGCCGCCATAGGCGTCTATCTCTCGCTGAAACATCGCCTACCGCTGCTGTTGGCATTGGGAGCGTCCGGTTTTTTGCTGGCCTGGTTTTACACCGCGGGAAACATAAGTTACAAATACAGGGCGCTTGGCGATCTGGGAATTTTTTTCGCCTTCGGCCCGCTCATTGTCTCCGGCACGGCGCTGATCCAGACAGGCCGGATACTGGCGGAAGCTCTGTGGGCCTCGGTACCGGTAGGACTATTGATAACAGCCATCCTCCATGCCAATAATATGCGAGACTTTTCCTCTGATCGCGGCGCGGGAATAAAAACCCTGGCGGGACTGCTGGGCCGGGAGAGATCAAGGACATTTTATCGGATAATTTTATTCACTCCCTACGCGTTCGCTTTGCTCAGCGGGCTGTGGCCGGCTGTTTTCACCGCGGCTTCCATCCCATTCGCCCTTAAGTTGGATGCCATGGCCGCCGCCGCGGATTTATCGCCGCTGGTCAAAAAAACCGCCGGATTTGTCACGATCTTCGGCGTACTTTTTTCCGCCGGACTCTGGATCCAGCCGCTTATTTGCGGAGATCTTCGAACTGCGCCGCTTTTCCAGTGAGATATGACTTCCATTCCGCAACTTTAGGGCTGCCGGCATTTGTATTGAGCCTGTTTTTTTTATAGATTATAGGGGTATTTAGAAAGGTTGGAGGATACGACATGAAGATAAAGACACTACTAATAAGCTCTCTTTCCGTTTTTATTGCGCTGGCCGCGGTTTCCTGCAATAAAAAAACCGTAAGGAATTCAGACGATTTAAAAATCGACCTAACCACCGACACCTCAGCCAACCCAGACCTGACCATCGCCGACAATATGAACACCGAGGGAGATATCCGCGGCGGAGAGTTCGTCTCCCAGGACACCATTCAGCCAATATATTTTGACTTTGACATGTACGGCCTTTCCGATGAAACCCGCAAAACCCTGCAAAAGAACGCGGAAACCATAAAAACCCACAAGGAATGGACCGTTCTGGTGGAAGGCCATTGCGACAGCCGCGGGACCGTGGAGTATAATTTAGCCCTGGGCCAAAAAAGAGCCAAGGAAGTCCGTGACTATTATACCCGCCTGGGCGTGCCTGAATCCGCCATAGGCACCATCTCCTACGGCAAGGAACAACCCGTCTGCGAAGATGAAACCGAAGACTGCTGGGCAAAAAACAGAAAAGCCGACACCAAAGTAAAGACGCAGACAAAATAAAACAATATGAGAAAATTTTTTAAAATCGCCGCCGTCTTTGCCGCGTTCTCCCCGCTATGGGGCTGCGTGGCCACACAACAGGACATGCTCCAGATGCAGAGCCAGATGGACGACCTGAACACCAATATAAACAATATGCAGAAGAACCAGGCTGACCTGGCGGTAAAGATAGATTCCCTTTCCACCAGCTTAAATGCCTTCTCCGAAACCCTTAAAGATATCACCTCTCAGATGGCCCGTCTTTCGGGCCGCCTTGATGAACTGGACGCCATGATGAACAAGCGCGTCAACGCCATCGGAGCCAGCATAAAAAAACAGCAGGAAGACGTGGAATCGGCCCTGTTGCCCGCCAAGCTCTATAACGACGCCTACAACGCGTTTCTCAACAATAACTTCGACGGCGCGGGGACCGGCTTCAAAGCTTATCTGTCCAAGTTCCCGGGCGGAGATCAGGCTGAAAACGCCTATTACTATCTCGGAGAATCGCTTTACCTCAAGGAAAAATGGCAGGATGCCGCGCTCAGCTACGCCATGATCCTGGATAAATTCCCGAGATCTTCCCGGGTCCCGGCGGCCAGGCTGAAATACGCACTGTCAATACTCAAATTCCCGGAAGACAAGAAAGCCGAGGCCCTGAAATATCTGGAGTCCATCACGCGGGACTATCCCAAGTCGCAGGAAGCCTCCACGGCCAAGGTCTATATCTCCAAACTAAAACAACCCGCCAAGACGGAAGCAAAACCCAAAGCCCATAAGGCGGAATAAAGCGTGGGAAATAAATTTTAATTATTTGCGTTTCATATTTCCCTTTGTACGACTCCACAGCCAGATGAAAAAAATCCCGCCGGTGTTATTCTTGCTGTCCGTTTTTTGGGCGAACGCGGCCGCCCAGACCGATGTTTATATAGGCCTGGCCGCCGGCAAAGAATATAAAAAAACCGCGCTGGCCATGGCGATGTTCCTCCCGGCCAGGCCCGACAAACCCGAAGACCTTGAACTCGCCGGACAGTTCCGCGACATCGTCCGCGCGGATCTGATGTATTCCCGCTATTTCGAGGTCAAAGAAGAGCCCTTGAATCCGGCCAACCTGTCCACCGGGCCGGAGGCCCTGAAATTTTGGAAAACAACCGGCGCCGCCTGGCTGGTGAGCGGCAAGGCTTCCCGTAGCGAAACCGTCTGGACCTTTAACGCGCGTCTGCACGATCTGGAAAGCGGCAAAGTCATTTTGGAAAAATTCTACCAGGGCGAACCGCGCGCGATGCGGAGGGCGGCGCATCTCTTCTCCGACGACGTCATTCTGCGCGTGACCGGGAGAAAGGGCCTGGCCCACTCAAAGATAGCTTTTTCCAACAACTCCTCCGGAGCCCCGGAGATCTACACCGTAGATTATGACGGGGAGAATCTGGTCAAGCTCACCAACGACCGGTCTATCGCGCTCCTTCCCAGGTGGTCGCAGGACGCTTCCCGGATCTATTACACCACCTACCGCTACGGCAACCCGGACATGTTCGAGATAGATCTGAAAGCCGGCAAGATCCGCCCTTTCACCACTTTCCAGGGGCTGAACATTCCCGGCGGCTTCTCGCCCGACGGCGCGACCATGGTCATGACCCTCTCTAAAGGCGACGACCCCAATATCTTCAGCCTCAATATCGTTACGAAGGAGTTAAAAAAACTGTTGACCCGTTTTGGAGTCAGTTCTTCACCGACCTACGCCCCGGATGGGCGGCAGATAGCCTTCATCTCCGACCGCGCCGGCAATCCGCAGATCTTCGTATTGGACCTGGAGACGAAGAAAACGCGCAAGCTCACCCGCATGAACTGGTGCGACTCTCCCAACTGGTCCCCGTCCGGCGAGTGGATAGTCTTCTCCGGCAGGGAAACCGTTAAAGAAAAACTCAATATTTTCATTACCGACCTCACCGGCAGCCAGGTCCGCCGCCTTACGAACAACAGCGGCGACAATGAAGACCCCTCCTGGTCGCCCGACGGCAGGTTTATTGCTTTCACCTCAACCCGGCGGGGCAGGCGGGAACTTTTCATCATGGACTCGGACGGCTCGGCCCCCCATTCCCTGACCGACCTCAAAGGCAAGACCTCCACCCCCAACTGGAGCCCGTAAACACTAGCACAACGTCGGATTTATCCGTACCCCACCGGAAACTTTATACCGGGCTGGCTGGCTTTGGCTAAAGCCAACAAGCCCGGCGTTACGTATTATTAAGAAATTAATTAAAGATGTTCTTTACAGTATCTAGGAGGCGGCCGAAAAAGCCGGCCTTTTCGCGGGGAGCGGATTTAAGACGGAAAGCCTTGGAATCTTTAAGGACGCGGGGCACTTCCGAATCGAAAAAATTGAAGAAATCCTCTCCGAGACGCTTGCGGCGCTCGGATAGAACGCTTGAACTGATAACATCCTCCACGGCGAAGTATTCGGAACCGCAGAAAGCCTGGATGTAAGGGTTCTCCATGAACTCCTGCACGGCGTCATCGTCGCTCATGTTCTTGACCAGCTTGACCACCAGAAGCCCGCAAATAAGCCGGGAATCCTTGGCGGGGCGGCCCTGCCCAAGTGAAAAATAACGGCTATAGATCTCATCCAGCTTGTCCCAGGGCATAACCTCGGCCAATTTAAGCCAGCGGTTGCCGTAATCAAGCCGAACCCCGAGATTGAAAAGTTTAGGGAAAAGCAGCGGATTGATTGATTTGTCTGAACGGTACATAGAAGAATTGTTGGTTGTCAGGAGGCAGAATGAGGGGGACAATGTGTTCTACCCCAACCACTATCTACCGCCCGCCATCGACTATCCTTATTTCTCCGGCGTAAAACATTTGCGGCAACGGGCCTCGTATTTGTCCCCGGAACCGACTTCTATGCGCTTAGAACTGTCCGTCAGGCGCTGACTGAAATGCGCCGGATTTCCGCAGACCATGCAGATGGCCAGGTTTTTGGTTACGAACTCGGAAACCGCCATAAGCTTTGCCATATTGACGAAAGGCTCACCGCGGTAATCCTGGTCCAGACCGGCTACTATAACCCTTTTACCGGAATCGGCCAGCTTCTGTGCCACTTCCACTATTTCTTCGCCAAAGAAATGCGCCTCGTCTATTCCCACCACCTGCGTTTCCGGCAGCACTTCCTTAAGTATTTCTTTAGCGGTCTTTACCGGCTTGGCGGCCAGCGTGGATTTGTCGTGCGAGACCAGGTGCTCCCTAGAATAGCGCACATCCAGGTGTGAGTTAAAAACCTGTACCTTCTGCCTGGCGATGCTGGCCAGCTTCAGACGGCGTATAAGCTCCTGGGTCTTGCCGGAAAACATGCTTCCGCAGACAACCTCTATCCATCCCGCGGAAGAAGAATATATATTAGGAATCATATGTCTCCCCTGAAGACCCGTAATTAAGAATAAAATGCTTCCAAAAATCCCGGCTTCTCGGCTCAGCTGAAACGATTCCTGAAATATTCCCAGGTAAGTTTTAATCCTGCCGGAAAACCGACCAGCGGCTTGTACCCCAGCTCCCGGCGGGCGCGCGAGATATCGGAGTAGGTCTTGCGAATGTCTCCCTTGCGCTTCGGCAGAAAAACCTTCTCCACCTTTTTACCGGTTATTTTTTCAAGCTCGCGGGCTATATCAAGCAGCGAGATATTGGTGCCGGTGGCCACGTTTATGGTAAGACCGGAAACGCGGCTCGGGGCCAGAGCGGCGCGGATGTTGCCGTCCACCACGTTAGAAACAAAAGTGAAGTCGCGGGACTGGAGGCCGTCCCAGTGAATTTCAAGGGGTTTGCCCTGAATGACCAGTTCCATAAACCTGGGAATAACCGCCGAATAAACGGACTCGGGATTCTGCCGCGGCCCGAAAACATTGAAATAGCGGAGAGCGACGGTCTCCAGCCCGTAGGTTCTGGCGAAAACCCGGCAGTAATGTTCGCCGGCCAGCTTGCTTACGGCGTACGGAGAAACCGGAGCCGTGGGTAGGCTTTCTTTTTGCGGAAAAATCCGGCATTCCCCGTAAGCCGAACTGGTGGCCGCGTAAACAAAGCGTTTGATCCCAGCCTCTTTAGCCGCCATAAGGGCGTTCAGGGTTCCGGTGGCGTTATTATCGTTGGCGGCGCGCGGGTTATCAACCGACTTCGGCACGGAACGGAAAGCCGCCTGATGCAGCACATAGGTAACGCCTTTCATCGCTTTTTTCAGATGTTCGGGATTGCGGATATCGCCTTTAAAAAGCTTGATCCGGCCGAGGAAAGGGGCAAGGTTCTCTTTTCTGCCGGTCGAAAAATTATCAAGAACGCGCACGGTCTCTCCCCGGCGCACAAGTTCTTCCGTAATATTGGAGCCGATGAACCCGGCTCCGCCAGTAACCAGCCAAACAGGTTTTTTCATACTCATCCTTGATTACGATAAAATCTTGTCCGTTTCGGCGGACAGGGATAGTTTACCATTTTTTAAAAAATCAAAAAAAGCTCAGTATCAGTCCCGGAGCTCCCCGTCCTTGCGCCAGGGGTGCCAATAATTCCTGGAAGAATCTTCAAGCGGATCACGTTTGTTTGAATCGTTCATCTTAAGGCTCACCAGGAAATGAAACTCGTTTACGCCACGTCGCACCATAAAATGCCAGCTCGTATGGAAATCGTGAAAATCTTTATACAGGACGAGGCCCTTTTCAAAAAAATTGACGCTTTTATCTCCGGGCGCGGTGAACCGCACCAGCTTGTAGCGCAGAACGCCTTCCGCCCGCCACGACTGCGCCCAGGGCACCCTGAACCCCATCATCTGGTTCAGGACATAATCATGCGGCTGGCTGCTGTAATGGGCCAGACCCACTCCCAGATAGTTCTTTTCATCCCCGGAATACACCTGGGCCACAAAACTCTTGTTCCCGTCCCCAAAGCGGTAGGAATCCTGCAGGTAGATGTCCAGATTTTTGCGCGGGGCATGATAGAACTCAACGGTCATGGTCGAAAGCCGGCGGCTGAAACTGCCCCCCATGCCGTCGCGCATATCATAAGAAGCGCCGGCCTTGAAATAGGTAGTGTAAACGGGAGTGATAAAAAGCTGGGAGGACAGCGATCTAAGCTCCTCGCCCTTGTCGGCCGCGGTCCGGTCTTTTCCCAGCCGGTTCACAACCATCCGGGCCAGATAGGAGTACCCAAGGTCCAACGAGCCCCAGAGCCGGTCATAGCGGATATTCGTATTCACGCCGTAGCGCCCTATCCACTGATCGGTGGTAACGGCGCTGGTGGCTATCGCAAGGCTCTGGTCATAGGACGCAGAAGGCAGCATCGTAAGGCTGCGGGCCAGCGGCAGCGTTTGGGAAACCGTCCAGGCGCCCCGGCCCTTACGCTGAAAATAAGGCGTCCCGGCTTCCTTGGCGTTCTCAAAAAAACCGTTGAAAGAGTGAAGACCAGGGATTTTACCGATAGTGAACGGCAGTTTTTGAAAATCCAGCCGCGGGGCGGATTCATAAGATTTGTCAAAACTCACAAGATCGGACGAACGTTCATATTTTGTGGCCGCGCTCACCCTGGTGACCGTGGTATTGGAACCCCGCGTGAAAGCCAGGCTCGCCTGTTTATCGGGGCTGACGGCAAAAGGGTTGGCTCTGAAATAATCGTTGTTAAACTCCGGATCGGAAAGCAGACGGAAAGACGACTGGCTATAATAGGAGACCGGATCGCTTTCGTTGAAACGGTTAAGGCTGTGCCAGTATCCGCCGTTCATACCCCAGCGGTCATGACTGGTCCCGGATTCCCGAATACGGTACATGGAAAGGTTCGCGTTGGTCTTCTCTTTTTTCTGGTAGTCCACCTCTCCGCCGGTGCCGAAGCTTTTCTTGCTGAAATAGTCCAGATAAAGTTTGCCTCTGGTCTCGGGATTGAATTTGTAGGCGTAAGTGGACTTGGCGAAATAACCGCTGCGGTTGTCGTGGCCGAAATGGAAGGAACTCACGAACGGCGTTCCTCCGCCCAGCGGTTTATAAAGCACCGGGAAATAGAAGATCGGCACGCGGCCCAGGTAGAAAAGATTGTTATAGGTCAGGAAATACTTTCCCGGCACAAGATAGATCCGGGAAGCCCGGATCTTAAAGTGCGGCGGAGTTTCGTCGCAGGAGGTAAGCCTGGCTTTCTTATAAACATACCGGCCGGGGGACAATTCCACCCGCTTGCCGGAAAAGAAAAAACCCGCATACGCGAGACGGCCGTCGTTTATGTAACCGGTGTTCGCGGCATAATCAAAAACGCCGCTCTTACCGTAGATGGTGCCGGACGCGTCGTTCAGCACAAAATCTTCCGGGGCATAGATCGTATTGCTGGACGAATTCACCGTCAGACGCCTGGCCTTTATGGTCTTCGTCAGTTTTTCGTCGGGCCCAAGTTCGTCCAACTGGACGTTGCCCTGGAGATTTATGACCCGCGTGTTTTCGTTAAAATCGCCCTGATCCGAAGAGAATACCACCCTGTGCACGCCCGTGGACAAGGGCAGCTCGTAGGCCCGCGCCGCTGAAGCGTATAGGAGGACAAGCGTTAGGATAAATTTTGCTTTTTTCATTCTCCGTTCACTATCCCCCAGCCGGTACTAAACCCCGGCCGGGGATTTCGCATTAACCTTCTCCATACCCAGCAACGCGGCGCCGTAAACGCCCAGATCTGCGTTCCCGGCCACCACCAATTTCACGCTTACAAAAGGCGTCTTTATCTGCTGCGAGGCGAACACCTTTTTGACCGAGCCCAGAAAATGTCTGGAGGCCTTGGACACGCCGCCGGTCAGCACAACGCAGTCCGGGTTAAAGATAAGTATCATGTCGGCCAGTCCGCGCCCCAGACTTTCCCCCATGTCCCGCCAGACCTTGAGCGCGGCCCCGTGCCCCTGATCCGCCGCCTTGGTCAGGCAAATGGTGTTAAGCCGCTCCCTGCCAGGGGCTGAATATTTGTGGATGAAAGCCTCCGGATCCTTTATGCCCCGCCTGGCCGCGCGTATAATGGCGTAACTGCCGCAATAGGCCTCCATACAGCCTTTAGCGCCGCAGTGGCATTGCTCCCCGCCTCTTTCCAGTTTATTATGACCGAGCTCTCCGGCCGATCCGCTGGCGCCATGGTAAAGTTTCCCGTTCAATATAATACCGCCGCCTATACCGGTACCCAGGGTCACGGCCACCACGTTCCGGTATTTCCTTTTAAGTTCCATTTCGTAGGCGCCCCAGGCGGCCATGTTCGCGTCGTTTTCCAGCACGCAGGGCAGACCCGTCAGTTTTTTAAGGGGGGCGACCAGGCCAACATTCCGCCACCGGTCCAGATTGGGAGAGAAGCGCATCAAGCCCTTTTCGGGGTCTATGTCGCCCGCCGCGCCTATGCCGATGGAGACGGGATTCCATTTGCTCTTAAGCTTTTTAACCGCCGCCCCAAGCCTCTTCATAAAATCCACCTGGCCGCGCTCGGCCATAGTATGGAACCTTTCCTCGTGCAGAAGGTTGCTATTCGAATCTATTACTATAATTTTAGTGTTGGTGCCGCCTATATCTATGCCGATTCCTTTCATATTAACTCCTTGAGTTAAAGAGGCTGGAAGCTAAGGGCTGAAAGTCAGGGAGAGCTTTTCTCAAGCCTCTCCCCAGGCCCGCTATCCTCTATCCCCTAATACTTTCAACGCCACACCGACCAGATAAAATGACCCGAGCACTACCGCCGTCCCGGTCCGCGCGCCGGAGGCAAGGGCCGCTTCTATGTCGTCCTGCACTTCTATCTCCGCAGCCGGCCGGAGTCTGGAGAACTCATCCGCCAGAATGCAGGGATCAACCGCCCGTTCGGAAGGCGGCTTGGTAAAAATCACTTTCGCGGCATAAGGCGCCAGAGTCCCGAGTATGGATAAATGGTCCTTGTCGTTCAGGAAACCGGCCACAAATACCACGCCCTTATCTTTAAACGGCGACTTTTCGAAAGTCGCAGCGAAAGCTTTTATAGCCTCGGGATTATGGGCGCCGTCCAGAATATAGACCGTCCCTCCCCGGTTCAGAACCTGGAAGCGACCCGGCCAATCCACGCGCGCGAACCCCTCCGCTATGCTGGCCTTACTTATCTTAAAATTTCCGGACCCGTTTAAGATAGCTATCCCTTCATAAACCAAAGTGGCGTTCGAAACCTGCCCCGTCCCCATAAGCCCCAAATCCAGTTCCTCGCCGGTTTTTTTATGCCTGAGACGCATACGTCCGCGCGCCCAGTCATAACCCGCCGCTGAAAAGGTCGGCGCCATTAAATGCGCCTGCGCTTCCTTAAGCGCCGCTTCCCGCAATACCGGCCCGCGGGCCGCTTCGGATAAAACCGGGGCCAAGCATATTCCACCGCGCTTGATGATCCCCGCTTTCTGGCCGGCTATCTCCGCAATAGTATCGCCCAGGTATTTTTCATGATCGTAATCCACCGAAGTTATGACGGACAGTTCCGGCCCGGGCAGAACATTTGTGGTGTCAAAGCGTCCGCCTATCCCCACTTCTGCCACGGCAATATCGGTCTTCTCGCGCTCAAAATGCAGGAAGGCCATGCAGGTCAGCAGTTCGAAAAAGCTTAGGTCCGGTCCGGCTTTTAAAACCTCATCGAACAACGCGGCGAATTTTTTCTTACTTATCTCACAGCCGTCTATCTTTATACGCTCCGTAAGATCCACCAGGTGAGGGCTGATAAACAGGCCGGTCTTATAACCCGCCGCCCGGAACACGGAGTCAAACAGCGCGCAGACCGAACCCTTGCCGTTGGTGCCGGTGACATGCACAGCCCGGATCTTCTCGTGCGGGTTCCCTAAGTTCTTTAGGGCGGCGTAAACCCTTTCCAAACCGTCCTTCTTAATGAAGTTCTGACGCTCGGAGAGTATTTTAGAAGCTTGTTCAAAAGTCATAATTAAACTGCTAGACAGCTGGACCGCTAGGCGGCTGGACGGCCAGAGACTGAAACTGCTGAATATGCGCACACTGTCGCTTTTCTTGGGCAGTCTAGCTGCCTAGCCGTCTCGCAGTCTAGCTGTCCCACGGTCTAGCCGCTTCTCACGCTTTTACGCGCGTTATTTTCACTCCGGCCAGGCGGAGCTTGTCTTCTATTTTCTGGTAGCCGCGGTCTATATGATAAACCCTTCTTATGACGGTCATTCCCTTCGCCGCGGCCGCGGCCACGATAAGCGCCGCGCCGGCACGGATATCCGAAGCCATTACAGGCGCGCCCAGGAGGCGTTCCACCCCCCGGATCACGGCCTTGCGTTCCAATACCGTTATATCAGCGCCCATGCGCATCAGTTCGGCGGCGTGCATGAACCTGTTCTCGAATATTTCCTCATTAACTTCGCAAACGCCTTTGGCGCGCGCCATGAAAGCCATCCACGGCGCCTGAAGATCGGTCGGAAATCCGGGATGGGGCTCGGTAATGATGTCCACGGGCTTCGGGCGTGCGCCGGAAGAGATCACTGTAATAGTGTTTTTTTCCCCGAAAACCCTGACGCCGGCCCTGGTAAGGGCGCGGGCCAGCGGTTCCACAAGGGCGATATTGGTGTTCGTCAGTTTTAGGGCGCCGCCGGCGGCGGCCGCCGCCAGCATAAAAGTTCCGGTCTCTATCCTGTCCGGCATAACTTCGTATTTGAGGCCTTTCAGCATTTTAACGCCGGAGATCTTTATGACCGAAGAACCTTCCCCCTCCACACCGGCGCCCATTTTCCTGAGCGCGCGCGCCAGATCAGAGATCTCAGGCTCGCGGGCGCAGTTCTCAAGCGTCGTAATCCCCTTGATCAGGGAAGCGCACATCATCAGATTTTCGGTAGCGCCGACACTGGGAAAACGAAATTTTACACGCGCGGGTTTAAGCCGCGCGGCGGTCATTATAACATCGCCCTTTTCGTAAGAAACTTCGGCGCCGAGTTTTTTAAAAGCTTCAAGGTGAATGTCTATCGGACGTACGCCTATTATGCAGCCCCCCGGCAGGGAAAATCTGACTTTCTTATACCGGGCGAGCAGCGGCCCCGCAACCAGCATGGAGGCGCGCATCTTCCGCACCAGATCATAGGGCGCATGATGCTTGAGGGCGGAAGCTTCATGCACCGTGAAAGTATTGAAACCGAAAAAGCACTTCTTACCCAGGTAATTTAAAAGCTCGAAAGCGGACTTAATATCCATAAGTTCGGGAATATTCTTTATCTCGCATTTATCCCTGGTCAGCATGGTGGCCGCGAGTATTGGCAGAGCGGCGTTTTTAGAACCGCTTATTTTCACTTCGCCGTTTACCGTCCGGCCGCCATGTATAACAAAATTATCCATAAATAAATTGCTCCAGTATTAAGTGATTAACGGATCAAGCACCGGAATTTAAGGATACCGATTCCTTAAAAACCGGCATAACTTAATCGCTGCCTGACCGCGCAAATAAAACGTTGTTTACCGTTAAGATCTTTTATAACCCTGCGCGTCTTCCAGATTCTTTTATCCAAAAGCTTTACCGCCGCGGGCCCCTGGGTGTCGCCAAGCTCCATAAAAAGAGCGCCGCCGCGTTTTAGCGCGGCGGGCGCCTGCGCTATGATCTCCTTAGCCACGGCAAGCCCGTCCGGGCCGCCATCCAGCGCGAGCCGCGGTTCCGACAACACTTCTTTATCCAGCCCGGCTATCACTCCGGTCGGAATATAGGGAGGGTTTGAGACTATCAGGTCAAAAGGTCCGCCGGAATCTTTAACCGCGGAGACCGCCAGGAAATTCATCCGGCCGGTGAAACCCAGAGCGCGGGCATTTTCCATGCAGCAGGCAAGCGCCCGTTTAGACTTCTCCGCCGCGCTCACCCTGGCCGCGGGAAATCTGCGGGCCAGGGCCAGCGCGATCGCGCCGGAACCGGCGCCGAAATCCAGAATATCCGGAGCGCCGCCTAACCGGCTTCCAAGTATGAATTCTATAGCCAGACCCACTAGTTCCTCTGTTTCCGGCCTGGGCACCAGCACTCGCGCGTCCACTTTAAGCGACAGGCCGCAGAAAGGCTGGGAGCCGAGAATGTAGGCCAGGGGTTCCCCTTCCGCCTTGCGCGCCAGAAACTTATTAAATTCTTTAACCTTAGCCGGCGGAACTACGGCTCCGCCTTCGGCGAGCATGGTAAGCCTGTCGATGTTCAGCAGATGCGCCAGCAGCCAGGAGCAGTTAAGCCCCGCTTCGGAGATTCCGGCGGCTTCAAGCAGAGCCGTCCCTTCAGTCAGCAGGTTCTTCGTGGTTCGCATCTCTTTTTTTACTCATGTTAAGTTTAACGTCTTCAAGCATAACTTTTATGCCGCCTTCCATTATCTCGTCCATATTATACCAGGACATCTGGATACGATGATCGGTTACACGGCTCTGCGGAAAATTGTAGGTCCTTATCTTTTCAGTGCGGCCGCCGGTCCCGACCTGCTTATTGCGCTCTCCGGCAAGGGACGCGGCCTGATTTTCCTCTGCCACAAGGATAAGTTTCGCCGCCAGAAGCTGAAGCGCCTTCATCTTATTCTGGCCCTGGGAACGTTCCTGCTGGCATTGCGTTATGGTGCCGGTGGGGATATGGGTTATACGCACCGCCGTCTCAACTTTATTAACGTTCTGGCCGCCGGCGCCGCCGGAACGGTAGGTATCTATCTTCAGGTCCTTGGCTTCTATTTTTATCTCCACTTCCTCCGGCTCAGGCATGATGGCCACCGTAACGGTGGAAGTGTGGATACGTCCTGAGGCTTCCGTAAGAGGGACCCTCTGCACCCGGTGCACTCCGCCCTCGTATTTCAGCCAGGCATAGGCGTTCACTCCCTCAATGAACAAAACAGCGTTCTTTATGCCCTTAAGGCCGGTGGCGCTAAGATCGCGCAATTCGGCTTTCCAGCCCATGGCGGACGCGAACCTGGTATAAATCCTGAGCAGGTCCGCCGCAAAAAGGGCGGACTCCTCGCCTCCCACGCCGGCGCGTATTTCCATGAAAATATTCTTTGAATCCTGCGGGTCCGGCGGCAAAATAAGGAGTTCCATTTTTTTCTCAAGCGCTTCAGCCTTGGCCTTAAGCGGTCCCAATTCGGCCTGCGCCAGTTCCGCCATGGCGGGATCCGTGTCGGTAAGCATGCTCTGGGTCTGGATCAATTCTGCGCGCGCGGCGTCCAGGCACCGTTTTGTATCGAGCATTGTTTTTAAACGGGAATGTTTACGGGAGAGAGCCTCTATCTCTTCGGGTTTGAGACCGCCGGAAGAGAGGCGCGATTCGGTTTCGGCCAATTCGGAGGCTATTTTTTTTAGTTCTTTTTCAAGCATCTGGCAGAAGTTATATTAGGCTGGAGGATAGGGAAAAGAGAGGGCAGGCGCGCTGCCAGTTCCCCGCCGCTCCACCCATAAATTAAAAGCAGGCAAACATGAATATCATGATTTGCCTGCTTTGAAAAATAGCGCTACTGGCCTATGGCTGTGCCGCATAAGGCGCTACGCGTATCAGGCGGCCTTGTTCTCCGGTTTCTTTTCCGCCTTGGCTTTAGCCTCGGCCTTTACGGTTTTCGCCGTTTTGGCTTTGGGCGCGGAGGAAAGCACTTTTCTTGCGTGCTTAGGCGCAACGGATCCGGTTTTAACTTTCTTGGGTTTGCGCACCACCGTCTTACCGCCGGTCGCAATAAATTTCTTGTTGAATTTTTCCACGCGGCCCGCGGTATCCAGCATCTTCTGCTTGCCGGTGTATAAAGGATGGCAGGCGGAGCAGACTTCCACTTTTATGGCCGGCTTGGTGGAACGAGTGACAAAAGCGTTTCCACATACGCATGTGACTTCGGAAACTACATATTTGGGGTGAATATCGGGTTTCATAGTTATGTCTCTTCCTTGACGATGAATATTATGTTTAGATTATAGCATATTACCCATGTTTAGGAGTTACGGCGCCGCAAGAGCGCCGACGGCCGGGGGTTTACGCGTCAGCAACGCCCCGGAGTCCGCCTTGATTATCTTCAAAGCTTCGTCCGATAGCGAGCGCTTGGCTGTCTTCTTCGACTTCTGCCAATCCGAAAGGTCCCATTCACGGAAAAAATCCTTAAAAGCGCTTTCGCCGCTTCGCTTCGTTCTGAACTCCGCCCAATAAGGTTCCTCGTCGCATTCCCGGGGCTGTTTGGCGTCGCATTTACGGTTAGCCAGTTCCAAACGTTTCAGGAACAGATCCAGAACAGCGTCCGCCGGCGCGCAGCCGCCTTCGCTGTTATTGAGTTCTCCGCAATTTTTAGAGAGTTTTTCGGCCAGTTTTATCTGTTTTACCAGGCTGCCGGAAAACTTAGCGTCTCCGATATATCCCAGTTTCTGCGCCGCAAGCACCTCGTCGCACAGAGCCTCGAACGACGCTGTTTTTTTTATCTCCGGACCGGGGGCCCCGGGGGCCGGATCGTATTTCAGAACATACTCCACCCTCGCCCCTGACGCGACATAGCCTGAGATCTCCTGATTAAGGCTTTCCCCCCCATTGTACCCGTCCACGGTCACTTTCAGCCTGTACCTGAAGTTAGACGCGCCGAAAACAACCACATTATACACCCCGCTGGAAACAGCGGGAGAGATGTTGAGATTTATATTTTTAACTTCGGGGATCCCGGCCTTTCCGACGGGCGCTGATTTTTGAATATAGCCGGACCGGGGAATCTGCTTTATCTCCTCCCTGGCGGCCGGATCATAACCGGTTTTTCGGCCAAGCGGATCCGTTACCATCAAATGCGCGTAACCAGCCGCGCCGGAAAGGCCGTCCTTGCCCTGAGACTGTAACCGAAAAAAAAGACCGCTGAAATCTTCCGCAAAAGAAACATTTCCCGCAGCCAGCAGGGAAAACAAAACGATCCATTTCATATTTCAGCCCCCGATATTGAAAGTTAACGCCACCGCCCCGGCATTACCGCTTACCGATCTTATTGAGAGGGTTAATTGACTTGCCGCCAGGAGTAATGATCTCAAAATGGAGGTGGGGCCCGGTGGAAACCCCGGTGGAACCCACCCGGCCCAGCATGCTTTTAGATTTTTGCACAGTCTCGCCCACGGCGACCAATACCTTCGAAAGGTGTCCGTAACGCGTGGCGGAACCGTCTTTGTGGCGCAGTTCCACGGTATTGCCGTAACCTTCCTTCCAGCCGGCGAAAGTAACATCGCCCGAGCGGGAGGGATAAACAGGCGTGCCGATAGGCATCGGGATATCGCATCCGCTATGGAATATTCTGCGCTTGAGGACGGGATGATAACGCATGCCGAAACTGGAACTGATCCTTGAATAATACGGCAGCGGAAGACGGTAGGTATCCAGGTTCAGATAGACCGCCGGCAGCCGCAAACGGTCGCCTTTCATGAATTTATACGGAGCGAGCATGGCCACCGCCGGCAAATCGTTATCCGTTATCACCGCGGTCTTGAAATCTTTGAGTTCCATTTCTTTCGGCTTAAAGTGGCGGATTATTCCGTCCAGCGTCTCACCGTCAACGCTGACCTCGTAAAGATAGCCGCGGCCGTTATGCACACGGATGTAGCCGCCTTTTGAAAGGAATATAAACTCGTTATTATTGGTGCTTTGGAGTGAACGGACATCCGTGCCATATTCGGCGGCGATTGTCCTTATATTCTCACCCTTAAGGACCTTGTGCCGGGCATGGATAAGGCGGGGGATCCTGCGGAAAGCTTCGGACGGAGGCTCCAGAGGCCCCGCAGGCGTCAGCACGGAAAGCCTGTTGTAATCAACACCGCGCGAAGAGGGATTGCTGGCGAAAGCTATCGCGACCAATCCAGCCATGCAAGCGAATCCCACAAAATAGCTTTTCCTGAACGTGCGCAAAAGTCCTCCGCTTACCCGAAAATCGCAAAGGAATCCGGGGCTACATACCCGCCATTTCCATGGATTTAAGGAAGTCCTTATTTGACTTGGTAACCGTGAGCTTACTGTAAAGCAATTCCAGGGCGTCCACGGGAGACAAGGGAGCCAGGACTTTCCTGAGTATCCACACCTTATTGAGTTCGTCCTCGCTCATAAGAAGCTCTTCTTTTCTGGTGGAGGTCTTGTTGATGTCTATGGCCGGGAAGATCCTGCGGTCGGACAATTTCCTGTCCAGGTAAATCTCGGAATTGCCGGTACCTTTAAACTCTTCGAATATAACATCGTCCATCCGGCTGCCGGTTTCCACCAGCGCGGTGGCGATTATGGTCAGGGATCCGCCTTCCTCTATGTTGCGGGCGGCTCCGAAGAAGCGCTTGGGCCGCTGGAGGGATGTGGATTCAAGACCGCCTGACAACACTCTGCCGCTGGAAGGCGAGATGGTGTTGTAGGCGCGCGCCAGCCTGGTCACCGAATCCAGCAGGATGACCACGTCTTTCTTAAGCTCAGTCAGGCGTTTGGCTTTCTCCAGGACTATCTCGGCCACCTGCACGTGACGGTCGGCCGGTTCATCGAATGTGGAAGCGATGACCGTTCCTTTCACCGAGCGCTTCATATCCGTGACTTCTTCGGGGCGCTCGTCAATAAGAAGGACTATCAACTCTATGTCCGGATGGTTCGTGGTAAGGGAGTTGGCTATGCGCTGCAATATCATGGTCTTACCGGTCTTGGGCGCGGCCACGATAAGGGCGCGCTGGCCTTTGCCGATGGGCGAGATAAGGTCGATAACGCGCGCGGTCATCTCGTTCTTGGTGGTCTCAAGGATAAAGCGTTTATTGGGGTGGAGCGGGGTAAGGTTATCGAACAGGTCGCGGTTGATGATCTTCTCTATTTCCACGCCGTTGACGGTTTTAACCTGCAGAAGAGCGAAGAACCTTTCGCCTTCTTTAGGCGGCCGTATCAGGCCGGTGACCTCATCGCCCTTACGGAGCCCAAGTTTCTTGATCTGGGAAGGAGAAACATATATGTCTTCGTGGCTTGAAAGATAGTCGTACTCCTGCGAACGCAGGAAACCGAAACCGTCCGGCAGGATCTCCAGCACCCCGGTGCCTTTAACGATGCCGTTCTGCTTTGCCTGGGCCTCCATAAGCTTGCCGATAAGCTCCTGCTTGCGCATGCCGGACACTCCCTCAAGCTTGAATTGCTCGGATATCTTGAGCAGTTCAGCCACGGTCATCTTTGAGAGGACCGCGGTATCCATTTTAGGCATGTTGCCGCTAGGGCCATGGGCCTGGCTATTGTTATTTTCCATCTTATTATTTCTCCTTGTATCTAAAACCGTCTTTGAATTCCGGTCAGCGCCGTTTTCTATCATTTTTATCCACTCCGCTTAAAAATTTAAATAAACAATCCACCTTTATCCTGAGATCTTTCAACGAACCGTCGTTTCCCATCACCACGTCCGCCCTCGCGGCCTTCTCCTCCGCCGCGATCTGGACCGCGTTCCGGCGCTTAAACTCTGCGCAAGTCCATCCCCTGGCGGCCGCGCGCTTAAGGCGCAAGCGGTAGGGTGCGTCCACGCAGACCGTTAAAGCGAAGCATTTTTCAAGGCCGGCTTCGAACAGCAGCGGGGCTTCTACGGCAATTATCTTTTCATGGGATTTTTTGATTAAAGCAAGCGTACGGTCAATAATCTCAGGATGCAGTATGCTTTCAAGCCGTTTTCTTTTGGATTTGTCGGAAAAAACTTCTTTAGCAAGTTTTTTTCTGTCTATTGAACCGTCTTTTAGGAAAACCCCAGGACTAAAGCTCTGGGAAATTCTATTATAACAAGCCCCCGATGTCAACACTTCTTTTGTGATCGCGTCGGTAGAAACGCAAAAGGCCCCCAATTCCCTGAAACGGTCCAGGGCGGCGCTCTTGCCCGAAGCGACGGCTCCGGTCAGACCGATGACGGTCCTGCTTTTCATTTTTCTAAGCGCACGGCCAAATTCTTTCGAGTTCACGCTCTCCCTCCTTTGCCGCGGGCGTACGCGTCCAGTTCCCGGCGCTCGGCAGCCGTAAGAGCTCCTTCGCCTTTACTGGAGATTTTTTCTAGGATGGCGTCCACCCGTTCCCGTTCTTTGGACGCTTTTTTCCATTCGCCGTTCTCATCTTTCAATTTCAAGCCCTCAACTTTTCTCAGCCACCCCGGAACATTAAAATACAGCCAGCCGGCGGCAAGGCCGCTCAGATGGGTGAAGTTGGCCACCCCGGAATTGGGGGTGGTGAAACTCAACACCAGCGAAATCCCGGCCATGAAGATAACGAACTGGCGGGCGGTCATAGGGAACAGGAAATACACGTAAACTGTCTGTTCCGGATAGAGCGCGGCGAAGGCATACAACAGGCCGTAGATTGCGCCGGAAGCCCCGATGACGGCACGGGTAGAACCCAGGCTCGCCGCCACCGTAAGAAGCGCCGCCGCCGCGCCGCAGAACAGGAAATACACGAAAAATTTCCTGGAGCCAAGCACCGGTTCTATGACCGTGCCCAGCATCCAGAGCATGAACGCGTTGAAAAGAAAATGCAAAAAGCCGGCGTGGATGAAGATATAGGTAAAAGGCTGCCAGAGCCAGCCGGAGCCCGTCACTTGCGCCGGCACCAGGCCGAAGTAGTAGTTCAGCCTCCACCCGAACGCCATTTCCAGCACCCACCCGCAGAACGACGCCAAAACCAGCCCCCGTGTAGCCGGCGGCAGATTATTCAACGAAAGCGGCCGCAGTGAGAAGTTCATGTCCGCCCGCCACGTTTATTATATTCCATGTTTCGCATGTTAATGTTCTACTGTTGCGTAGTCGATGGCAGATTCCCTGGGCGATCCGAGACCGGGTTTTATGGGGAATAAGCCCGGGGTCCTCCGCCGGCTCCGGAACGCGCCCGAAAGGCAATGCTTTCGGGCTTGAACGGTCCTCACCGTCCCGGAGGGATACGCTACAGACCCCGGGCTTAAAACCCTAAAAAGATCGCCCAGGGAATCTGCCATCGACTACGCTTTATTTTCTAAACAAATCTTCCCACCCATATTGTCGATACATCCATACTTACCCACCCGCCTAAAACCCGTATAGCCTTAAAGCACTGAATTATGAAGACTTAAAACAATGTCCCGGATGCACTGTGCCTTGGCTGGGCTATATAAGTTATTCACTTTTCTTTTTTGCGGGCGTCTCTGCCTTTCCTAGCTGTTTACGCTGTTTGGCCTCAATTTTCTTGATGCTTTCCGCCACCGGCAATTCTTCCGGCATCGTGCCACCCAATTCGCGGATGGTTTGCCGCACCTTCGCGCCGACTTCACGATGTGTCCGGTTCGCGGCATCTTTCCCTTTGACCGCGTCCCGGCGCAGTTTCTCCTCCGCCTGGGTTGTGCGAAACAGGTTCGCCGCCAGTTCCGTACTACCCATATGATCCAAAATCTTCTGGCTTTTTTTCAAGCCTTTACGCCGATGAAGGTCTTCTTGTTTCAATCCGCCATAAAGCCCCATATATCCATGATTTTGAAAGATAGCGTAGTCTATGGGCTCTATGACACCCGCGCCCTTGGCCGCATCGGCTAACTGGACATTATGACGGCGTATCTCTTCACGTAATAGAACCCGTCGTTCTTCCTCTATGCTCTTATCCGCCAATTCCTGCCGCCGCGTCTGTATGGCGAAATAGGTCTGGCCATGCGCTACTATTTCCTTCTTTGGATCGGCGTTCTGGATGGCGAGGTAACAGGCGTAGCGAGAAAGCAATGCAACCTTGATCTCGCGCCTGCCGCCTTTCCCGATCTCTATCATTTTGCTGACGTCAGCAAAATGATCCTCAATACGATGCCCGCTGTTGAAACACGCCAGCTTAGCCTTTTCGATCACAGCCTCGAAGTTCCGGTACTGTGTGTATTCCAGAACCTCAGCCAGGTCGCGGCTCTCCCAATACTCGTTACCTGCCTCGTTCGTGCGCTTGATCCGCTCGAAAGGCGACGCATATCCGCCGGTTGTCTTCGCAATTTCCCTGGCCATTATTTTCCCCCTTCGTTCCCCATACTCACCTTAATAATCATAGAAATATTCTAGCAGCCCACCCCGACACCATCCTGTCGGGTTCATAATCAAAAGGCAGCAGGAGCCTTTCGTTCCCGCGCCTCCCATCCTCAGCCCTCGCGCTTACGCAAGATTGGGCTTCCGGAGGGTTTTTTCCACCCAAACCCCCGTCACCCGCTCCATTATTTACCTATCGACATCAAGTGCCATAACACCTCATTTATCCAGAATCAGACTGGCCGCAACCACTGGGCGGGTAAATATGCTGTACCGATATTATGGGCGGGAACATGTATTTATTTAATAATTACCGATGGGCCCTTAAATGTAAATTCTTTCGAAACACGGTTAATACAATAACGCCTGGAGGGCCAAGCATGGGGTTGCTCTGGAGCCGCATAGCGGATGGGGGGCCCCGTTTCGGGGGGAAACCACGGGAGGGTTTCCTACGCGGCGGAACGGGCAACCCCATGCTTGGCCCGAACCCTCAATGCGCACAGGGGGATACTATCGCCTCAACATAAATCACCCCACCGGCCCCATGTCCTGCCAGTTCTTGCCGGCTTTTATGTCGGCCCTTAGGGGGACTTCTAGTTTGAAGGCATTCTCCATGCCTTCTTTTATCAATCCGGCGGCTTCGGCTTCGTGGCCGGACTCGACCTCGAAGACCAGTTCGTCGTGCACCTGCAGAACTAAAATTATTTTGTCGGAACCTTTTATCTTCGCGTGGATATCTATCATCGCCTTCTTGATAATGTCGGCCGAACCTCCCTGGATCGGAGTGTTTACCGCAATGCGCTCGGCGAAAGCCCGCATATTACCGTTGGTCCCGTTGATATCCGGCACGGCCCTGCGCCGGCCGGTAAAAGTGGTCACAACACCGCTTTTCTTCGCATTCTCTATAGTAGAATCTATCCAGGCCTTGACCCCGGAATAAACCTCAAAATAATGTTTTATATATTTAGCCGCGTCATTCCTTGGGATACCCAGCTCCCGGGCCAGACCCTGCGCCGTCTGGCCATAGACTATGCCAAAATTAATCGCCTTGGCCGCGCTGCGCATCTCTTTAGTGACCAAAGCCGGATCGGAGTTGAATACTTCCGAAGCCGTGCGCAGATGAATATCGTCATCAGCGCGGAACGCCGCCGTCAGGTTCTTGTCTCCGGAAACGTGCGCCAGCACCCGCAGGTCTATCTGCGAATAATCGGCGCTCAGCAGCGAATAACCGTTACGGGCGCAGAAGGCGCGGCGCACCAGTTTGCCGTAGGCCGAGCGCACCGGGATGTTCTGGAGATTGGGTTTTGAACTTGAAAAGCGGCCGGTGGCCGTGCCGGTCTGTTCAAAAGTGCTGTGCACGCGCCCCTCTTTATCCGCCATGACCAGCAGATTATC
Organism: Elusimicrobia bacterium RIFOXYA12_FULL_51_18; assembly: GCA_001800245.1. Lineage (GTDB taxonomy): Bacteria > Elusimicrobiota > Elusimicrobia > Elusimicrobiales > UBA9959 > YA12-FULL-51-18. Next base: position 41,000 of record MGVA01000028.1, on the reverse strand, counting down.
CACAAAAGAGGATTTCAGCTTGGAGAGCTCCCGGAATTCCAGCAGTTTTTCTATCACGGGGTGCGCGGGTTTCAAAAACACCAGCACTTCCTCCGCCGTGGAATAACCGTCCTTTGTCTTGAACATTTTTTTCTGCGCGTCATCCAGTTGAATGTTCAGTTTTTCATACAAAAGCCAAGCCACCTGTTTCGGCGAATTGAGATTCACTTTATGGCCGGTCAACCGCTCCGCTTCGGCCTCTATAGCGGCCATTTTGCCTTCAAAATCCGCGGACAAGGACTTAAGAAGTTCTATATCCACCCTGAAACCGGCATATTCCATGGCATAAATTACCGGCAACAGGGGCAGTTCCAGTTCCGAATAGACCTTATCAAGCCCGGCCTCTGCCAGTTCTTTTTTTATTTCAGGATAGATGCGCGGCATCGCCACAGCGGCTGTAAGCAGCTCTTCCTTTGACCCTTCTTCCCGGGGCGCGGCGCCGGTCTTCTCAAAAACCAGCTTTGAGAGATCGCTCTTGCGCGCGCTTAACAGCGAATGGGCTATCTCCAGCTCAAAAAAATTATTAATTTCCCGGGCCGGCTCGAAATCAATGAGATGCAGCGCCCCTTTGAGGTCCGCCGCAACCTTGAATATCCTCCGGTCCTGGATCAAACCTGAAAGACCGGCTTTGTCTTCAGCCCCCAATTCGCCGGAACCGAGACAGGCGGCGCCTTTATCTGAACCGGCGCAAACTCCCCCGGCCGAACAGGCCAGGCAGATAAAACCGTCTTTCCTGCCCTGCGCCAGGACCGCCTCAATGGTCATTTCAGGAGGCAGCGGCGCGTCAAAAAGCGCAGGCTGCGGAGCAATGGCCGCCAACTCCCTGAACTCCAACCGCCTGGCAAGTTCCCCCGCCAAGGCCGCGTCCGGAGGCTTAACCTCGAATTCTTCGATATCCCCCTCCACAGGAGCCTTGCCTTCAAGCGTGACCAGCCGTTTGGCAAGCGCGGCCTCTTCCCTGGAGACCGCTACCTTAGCCAGGAGTTTATCTTTGACCGCCAGAGCCGGGTCGGACGCCGCGGCAAGGATATTTTCCAGCGCTCCATATGTGTTTAAAAGCTTGGCCGCGCCTTTCGGACCTATCCCCGCCACGCCGGGGACATTGTCGGAAGAGTCGCCGGTTAGCGCCAGATAGTCGGCTATCTGAGCCGGTTTAACTCCGAACTTGGTCATCACCTCATCCGCTCCCGAAAAACCAGCGGAACTGCCATCCCAAAGTTTTACGCTTTCCCCCACCAGTTGCGCGGCGTCTTTATCTCCGGTAACAATCACCACCTCATGGCCTGCGGCCGAAAACCTCCGCGCCAGAGCGGCTATTATATCATCCGCCTCATAGCCGGGCAGAACTACGGCCTTAAGCCCCACGGATGCGGGCAGTTCCGGAGAGACTTTCAGCTGTGCCAGGAGCTCGGGCTCCGTCTCTTTCCGGTTGGCTTTGTACCCGGCGTACATGGCGTCGCGGAAAGTGCCGCCCGGCGCGTCAAAACAGACGGCCGCGTAATAGGGTTTATGATCTTTTTTTATTTTTAAAAGCAGGCGTAAAAAACCGTAGAGGGCCCCCACCGGCTCGCCTTTTGAGGTGGTAAGCTTGGGCAAAGCGTGATAACTGCGGTGCAGGAACGCGTGGGCGTCTACGATAAAGATAGTCTTTTTAGACATTATTCAGGGAGGCGGGACCAGACAATCAGGTGATTAAACAAAAACACACCGGCGAACAGGAAACAGAGAAAGTAAAACGCTTCTTACAACATACTTTATTTGATCAATTCATCCAGGCGACGCTTAAGCTCTTCCTTGGGCTGCAGGCCGACAAGTTCCTGCACCAGCTTTCCGCCTTTGAACAAGAGGACGGTAGGAATGGCGGAGATCTTATAGGCGGATGCGGATTCCGGACCCTCGTCCGTGTTCAGCTTGCAGACCTTCACTTTGCCTTCATATTCTTTGGCAAGTTCTTCTATTACGGGCGCGATCATTTTGCAGGGGCCGCACCAGGGCGCCCAAAAATCCACCAGCACCGGGAGAACGCTCTTGATCACTTCCTGGTCAAAAGTGGCGTCTGTTAACTGGATCTCGTTGGACATGTTATTCTCCTGTAATGGAAGTCATCGGCTAGCCGGCTTGGCGGCTATAAAGCGTTACACTCCCAGCCGCCCAATTTCTTTATACTATAAGACTTATTTTTTTTTGTCAAGCAGATATTTTATCTCGGTCCAAAGCTCGTCGATATCCACCGGCTTTGAGAAGAAAGACCCCCCGCCCGCCAGCATAGCCTCCGAGCGGTCCGCCGGCTCGGTATATTTGGCGGAGATAAAGATAACCGGCACTTTTTCAAACCGCGCCGTATCCCTGATGGTGCGCATGAACTCCACCCCGTGCATATCCGGCAGCTGCACGTCCAGAATGATCAGGGAAGGAACGGTTTTAGCAAGCTCTTCTATGGCCTCGCGCGCCGATTTAGCCACGGTTATTTCCACGTTCACGTTTTTCAGCTTGAGCCCGTCCTCAAGAGTGTCTATAAAATTCTTATCATCGTCCACTATAAGTATATGTATATTCATAAATAAACAAAAATTCCTTAATTCTGTCCCGGCCCGCAGACTTTATAATTGACCGCCGCAAACGGTTCCCGACAGCCACGGATCAGCTGTTGTCGGTTAGCAGTCCCATTCGCCGCTTATCCGCGCAATTCGCTATTTTTACAACCCGAAAGCCAGCCGTTCCATCAGCATCTGCGGCAGGCCATTGGTTTTCATCAGTTCCTGCACTCTTGCAACGTCATAATCCACGCGAAAAATCTCGAAAGTATTTTTCTCCTGGTCAAAAAGCCCGCAGGCGGCGCGCGGGTTGCCGTCGCGCGGCTGTCCCACCGATCCCGGATTTATCATATAGCGCACTCCGGACATGAGGACTTTAGCCATGGGCAGGAGGAAATCGGTTTCAGGCGGAACGCCGGAACTCTGCCGGAAATAGACCGGCATATGGCTGTGGCCGATAAAACAAGGCGAAGCCGCCCAATGCTCCAGATTTTCCGAAAATTGGGCGCCGCTCAGCAGATATTCGGTAAGCGGTTTCCTGGGGGAACCATGGACCAGGCTGAAATCCTCCGTCTTAACCATTTCAGGCAGGGCCGCCAGATAAGCCAGCTCGGCGCCGGAAAGACGCTTTCGCGCGAATTCAATAGCCGCCGAGGCGTTGGAGTTGAACCAGCGCATCTCCATCTTGCCGGTCAGCGCGGCGTCATGGTTCCCCAGAACTATGGATACGTGCGGCAGTTTCATGATTTCGCGCACGCATTCGGAAGGCTGGGGGCCGTACCCAACCAGATCCCCGCAGCAGATGAACCGCTCTACCTTATTTTTATAAAAAAAAGCCAGCACCGCTTTAAGCGCCTCATGGTTGGCATGGACATCCGAAAACACTCCGTAGATCATATGTTTTTTGGGAGAAAATAAAACCTAGACCGACAGGAATCTCCGACTTAAGAAATTGAGCGCGGCCATCCTTTCCTACATCTGCCAGGCTCTCCGGACTATGCCCCTACCTGGGCCTTCACTTTTCCGGTATTTTCGGTCATCGCCGAGGCTTTTCTAAGGTCCACGGAAATGAGCTTGGAAACGCCCATCTCCTCCATGGTCACGCCGTAAAGCACATCCGCGGCCTCCATGGTGCGCTTATTATGGGTAATGACGATAAACTGCGTGCTGCCCGAGAATTCACGCAGCAAGCGCACGAAACGTTCCACGTTGGCCTCGTCCAGCGGAGCGTCGGCCTCATCCATCACGCAGAAGGGAGAAGGATTGACGCAGAAGAAGCTGAACAACAGCGCCAGCGCCGTGAGGGCTTTTTCTCCTCCGGACAACTGGGAGATGCTCACAAGTTTTTTGCCGGGCGGGTGGGCAAGTATCTCCACTCCGGTCTCTAGTATGTTTTCCGGCTGCGTCAATATCAGATTTGCCTCGCCGCCGTTGAAAAGCAGGCCGTAGATCTGCTTGAAGTGCACCTGCACCTTGTCGAAAGTCAGCTTAAAGTTCTCACGGGTGGTCTCGTTTATTTTAGCGATGGCCGAACGCAGGTCCGCCTTGGCCTTGTTAAGATCCTCCACTTGGGAATTCATAAAGTTGAAGCGGTTGATAAGAGCGTCGTATTCCTCCGGCGCCGTCATATTCACCGCGCCCATGCTCTCCAGGCGTTTACGCAGGAACTTAACCCGTTCGGCGTCCACTTCCACCGCGCCGAATTTTTCCCTGGCGTCTTCAAGGCAGAGATTCCATTCCTCGTTAAGTCGTTTGGTAAGATCCTCGATGCGCGTTTTTAGAGTGTTTATCTTCAATTCTATCCCGTAGCGCTTCTTTTCACCCTCGGAGCTTAATTCCTTTGAATCATTGAGATTTATGTTAAGCCGGCTGTAATCGTTTCTGAGCGCGTAGAGATCCCCGGACATCTGCTTTTCCAGTATCTCTTTCTCCGCCAATTCGCTCATGACTTCCATAAGGCGTTTTTGGGCTTCCGAACTCTCCGCGGCTAACTGTACGGCGCGCCCGGCCAGCTCTTTCAGGCGGATGGCGGAATGTTCGCGCTCGGCGTACCGGGTGGCAAGCTCGGCTTCCAGACGGACGGCTTCTTCTTTCCTGAGTTCCAGGTTCGTCTGATGATTGTCAAGATTTGCTTTCCTGGCGCCGATATCTTCATTTGCTTTGGAGTGAGCGGCATGCAGCGCGCCTTTCCTGTCGGCCAGAGCTGCCATTTCAGTTTTCTTGCCCTCGGACGCCTTGCGGGCCTCTTCAAGCCTTGCGCTCAATCCGGAGAGCCTGTTTTCAGACTCGGCCAGCGTGCTTTCGGCTTTGGCCGTCTCGGCGGCGGTGAAATCCATGTTTTGCGAGTTTATACCGCCCTCGCTTTCGGCGTTCTCAAGCTCCACCTGCGCGCGGTGGAAATCCAGGTTAAGGGCGTTTATTTTCTCTTCCAGCGCGGCGGCCAGGGTGGAAGTTTCAGCGAGTTTGGCCGCTACTTCTATCCTTTCGGCGGCAAGCCTTGCTTCCTCTTCCTCATAGCCGTGTATCTTTTCCTTCAACTCCCCTTCCTCTTCCCAGTAAGGTTCGTTGGAGGTAACTTCCTCAACGCCGCCCGAAACCCAGAAAGAGCCCATAACAGAACCGCCGTAAGCGTAAACTCCGCCCAGCAAATAGTTGATAGCGCTTTCGTATTCGGGCGCGCAGGAGATCTTCTCCATTATCTTAACGGCATTAGGCAGTTCCCAGGCGGAAGGCGCTCCGGCGGCGCCGACCCGGTCCAGCAGAATGAAGCGGCAGCGGCCTTTGCCAAGGTGTTTAAGATAGGTGATGGCTTCCTGGGCGCACCCGGAATTATCGCATACCACGGCGTCCATAAAGCGGCCCAAAGCCTCGTCAACGGCCAGCCTGTCCTCTTTTTTTACGGTCAACAGATGCCGCAAGGTGCCGCGGATGCCGGAAACGCCGGAATTGAGCACGCTATTAATGCCCACCCAGTAGGAATCTTTCTCACCCTGGGCTAAAATAGCTTCCAGACGCCCGCGGGCGCCGGTTTTCTCGGCATTGAGGCCGCTCAGCCGTTTATCTATCTCGCCCATGCGGACGGAGAACCCGTCCCTGGCGTTCACGGTCTCCGTGAGGCGGGTCTTTTCCGAGTTCAGGGCGGCTTCCCCCTCGGCAAGACGGGCGCGGATGGCCGAGATCCTTGCCTCTATCTCGGCACGGCGGGCGTTGAGGCCCTCCAGATCTTTTTTGAGGCTGAATATATTTTCCTTATGGTGGCCTATACTTGAACCGGTGGAAGCGATCTCTCCGGAGAGCTCCATTTCGCTCTGCAGGGCGGCGGTAATATCCTTATCAATGGCGGCGGCGGAAGCGTCCGCAACGCTCATTTCCTGATCTATCTTCGCAAGTTCCGCCAGACCGCTCTCATAATCGTTTTTAAGCGCGCCCAAACCCGCTTCGCTGTTGGTCAGGGCCGCCTTGGCCTCTTCTATGCGCGGAGCGGAACCGGCGATGGCTTCCTCGTTCCTCTTCGCGGAGGCTTCCAGCGCCCGGCTCCGGTCGGCCACTTCCGCGGAGAGTTCGCCGTTATGCACAATGGTGCCTTCAAGGCGCACCTTTTCGAATTTTATGGCCGCTATAGCCTCGTTCAGGACCCGTTCCTCTTCCTGCCTCTGGGTAAGGGTCAAATTCATGGCCGCCAGTTCGCCTTCCAGTGCTGTTATGGCGGCGGCGGTTTCGGCAAGTTCCTTCTGCACCGGCTCAAGGGCGGCGTTCTCTTTTTCCGCTTCGAAGTTAAATCCCGAGATCTCCTTGACCAGCATGGAAACTTCGGCCGAGGTGAGCTCTTCCTTGTATTTCTGCTGGGTGCGGGCGCGCTTAGCCTCGGTGTCCAACTTTTTGATCTGCTCGTCTATCAAGGCCGCGGCGTCGGCCAGGCGGGCAAGGTCGGCGTCCACTTTTTCAAGGCGCCTTAACGCTTCTTCGCGCTTGGCCTTGTATTTGGATACGCCGGCCGCTTCCTCGAAAAGTTCTCTTCGCTCTTCGGGGCTGGCGGACAGGACATATTCAACCTCGCCCTGGTCTATAATGGCGTAGCCGTCCGTGCCTATGCCGGTATCCAGGAACATTTCACGAATGTCTTTTAGGCGGCACTGCACCTTGTTGATAAAATATTCGGATTCTTCGGAGCGGTAGATCTTGCGGGTGACCGTGACCTCGCTAAAATCCAGCGGAAGTTTGCGGGACTCGTTGTCGAAAGTCATGGCCACTTCGGCCATATTCAGCTGTTGGCGTTTTGCGGTGCCGGCGAATACGACATCCATCATGGAAGGCAGCCTAAGCGATTTCCATGACATTTCGCCTATGCACCATTTAAGCGAATCCACCACGTTCGATTTACCGCAGCCGTTGGGGCCCACGATACAGGTGATGCCAGGCTTGAGCGGCAGCTTGACCTTATTGGCAAATGATTTAAAACCGTAGATCTCAATGGCCTTCAAATACATTAGGATTCCCCAAGGTTATATAGTTTATATAGGAGCCTGTCCGACATAAGCAATTTCGTCTGCAATTGCCGCTTTTTGCCTACGCCATCGCACCGCTCAACTTACAGGTTCATTGGAGCCTGCTCGTTTCGCGTTGCTTCGGCTCGGCTTCAAAATCGGCAATTTCGTCATGAAAGCCTTATGTCGGACAGACTCCTAGAGACAGCCGGACGATAGGAGGCCAGGCAGCTTCGTATGTACGCCAAATCTTATATCTCTGTCATGCCACCCGGTAGCGTTCCGCCTATTAATGTAATTATATCATTATTGGCGGCATACCGTGCCTGACTGGTTGCCCCATTGGCCGTCTGAGGCACACAGGCCGTTTAATGGCCATAGGCCCTGTTACGGCACTGCCATAGGCTTGTGCCTGAAACGGCACCTGCGTAAGCATTGGCAACGCCTAGATAAAAAAAGGCCCGGGGGAAGCCCGGACCTTTTTATTTTCCTTAAAAACGCTGTTGCTAAAGTATATTTTCCGCCGTTAGTACGACAACTGATATGCGACGCCGATACTGTTGCCCGTGTAATTGGACGGCATATATTTTTCAAACTTATTATTGGAAGAGGCAACGACCAGCGAATAGAAGAGGCGCATCGTGGCGACGTCGTTCATCCGCTTGCGGATACTGCCGGTGAGCGTGCTCATGAGGTTCTTCTGCTTGGCGACCGTGTAGTTATTATCCACATCCCTGGCGCCGCGATCCGTATAAGCCCGCCTGATCACATTTATGGAGCCGCCGATGGCCCATTTACCGGTGACATTCAGATCCACGGGAACGCTGAAAGTCAGCTCATTATAATCATAGTTCTTAGCGACCATAGTGATATCGTTGGAACCGTCGGCCATGTTTGCAAAGCCCGTGGCCAAAGCGCTCTTATAGCGCAGAAAATTCTGGTTTGAGCGGTGCATGGTATAAGAAAGCATAGGGGACAGGTCGAATATCCACAATTTCTGGCGGAAACCGCCGTCGAACGTGGTTGATTTATCCTTCTGCTTGGTGGCGCCGTAAATCCCCGAGTGGGCGTCCACCACCATCTGGTGCTTATAATTCTGCTGGGTAACGGTATATCCCGCGAAAAACCCGTTCCAGTTGGGCCGGAGCGAAAACTGCGTAAGCGACTGGTCCTGAAGGCCCCCGGAAGTTTCCGCCGTGTTATCCGCGTTCTGAAATTCCCTGAGAAGGTCGGTGTAGTTGGGGAAAGCGATATTTCTTACCATATAGGCGGCGGTAAGGAAACCGTTGCGGTCGAAGTCGAAGTTGTAATCAGCGGCCAGTTGGCCGCCTTTCGAATTCATGTTATAAAGACCGTTCTGCCAGGCCTCGTTGGCGCCGGAACGTACGTAATCCGTCATATAGGAAACGCCGGGGCGCACGCGGAACTTTTCACCCAGACTCCGCCGATACTCAAAGTTAAAGCCGTGCGACATACTGCGGTCGGTAAACTGTTTTGAGTCCTGCGGCTGGAAGGCTGGGCCTGAATAATTGAAATTATAGAGCCCGAAGACCGAATCCTTCGCCGTTATCTTGGTAAGCAGCCCCACCTGGGTATTGATATTGCCGCCGCTGAAGATATTACCTTCGGAAGGCACGTACGCGGCCTCAAGGAGAGTCATATCGAAATACGGCGTAAAGATCTTTGAATCCTCGGACACAGCCGCGTATGAGTTCACCGCCGCCGTCATTATCAAACTTAAGATTATTTTTTTCATTCCATTTCCTCTATATGATCCGTGTAATCTCTTCCCTGATTAAAAGTTTACGTGGAAATTCCACACCGGGTGGAAAACCAACACGCCTTCCGGGTAAATATTGAGGCCGAGTTCGAAGAACCGACCGGACCAACTGAGCTTGGTTGAAAAAGTCTGGGTCCTGAGGCCGTAATTCAATTGCATACTCCAGACCTTATTGGTTCCTTTAGGCGTCTCAATGCCGGCCATAAGGAAGTCATCTTTAAAACCCGTATCGATATTTCCGATCTTGGTGCCCAGAAGGTCCAGTTCATTGCCGGGCGTGAATTCTATTTTTGCCCCCAGCACGGAACGCTTGTAACCCCAGAAGGTGCGGATCTTGGGGCTGACCGAGGAACTGAGTATGGCGCCCATATAATAGCCGTTGAGTTTGGCGCTGTCTATGGTATCTGAATCCTTGACCGCCATCTTGGCCGCCATCATGTCGCAATATCCCCCGATAAGATCCACCTGCGGCACGCCGGGGGCTATGCGGCCTTCGGCGTGCAGGCGGTATTTGCCGGACAGGTTAAGATACGTCATCGGGATAAGCGTCGGGAACAGCCCCGTCTGGACGCTGAACGCTTTTCCGGGCGGCAGCGGGGTGGTGCCTTCCAGGTCCTGTTGGAAGTCGTAGAAGAAAGCGGAAGGGTTAGCCACTATTTCGCCGGCCATCTGCATCCCCTTGGATTCCCAATCTATTGCCGCGAAAGATATGCCGTTCAGGCACAAGAGAACCGTCAACGTAGATATCAGTTTTTTCATTAAATTCCTCTGGTCCTTTTAATCCTTTAGTTTGGTTATGGCCGGCAGCATTCTCTGCACCGCGGCCATGAGCAGGTCGGGGATGAACACCACATCTATATTGGTTCCGTTCGCCCCGCGATTGCCGTACGCGAAATAATCGGTGTTGCTTATATCGTTCTTGACGGCGGCATTGGAGGTCCAGCCTGTCCGCTCGGCCCAACCGCTAACGGAACTCTTAATCGACATTATCGACTCACCGGCCACGTTCTTAAATATGCTGAACGGGTCCAATGAAGAATTGACTAGATCATCGCCTTTCTGCAGCGAACCCTCGTTATTTATAACATAGGATTCGTTGGCGAACCAAAACACGTCGTTGGTCCCGGTGCAACCGACTTGTCCCGCGCAATTGCCTACAAGAAAGGCGTTTGCGGAATAGTTGGAGATATTGGGGTCGCCTTTCTTTTCATAGCTGGTAAAAATACCGTTTGCGGAATTGGCCCCTAGATTGTCCATGGCATCCATGGCTTCCTGGTCCAGCCTCATAGCCCAAACGACGTTGCTAAGCCCGCCGTTGACATTGCTGTTATCAGCGGTGTATTTGAGCTTGCCGTCTGTGAGACCGTTATCCTTTACCTGTATCCTTGAAATCCGGTCCAGGCCGTCCACAGCCGATACTCCGTTGGCGCCCGTTTCATTCTTCAGCACACCGGTCACCAGCACTTCCCTGTCACCGCCGTTAGCGGCGTTCAGGGCAAGATTCAGGACTTCGCTGTTATTAATGAGTTCATCCCGCGCGGCCTCGTATTTATAAAGCGACGCTATAAAGAATATCTCGCTGGTCCTGGTCTTATTAGCCGTCACAAAAGAAGCCCAGTCCGGCTTGACGGAATTACCATTGAAGAAACCGGGCCATTCCTCTATGCTCTGGGGCAGATCCTGGTTGAAATTCATGATCATCTGAACATAGTCAAGCCTGTTGCCCACGGAACCGCCGTTATAATTGAAGCCGCCGTTGACCGAATTATTATTTATAGCGTTATACGACGCCCGCTTGACCAAATTGACGAACTGCACTTCGTCGGAATGAGGGCGCATCAGGAATTGGGCCACGCGCACCACATTCCCGTGTATATCCTTGAGGGTCCTGCCGGCCTCGATATCGGATTCCTTTACCGTGTTAAGAAAGTTTTTCACCGAGCTTTCGGTGCCGTTGGTGACTTTGGCGAATTCACGTATCTGGGCACGGTCATTTTCCTTTTCTTTCAGGTCTTTCCCGCGTTCCGCGGGCGAAAGGCCGGGATTCCAGCTCTCAAGCGAAGACTTCTCCTGTTCGGCGGTCATCATGGCCAATTTGCCGGGCTTGCCTTTCTCTTCCAGCGTCAGGTTGCGGCCCTGAGCTATATAAAGCTCGGCCTTGCCTTTTTCGGGCGGAACCACGAAGCTAAGTTTAACCTCTCCATATAGGACGTTGATGTCCATGGCGCCCGCCTCATTGGTATTCACGGTGAATTCCGTGCCCCTGACGGCGCAGACCGCGGCCGGGGTCCTGACCTCAAATCTTTCTTTTCTCATAAGATGCGGCACGCGCACCTTCATCCTGCCGAACACCAAGGCAAGGCGTGAGGCGAAGGTCTGACGCTGCTCCAGTTCCAGGTTGGATGATTCTTTGATCCACACCTTGGATTTGTTAGGCAGAAGCAACGCAGCGGAACCATCGGCGCCGGTGCGTACGGCGCCGCCCTCGGCTATCTCCATATTCACGGTTGCCGGAGCCCATTGGCCTTCGCGAGTGTTCCGTGTTTCAACATTTCCGCTGAAGGCGAGGATTTTGGCCTCTTCGGCCGCGGCAAAAGCGGGAAGCAGTGCTAAAAGCAGTAACAATAATATTTTTCTGGTCATAAGGGTGATTTTAATAGATAATCAGCGCTTGTGTCAACAGCGCAATTTTGAGATAATTAGGGTTCATATAAAATATTTTTTGTCTATGAAAAGGCCTTATTGTTTCTTGTTAGCCGGATGTAACTTTGCATACACTAAAGATTATCGTCAACATCGCCTTTCCGATTTTTGAGAAGCCAATCAAATAAAATCTTTCGGCAAGGCTCGACTTATATCAAGGAAGGAACCATGAAAAAAATACAGTTAATTATTTTAGCCCTGTTCTTAACCGGTTGCGCCGGCATTAAGAACCGCCAGGAATCCGCCGCGGTCTGCCCCCCCGCCTGCGTCCCGCTTAAACCGGCTGTTGAAGCCATGCCTATTATTCCAGTTGCCGCCGAAAATCTCCCCTATTTCTCCGACGGCGACGACAAACAAGCCCTGTTGAAGGCGGCCGGGCTCAACTTGAAATATTTCCAATCCCTCAAAACCCCGGCCATTCCATATTCCTTCGGTTCAAGGAAAGTGACCTCCGCCGACCTGGCCGCCGGCACCAGCGAATTCATAAGAATAGTTTCCCAAGCCAAAGACCCCGGCGAACTGGACCGCCGCCTGAAAGAAAGTTTCGATATCTATCAGCTGGCCGGCCGCGACTCCACCGGCACCGTGGTCTTCAGCTCTTATTACGAACCCACCCTCCCCGCCAGTCTCACCAAAACCGCCGAATACCCCTACCCCATCTATGCAAAACCGGATGATCTCATCTCCGTAAACCTGGGGGATTTTAACGAAAAATTTAAAGGCGAAAAACTTACAGGCCGCCTCAATCAGAAGGACCTGGTCCCGTATATGGACAGGGAAGAGATAGATTTTAAAGACGGGCTGCAAGGCAAAGGGCTGGAACTGGCATGGTTGAAAGACAGGGCCGACATCATGGACCTGCACATAGAAGGCTCCGGCAGGCTTCAGCTTCCGGACGGCCGTCAGATAAAGGCCAATTTCGCCGCCACCAACAGCCTCAAATTCAAAGGCTGGCTGACCGCCCTGGTGGAGATGGGCGGACTGCCTCGCGAAGGCCTTAGTCACGAAAGAGGAAAACAATATTTGCTGGAAAACCCGGACAAGGAACGAGCGATCATGAGTCAGAACCGCCGATATACCTTCTTCAAGCTTGAAGAAATGGCGGATCCGACCGACGGCCCTGACGGTACCTACGGTTTCCCGCTGGTGGGATGGCGCTCCATAGCCATAGACAACGCCCTGGTCCCGATGGGCGCACTGGCCTTTATGAGCGTTACCACCCCGAATGTGGACGAGAAAGGCACCCTGCTGGGACGCAAACAAGACACACGTCTTGTCTTCTGCCAGGACACAGGCGGCGCTATAAAAGGTCCCGGAAGAGTTGATTTCTTCGCCGGCAATGGAGAGAAAGCGCGCACATTTGCCTTCAAACTCTGGGACCCCGGTTCCCTTTATCTGCTTGTTCTTAAAGAGCCCTCAAAGCCTTAACCATTTAAAGGCGCTGTCCGGAAAGGCGGAGTCTGCCTTTCGGAATTATATATGAAAAACAATGGCTTTTTATTTGATATGAAAGCAAAAAAGGCAGCCGCTATCTTTTCCAGGGGGTACGGCCTGAAACACATGGCGGCCTTTCTATTTCTGGTTTATGGAATATGCCTCACGGGCTATGGCATTTCATGCGCCGCGAACCTGACCCTCACCGGATTAGACATACTTGAACGCAATGACTTTAATATCCTCAAAGAGAAACGGGTCGGAATAATTACCAACCATTCCTCAGTTGACGAACGAGGCAAAAACGCAGTAGATGCCTTATACGAATCCGAAAAAGTAAACCTCGTAGCCATTTTCTCTCCAGAACACGGCTTCCGAGGCTCCGAAGAAGGCGGAGTAATTATAAATAACTCTTCCGACCCGGTAACCGGCATACCCATCTACAGCCTCTATGGCAAAAACCAGCGCCCCTCACCCGAAATGTTCAAAGGGCTGGATATACTGGTCTTTGACATCCAGGACATCGGAGCGCGGTTTTACACCTATCTCACAACTATGGGCTACGCCATGGAAGAAGCCGCTAAAAGCAATATCGAATTCGTGGTTCTGGACCGGCCAAATCCCATAGGCGGCGTCGTTATAGAAGGCCCGGCACTGGATGCCTCCGTTAACGCTTTCACCGCCTACTTAAGCGTACCGGTACGCCACGCCTTTACAGCGGGGGAAATGGCTCTTTTCCACAAGGAGTATAAAAAGCTGGAGCTGAAACTTACCGTGGTCAAAATGGAGAACTGGCGGCGGGAGATGTTCTTTGACGAAACCGCCGTGGTCTGGACCAACCCTTCGCCCAATATCCGTAGCGTGCAAGCGGAAATACTCTACCCCGGCCTGGGCTGTTTTGAGGCGACAAATATTTCCGTGGGACGCGGGACCGACACCCCTTTCCTGTGGTTCGGCGCCCCCTGGATGAAAGCCGGGAAGGTCGTCAAAAAGCTTGCCGGGGCCCCGCTCAAGGGCGTAACTTTCCGATTTGAAGAACGCACACCGGCCAAAGACGTCTACGAGGGCAAAAAATGTCGCGGGGTGGCGATAGCGGTAACGGACCCGTCCTCGGTAAGGGCGCTGGATATTTTTGTCTATGCGGCTTACTACCTGCGCAAGTACAATAAAAAAGATTTCGTTTTACGGGCCGAAGAGATAAAAAAAATGACCGGCAATGCAAGATTTTGGGAGATGCTTGAAGCCGGAGAAAAGCCGGAAGCTATTTTAGCCGGTTTTGAAAAGGATAACGCGGCCTATCGTACCGCCCGGCTCAAATATCTGCTGTACTAATCCCGTCCATCCGCCGTAAGACGCACGTTTCACAAAGGCATAACTTAAAAAGCGCGGGATCAATAATATTATTACGTTTCGCCGTTATAAAAAACGAGAGACTTGCCGCTGATGCCGCTTGACCGGCAAACTAAATATGTGTTAAATTTAACTTATGGGGCACAAAATACTTCTGGTAGATGACGATCCCGAAATCTCGAGCCTTGTTCAGTACGCGCTTGAATCCGCGGGGTATCAGGTTCAGGTCTGCGATAACGGCCGGGAAGTTGTGGAAGCCCTGCATTCATATAAACCCGATCTGCTCCTCCTCGATGTAATGCTTCCGGGCATAGACGGCTACTCCCTTGCCAGCCAGATAACCGAGGACGCGACCACTAAAGAAACCCCCATCATCGTACTCTCGGCGCTTGAGCCCTCCCGGACCATGTTCCAAAGATTCTCGCAGGTGTCGGCTTTCCTCACCAAACCTTTCAACACCGACGATTTATTGGAAGCCATTAAAACCGCGCTGACCAAAAAACCGTAAAACCGGCAAAATCCATAAGCGACAGCGATCATGCCCGGAGAGCGGCAAAGCTGTTGCCGTTTACGATCAACGCCGCGGCTTACGCTCCTTTTCCTTTTACTGTAAGTTAGCCTGAATCCTGCAGTTAGAAGTGGTTTCCATAGATAAATCAGGCGGACAGAATTATTCTGCAGGATTCCCCGCGAAGCGGGCCGAGGGCCAAGCGCTATGCGCGCCGTGCCCGAGGAGGTGTATGCCTCCCGAAGGGCGCCCGCAATGCGGGCGGAAAACTTCAACTGAAGTTTTCAGGTTAGTGATTATACGGACAGACCGCTTGGCAGATGTCGCAACCGTAGATATAACCTTCGGATCTCCTTATTATCTCTTCCGGCGCCGCTGTTTTTGACTGTGTGGTCCAATAAGAAAGACAAAGCCCCGGATCCAGCGCGCCCGGAATATTAAGCGCGCCTGTGGGACAGGCTGCCGCGCACTTCCCGCAGCCCCCGCAACCCGTGGCCGGCACCGCCGGAACGGACAACTCTTCCCGCCGTATTTCCAGAGAAAGCGCCAGTCCGCCAATAAAAAAATAAGAGCCGATTTCTTCCGAGATGAGTAAAGTATTTTTTCCCCTGAATCCCAGGCCGGCCAGCCGTCCAAGTTCTTTTTCCAGCACCGGGGAGGTGTCCGCGAACGACTTGCCTTCGACCCCTGCGTGGACCGCCCTTATATCCGCCAGCATCAGCCCTAACTTTTCCTTTAAAACTTCGTGATAATCCGGACCCAAAGCGTACCTGGAGATCTTCGGCCGGAGTCCGAGGGCTTTTACGCCGGCCATAAATTCAGGCCTCGGCTTGCGTCCGGACTTTTTGAGATACTCCAGAGGTTCTCCGGCTTTTTCCAACGCGGCCGCATAATCCCGGGACTCATGCCAATACTGAAACGCGCATACCAAAACGATTTTGGCCGGAGCGAACCAATTTCTTATATCGGCTCTCCGCGAAGGGGACCTTTTCAGATAAGCGAGACCCGGCGGAGCGCCTTCGGATGCGGTTTCAATAAAACGGGAGTACTCCGGCAGCGCCTCCGCGCGGACGAGGCCGCAGGCGGACGCGCCGTGTCTGAAGGCTATGCTTTTTATTCCAGCGGAAAGGACAGGCATTGAGTCTTACTGATTTTCCCGGCTTATTCCACGATCCGGAATGTCAGGATTTTGATTCGGAGGAATATTCCCAAGCGGAATATATATGCCAGAAATTCTCGAAAAAAGCCTGCAGGAATTCTTCCCTGGGAACTTCCTTCTTCAGGATGCCGGAAACGCTGATCCCGGTATCCAGGGATACGGCGTTATTCAGATTCACGCCGACGCCCAGAAGTATCCAGTTCGGCGTCTTATTGATGGAGGAGGTTTCGGTCAGGATGCCGGCGATCTTGAAATATTTGTTTTTTTGGGGATGCAGGGCGTACACGTCGTTGGGAAGCTTCACGCGGGTGGTAAGGCCGTAAAGCTGTTTAAGAGTGTCGGCGGCCACCCGGCCGGCCAGGAGACTCAGTTCGGTGAGGAACTTTAAACCGATGCTGGGCTCAAGGATAAGCGTCATATAGATACCGCCGCGGCCCGATTCCCAGGTCCTGCCCATACGCCCTTTCCCGGCCTCCTGCGTGAGCGCCAGAACAAGGGTGCCTTCCATACCACCCTGGAACGCCAGTTCCCTGGCCACCTCCTGGGTGGAGGTGGTCCTTTCCAGCAGTACGATCTTTTTTATCCCAGGCAGAGTGTCCAGCGCAAGCGTATCTTTTACATTCAAATCGTTCATACAGATCTCCTTAAAACTTCACTTTTTTACCGGCCGCACATCGAAAGCGATATCAAGCGCCCCGGCCGAGTTGGTTATAGAACCGACCGATATCCGGTCGGCGCCAAGCTTTGAAAGCCTGGAAAGATCTTCAAACCTTACTCCGCCCGAGATCTCTATCTCCGTTTTTCCGTTTTCAGCGCGGATCAGAGCTATGGCTTTTTTCATATCCGCGCGGCTCATATTATCCAGCATGATAATGTCAAAACCCAGCGGCAAAAAGTCCGCCACCTGCCCGAGGTCCTGGGCTTCTATCTCTATCTTGAGCCCGCGGTATTTTCTGCGGGCGTATGCCAGTCTTTCTTTAAGCCTCGCAAGCGAACCGCCCAGCATGGCTATATGGTTGTCTTTTATAAGAAAAGCGTCGTACAGGCCGCGGCGGTGATTGGCCCCCCCGCCGCATTTGACCGCGTATTTATCCAACTCCCTGAAGCCGGGGATGGTTTTGCGGGTGTCATAAATTTTGGAGCGACGGTTTCCCATCTCTTTGGCGAAGCGAGCCGCGCCGGTGGCCACGCCCGAAAGATGCTGGATAAAATTCAAAGCCGTGCGTTCCGCCGTTAAAAGACGCCTTGAACCGCGCACCGTGAGGATAACGGCGCCTTGTTTAAAGCGGGCGCCGTCTTTAAGCATCAGGCGGGTCTTGGAACCCGGATCCGCCAGTTCGAACACCCGTTTAGCCACGGCCCCGCCCGAAAGGACGCCCTCCGTCTTTGCGAACATCCGGCCCTCGAACTTAAGGCCCTTCGGGATAAACACTTCAGTAGTCGCATCGCCGGGGCCGATGTCTTCCTTTAGAGCCGCCCTGATAAGAGGATCCAATTCACGCATCATCATTATTCTCTGATAACTTCGATACCGTTATAATCGAGCCAATCCATGGAAAGCGGACTGATTATGTCGGCGGCTGAAACTTTTACCGCCTTCTGGCCGGGCTTAACCAGCTTCTTCAGTTCCCAGTCGGAAATGAAAACCCGTTTCGGCAAAGGCCTTGAAGCTTTGGCGGTCACGGCGCCCGCGCACGACCTAGGACCCCGTAAAAGGTATTCGGAAATAACGTCGGCAATATCGCCTTTCGTAAGCATAAAGTTCGTTATCAGACTGGCCGCGACCTTAAACAATACTGCTGGGGGGCCAGGCACTGAGTTCTGCCGGCGGGTATCGCTGGGGTGGCGGGTGTCAGTCTTTTTCGACCCGGCAGGCGGCCGACGGAACGCGAAAAAGACTGACCCCGACAGGACCCCGAACTTGCAACCGCCGGCATAAGAAACTCATGCCTGAACCGAACTTACGCCTTTACCGAGATCTTGGCGATGTATTTATCCAGGTCGTCGTGGGGCCGGGGAATGACATGCATGCCTACCAGTTCGCCGGCCTTCTGGGCCGCCGCGGCGCCCGCTTCCACGGCCGCGCGCACCGCGCCCACCTCACCGACGCACAGCGTGGTCACATAGCCGGAGCCGATCTTCTCATAACCGATGAGCCGGACATTGGCCGCTTTAGCCATAGCGTCCGAAGATTCTATCATTCCGATAAAACCCTTTGTCTCTATCATCCCTAACGCTTGTTTCGGTTCTGACATAAGTATTATCTCCTTCTAAGAATTATCTAGTTGGTAGATGGCGGGCGGGGTTTTAATAAACACCCATTTCCCCAGCT
>MGVA01000028.1:0-22506 GCA_001800245.1 Elusimicrobia bacterium RIFOXYA12_FULL_51_18 | reverse complement strand
GGCATGCTCGCTCGTCGCGCCTCGTATCCGGCTCAAACCTGAGCCTTCAAAAGCCAAGAGATTTGCGAGACACTACACTAGCAGTCTGTCCCGGTCCCGGCCCCCTTGACAAATCTAAGCAGTGGAGGCTATAGTATCATGGTCGGGACGAATGCCGGTAATGGTGGAGGGATTATGACTGCCTGGGAAAAATACGCGTTTATCGCCGCAATACTAATAACGGCCGGGGTTACCTACTATAAAAATTTAGACAGCCATCTCCCATCGGATTTTAAGGATGCGGTAAGCGATATCTCGCAGGCTAAAGATTTCGATACCAGTATTCCCGACTTCGCGCAAACAGATACCGCGGATCTTCCGGTTCCAAAAGCGGTTGCGGTTAAAGGCTATTCCAAAAATCATCCCGGAGTAAATAATCCGGCGGATAGCGCTTCTTTCCAGGCTGTTGAGTGGGTTTCCATCCCGGGGGGAAAGTTCGCCATGGGCGCCAATGATGCCGACCGCTATTTTGAAGACGCCAAACCGATCCACGAGGTTGCCGTTAAAGCCTTTGAGATGTCCAAGACCTTGGTAACGGTGGAACAATATATGGAATGCGTAAACAAAGGCCAATGCACGGAGCCCTCCACTACCGGCGCCTATTGCAGCAGGGAGAAGATAACACGATGCGGACAACGCCAGCCGGTTACCTGCGTGGATTGGGCCCAGGCTAACCAGTACGCCAAATTTAAAGGCGCAAGGCTGCCCAGCGAATCCGAATGGGAATACGCGGCTAAAAGCGGCGGCAAGGATCAGAAATATCCCTGGGGGAACTCGAATTTATACCGCGACAAGGCCGTATTGTACGGCGACGCTAATGTTTGCGAACAAGCCCAGGTGTGCTCCAAAGCCGCCGGTAATACCGCGCAGGGCTTGTGCGATATGGCGGGTTTAGGACAATGGGTGCAAGATATGTATCAAAGTTCCTACAGGGGTGCGCCGAGGGACGGCGGCGCCTTTGAAAAAGGCGACGGCTCACGCCGGGTGGTGCGTGGCGGCGCCTCCTGGAACATCAGCGACACCGAAAGCATGAGGGCCGATTACATGGCCGCCATGGAGGCGACGGAAGGCGAAGATTGGAATATAAGCGACGCAAAAAGCCTGCGGACCGATTTCCGCAACAGCGTTCCTGATGACGACCGCAGCAACTTTATCGGATTCCGCCTTGCCAGGTCAACTCGCTGATCGGCCCCTTATCACGCTCCGGATAAGTAGCCGATGGCGCAATGGTAGATTCCGTCCCGTTGTGCCCGCACAGCCGGGGACAGATAAATCTGCGCCTGCGACCACATGACACGATGATAAAGCGCCGCATCGCCTCTTTCCTTATAATATCCGGTTAATCCAGAGTTCCAACGATCCCGCACAGAACTTGGACCACGTCATAGATGCCCTGAGGCTTGGGTGACGTTCTCCCGAATAACCGGACCAATCCGGGCTGAGACAAACTTCACCGCAACTCTACAACCGCTAATCAATAATGTCTCCTGCTTATTTTGAAGTGGCGGTATAGGTGCCGTCCCAGTTCGCCGGGGGCGGATTGGCTTTGCAGGAGCTTATCCTTTCTTCGTAGATATCGTAAAGGGTTTTCAGGCTGGAACCTGGATCCGCCGCACGGCATTCCCTCAGCAGTCCGGCGGCATTTTCCCAGCTTCCGCCTCTGTAGGCGACCAGCATTTTATTATGGGTCTCTTCGTGCCGCCTGAAATCCGCGTTCTCCTTCAGTTCCTTTCTCCCAAGCAGCGTAAAAATATTGACCGGCACAGTTTTCCCCTTCACCTTGATAAGGTCCAGTTCCAGGACGGCGTACTTCTTCGCTTGTTTTTTTGTTTTGGGGCCTATCACAATGCCGACCCCATATGGCTTTGACTGGCCTTCTAGGCGTGAGGCGAGGTTTACATCGTCTCCGAGCACGGAATAATTGAACCGCTGGTCGGCGCCCATGTTGCCTACGCAGCAGTCGCCCGTGTTCAGGCCCACTCCGATCTTGATCGGGATGTGCTTGCGGTTTTCCCGTTCGGCTTCCAGCCGCCATATTTCGTTGAGCTCCGCCAGATTCTCCTGCATCGTCAGCGCGGCTTCGCAGGCGTTCGACGCATGGTCGGGATCGTCCAGCGGAGCGTTCCAGAAAGCCATGATGCAGTCGCCTATGTATTTGTCCACGTATCCCAGCCGGTCCATGATTATCCCGGTCATGGGAGTGAGAAAGCGGTTTATGACCCTAGTGAGGCCGTGCGCGTCGTATTGTTCCGAGATAGTGGTGAAGCCTCTTATATCGCAGAAGAGTATGGTCATGGCCCGGGTCTCGCCGCCCAGCGTGAGCTTCTCCGGGTGTTTTGCGAGTTCTTCCACAAGTTTCGGATGCATGTATCGGCTGAACGCCGTGCGCACCTGACGGCGTTCCGTCTCACTCTTGATATAGCTGATAAGCGACGAAGAGGTGTAGACGAGCGCCACCGTAAGGCACGGGAAAACTGGGTCCAGCAGGTAACCGTGAACGGAAAAGGCCCGCCATGAAACGTAAATGGCGAAGGCCGCGCCGGCCGCACCGGTCCAGGCGCACCAAAGCGCACCCAGACGGGGCAGGAGCGCGATGAGCAGTCCTCCGAGAAGCAGCATATAGATCACTTCCGCGCCCTCGGCCCAGTCCGGCCTGTTTAGGTACTTGCCCAACAGCGCCTGTTCGATCACGTTCGCGTGCACTTCCACTCCCGGCAGGCTGGGATTTAAAGCGGTGGGCCTCAGGTCTTTAAGGCCGGCGGCGCTGGTCCCCACCAAAGTTATGGCGCCGTTTATCGGGGCCGGATCGAAATCCTTTTCAAAGATCTTCCACACCGGGACGGTGCGCTCCGGGGCGGTGTCCGTGAAATAAGCCCAGAACCTGCCGTCGGCGCCAGTGGGCACCGTGAAGGCGCCTATTTTTACCGCGTTTATCCCCGTATGGCCAGCGCCCTCGCCGCTGGCGCCGGAGGATTTTACCGCGTAGCCCCGGGCGCCCTGCGCCACCCGCAGCGCCTCCGCCGCGAGTGAAGGGATGAGACGGCCGCCCTCCCTAAAAAGCAGCGGGACGCGGCGGACCACGCCGTCTGGTTCCGAGATAAAGCTAAAGCTGCCGTTCCCCGAAGCCGCTTTTTCCAGAATAGGGATATTGACGACCGCCCCCGGAAAACTAGGCAGATAATTCAGCGGGTCGTCGCCCGCGTAGGAAAAGGACGCCTTGACCTCCGGAACCGCTTTATTCGCTTCGGAGGTAAGGGCGAACCCAGTCACCACGCCGGCTCCGGCTATGGCCCTGGCGAACACTTTGTCGTTGTCGGGCAGTTTGTCTAGGTCCTTTTTTAGGGCCTTCACCGCCGGTATTGAAGGCCAGGCCGCCGTCACCCGCGCGGGAGACATGCGGTCGGGCTCGGAAAATACGGCATCAAAAGCTATGACAGACGCTCCCAATCCGTTGAGCCTGTCCACCATTTCGGCCAGAAGCGTCCTCGGCCAGGGCCATTGCCCCAGCTTAGCGAGGCTTTCGTCGTCTATATCTATTATCCTTACCGGTACCGGCTCGTAGCCCCTGGGCTTGAGCGTGATGAGGACGTCAAAAGACTTGTGCTGGAACATTTCCACCCAGTTCCAACCCGATACGCGCACGGCCGTCAAAGCCGCGAGCATGGCGAGAGGAACAATGATATGCGCCCAGCCGTGCACTGTCCCGCGCTTGCGGGAATACCACTTGGCGACGGTTTTCGCTTTTTCCCGCGCATTGCGCATCTGCCGTTTTGTTTTATGATACATATGCCGCTCCGGAGGCCGTACTTATGCCGCCTTCTTAAATTTTCCCCTTTTAAGAAGACAATTGCAAGCCGTCTCCCTGAACCCGCGCAATAGTTACGCATGGCCCATATTCAGAATTTGGTAAAATCTAATGACGTGAATCTATTATCAAAGAAAACAGTAGCGTTACTTTTTCTCCTAATCTCCTCCCCTCCGCTTTGTGCGCAGACTTATGAAAAAGAGGGCAATGAATCAGCCACGGCCGCCATGGCCCGGCCAAAAATTGCGGTACTGGACTTTATAACAATCACCAAAACCGCGGACTTAGGAAAAAACGCCGCCGAAATTTTAAGGAACTGTCTGGCGGAAACCGGAAACTTTACCTTTGTAGACGTTGAAACTATTAAACGCATCCTGAAACGCAAACAAATAAGCCTGAGCGGCGCTTTGGACCAGGATGAAGCTAAAACGCTGGGCAAGGTCCTGGAGGTAAAGAATATCGTATCCGGCAGCGTTGTGGAAGCCGGCGGGACATATACATTAAATATCCGCTTTATTGACGCGAAAACAGGACAGGTGGTGTCTGGAAAGACCATTACAGCACGAAACCCGGACTTCTGCCGGGAGATCATCGCTCACTCCGCAAACGAAGGGTTTTTGCATAAACTCGACGCAAAAACACCCACCCGCCAGAAGCCGTCTGAAGAAATTTCAGGTACGCCGGGCCGACCGCAGGCGCCTGCCGCACAACCGCCGACTCCGGCAGCACAGGCCGAACCTGTTAACCCGCCCGCCGCGCCCGCCAAGGACAAATTTGACCCGGCTAAGGAAGTCACCTTCGAGCAAATGCTCGAAAACCCCGATGACCCGGACCTTAATTACGCCTACGCCAGGACGCAGGTCCGCAAAGGCGACTTAAAGGGCGCGGCCGGAACGCTTGAAAGGATGCTGATGGTGAATGCAGGGCTGCACGACATCCGTCTGTTCTACGGCTTAGTGCTCTACCGCCTGGATAACCTGCCGGAAGCGCAGCGCGAGCTGCAGGCCGTCAGGAGGTCAAATGCCCAGGCCGCGCTCAGGAATGAGGCGGCGATCTTCCTGAGAGAGATAAAGAAAAAACAAAAACTGACATCCGTCTCCGGCGGGTTAACCGCCGGACCGGAGTATGACTCCAACCGGAACGCCTCCCCGACCTCGGAGAAGCGCCTGTTCCTGGACACGCCGCTGGATCTGACCGGCTCATCCCGCAAGAGGGATGACGCCTCCTTCCTTTTCCTCGGCAGCGCGGAAATACGGCGCATCGCAAACGCTCAGAAAAAGCATAACGTTTTCGGCGCCATGTCCTATTACCGCGCTAACCAGAACAAGGTCACCGAGATCAATCTGCAGGCTTTGTCCTTCAAGCTGGGCGGGACCTACAGGGCCCTTCGCACGGAACTTATACCGACGCTTATCTACGACAGGGTCCTTCTAGCGCGTAAGAAGTTCCTTGTGAATACCGGCGCAGGCCTGCGTCTGGAAAGAAAGCTGAACAAGGTCACCGATTATTCACTGGAGGCCAAGTATCTCTACCAGGACCACCTTTCCGTCCCCGACATCACCTCCAACCCGGAGCGCAGGGGCGGCTTCTACGCTTTCTCGGCGGGCGCCGGGCGTGTGCTGACCCCGGTCATGAAACTGAACGCGGACATAAACCTTTCGGCGAAACGGGCCAAAAAGGACTATAATTCCTATAACGAACTGGCTTTCGGCCTGCGGCACTCGTGGCTGCTGGGCAAGGGGATATTCCTGCTCTCTTCCGCTTACCTCGGCCGCGACATCTACAGCGAGAAGGATTCCGTGATCTGCCCCAAAAAAAGACGGGACACGACCTTCCGCGGCGGCGTGGTGGGAGGCCTCCCCCTGCCCTCCATGCATCGCAAACTGGCCGGCCTTAAAGACCTGACGCTTACTCTCACGCTGGAGCACTTCCGATCGGGTTCCAATATTATCAATTACACCTATACGAACAACAAGGCGGCGCTGCTCCTGAGCTATAAGTGGCAGTTGGGACTGTAACCGAGGCTATTTATGAAAAAGATACTGATTATTTACCTTTTAGCCGCAATACCGCCCGCCGCGTACGCCCAGGCCGCTCCGCTGCGCATAGGAGTCGCCGGCGGCGTCAGCGGTATGATAAAAGCCACAGCCCCCGGCGTCTCCGAAGCCCGCGCCATAAAGAGCGGGGACCCGCTGTTCCTTAATGACCACCTGGTCACGGACGGCAAGGGCAAAATGCAGATACTGCTGCTGGACGAGACCGTCTTCACGGTGGGAGCCAACAGCGATATGGTGTTGGACGAATTCGTCTACGATCCCGCTAACGACGCCGGCAAGGTTTCCGTCAAAATGACCAAGGGCATTTTCCGTTTCGTCACCGGCAAGGTAGCCAGGAAAGACCCCGCGAACATGACGGTTAAACTTTCTGTAGGCACTATCGGCATACGCGGCACAATGGCCGCCGGCACTACGGACGCGCAAAGCTCAACCGTAATACTGCTGGGCCCCGGCGCCAACAATAACGCTAACGAGGCGGCCGGCGCGATAACCGTGAACAATGGCAACGCTTCCGTCGTTATAGACCAGCCCGGATTCGGCGTGACTTTAACTCCCGGCCAGGAGGCGTTTTCGGTTTCCAACATGTCCCAGCAGGCTGCCCAGCTTACCGCCGACCTGTCCTCGGATTCCCCGCAGGGCCCCGGCGACGGCTCCGGGCAGCCCGCAGGCAAACAGCCGGCCGGGGAAAGCTCTGGGTCCGGCGAGGGCGCAGGCTCGGGAGACACCGCTGATTCCGGGAACGACACCGGCTCCGGAGGAGATATCGCCGATTCAGGCCCTTCGGTGGGCGAAGAGGCCGGCCAGAACACAGCCGCGGCCGGCAGCATCCTGGCCAACGCTTCCGGGGTGGGCGGAATTACTCAGTCGATGGAGGGAACTTCCAGCCAGGCGATCTTGGAAATAATTTCGAACGAAACAACCGAAACACCGGTCAGCCAGGTCACTATACCCGCCGGAATCTCGACCTGGGACCAGGTGCGCAGCATAGAAACCGGCCTGGTCAGCTACAACGGCTCGGGCCTGTGCGCCCTGGTCGGCAGCGCCGGAGGGGAATACACGGCGGACTTCGCCCTGCAGGTGGATTTCGCCGCCAGACGGTACGGCGGCGGGGCGTCCAGCCTGTCGCTGGACAACGGACAAAACAGGTTCGCGACAAACATATTAACCAGCGATTTCACCAATTTGACCGGAAACGCAGCGATAACGCTTTCCACCGACCTGTCCAACATAGAAAACCCGGCCTTCAACAATTCTGTGGTCACCTTTAACAATGCCGGCGGCATCTCAGCGGCCAACGCCACTGTTGAAGTGAATTACAACGACATCGAGATGGGCAACAGCGGCACAACCACTCTTACGGCCGACCCCGTCCCGGTGATCGCCCCGAGTTAACGAATGCGACGCGATAGACGCCCTCTCGCCTGAAGACGGAACCTTTAACCCGCTCACACCGCATTTTTTATGTTTTTTAACCTTTTGGAGGGAGGATCAATCCTTCTGCCTCTTAAGACGACAGCGTCGCTGCCATTCCGGGGTGAGAATACTTCTCGCACTTTCTCTGGCAACGGTTAATCGCCCGGCATCATCAAGCCAGTAGTTCCGCCACTTATCATATTCAACCAAAAATCCGCTTGCGCCGGTGTTCTTAAGATCTATGGGCTGAACAAGAGCCGCTTTCCCCCGGTGTTGATTTTGTCCCGGCCCCAGATAGGTAAGCGTTCGCAGCATTAAATTCTCAATATCCTTCACATACAATTGCGGATTAATAACGAACCACGAAAAGGAATCCCAGTCATCGCCTACTTCATGATGCCAATCCGTTATGCGATTATGTAATCCCCCCTTCTTTCTATCGCTAAATCCGATGTAAACGGTTTTTCCTTCCCAGTAGTAAATATATATCCCAATAGTGGGGAAATCATTAAATTTAGGCAGCTTTTTATTAAGTTTTATTGCCCATAATTTTCGATCCCAGCGAATACCGTAGGCTAGAACAATTGGGATACGGCCTTCCAACCGGGGCGCGCAACTTTCTGATTTGAACAATTTAGTCTTCACTATTAATCCCTCCGAGTATCTCTTTGCCTTTTTGGAGACTTCGGCATAAAACCATTGGACACGGCACCTCTCAACGGGTTTCGAACTCCGAGGCAAGCGCTAGGACTTAAGTTTGTCGATAATATCCTCAGCGAAGCCAATATCCTCCAGATTGGCGCGTACCTTTATGGCATTCATTGTAATGGGGGCGGTAAGCGAGCCTGGTTCGGGAACGAATGTTTTTGTGTCAAAGATTACCCAATCGTAGCCATTCGTAAGAACCGCCGTACTGAGTTCTCTGGAAAAAGAGTTATTATAGTTGGCGCAATAAGCGCGAAGCTGCCCAACGCCATCGCATGCGCCCCAGTTATGCACCCAGTATGCCGACTTCTTCCCGATATTCTTTAACTGACCGATTTCTTTCCTTTTAATCATCAATCTGTCGATATTGAACCAGGCATTTTGCAAGGCCTTGCATTCAATCGCGAAAGACACATATGGAGAGCTTGTCGGAGAGTACAGCCCAATATCAAATTCCTGGCCTTTTGAGCTGCGACTTGCGCGCTTAACTTGCGAATAATTAAGCAGATCCCAGCCCGCGATCGTGAGAATCGGCTCGACCAACAAAACCTGGGTGTCGATTTCAGATAGATTCAGCGCTTTCAACTCCCGCCATCGAAGCTTCACCTTCTCCAGGATTTCATTATCAGTCATTGAACAAACTCCTTTTGCCCACCACCACCATCCACATGAATCATTTTATCAACTTTCAATGGTCCGGTTCACAAGGGGAGTGTTCGGATTACAATGCGAACTCGGGCAAGCGCCATGCCTTCCGAAAATATAGTAGAATTGTCAATGACAAACGCCGATGTAGCTCAGCGGTAGAGCAACCGCCTTGTAAGCGGTAAATAGCGATTTAACCGACCCTAACCGACCTTGCCCCTCATTGAGCCGCGCCAACAAAAACCCCGCCACTAGTTAGCGGGGTTTAGCTGTTTTTAGCGGTTGTTAGCCACAAATTGGGTACAAAGCATTGCCAGCTATCGGCGAAGAGAGTCCCGCCTTAAACTAGTTAGAACATTTATAAACATTTCCGGCAAGAATAATACTTGCTATATCCCCATCTTTATCACTACTCACATTATCCGTGATAATAACGACTGTATCCCCACCTAAAGCTAATGCTTTGTTTTTTAGATCATTCCGTGCGCCCAAATCCGTGCTAACATTGGAAGTCGTAAAAGTGCCACTTTGACTTCCAGTAACCTCTCCGATATATTGACATTCCTTACCTGGTTCTGTTTTTGTAAGTCTAATGCGCTCAGCACCAGGCTTTAGCGCAACCATTGCGCACCCTCCGAGAAACAAGGGCAAGATAAGGGAATAATAGCGTTTCATGAGTCCTCCACTAATGTGTCTAAGAGAGACTATCTCTCGCTTGTGCTTGGGGATATGTGTGTGCTGAAACCAATTTAGTAAGTACCCAAAAGCTTTTCATCACTCTCTAAACGAAACAAAAACCATCACTTTGCAGACAATAAGATTCTTGATTTTACATTTATTTGGGCTGACTATACGCCGCTTTTCGGCTAACTTGAATGAAGCGGTCTACAATTGAATATATGGCGCGGTTAATATTAGACGCATATGCTGAGTTAGCTTTTTGAAATTCATCTTGGTTTTTTTTAACTCCCATCTCAATGACACCTTGTGCTGCGGCGTCTGCAAAATAGAATCTCGTGGCCGACATTGAATCCCCCCTGGAGATAAATGCCTCCATGCATTTTTTGCCTTGCTCGTCAAAAAACTTGTGCCGATATCCCTGAGCGATTTCATCTAGGCCTGCGTAATGGGAAGCGATCTTGTTGCGGATAGTGTTCAAAAAATTGCGGAACTTGGTTTGAGCGCCCTCCGTATTCCCCGATGCGGCTGCCACGAGGTCGCCCCAGCATTCTTTATCTTGTTTGCTAAGGTGTCGAATGGCATCCTGAAACATCGGGTGATTGATTTCTCTTTCATGCCCCTTTATGAAATATAGCGTCTCTCTAAAATTAGCAAGAATTAAACGCAAAATGTGGCTTTGAAGACCATTGTAGTTTCCCCATTCGGCTGTAAACCCTTTAGGCGTACTTGGTGGATTTTTGTGGTGCAAGGCGAATGCCCATAGTAAATCGTGCAGATCATTGTGCACGAGCGAGAGCATTAATACAAAACCACAAACTTTTTGTTCGTCGCTTTTGGCCGAGAGAAAAATAGTGGGGTCAAATATATTTGGCGAAGCTAGGGCGTAGAAATCAGATGATTCCATAGAGGATTGTGCTGACCAACCTAGAACGTCGTGTCTGTATACATTTCGACATATTGTGAAAGCCGTACCAACTTGTCTTTAATTTGCGAGGGCAGCTTTTCTTTTTGCATTACTTTGTTTGCAAGATACTCTAACGCATACATAAAATCTCGACCAATCGCTTTCTTGCTTTTAGATGTGGGGAAGCAGGATAGTATTTCCGCAAAGAGCCTTTCAATCATATCGGGGGTAATCGCAATATTTACCGCAGCCCGAAAAAGAAAGATTGCCGTTACCCGCAATGCATCATCCGGGTGTACCCCGTACTCTTTTGAAAGAGTGAGCGGAAAGTTTAGGTGGCGAATTCTTTCGGGTTGGAATAATTTTATTGGACCACTACCATATACTGCGTTCTCTATATCATTAATGTGAATTGGCAAGAACCTAAAACGATAAAAGGTCAGGTATGAAAAGAAATTTAAATATTGTTCAAATGGAATCTTGTTCTGTTCATATAGGGTTCTTATCAATGCAAAAGATGAACAATGTTTTGGGTGCGATAATTTTGTTTCTAGTTCATTGGCTTGGAGGTAAAAGTAGTCCTCCGTAATTACTATTGCATGGTGTTGGCGAGCCAGAGCACATGCATCGCAAAGTTCTGGCGGGATGTTCTGCTCGATGAAGTGATTTTGCTTTGTCGCTGCGGAGATGGCATATATGTTCTGTGGTTTAGATTCAAAAAAAGCGATATATCTTTCAAAATTCTTTTGAATTAGTTCCCGTTTGTTTGAATCAATTGAAGATACCCTAATTCCCCCATTTACATAGCCCAAGTGCCCGACTTGTCCGGGTGTATAGCGATACTTCTCCTTTATTTCAAAGAGCATGGATATGACGGACTGTGGGATCTTAAGGTTTGGTAAATATTGAAATATATCATTACCCAATCCTGATTCCGCAAGTATCAACGCGGAAATTCCATCAAGAAAACAATCATCCCCGTCAATTACTTGCCGAGCTATGGTCTTTTGCTGCTCCAACTCAGTTGCCACGCCTGTGCTAAAGTTGATAAACCCCTTTCCGCTTGCGACAATGTGTGCGAGTGCATTCGCGACGCCACCGTCATTAAGCGCAAGAAATGCAAATGGGGCGTTGTTGGCACAGTAGAAATTAAAGAATGGCTCACGAGCTTCGTGTTCCTCGGCTAGGCGAGCGATTATGTATTTAGGATCAATTGTATCACCGATGGTTGGAACTTCAATTATTTCCATCGCTTTCCATCTATGTTCCTGGGTTAACTTTTGTGCATGATGATGACATTGCCAAAGAACATACTTCTCAATCGGCAGGATGTTCTCAATTTCAAGCTCAACACTTTCTGATTGATACTTGCTTTTTAATTTAATTTTATCGCCAATCCTTTTGTTAAAGAATTCGGAATAGTGGTTTCCACTCTTGGGGACTTTTGTCGCATCCAACTCATTAAGGTCGCCCAAATAATACCACCGCTCAACTGTTTTGAGTTTCACATACGAGTTTTCTATTGATTCCGGGAGGGGCTCACCGAGATTCAAATTGATTAAATTGCTTACGCTGATAAAGGTCAAGATGAGGCCCCCATATTGTTCTGGGGTGGGGGTTTTCAAGGCTTTTACCGCCGTTATGATTGAGTTTAGAGCGGATTGCCCATCACCATTTTTGATGTAAACCTCTGCCTCTACGGCGACTTTGAATTCAGGGGTGTTGGAATATTGCGGATACTTTAATAGTAATAGTTTTGCTTCATTAAATTCTCCACGATTTAATCTTGCAAGTATTGTCTGGCCAAGGATTTCCTCGCGGGTATTTTCTTCAATTTTGTTTGTCGCAATATCTTCTGATAAAAGTTGTTCACCAATTTGAATCGCTTCCGGCAGTCGTTTCAGCCTCAAATTCACGCCAAACAATTTAAGTTTTAATTGTGAAATGATTTCCGGGTTGCGTTCAGCTGTTAACAATTTTCCCAGAATTCTGGCTTCAAAATCCCAGGCCTCCTTCTTTTGAGCAATTTTTAATATCGACTGACACTCGAGATATCCGAGTTCAGCAAAATTCATTTGTTTTAACAATTCAAATGCTTCGTCAATGTTTTCCTGGTCGTAATTGAGCAATAGCAATAGCTTCTGTTTTTGAATGTTCCCATCATTTGGTAATTTTTCAATTATTGTTTTTCTCAAATCTGGCAAATCTTTTGCAGCGGTTGCCATAATGACCGCAAACCGCACGTCCTCTTTTAAATAGTTCCAGGCATTGTCGTAATCACTAGATTTAAGCTTGTTAATGAAATCTAAAATCTTCCCTTGACCTTTTAGTGCGGTGAAAAATTTCTTTCCATCAGTGAAAAGAGTATGGGTGCGGCTAAACTGAAGCAAAATTGCTTTCGAAAGAGGATCTGAAATGATTTTATTTTCGGTTGATAGGCGAGTCAGTATTATATCGAAGTCCTTCGAAGATATCTGGATGTGCAGCAACAGCTCTGCTAGTAATCGGTCAATGGAATAGTCAAAATAGCATTTTGGAATTTGCCCCAAAAAATTACGAGCAGATTGAATTGCATCTGAATAATTCTCCAGAACAAAAAGTGCGGTGATTTTTTTGTATTCAATAATCGCAATGTTTCTGGGGGTGCATCCAGAATGCTCGGCTATAATGCGATGCGCAGCCTCAATATCGTTCAAAAACGTGGCAGCATTGGCTTTGAGTTGTGTGCGGTCCGTGTCTGAGAATAAAGCTATGGCTTCTAGGGTCGATATTTTTGCTATATGGTTGGTGATCCGTTCTGGATTAAGTGATATCGCTGTGTTAATAAATCGCAGTGCATTTTCTGTATTTCCCGCATGGGTAAGGAAAATGGAGTATATTCTGTAAAAAGTAGATTTTGCCCTAAAGTCGTCCGGGAATGATTGTTCGTCAATCTGGGAAATATCTATTTTTTCGTCAAGACGAAGTGCCCGCAATAGTTTCTGAATGGTTAAAAACCAGTAATCTGGGGAAATGCTTTCGGCCTGCTTTAATAGCTCTAGATTTGTTTCTAAATTCTCACTTTGGAGATAAATTGCTGCAAGATATAAGAACGCCTCAGGGCTATTTGGGTATCGTGCACAAAGGTGTTCGTATTTCTGTTTCGCTTCAGGAACTCTTTCTAGCCTTTCTAAAGCCTTCCCTTCTAAAATTTCGGAATCAATTGTGAGTCGCTCATTGTTTAGCTCTCCAATAAGGCCCCGAAATTGTTCAAGTATTTGTAATGCCACCCCCCCATTATCTCTATCTATGTAGCCCTCTATGACTTCAAGAGCCTCTTGCGCAACTGATATGGGCTTTACCTGGTTAACATCAAAACCCAAGGCTAACATCTGCTCAGTTTTTAAGCTAAAAAATACTCTTTCTAAATCCTGCGACAAGAAAACTTTGAATTCAATCCCTGAGAATTTCCCTTTTAGTTCTGCTAAAGCCTGTTCAATCTCAATGTTGGTTCCAGTAAACTTATCGTTAAATGCGAAATAGAATACTTTGATTTTTGATATTTGGTCCCATGTTGCATGGAGCTTTTCAAAATCGTTTTTGAGTTTTTTTGCTGCTGCGGCTGTCTTTTCGCTTGGGTTTTTAGGTGCATATACTTGATAGTATGTGCCTTTTGCAGGTTGATATCCGTCATTCCCCCCATCTCCCTTGTTCCCATAAGGGT
The DNA here is from genome assembly GCA_001800245.1 of Elusimicrobia bacterium RIFOXYA12_FULL_51_18. GTDB lineage: Bacteria > Elusimicrobiota > Elusimicrobia > Elusimicrobiales > UBA9959 > YA12-FULL-51-18. Next base: position 8,554 of record MGVA01000028.1, on the reverse strand, counting down.
GCACTTTTTGAAAATCCTGCAAAGCTTTTTGCATGATTTCTTCAAAAAGTCCTTGAAAAGAATTACCACTTCCTTTATAAATTCGGTCCCTGAATTGCAGGGATAGATAATTAGTATCAATCGGTTCCATATAAAGCACTATAGGCGGATGGTGAGGGTTCCGGTTCTTGTTGGGTTTCAAAGGTGTTACTGCGCCCCGCCTTAGAATAATCATACAAAAAAACTGCTGAATAATCAGTTGTCTGCGAATAAGGCTATGTGGACCCTATTCTCCCACCATAATTGCGTTTCTAAGGGTATTTCCGGGATGCAAAGAGGGGATTTGGGGGCGGGCGGACGGTATATGCCAAGAATCGCAATAACACGCACGCTCGTGGGGTTTCAGGTCTTATACTAATCTCGTCTAAGGCATTTTTATAGTGCTGTTACGGTGCATCGGTGTATAATCGGTTGGACAAAGGATGGCATGAAAATATGCGACCAATCCCACGACAAATACCAGATGTTAGGCCATACCGTAAGATAGCCATTTCCATGTATGTTGAACAAGAAATTTTATACCTGCAACATGAGCCCAGAAATGGGGATACGCGATGTTTGTAGAAGGCTATTGCCCTTAGAACGGTCCCAGTTCGCCCGTCGACGGCATTGCGGAACATTGACTCACTCCTTTTTGGCAGGAACAGCGCTCTTTCGCACAATGAAGAGTTGCTTGCAGGTTTTACAATATAAGAAGATGCGACCTGTGGGGATCAACGCCAACACCCAGAAAAGAACAGTAAGGAGGAAAAACACGGGCGCTAACACCCACCCAATTATTGGAATCCATAACATACAACTCCCCGTAATGAGCGAAAGCAGCCCCATGGGGCCCAGCCCTTGGAGCCTGGTTGTGTCGGTGCTTCCGCATTTAGTGCAGGGCACACTGTCCGGGGATTTGAGTTGAGCCGGAGTACTTGCTCCGCAGTGTGGGCAAGCGGCGGCTTCAGTTGAAACATCTTTTTTGCATTCACGACATGGCTTAATAGGCATTCTTCCTCCTTAGCAATATCACAGCAAACCAGCCTTAAATTGTTCTTTCGTAATCACGAATTCTGGATGTGTCCAGACGCCTTTAATAATACTGGTCGAATTAGGAGCTTGCAACTCAATAAAAACAAGCTTATTATCATCTGAAAATTTAAGGATTTTCGCTCGCGTGTCGGCCCCTATAACAATGCAGCCATTGCTCTCCATGAAATTAAGTGCCGCCGCAGTTGCGCCTCGGTAAGCCAGGTTGTACGCTTTCTTAAAGGATTCTTGGGCCAAACATACAAATCGTTTTCTAAGGATTATATGGCTTGACCCTTTTAACCAAGCGTTTAGTTTTTGTCTTCCTTCCATCTCTTTTTTTACATATTCTTGGCATTCTGTGTTGTGGTCCTTTCTTTTTTGTACTTGTTCTGCCGTAGCACAATAATCTTTTTCCGGGCAATCCTCCATCAATCTGTTTGTTGGGCAGTTTGCAACATGCCAAACGCAACCGACGATGGCTTGTGCTGCTTGTAATTCACAGCTTCCAGAAAGGGTGTTGGCTCTCGCCGGATTGATGTTGTATTTTTTAATCAGTTCAGTAGCTTGGTCTCCAAGGGCAATTCCTAAAAAGGAAGTCGTTGATTGCGAATTCCCTAGTATTGGCAGTCCCAATAACACGACAACAGTTAGCCTTAGCATTTATTCCCTCCGTGTAGCGCCTATGCCCAATAAAAAGCCCCTAGCGGCGAACTTCACCGTAGGGGCATAAATTTGTTGCCACCAAAAACTCGGGCGGACAACAATTCCAAGCCACGCTAGTAACCTGGAACGGCTGCCGCCCTTTCACCCAGCTCGCGCTGGGCTACATCTGGCGACTCCGAACTCAGTCTAGCGTGTGCCCCAAGTTCTACTTGGAAGCGCACCCTGCTCTTATGCAGGGTCCCGGTTGAAGTCAAATCTCATCAATTTTTATCGTTTGGTCTCGCATTACCTCCCGACTATCTGTGTTTGAATTATTATGGCAAATTTTAAGGGTTACTGGGTGGGGCTGTCCTTTCCCCCAGAAAAAGCCTATTCAATAGTAAATTTCCTTTTGATAGTATATCCTGAGCGGGGATATGGCGCATGATTATGGGTTCTAGGATCTCAAGATGGAATATTTGAATGAAAAAAATTTGCAGTTATTGATTTGCCTTTCTAATTCAGACGGCCTTTCCATAAGTGAAATTGATTGTTGGCATAATTTTAGAGCGTTTTTTGATGAAATATCCCACCTCAAAATCATCGATAACATTGAAATAATTCATTTGCCTGATGAAATTCATGTGCCTTGGTCCGATGCACTACGCTTTTGTGAGGAAGACACCGCTAACGATCCTCATTCTCTGTATATGTTTTTTGTCCAAATAAAAAACAAAAAGAAAATGCACGATTTTTTGTGGATGTATGCGACGCGGTTTGAACACGGAAAACTCGTTTCACCGAACAACTTCTATTCTTACAAGAAACATTTGGAATTTTATCTCAAAGAGTGGGGCGGTCTGTTTGACAAATTTGGCTCCAATATATCAATAGCTCAAGGCCCCTCTAAAAATCGGTCGATTTGGGATGAAAATAAAAATTTCCGCCTTTATGAATTCATTCTATCTTTACAGAACAAAGGACATATCACAATTAACAAGTGTTACTTGGAAGACTACGGGGCGTATGGGGGTTATGATTATGAAAGTGGGCGTACTTTTCCAACAATTAAGGACACGGCATTAAAACTTAATATTAAATTTAAAAAACGTCCTCTGGAAATAGGGCGACTTGAGAACTCTTTTTCAATCCATTACGGGGATCTAAAAATTAATGAAAGGGGCAAGATTGCATACTATAAGAATCATAAATTTTGCGCCATACAGGCCAGGAATAATTCCTTTAAGGTGCTTTGTTATTTGGCGAGCCAGCCAGATACTAATATATCAATCCTAAAAATTTACCGGGAATTTGAGCCGAAGTCTAAGGTACGGGAGCTAAGCCTAAAAAAGAAGAAAGTCAAAGGCTGGATAAAAGAGATAAAAGAGGCATTAAAAATTACACAAGACAAAAATCGGACAATTGATATCTCCATTGTGGGAGATGATGTTTTATTGACTCAAGACACTCGGTAATTTCCTCCAAAACCACTCCGTTGCCTGCCATATAGAAGTCCCGCTGTTCCCCATATTTCCCCCCTTAATCCCCTCGTTTCCCCCCCAGCGTTGCCATGTAGAATATAGATATGGCAAACAAAAATTCTTGTACGCAACCGCATCACAATAACACTAGTGATTGTTTGGAAGCCGCTTTGAATTACTATGCGGCTGGGTTTAATGTTATTCCTTTAAGACCAAACTCCAAAATCCCCCTAGTCCCCTGGGAAAGCTTTCAATCGCAACGAGTCAATCCTGCTACGATAAAAACGTGGTGGAATGAGCACAGGAATGCGGGGATAGCGGCGCTCATGGGGAATATCTCAGGGAATATTATTGCTGTGGATATTGATCCGCGGAATGGGGGACTTGAATCGCAGAAGATCATCGATTTGCCTGAAACCTTGACCCACAAAACTGGTGGCTCAGGGTTTCACTATTTTTACCACATGCCAATGAGCCATCGTAAAAAAATCGGGGTTTATCCTGGCATTGATTTGATCGGGGAGGGTGGATACTGCGTAATGCCCCCCTCCATGCACTCATCCGGCCAGCGATATGAAATACTTCTCGCTCGGCTAATTTCCCCGGCCCCCAAGTGGCTTATCGACATTTGCGATGCGGATAATGTTCCGGTTGAGGCAAAAAGAATTCCGGTAGGGGAACGACATGATTCAATAGTTCATAGTATTCGGGGGTATGCTGCAAATACCAAGCACAGCTTCATCCTTTTATGGAAACGCGCTTATTGGCTAGTGCTCAAGTGTGCAGAGCCATCTCCGCGTCACCCGGTTACTTTTTCCGAGCTGTTTCACATTTGCTTATGGGCTTGGAACATATCGCATCCATATAATCGGCTTGCACATGCTGTGGCATGGAAGATGCTTTCCGGACGGTGTGCCAACGGCGGCGATATTGTATTCGGTCCTGCCACGAGCTCTATACACACCTTTCACCTCAAGCAGATAACACCGCAACAGCTCAACCTCTCAACATCTCAATCTAATACTGTTATTTATCCGAGGAGGATATTATGTCAATAATACATTTACAAGGGATTTTAGGAGATAAATACAAAGTTTTTGATGACGGCACCGATGATTCCTGCCGGGCTGAACGCGTAGGTTGTCAGGAGATTCGCGGGCGATACGGCGCAATTTATGCTTATAGCGACGACACCCTGGCTGTTAGGGCAGAAAGCCGGAGGGTGGGCAAAAAAATTGAAAGCCTCGGATATAAAGTTTGCCAGCGGGGCGATTTTGAAGTAGTCCTGCTGTTTCCGCTTACAGATTTCGGAAAGATCGCTGCCATCATTAAGGCTCAAAAGCGCCGCCAGATAAATCCTGAGCAGCGTACCTTGCTAGTCGCTAGGTTCAATAAAACCGGGAAACGACCTGCGGCGGACAGTTTTAGGCCCGATTTCGGCCCTGAGGAACGCAGTTTCTCGCGCTGAAACGGGCTTTTTGCCGTAGTGACGGCCGTTTTATCATAGGGCAGGGAGATATGCGTTAAAACGCGAAGTAAACGACATGCCTAGAAAAAACCAGCAAAAGGGTGCCTGCGGTAGGCCGCAATGGGGCGGCAAAGACGAAGCGGCGGTTGTTGCGAAACTTTCGGAAATCTGGCGCATTGGCGGTTCCGATGCCGAAGCGGCTTTTTACGCCGACATTTCCCCCTCATCGCTGTCCCGATACCTTGAAAAGCATCCGGAAGTTTCGCAACGAAAAGAAGCCTTGAAAAACCACCCCATTTTGTTGGCTCGCCGGGCTGTTATCGGCGCGTTTGATGGACACGAGTGTGTTACCGGCAAAGGGAAAAACCGCAAGGTTTGCTATGCCCCGGTTGATCCGTATATGGCGCTGAAGTATTTGGAGCGTGTTCGCAGAGAGGAGTTCTCTTTGCGTACTGAACACGCGGGCGCGAATGCTCCGCGCCTAACTGGCGCTACGGTGCATATGTATATCCCCCATAATAACCGCGACCCTCTGCTGGCCCAACCTTTGGAAAAATTAAATACTCAACTACTGGAGGATAGGAATCATGGAAAAACGGCTGATGAACATTAGCGAGTTAAGCGCATATCTGGGAACCCCTAAAGGCAGTATTTACACAATGGTGTGCCTGCGAAAAATCCCTCAGGAGTGCATCGTCAAGCTCGGGCGGGCTCTGAGGTTTGAACGGGAGGCTATTGATAAATGGATTAGCCAGCAGAAGCTCTCTTAAGGCTTTTGTATGAAGCGGCTTTATGCCCGTTTAATCGGTATTGCTAGGGCTTAATTTTGGCCTCGTTCCGGGTTATGAATTATGTTAGACTCGGATCAAATTGAATCACTATGCGTGGCATGTATCTGCGAAATAAAATCTGGTGGATAGACTATTATGCGCAAGGCAAGCGCGTGAGGGAAAGCGTCGGCCCCAGCAAAAGCCTTGCCAAAGAGGTTTTGCGCAAGCGAAAATATGAGGTAGCCGAGGGGAAGTTCTTTCCTAATCGCAAGGCCAGCAATGCGATCTTTCAAGTGGTTGCCGATAAGTATTGGGAAATGCACGGGCAATACCTTAAATCCTCTACCTGGAAAAACATGCTTAGGGAAGCCCTGGCCCGTTTTGGCAGCAAGCCTATGGGCGCAATCAGCGCGGCAGACATACAAGCTTTCTACAATGAGATTCGCGACAGGGCATCTATCTCTACCGCAAACAGGCATCTGACCCTCATAAAATTGATTTTCAACCGGTCTATCGCCTTGGGGTTATTTAATGGCGAAAACCCCGCAAACAAGGTTTTAAAGGGAAAAGAACCCCCCAATCGGCTTCGGTATCTGTCGCAAGTAGAAATGCAGAAGCTTTTAACCCTGTGCGACCCTGCAATCTACCCCATAATTGTTTGCGCCCTGTTTACCGGGATGCGCCGGGGCGAAATCATGAGCCTGACCTGGGCGCATGTCAACTTGCAGCAGCGTTTAATTCACATCGCGCAATCCAAGTCCGGGAAATCCAGAGAAATCCCGATAGCGCCGAAATTATATGATAACCTTGCCGATATGGGCCAAAGGGAGCCGTCAGAAAGGGTTTTCAATGTCCCTAACATAACGCTGCGGCGGCATTTTGATAAAGTGCTGCAAACCGCAGGGATAACCGGTTTTCGTTTCCACGATCTTCGCCACACATTTGCAAGCTATTTTATTATGAAAACCGGGAATCTCCCCGCCCTGCAAAAGATACTCGGACATTCCACTCCCCTGATGACGCAGAGATACGCCCATTTAAGCGCGGGGTACCTTCAAACAGAAATGCAGGCTTTCAACTCCTGTATGCCGGCGATTCAGGAGATTTCCGTTGCATTGGGCACAAAAGGGTACAATTTGGGTACAAATGACAATGGGAATACCGCAAATATTGTAGAATTGTCAATGACAACGCCGATGTAGCTCAGCGGTAGAGCAACCGCCTTGTAAGCGGTAGGTCGCCGGTTCAATCCCGGCCATCGGCTGATTTTATGCCCCGGGCGGGGCTTAATGTGGTAAAATTGCCTCTACGGCCTGTTCGTCTAGTGGTCTAGGACGCTGCCCTCTCAAGGCAGAGATCACGGGTTCAAATCCCGTACAGGCCGCCAAATTTTCCCGCGGGAAAAATCGGCGCAAGAAATATCCGCTAGCGCCTTTGTTTCCCGCAGTTTTTCCGACGGAAAAATAAATTTTAAATTTATTTTCTTCCCGCCAATAATTAAGTTCGAACCGATAATTTTCAATTTTTGCAGGTTATCGGCCGGATTTCCAGCGGTTGCGGACTCTCCGACGTCAACACAGAGCTTATAGAACCGTTTAAGCGGTTCGAACCGATTTGCCCCCTGCCGCGCAAAAGCGGCGAGTTTGTTTTCAATTTCCTTTTTTTCGTTGACCAATTGGGCCTTTTTGGTGAGGTACTCGGACTGCGTTAGCGAGCCTTGCAGCACCATATCCAGCAACCGGCCCAATTGGTCTGTAAGGATAACCAAGTTATCTCGCAGATTTTGGGCGGCTCTTTCCGCGGCCTGGGCCGCCTCTAATTCCTCCTTATTTACGTTATCAAGAGCCTCGGCGGCCAGGGCCGCGGGTAAGGAAACTCCTTTCAATAAGTCGCGTACCTGCTTATCCACTTCCTCTTCACGGACAAAGGGCTCGGAACAGGACTGCTTGCGCTTGGTGCAGTGCAGGTAGTTATGACCCTTTTGCGTCTCGGTGGTGATGAAGCAGCCGCAGGAGGCGCAGCGGAAAGCGCCCCGGTAGACAAAGGGCTTCATGGTTTTGCCTTTCTTGGGCTGAGGCTTGCTTTTGCGCTTGAACATCTCCTGGCACTGATCAAACAAGGCTTTCGTTATGAGCGGCTTATGCTTGCCCTCATAAAGCTCGCCCCTGAACCGCATAAGGCCGTAATAGATGGGGTTCTGGAGAACATACTGATAGTTTGAAATGGAAAGCGCGCCGCGCTGCCTGGGCCCTTTAAGCCCCACCGCGTTCATGGTGCGGCGCAGCTCCGCCAGGGAATAATTGCCGGAGGCGTAAAGCTCAAAGGTTTTGCGGACGAACTCAACCCGGTCTTTGTCCGGCACGATAGTCCTGGTCTCAAGGTCGTTTGTATAGCCGAGCGGGGCGCGGCCCGGCCAGGTGCCGTTGCGCAGCTTTTGCCTGAGGCCGCGGTGCACGTTCTCCGAAAGGTTATCAACGTAGTATTTGCTCTGGCCAAAAGCGATAGAAAGCATGAACTTCCCCTGCGGCGTGGGGTCGAACCAGAATGTAGGGGACTTCAAGGCCGTTATCTTGCCGATGTCCACAAGGTAGATAAGCCGCCCGCCGTCTATGGAGTTGCGGGCCAGCCGGTCAGGGTGCCAAGCCACTATGCCCTGGGCCGCGCCTTGCTCCATTTGGGCTACCATGTCGTTGAACAGCTCGCGGCCCGGCTCCTTGGCGGTTTTGCTTTCAATGAACTCGCGGACTATGGGCAGACCGTTCTTCTGGGCGTAGTCCCGCAGTTCAGCGAGCTGCGCCTCTATGGACAGGATCTGCCGGTCCGGCTCATCGGTGGACTTGCGAGCGTATAAGAAATACCGCTTTGTAAGGTTCTGCATACCTTGCCTCCCCGGCTCTTAATTCCGGCTTTGCCCAGCAGGGCTAAGACGGAATTAAGTGCCATTCTTCAACTCTCCGCCGCGGGTAAGGCCGGCCAGGCGCAGCAGCGCTGGGCCGGCCGCACCGGCGGCCATAAGGATAATAATTCGGTTCGCATTTAATCATGGCGGGAAGAAAATAAATTTAAAATTTATTTTTCCGTCGGAAAAACTGCGGGAAACAAAGGCGCTAGCGGATATTTCTTGCGCCGATTTTTCCCGC
>MGVA01000027.1:34022-154558 GCA_001800245.1 Elusimicrobia bacterium RIFOXYA12_FULL_51_18 | reverse complement strand
TCCCCCAGAAGCGGGGCCCCCCATCCGCTATGCGGCTCCAGGGCAACCCCTCGGCAGGCCCCCTCCGTGAAGCTTACGCTCATCACGTTTCTTACGTCTTATTCCCCGGTGCTTTCTTTAAACTGAGTGATATTTATCCCGCCCATAATATAGATACATCTATATTTACCCGCCCAGTGGTCGCCGCCAACTTATATGAAAAATATGCCCAGTGAAATTGATGCGTATTCGATTACCCTCCCACGATTCTGCAATGCTTGAAACAGCGCCCCACATCCCTAATTACATAAAAATAAAATGGATTTTAAGAATTTCACTCTTTAGTATCTCTCGCGATCCTTTTTTTTGAAAAGAAGAAATCCAAGTTATACTAATTAACAGCCAAACCTCAAAAAGAATTACTACTGGTTTGAAAATATTAGATAGTATTTATTCACAAAACACCTTTATTGTTCCATCCGCACATTCTTATATGTCGTCACTTTGAAGTCATTAAATCCGACGCCTTATAGGCGGAACGTTTTAAATAAAAATCAGGCGGAGGCGAGGGGGAGTAGGGATACCTGGGTGTTCCATTTAGGGTTTTAAGTCCGGGGGCTGGAGCGAATTCCTCCGGAACGGCGAGGACCGGCCAAGCCCGAAAGCATTGTCTTTCGGGCGCGTTCCACAGCCGGCGGAAGACCCCGGGCTTCTTCCCCATAAAACCCGGTCTTGGAACGCCCAGGTATCCCTACTCCCCCTCGACTACGTATCAGGTTTACCTTACATTTCCTCGCTTTAATGAGGCGAAGATGCCTAGGAAGGAGAGGGCGCTGAAGATGTAGATGGATAGGCGGAAACTGCGGACGAACTGGTCTAGGTTCTCCGGACCTATTTTGGCCTGGCCGATCATCAGTGAGAACAGGAGCATCACTATCGCCATGCTCAATGTCTGCCCGCCTACCCGCATCGTGGCCAGAAGGGCCGAGGCAAGGCTGTACGACCTGGCTTCCACTGAAGTCATGACGGCGTTGGTGTTGGGGCTGGAGAAAAACGCCAGCCCCAGGCCGAGCACGCATAGCCCGGCTATTATAATGCTCATAGGCGTCATGGCGTTTATGCGCGAAAAGAAGAGCAGCCCCGCCGTAGTCAGCGCCATCCCCCAGGACGCGACTATCCGGGGCTCTATCCTGTCGGAGAGGCGCCCTGCGGCCGGAGAAAAAAGGACCATGAAGACCGGCTGGCAGACCATAATTACGCCGGCCTGCTGGGGGCTGAGGCCTTTTACATATTGGAGATACAGGCTTAAAAGAAAGCTGATGGCGAAAGAAGCGCAATAGTTAAGCAGCGCCGCCAGGCTTGAAAAGGCGAAGACATTGTTTTTAAGGAACATCCGCGCATTCAGGACCGGGTAAGCCGTACGCGTCTCGTGACGGAAAAACCAGACGAAGCCGGCGATCCCGGCTAGGACCAATAAGGGACTGCGCGGCGTCGTGATGGCGGAAGCGCCGTACATAAGCGCCACCAGTGAAGCGCTGTAGATAAGCGAGCCTTTCAGGTCAAAAGTTTCGTTTTCAACCCCCCGCCAATCCCCTTTTATCCGGGTGAACAGCAAATACAGTACCAGGAGCCCTATCGGCACGTTGAAATAGAAAATGCCGCGCCAGGAGAACTGCTGGACAAGTATCCCGCCCAGGAACGGACCCAGCGAAAGTCCCAGGTAAACCGAGGCGGACACCATACCGAGCGCCCTGCCGCGCCTGTCCGGTGGATAGACCGAGGTGAGTATGGCGATAGCCGTGCCGAAGATCATGGAGCTGCCCAGGCCCTGCAGGGTGCGGAACATTATCAACTGCCAAGGCGTCCGGGCGAGCGCGCAGAACAGGGAGGTTAGCGTGAAGATGATAAAGCCGGTGGTGAATATTTTTTTACGGCCGTAGAGATCGGCCGCGCGGCCCAGCGGCACAAGCAGGACCGTGGATGCCAGCAGGAACGAGAGAGAGATCCAGCCCATGCCCAGGGCGCTCATATTGAGGTCATGCGAGATGGCCGGCATGGCGATATTGATTGAGGACAGCATGAACGGCGTGGAAAAGGAGGCTATAGCGGTGATAAACAGAACAGTGTTCGGGTTTACCGTTTTGGAAAGATCTTTTTCTATCGGCTTTTCCATGGTATGGACGATATTCTATAATTTTATCGATAAACAAAAGGAATTGTTTTTCCGTGGTTTTAGAGCCGCCTGTCGTTCGGCGGCAAAGGTGTCCGGCCATCGGGAGGGTTTATGAATAGAGAACAAGCATTGGAACTGCTGAAAAAGCACGTAAAGAATGAAAACCTGATAAAACACAGCCTGGCTACCGAGGCCGTGATGCGCGCCTTGGCCTCCCGGTTGGGTGCGGACGCCGAACTCTGGGGCGTGACGGGCCTGATCCACGATTTGGATATAGAACTGACGGGCGGCGACATAGCCCGCCATACCCTGGAAGCCGAAAAGATATTGCGCGAACACAATTATGCCGCCGAAATTATTGAAGCGGTAAAGATGCATAATGAAGCCGCTTCCCTTAAGAAACGGGAAGATCTTTTCCACAAAGCTTTGGCCGCGGGCGAAACCGTCACCGGCCTTATTACCGCCACCACGCTCGTAATCCCTACAAAAAAGCTGGCCGACGTAAAAGCGGCATCAGTGGTGAAAAGGATGAAAGATAAGCGTTTTGCCGCTTCGGTGGACCGAGGCGTGGTTCTTGAATGTGAGCAGATAGGCATACCGATAACCGAGTTTGTGGAGTTGGCGCTTAATGCCATGCGCGGCATTTCGGAACAACTGGGACTATAACCCAAGCTCCGGATCATTTCATCGGTCACAATTAAATATTAACAATGAAAACTGCGGGGATCCTAAAGATCCCCGCAGTTTTTTGAACAATTCTTATTTTATTGAAAGAAGTACATCTTTACTCCGTAGTTGATGGTGATGTCTCCGATAACTTCGGGTTTTTCCAATTTTATGATCTTGGAAGCGATGAATTCTTTGCTGTTTTCTTTGAGTAATTTCTTATAATCCTCAAGTTTAGTCTTTATGCCGTCTTCGGTGGCGGACCACTTGGTCTTGAACCCCAGTTCTTTGCCGATATAGACCAGGGAGAAGGCCGCATCTTTCTTAACGATCTGCACGGAGTTCGCTAGGAGATCGAAGTCTATCTCATAGTCCGTCATCAGCTGGCGGAGCTGGATTTCGTGGTCGGGGTTCGCCTCGGGCCTGGTCAGGTAATAGATGTTGAAGGTGGGCCGGAAGTATGAGTGCTTGATCGTAAATGATGCGATCGGTGTCATGCCGGCTTTTTCAAGCGGCTCAAGCAGTTCATGCTGTAGTTTTGTGATCTCGGCGGCATTAAGCGCGTTGTAACGGAGGTCTCCCGCCATGAAATCACGGATCACAAGGCCGTCGGCCGATCCGTAGTTCAAAGTGCCTATGCCGTTCTTGTATTCGGTGGCGGCGGGCTTCAGGGCGAATTTTTCGAGAATGGGTTCCCACATAGCTACGAATTCGTTGAACAGTGTCTCGGTGTCGGCATAGGTGAAGAGGAGGCTTTTGGCGGTTTGGGGCAATAGGTGCAGTTTTGTGATCTCGCCGGAAATATGGGCGCATTTAACGCCGGCTTTTACTTCCGCGGCGGGCACGGGCAATTCTATTTTGCCGTTTTTAATCTGGGTGGCGGTCAAGTAGTTGAAACCGTTAGAGTGGAGGTTAAGGTCCCCGGCATAGACGCCGGCGGAGAAGAGCGATACCGCTGTTGCTATGACTATTTTTTTCATTTAAAACCTCCTGAATCTCAACCCAAATATTTTCGCAGATGCTGTAACAAAGGCCTATTCTCAAACTTCCGAACATATTCTACAACTTTCCCGGTCCGCAACATAGAGGCTTAGGTCCCATAATGGCCTGGGTAAAAAGACCCGTATCACACACCCATCACGGAGCTACTGATATTTGGCCAGGAAAGCCGTGTACTGCTCCCAAAGGGCCTCCGTGGAATAGGTCGGCTGGCCGTAAGGGCTTCCTGGAAGGGATGCCCATATGCCGTTGAGCGTTGCCAGGGCTTTTTCGAAATTCTTGTAATCGGATGAGTTTGCCACCTCATTATATGCTCCGGCCCTGCGGATAATCTCCATGACAGCCCGATCCTGGTTTGGCGGCGTAAAATCCGTTAAGCCGAGGTCTTGCGCGAGAGTATCCCAGGTGCGCGAAAGATACTGATAGCGGCCCGCGGCGGTGGAGCATAGGTCGCCGTGGCATATCGTTTTCCGCGGATGATCGGCGTAACTTTTAAAGGTGACAAAAGTGAATATATAATTGTACTTGCGTCCGGTGCCTTCCGCATAAGCCAGAGTGTCGAGGAAAGCGCGGACGTTTTTGGGGAGCTGCCAGGCCCCGCCGGCGGAAGTGGCGGCGAAATGGTCCATATACACATAGCCTTTGGTCAGCGCGCAGCCCGGGAGCGGTTTCTTCAGAGTCACAGTCATATGCTCGCCCTCAAAGCCGGGCATGGCGGTTGTCAAATATTTAGTTCTGGGAGAAAGTTTGCATTTTCCCGTTCCGTCCGCGAGGTCGGATGATTGGGCGGCGCTGATCTTAAGGAATGTGGCGGCGTTGCCCGTCAATATATAGTCTTCCTCGATAGCGGACTTGTTTTGATCCGGCCACTGAAAGCCGGGTTCATTATTGTTTGGCGGCAAATGTTGCTGTTGAAATACCATTTGATAGGGGTCGGGTTGCGGTATAGTTATGAGGGCCGTAGTATAACCGGCATTATCCGGGATATCGTCCAGTGCCGGCGTCGCGGCGAAAGTTCCCGCGGAAAGCGAGAGAAGGAGGGCGGTTGCCAGCGACATCGGTTTCATTATGGACATGACATACTATGCCTGAAAAAATAGGCCGCAGACAGGGTCTAAAGGGCTTGTTCTGTATAGGCCTTAAGGCCCCCCCCGGGGCTCAGGTTAAGGGTTTTCCCAAGAGCTTTTGCTTTTCCCATTGTCCGAAGGCGTGGCCCCCCGAACAGAGGGTTCTGATAAAATTTTCGGTTTTGGCGCTTAATGCGGCCGGAATTTCTCCGGCAAAAGGCGTCTGTGGAAGCGGCATAAAAGTGTGTGCGTGTATTCTGGCGCCCAATTTAACCATGTCGCCCATGACTTTTATGGTCAGTTCGGCGTCCTTTTCGGTTTCCCCGGGCAGACCGAAAATAAAATCCATATCCGCGCTGAAGCCGGAGGCCGCCGCCAGTTCCGCCGCGCGGTAGATATCTTCCACGGTATGCCCGCGGTGTATAGCTTCAAGCATGCGCGCACTGCCGCTCTGGGCGCCTATTACAAGGCGCCTGTTGGCGGCGTAGAGCCGGGTAAGCTGCAGAGTCTCCCGCGTAACGTGGTCCGGCCTGACTTCGGATGGGAAGGTGCCGAAAAATATTTGTCCTTTACTCCCTAGGATCGTGTGTATTCCCTTTAGCAGCGCTTCCACCTTGTCCAAGGCCAGGCGGCGTCCGTCCGAGCCGTAGGCGAAAGCGTCGGGCGAAATGAAACGGATGGTCATGAGTTTTTCCGTTTTCATGAGGTCCGCCAGGGACAGAAGGTTATCAAGACTTCTGTGCCGGGCTTTAGCTCCGAAGAGATAGGAGGTCTGGCAGTAAGAACAGCCGAAAGGGCAGCCGCGCGTTATTTCTATTGAGCCGAACATGTGCCATTTAGGAGAGAAAGGCAGGTAATCGTCAAGGATCAAAGTCCCGGCGGTTTTTATGATTTTTTCTCCGGGCGGTTTTCCCTCCAATAATGCGCGCGTGAAATCCACTATCGTTCTTTCCCCTTCCCCGCATACAACGTGATCCGCGCCCATGGCCAGCACCTGTTCAGGCGCTCCGCTGGCGTGGGCTCCGCCGGCCAATATGAGCGCCCTGGCTCCGAAATGCGAGCGCAGACGTCTGATGACCCTTTCGATGTGCGGGACCTGGGCGGTGAAAAATGACAGGGCTATTACAGTTGTATGATGCTTTGCTAAAGAGGCGCGAACGGTTTCAGTCAGCTCTTTTTCGGTTTCGGGGAGTATTATACGCACGCCGGATAAACCGGAACTCTCAAGAGCCCCGCCCAAAGCGTTAAAACTGTTGCGATTTTCCCTGGTGTAATAGAAGACTAAATCCACCTCAGATTCCTCTCTTCTTCACTCAGCCTTCTGAACCGGTACCGCCGGCTGGCGTTCATAATGTTTCAGCAGGGAGAGATAGGCCTTGGCCATTATCATATCCAGCCAGGGCATGAATATCAGGGTTTTTAATACGAAAGCTGTAATGACCCATGGTTTAAGGTCAAGGATCAGGCTCATGTGGAGTAAGGAGCCTTCGGCTTTGACTATGCCCGGAGTAAAAACTTCAAGCAGTACCCAGATCATTGCGATCGGTAAAAGTCTTTCTTTAAAACCGTAAGTTATCATGGAGCTGCGCACGAAAGAGCCCTTTATGCCGGTCTTTTTATCTATAACCGAATATTGGGCGAATACGTAGGCCAGACCCCAGACCACGCCTGGTAATACCAGCATTATTATGCCGGCGGTAACTATCAGGCCGTAGAGGAAGGAGACGGCTACGGCTTGAGGGAATATTGTGAAGCCGCGAAACATGTCCCCATAGTCGGGGCGGCCGTTGCGGACTAGATTAACGATGAACAGGTTCATGCCTACGGCCAGCGGCGCGCCCATTAATATTTCCCAGGGCAGGGCGTACCAGCGGTTGTCGAAGTATTTCCAGAGGAGGAGCGCGGGCATCACCGCCAGTACCTCAAAAGCCAATACGGCAGGCAGGATGTAATGCAGATTATCCAGGGTCGCGTCCCAGCCGTCCTTCATCCAGCTAAAAGTCAGCATCCTGTCGTCTTTCATGGTTTCTCTTTAAATTTTAAACTGTTTTTTAAAATTCCTCATGCTTTTCTATTTATAGTGTTAATAATCCCGGCTTTCGGGTTGACAGCTTTGTGATACAGGGCGCCGGCGCGGTATGAACTCCTCACCAAAGGACCGCATAACGCGGCCTTAAATCCCATTTTTTCCGCTTTCACCCCCCAGGCGGAGAATTCGTCAGGTGTTATATATCGTTCCACTGGCAGGTGGGTTTTGGAGGGCGCGAGATATTGGCCTAAAGTCAAAAGGTCGCAGCGCGCCTGAAGCATGTCATGCAGGGTGTCCGCTATCTCTTTTTCGCTTTCTCCCAGACCGAGCATTAGGCCGGACTTTGTAAGGATATCCGGGCGCAGGCGCTTGGCCGCGGTTATAAGCGCCAGCGAACGTTTATAATCCGCTCCCTGGCGCACTTTTCCGTATAGTGCCGGGACGGTTTCAATATTGTGCCCCAGTACGTCCGGGCCCGCGTTCAGAACCACGGCAAGCGCGTCCGTGTCGCCGTTAAAATCGGGGATTAGCGGTTCCGTTTTCAGGGAAGGGGCCGCTTTTTTTATCTCCCTTATGGTCGCGGCGAAGTGCGCGGCGCCCCCGTCCGGCAGGTCGTCGCGTGTGGGAGAGGTGAATACGACATGTTTCAGTCTCCATTTTTTTGCAAGTTCCCCCACGCGGCGCGGTTCATCCGGGTCGGGCGGCAGAGGAGGTTTCTTTGAGACGGCGCAAAAACGGCAGGTCCGGGTGCAGCTGTCTCCGAGGATAAGGAAAGTGGCTTCCCCGCCGGAAAAGCATTTGCCTTTATTAGGGCAGAGAGCCTCGTCGCAGACGGTATGCAGGCGCGCGGATGAAAGGTCGCCGATGGTTCCGGAGGAGCGTCCGGCCTGAAGCCCGGCCTTATTTTTCTTTACCTCTTCAAGGATCCAAGGCGGATAGGTGGTCATTTTGAAGGTTAGCGGCAGGAGTTCATTCTGTTATCTTTAGATGCAGTTCCTTGAGCTGTTTCTCGTCCAGCTTGGCGGGCGCGTCGCTCATCAGGCAGGCGCCGCTGGTGGTTTTGGGAAAAGCGATGACGTCGCGGATGGAATCCGTGCCGCAGATTATGCCTATGAGGCGGTCGTAGCCGATGCCTATGCCGCCGTGCGGAGGCGCGCCGTAGTCCATGGCGTTCACGATCATGCCGAAGCGGCTCTGCACCTGCTCCTTGTCGTAACCCATGAGGGCGAAGATTCTTTCCTGGAGGGCGCGGGTGTGGTTCCGGACCGAACCGGAGCCGAGTTCCACTCCGTTCAGCACCAGGTCGTACTGGCAGGACCGTACATTGCCGGGATCAGTATCCAGTTTCCCCTCCTCTTCCGGCAACGGGGCGGTAAAGGGATTATGCGTGAACGTCCAGTTCCCGGTTTCCGCGTCTTTTTCCAGCAGCGGGAAGTGCCTTACCCAGAGGAAGGCCCATTTCTTCACCGGTTCCGGTTTCAGCCTGGTTATAAGTTCATTGCGCAGCGCGCCCAGGCACGCTGCGGCGGCAGGGGCCTTGTCGGCGGCGATAAAGACCGCATCCCCATCGTTGACGGAAAGAAGTCCCTTAAGGGCCGTCTGTTCGGTTTCCCCTATGAATTTGAGGGTCGGGGATTCCCACTTGCCCTCTTTGAAGCGGAGCCAGACCAGCCCTTTGGCGCCATGCTTCTTAACCAGTTCGGTCAGTTTATCCATGTCTCCGCGGGAAAAAGCCGCGCCTTTCTCGCCCTTAATGGCGCGAACTACTCCGCCGGTTGACAGGGTCTCGGAAAAAACTTTAAATCCGGAGTTTTTAAATATCTCCGAACAGTCCTTTATCTCTAGCGAATAGCGCAGGTCGGGTTTATCGGAGCCATATCTGAGCATTACGTCGGAGTACTCCATCTCCGGGAAAGGCGAACTGATCTCCGCGCCCACATGGGCGAATACTGCCTTCATCATGCCCTCTACCACGCGGGCTATGTCCTGCTCGTCCACAAAAGACATCTCCAGGTCTATCTGGGTGTGCTCCGGCTGACGATCCGAGCGCAGTTCCTCGTCGCGGAAGTTGCGGGCCAGCTGAAAGTACCGGTCCATCCCCGACATCATCAGCACCTGCTTGAACTGCTGCGGGGACTGCGGCAGGGCGTAAAATTCCCCTGGGTTATTGCGGGACGGCACTACGAAGTCCCGCGCTCCCTCGGGAGTGGAACGGGTGAGCATCGGGGTTTCAACTTCGTTGAAATTAAGGCCATAGAGGTAGTTGCGTACCACCTGCGAGAGCCGGCTGCGCAATACGAGGTTTTTGGCCATGCGGGGCATACGCAGGTCCAGGAAACGGTACTTCAGGCGGGTCTCCTCCAATACGCCGGCGTGTTCGCTGAGTCCGAAAGGCAGCGGCAGGGAGACGTTCAATACTTTTATTTCTTCGGCCTCGACTTCTATCTCTCCGGTGGGCATATTCGCGTTGGCGTTCGCGCCGGGGCGGGGAGTGACTTTGCCGGTTATCTGCAGGACATATTCGCTCTTCAACTCTTCTGCGACCTTGAAAAGCGGGCTTTCCGGTTTGACCACCATCTGGGTGACACCGTAGATGTCCCTCAGATTCAGGAAGATCACTCCTCCGTGGTTGCGTTTGGCGTCCATCCAGCCGGCCAGCGTAACGGTTTGGCCTAAATTGCCTTTATTGAGTTCACCGCAGGTGTGTGTGCGCAGCATAATATCTCCGTAAATAAATCCGAATTAGACGTGGAAAGTAAAGATCGCGGAAGGGTTACGAAATAATTCTTTTCACTTCCGTCAATAGTTCAGTCATTGGGACCGTCCGTTGGTCCGCTTTTTCTTTTAGCGTTTTGACGGCGCAGGTCGCGTTCTTTATTTCGTCTTCGCCGAGTATAAGCGCGACCGCGGCGCCGGATCTGTCGGCGGAGCGCATCTGGGATTTAAGACTCAGTTCGAAATTTGAGAAATCGGCGCTGATTCCGGCCGCGCGAAGTTCTCCCAGCAGCCCGAAAGCCGCGGTGCGGGCGCCGTCGGAGGCCGCGATGACGAACGCCGAGGGGGACTCCATTCGGGCTTTATCTTTCAGCAGCATGGCCAGGCGGTCCACGCCCACGGCCCAGCCTATGGCGGGTGAGGCGGGGCCGCCCATGGATTTGACAAGGTCGTCGTAACGGCCGCCGCCGCATACGGCGTCCTGGCTTCCCAGCGCGCTGGAACGCACCTCGAAGACTGTGCTGGTGTAATAATCCAGTCCGCGCACCAGGCTGGTATTCACCTGGTGTTCCACTTTGGAGATTTTTAACAGTTCCTGTGTCCGGGCGAAATGTTCCGCACAGGCGGGGCACAGGAAAAGTTTGGGCGCCTTTTCGGCCAAGGCGGGGCCGTCTGTCTTGCAGTCGAGGGCCCTCAGCGGGTTGCGCTCTATGCGGCCTTTGCAGGGCTCGCACAGCCCGGCGATGTTAAGGCGCAGGTATTCCAGCAGGATCTCTCGGTAGGTCTTGCGGCACTCCGCGCAGCCCAGCGAATTCAGCACTACGGAACAGCCTCCGACTCCGGCTTTTTCCAGCAGGCGCACCAGCATGGTTATCGTTTCGGCGTCTGCGAACGGCGAGGCATTGCCGATGTGCTCCGCGCCTATCTGCGTGAACTCCCGGTAGCGGCCTGCCTGCGGGCGCTCGGCCCGGAACATGTTCCCTATATAGAAGTATTTGCCGTTGCGGCCGGTCTGACCAAGGTTGTTCTCAATGTAGGCGCGCACCACTCCGGGGGTGCCTTCCGGGCGCACGGCCACTTCCCGGCCTCCTCCGTCGGTGAAAGCGTACATCTCTTTTTCCACTATGTCGGTGGTGTCACCGGTGGATTTAACGAACAGCTCTTTAAGCTCTATAGTGGGTATTCGCAGTTCCTGGTAGCCGTAAAGTGAAAAAACATCGCGTGCCGCGGCTTCTATGCGCGTGAAGAGGGATGATTCGGGCGGTAATAAGTCCCGGAAACCGCGGAGAGTGTGTATCGTCACCGCGTCTCCCGCGGACGGCATGGCGTACCGTTAGTAAATAGTTCCATTCTTTTTATCGCATCCTTAATACTTATTTGCTGTGTGTGTGAACAGGCAGGTGCAGAGGAGGAGGCACGGCATTTCCCGATATGGCGCGCAGCTTGTCCATATTCAGCACGGTGAGTTCCCCCCGCTTGTATTCTATTACGCCGCTTCTTTTAAGCGTGTTGACGGCTCTGCAGACCGGTACCCTGGTGGTTCCCATGTATTCGGCCAGTTCGTTCTGGTCCAGGTGCATTTTGACGTGCTTAACATGCTTATCCTTGGTCAGGTCTATTATCGCGTCGGCCAGGCGGCCCAGTATGTTGTGAAAAAGCATGGATTCAATTTCTTTGTCGCAGTTATTGAGGCGGTTCGCAAGCGTGTATAAAAGTTTGAGAGTGAAATCGGGGGTCTGGAGGACGAGCGCCTTGAAGTTCTTTTTTGAGATCACCAGCAGCTCGGTGTCTTCCATGGCCTGGGCCGAAGCCGAACGGATCTTTCCGCCCAAAAGAGACATCTCGCCGAAGAAATCGCCTTTTTGGAGATAGGCGAAAGTTTTCTTTTTTTGTGTGCCTATGGCCGTAAAGATCTTTATACGTCCGCACTTTACGATGAAAAACTGCTTCCCGATGTCTTCTTTCATAAAAATCAGCTCTCCGGGTTTGTAACGCTTAAGCGCGGCGATAGACAGGATCTGGTTGATCTCCTTAGGCGTCAGAGCTTTGAAAAAACAAACTTTGCGAAGCATTCTTTTGACCATAGATTTTATTTTTTCTCCGTCATTGTCATGCCGCATTTGGGGCATTTGCCGGGCTTGTCCGAAGTCGCGCAGCCCATGGGGCAGGCATATTTGGCGACCTTTTTTACTTCTTTTCTAGAGTTGGCTTTCATCCCTTTGGCGGGTGCGGCCGGTTTGTGTTCCTTCATGGAGGCACGCTGGATTTTTTTTATCATTTCGGGGGTAGTGCCGGTAATCTCCGCTCTGGTTCCGGTTTCAATATTCGTCACCTTTATTTGCGCGCCTTCCACGCGGCCGGGGCAGCCGGTTTCCATAGTGTCCTTGGAGTTGTAATGGACCATGGCCATTTCCTGTACTTTAGCTATGGTTTCTTTGTCCTTTGCGGTCATTGTTATTTCCACGCCTTTTTCCGTGTTCCTGCTGACGGTTTCAACTCCTTTCATTTTTTCAGGGCAGAGTCCGGCGCATTTTCTCATTTTAGCCATGGGGCATTCGTGGGATTTTTGGGGCTCGGCAATAGCGATGCCGGAGGCGATAATTGTGATTAAAACCGGAAATAATATTTTTTTCATAGTCCTCTTGATATCCTGGATTTGCCGAATATAAATTATATCACTTTTGTCCGCTAGTGTGTGCTTCGGGCAATTCGGAGAAAGTAGGGCTGGCCGCGCCCTGGTTAAAGAAATTCTCCGTGATAGAGTTTTTGATTCCTTTCAAGCGTCACAGCGCGGGTGGTTTCTGGTGCGGCGCGCGGCGTTAAGGGTGAGCGCCATAAGAACAACGGCCGAGATCATCCCAAGCCATTCGGGCGTCATTTCGCCGGCCCGACCGATAATGGCCCTGGGATTTATACCGGCGAAAGTGTAAACCTGGTTAAGAAGAGCGCCCATAGCGAGTGCGGAGACGGAGATTGTCGCCAGATAGATGGCAACGGTTCTTCTCCCCATAAGTTTAGCGATAACAGCTATGCCTGCGGCGTTGGTGGCCGGGCCCGCCAACAGGAAGACCAGCGCGGCGCCGGGGCTCATTCCTTTAGCTATGAGCGCCGCGGCTATGGGCGTGGAGGCTGAGGCACAGATGTACATCGGGATGCCGACGATCAGCATAAGCAGCATGGAGAGCCAGCCGGAGCCGAAGTAGCGCTCAATGAACGATTGCGGGAAAGAGTAAGAGATGATGCCGGCGGCCACGATTCCGAAGACCAGCCACTTGCCGATATCTCCCAGCATTTCCACAAAAGCATATTCCATGCCGGCTTTGAATTTCTCAATAAGACCCTGCTTTGCTTTCTTATCGCCTGTATGGCAGCAGGCGCAGGCAGGGGTACGCTTGGATTTAGAGGGTTTTTCAGCCTCCGCTACGCCGAATAAATTCTCGGCCGTTCCGGCCAGTACGGCGGTTGTAAAGGCGGCCAGTGGCCTGAAGAACGCCATTATCGGGTCCAGCAGAGCGAAGGAAAGGACTATGGAGTCGATGCCGGATTCGGGCGTGGAGATAAGAAATGAAAGTGTGGCTCCTTTCGCGGCGCCTTTATTTTTCAGGGAAACGGCGGCCGGCAGAACGCCGCAGGAGCACAGCGGCAGGGGCACTCCCAGTAGGGCGGCCCATAACACCGACTTGAGATCGCGTTTGCCCATGTGCCTGGCTATTACTTCCTCGTTCAGGAACATCTCTATGAGTCCGGCCACGAACATGCCGAGCAGGATATAGAAAGAGGCTTCCTGGAATACGGTCCATATTTCCGTAAGCAGCCCGGTGAAAATGCGCGTGATCATGATGTTTTAGTCCGTTCGGAAATATGGCTTAAGCCCACGTCAAGTATTTTCCGGACATGGCGGTCGTCTAGCTCATAGAAGACCATACGGCCTTTACAGGCGTATCTGACCAGGCGCAAGGCCCGGAGCAATCTGAGCTGGTGTGAGACCGCCGAGACGCTTATGTTCACCACCCCGGCGATGTCGCAGACGCAAAGCCTGGCGCCCCGGAGCGCTATAAGGATGCGCGCGCGGGTAGGGTCCGAGAAAGCGTCAAAGAAAGCGGCCAGGTCGAGGATGGTCCCGGCCGGCGGCATCAATTTTAAAACCTTCTTCATTTTTTTTGAGTTGACGCAGGGTCTGGCGCAAACAGGAACTTTCATTCTTTTCATGGCCGCGCTCCTCGCTGATATGTGAATACTTGTTCAAATATGATATATAATCGCGCGCGTGGAAGGCAAGCCGCCGCCGGGATGGGCGGAGGGGTAAAAAAATTCCCGGCCCCCCTCCTCAGAAGGGCCGGGGTTCTTAAGTATGCGCTGTTACTGGAAGTTTATTTTGGACGGAGCGAGGCGCTGGCTTATGCCATCCGATGAGGCGCCATCCATTTTCACATCCTGGAAGGAGTCGGTCTTTGACGACGCTTTGAGTTTGGGGATGAAGGATTCAAGCGCCGAGATCTTGGTCACGTCCTCTCCACGGCCGCCGGTCTGGGCGTAAGTGGCCATGGTGGTGCAGCCGGCCGGGCTATCCAGAAAATCCTCGTCGCCGCGTACCAGAATGCCTTCTATAAGTTTGGTGGCGGTGTTGAAAACGGGGGAACCGGAATTCCCGCCGAAAGTGTCTAGGTCGGCTACGAAGTACCCCACTTTCGACGCGTCGCGTACGGAGGCGCCGGCGGCGATCTTAAGGGGCAGGCCCACGGGGTGGCCGATGACCATCAGTTTATCTCCTTTCTTGAGGCTGGCGGTCCTGTTTACCGGCAGGGGCTTGTGTCCGACCACTTTCCGGTCAAGCTGTATGAGCGCATAGTCCGGGCCAAGAGTCTGGCCCGCGGGATTTAGTGGACCCTGTTCTCTGCCCAGGAAACGTGTTATGATCTTTTTGCAGGCGTATACTTCGCTCTGGGCCATTTTGGTCGTGGGGACTCCGCCGGCTTTTTGTATAGCGAAGCCGAAGACGATCTTGGTGCTTTTACACTTCTCCGCGTCGGTTACGCAGTGTCCGGCGGTCATTATCAGGTCCGGTCCGACTAAAGAACCTGAGCAGAAGGCGCCGATAGGCTGTTCCCGGAATTGCTCTCCGGGGCAGAGGTTAGCTCTTTCACCGAAATTCACGGTGCTTAGAACTGCGGTCTTGGCGACTGGGTCGATTGTCACACTAGCGGAGCTCCAGAGCGAGACCACAGAGTCTGCAATTTTATAAGTTTCAGGCGAAGCGTTAAAGAGCTCGATGCGGTTGTCCGCGCCGTATATACTTTTACCTTCCGCAAAAGCCAGATTAGGCAGTGTCTGAAAGATTGCCGTCAGGATGATTGCCATTCTCAATGTTGATCTCATATTCTTCTCCTTAACGTGTAGATGTCGCGGTCCGATTTTGTCCGATATGTTATACACTCCGCATTTACGAAAGTCAATAGCAATTAGGCCTAAGCTCTTGTAGATTAAAAAGAAGCAATGTAGAGCCATACGGTGTGCGTGTCTATGGCGTTTGGGGTTATATAATAGACAATGAACAGCAGGATTGCCGCAGAGATACGCAGCCAGGCAGCGGGGTTTAGTTCCGGCAACGGCTCCTGCGAGTTCTCCTCCCAGGTCCTGCCCCGCCTAAGGTAAGAAATAAAATTATACATGGCGTAGCATTCCACGGCGAAGACAGGAAATCCGATATAGCCGGCGACCGGCATTTCAAAAAGTTTCAGGTTCCCCACCAGCGGTACGGTGTAAATCCATTTTGCCCCGGCTTTGAAGTTCCAAAACTCCCAAAGGAAGCCGCAGATAACTCCGCCGGAGAGCAATTGATAGAGTTTCCGGGGGTTCCCCTCCTCCAGATCCCGTAAAAGTGTGCGGAGTCCGAGGCGGTAGTTGATCGGTTCCAGCAATAATGTGAAAGCAACCCAGATGAGCGCGAAAAAGTATCGCGGCAGTGCCAGCGGCAGGATCAGGGCCGCCGCGCCGGCCGCTAAGAGCGCGTTTATGAGCCCCGGAGTAACGCGCAGCGGAATTATCCTGGCATTCTTGAAAAGCCCGGCCGCAGCCAGGAGTTCCGTGGTTTCGAAAATTCCGGGCAGGACGGTCGCGTAAGCCAGAAAGTAGCCGGTCAGGCGCAGGGACCGGTCCGATGGCAGGTACATATAGTGCCAGTTCTCAAGGCGCAGATTCGCCAGTTCGAACAAAAACCATATGAACACCGACCATATCGCGAGATACCAGAATTCATCCATCCGGGAAACGATCAGGGAGTCGCCTTTCATCCGGTAGATGAGCGCGTCAATAAGGAAGATATACGCCCACCAGGCGAAGATATAGAAAAGATTGTGGAAGGGCTCTATTTCAAGGCTGTTGCCGAGGGTTCCGCTGATGGCCAGGAGGATCCCGGCAAAGAGCAGGAATTTAGCCTTCGTGTCTTCAACCATTGTTCCCAGGTTTTCGAGCATATTCTGGTCATCACTCTTCCCCCTCGGGGCCCCCCATCCGCTACGCGGCTCCAGGGCAACACTCTCACCGCCCCGTCAACAATACTTACGCGTATGATGGTCCTGACGTCTTTGTCCGGCGCTCCCTTAATATTATTCCTTAGAACGGGAACTTGTATTTTTTCAGGCCCAGCTCTCTCTGCATAACCAGGACTTCCTGCTGTGTTTCCCTGTTTACCGGCACCCCTTTGTTCTTGCGAGCGAGCCAGGTCAGATGTTCTTTTTCCCCTGCTGTAAAGATCCTTTTTGCGCCCGGCATTTTTTTTGACGCGCGCAGTTCTCTGAGGATGGATCCTGCCGTGCGTTTGAACGCATTAAGGTCAGTGAAAGCGGAGATATTTATGGCGATGAAGAAATGGCCCAGCGGATAAGGGATCTTTTTCCCGTTCTTCATGCCGGTGAGCATCTTCATGTAAGCGCCCCGCTGAAGGGCCGCGCAAAGTATTTCCACGGCTGTGGCGTAGCCGTAGCCTTTGTAGCCGCCCAATTCTTCTCCGATGCCGCCCAGCGGCACCAGCGCCGCCGTGCCCCGCGTAAGATCCGTCAGGACCTTGCCCGGATCCGTTTTTGAGCAGCCGTTTTTATCTATGACCCAGCCAGCGGGCATTGTTTTGCCGAGCTTGGCGTAAACTTCTATTTTCCCCCGCTGGGTGATGGAAGTTGCGCAGTCCAGCAGGAACGGGAATTTCTCATCGGTCGGCATGCCGAAGGTCAGGGGGTTGGTTCCAAGCATGTTCTCTATGCCGAAAGTGGGGGCCAGCGACGGCCTGGCGTTGGTGCCGGTGATACCTATCATGCCCGCCTTTACCGCCATTAGCGGGTAATATCCGGCCATTCCATAATGAGTGGAATTCCTGACTGCGGTCATGGCGATGCCGTATTTTCGGGCTTTCCTGATAGCCATTTCCATAGCTTTGTGCGCTACCACATGGCCCATTCCGTTCCCGCCGTCTATTACCGCGGAGGCCGGGGTTTCCTTTATAATTTTGAAAGCGGTGGTCGGAAGCTGGATCCCTTGTCTTATCCGGTCGTAATAGATGGGCTTTAGACGGGAAATGCCGTGGGAATCAAAGCCGAGTTTATCGGCGGTTATCAGCACATCCGCGGAAATGGAGGCCTCGTTCCTGGGCGTGCCCAGACCTATAAGCACGTCGCGCATGAAATCGCGCATGTAATCGAATTTAACCCACTTAGCGCCTTTATCTATTTCCATATATAATACCTCCCGTATAATTTAGCGTTCGCGCGTTTTAACGCTCGCGTGTTCCTGCGCTTCTACGCTATTACGCTCTAAAGCGGGTTCCCGCGCCCCAGCAGTTTTTCCATTAGCTCGGCTATGTTGGCCGCGGCCCGCATGGGATCCGGCAGATATTTAAGTCCGGCAAAAGAGGCGCGCATCTTTTCAAGCGCGGCTTGGCCGGCAAGAAGACGTTGCAGCTCTTGGGCCAGGCGTTCTTCAAAGGCGGTCGTTTCTTCGATGGTTACCGCTGTTCCGGCCCTTGTAAGTACCCCGGCATTGCTGGACTGGTGTCCGGCGGCTGATGTCGGCAGAGGGACCAAAATGGATGGCTTACGCAGATAAAGCAGTTCTGTTACGGTGCCTGCCCCGGAGCGGCAGCAAACAAGTTCCGCCGCGGCATAGAGGGAGTTTATGTCCTCGCAGTAATCAAGCACTTTCAGGAACGGCGCGCCGGCCAGACCTAAACTTGAATAGAACTGAAGGGTGTCCGCATAATCCCGTTTCCCTGCCACATGCAGAACTTGGAAGGCAAGCCCTGTCGCTTTTAATTTTTTTACGGCGGAAGCCGCGGCGCGGTTTAAGCGCCGCGCGCCCTGGCTGCCGCCGAAGACCAGAAGCACCGGCCCGTCTTCTTTAAGCCCCAGGCGTTCGCGCGTTTTAATCGGATCCACCGGGGTGGAGAATATTTCGCGTATGGGCGTGCCGGTCAGCTCCGATTTGGTTTTGAAAGGGTTATCTTCTATCGGCAGGCCCAGCGCAAGTTTGGAGGCGAAGCGGGCGCACAGCCTGTTGCCCAACCCTAATTTGGCGTTGGATTCGTGTATTATGGACGGTACGCCTTTGAGGCGCGCGGCCAGCGCCGCCGGGAAGGAAATGTAGCTTCCGGTGCCGAATATCAAAGCGGGTTTAAAGTCTTTGATGATGCGCAGGCACAGGGTCAGGGAGGCGGCTGATTTATACATGAACGACAGGTGCGCCGCGGGATTAAGCGAGCGCGGCATGTAAGTCATATTTATTTCGGCGTAAGGATAATAGTTGTCCTGGAGGGCGGCGATGGAAATATCCCCCTTTTTAACCAGAAACAACGGTTCCCAGCCGCCTCTGGAACGGAGTTCGTTAGCCAGGGCCAGGCCCGGGTAGAAATGCCCGCCGGTGCCTCCGGAGGCTATCAGTACGCGTTTGGCGGTATTTAGATCCGTCATATGCCGGAATTCCTATGGGCTGAGATATTCAGGATTATTCCCACGGCTATCATCGAGGCGAGAATGGATGAGCCGCCGTAGGAAAAAAAAGGCAGAGGGATCCCTTTGGTCGGAATAAGGCCCATTGTCATGGCCATATTGAAAAAGGATTGCAGCGTGATCATAAGCGTGAGGCCCAGCGCCGTCAGGCTGGTATAAAAACTGGGGGCGTTCCTGGCTATCCTGACGCCTTTGATAAGAAGCCCCAGGAAAAGCAGAACGATAAGCAGGCTTCCTATAAAACCTGTTTCCTCGGCTATAATGGAAAAAATGAAATCGGTATGCGGTTCAGGCAGATACATGAGCTTGAGTTGGGAAGCGCCCAGGCCCTTACCCAGCCAGCCGCCTGAGCCCACGGCCAGGAGCGATTGCGCCAACTGATACCCCGCGCCGGATGCGCTCTCCCAGGGCGAGAGGAAAGTCTTCAGGCGGGCTATGCGGTACGGGTGTAAAAAAAGTTCCACGATAAACACCGGGATCATGGCGGCTATAGGCATGAGGATAAAGCGCAGCTTCACTCCGGCGGCGAAAAACATGAATATGGCCGTCACGAACATCAGCGCCGGTGTGCCAAGGTCCGGTTCCCTGGCTATCAGCGCCAGTATTATCGCCATGGCGCCAAGGGGTTTCAGAAGCTGTTTGGGATTAGAGGCGATATGGCTTAAGTGGCGGTCAAAAAAATCCGCTAGGTAGAGGACCAGGACTATTTTAGCGAATTCGCTCATTTGCAGTTTCATGAAACCTAAGGGTATCCAACGGCGCACGTGGGCTACCGGCGGCATGAAAAGAGTCGCGCCAAGCAGTAACACGGTCAGGATCACTCCCGGTTTTATGAACTTCCGTATCCTTTCCAGATCTATCCTGGCGATACCGGCGGCGGCCCCCAGGCCCAGGATCATCCAGATGGCTTGGCGCTTAGTATAAAAAAGAGAGGCCAGTCCTTTGTTTGAAGCGTAAATGGCGCTGGCCGAAAAAAGAGAAACAAGGCCTAATCCCAGCAGGCTTAGGATGATCAGAAAAAGTGGAAAATCCATATATTTAGGATTCCTGTTTTTTATCGTGTTGTACGCGGGTTTTTCCCGGCGGGATGAAAAGTCCATAGTAAATACTATGCTAAAGGCTAAAATTAAAAGGGCAAGCTATTGCGCGCTTTATATCCGGAATCCTCATATTTTTATCTTACTTTCTCGATGCTTCATATCCCAGTCCGTAGTCATAAGCTTTTTTACTAATTTCTTAAACTTGCGGCCCCGGTCTTCAAAATCCCTGAACTGGTCAAAAGATGCGCAGGCGGGAGAAAGCAGGACTATGTCCCCTCTTGCGCCTTCCGCCAGCGTTGTTTTTAGAGCATTGGCGATAGTTCCCGCCCTGATGACCGGAGAAGCGTCTTTTAGTTCTTCTTCTATTTTAGGAGCCGCCGCGCCTATGGAAAGGATGGCCTTTACCGAACGTTCCAAATACGGTTTAAGCGGGCTGTAGGGACTGCCCTTGTCAAGGCCGCCCAGTATCAGCCAGATGTTCCTGCGGTCCTTTCCCAGGGCTTTCAGGGCCACCAGAGTGGAATCCACATTCGTAGCTTTTGAATCGTTTATGAAAACAAGTCCGTGCGCGTTCCCGGCCGGTTCTATGCGGTGTTCCACTCCTTTGAAGGAGGAAAAGGTCTTTTGTATGTCGGATGGAGCGACTCCGCGCGTAAAAGCCATCAAGGCCGCGCACATCGCGTTTTCTAAATTATGCAGGCCTGGCAGCGCCGGAGGTTTCAGGATATGGCGTTTCCCTTTAACGCGGAAGACTAATCGCCCCGCTTCCACCCAGGCGTTCAGGGAGCCGCCTTTTTTAGAGGATGAAAAAAAAAGGACTCCGGAACGGCAGGCTGCGGCCGCGCTGCGGCAGTAGTCGTCATCGGCGTTGAAAACGCAGGCATCTGCTGCGTTCTGAAAGCGGAAAACTTTTGTCTTGGCTTTTATGTACTTGGCCATCGTCTTATGATGGTCCAGGTGATCGGGCGTAATATTAAGCACGCAGGCGGTCCGGGGCTGAATGAACGAGCTGTCTTCAAGCTGGTAGCTTGATGCTTCCATCACGACCGCGTCGCGTGGCCCGGTTTTTTCTATGATCTCCGCCGCGGGCGTTCCCACATTTCCACAGACCCGGGCCTTGCCGCCGCGGGCCTTAAGGGCGCGTTTCATTATCTCTCCGAGCAGGATGGTCGTGGTGGTCTTTCCGTTGGTGCCAGTTACGGCCATAAGTTCGGAGGTCCGGGAGAAGGCGAGAGCCGTTTCTATCTCGCTGAAAACGGGGACACGCCTTTTTTTAAGCTTTACAATAAGAGGGGTAGAATGAGGCAGCCCCGGGCTTTTTACCGCGAATCCGCAACGCATTGTTCCGGCGGTGTGTCCGCCGGTTTCCAGTTCCACTTTCGGGCTAAGGTCTTTAAGGCGGACCTTAAGCCGCGCAAAGGGTTTGCTGTCGCTCAACAGTACCGCGAAACCACGGGCGGCCAGCAGGTTCGCGCAAGCGACCCCGGATTTCCCAGCGCCTATGACGAGAGCTTTTTTGTTTTTAAACTTTTCAGGATTAAACATAAATCGTTTTTGCTGGGCGGCTAGACAGCTGGACAGCTAGGCGGCCAGATTGCATAAAATTAGCAATATTCGCTTGGCTTGCCTCTTAACCGCCCATCTGTCTCGCTGCTTACCGGATTTTTAACGACGAGAGCGCGATCAGCATCAGCATGATGCCAGCTATCCAGAACCGGACGGTAACCTTGGATTCGGCTATGCCTTTAAGTTCGAAATGGTGATGTATGGGCGCCATCAGAAACAGCCGTTTTTTGCCGCGCAGCTTATAAGAGCCCATCTGTAGTATCACCGACAGAGTTTCAAGCAGAAAGATCCCACCGGCTATCGGGAGGATGAGTTCCTGTTTGACGGCGATGGCGGAAACCCCTATAGCTCCGCCCAGGAAAAGCGAACTGGTGTCGCCCATGAAAACCTCGGCCGGATAGGCG
This sequence comes from Elusimicrobia bacterium RIFOXYA12_FULL_51_18, assembly GCA_001800245.1. Classification (GTDB taxonomy): domain Bacteria; phylum Elusimicrobiota; class Elusimicrobia; order Elusimicrobiales; family UBA9959; genus YA12-FULL-51-18. Next base: position 132,927 of record MGVA01000027.1, on the reverse strand, counting down.
TTGAACCAAAGGAAGCCGAGGCAGGAGCCTATGAGTGCCGCAAGGAAGACGGCTATCTCTCCCGCGCCTTCCACATGGATAATTTTGAAATAGGCCGCCAGCTTAACATTGCCGGCCGAGTAAGAGAGGATTACGAAAGTCAGGGCGGCGAAGACTATGGCGCCGGCGGCCAGGCCGTCGAGGCCGTCCGTCAGATTTACGGCATTGGACGAGCCTATGATGGCGAACATGGCCAGTGCCGCGTAAAGGAAACCCAGGTTAAGATAAAGCTCCTTGGTGTAAGGAATGGCAAGCTGGGTTGCGTAGGCGGCATTTGGAGGATCGGCGGCCAGGTACCCGACCACTACGATAGCCGTGAATATCTGCATCAGGAATTTGAATTTTGAGGAAGCGCCTTTGGGGTTTTTCTTTACCAGCTTGGTATAGTCGTCCATCCATCCGGTGAAAGCCAGTGTCACAGTGGTGAACAGGAGCAGCAGAATGAACCTGTTGTCCAGCCTGGCCCACAGCAGTGTGCTCAGGACCATGGTCAGGAATATAAGCAGGCCCCCCATGGTGGTGGTCCCTTCCTTTGAGAGATGGCTTTTGGGTCCGTCCGTCCTCTGGATCTGGCTTATCTTAAAAGAACGCAGTTTAGCTATAAGGCGCGGGCCGATTATGAGGCTTAGGAGGAAGGACGTCATTATCGCGCCCCCTACCCTGAAAGTTATGTACTGGAAAACGTTGAGCGGACTGAAAACATCCTTTAAATAGTGCACGTAATAAAGCATAAATCTCCTTGGAGTCGGCTGGACAGATTGATAGCGGCAGTCCCGTGCCGTATTATTGTAATCCTTCTATCAGCTTTTCGAATTTCATCGCACGGGAGGCTTTCAGAAGGAAAGTGCCCTTGCCGGAAAGAATCGCGGCGCGCAGGTCCTGCGCCCATGCCTCTGAAGACTCGGCGTAGATCAGCTTCGCGCCCTTGCCTTTCTTCTCCAGTTCAGCGGCGGCGGCTTTCATTTCCGGTCCGGCCAGGAATATCCTCTCCGCGTCCAGGTCCGCCAGGTATTTTCCAAGTTCCGCGTGGTAGCTTTCGGAATACCGGCCCAGTTCTTTCATATCACCCAGCGCAAGATAAAAAGGTTTATGGAAAGCCGAGTTGAAAACAGATTCCAGTGCGGCCCGCGTGGAAGCCGGATTAGCGTTGTAGGCGTCAAGAATTACGGCGGCGCCTTTTATATTCAGCGTTTGCAGCCGCATCGGGGGCGGGGTGAAGGCTTCCAAGCCAGTCTTTACCGCCGCCAAGTCCAGGCCGCAGGCGATGGCGGCGCCCGCCGCGGCGGCGGCGTTAAGATGATTATGCCTGGCGTCGGAAGGCAGACGGATCTCGATAATGCCGCCTTTATAACCGAGTTTAAAGGCGCCGTCTGAGTCCAGAACCCTGATGTCGGCATCACCGCGCCCGAAGCTCAGTTTGCCGATCTTGCGGTCCTTGAGGGACTTCAGGTATTCGTCGTCGGAATTATAGACCAGTGTTCCTCCGGGTTCCAGGCAGTCTATGATCTCGGTTTTGGTCTGAAAAACGGCTTCCAGGCTGCCGAAATACTGGAGATGAGAGGGGCCGATATTGGTTATGACGGCGGCCGTGGGGCCGGCCAGCTTGCCTATTTCTAAAATGTCGCCTTTTTTAGAGGCGCCGAGTTCGAAGACCCCGAATTGATGTTCCCCGCGGAGTTCAAGGAGCGAGAGCGGCAGGCCGAAATGGTTGTTGAGATTACCTATATTGGCCGCGGTTGGGCCGGTTGTTTCAAAGATGGCCCTGATCATCTCCTTTGTGGTGCTTTTGCCGTTGGAGCCAGTGATAGCCGTCAGCCGGAGTTTGAACCGGCCGCGGTGCCAGGCGGCAAGGCGGTGCAGAGCCTCCAGAGTGTTTCGGACGCCGATCGCGAAATCGGGGCGGGCTTTTAGAGCGTCGATCTTGCCGTTTTCCGCTATCCAGCCCTTGACGTTTTTGGCCAGCGTTGTTTCCAGGAAATCATTGGCGTCGTAAGTTTCGCCCTTCAACGCCCAGAAGAATTCTCCACCCTTAAGCCTGCGGCTGTCCGTCTCAAACCCGGAGAATGGGGCGCCCATGCTCCCTTTTATCACCCGTCCGTTAATGACCTTCGCCAGGGTTTCAATGTCGGTGTTGAGATCCACAAATTTATAAACCTCGGGGAATAGTTAAAATGGCCGCTCTTATATTAAAAATATATCAATTTCCGACGATGAAGACAACTTGCATGTGGAACAGGAAAACGGAGCGCTTGTTCTATTTTTGTCCGGATCTTTTTAAGCGGATGGCCTCGTGCGCAGCTTCCCTGTCGTCGAAATGGATGGTGCGGTCTTTAAGTATCTGATAGTCCTCGTGGCCTTTTCCGGCTATAAGCACTATATCTCCGGCCTGCGCCAGCTCCACTGCTTTTACTATGGCCGTTTTGCGGTCGGGGATCATGATGTAATTTGAAAAACTTCCTTTAAGGCCCGCTTCGATGTCGGAGAAGATCCGCGCGGGGTCCTCTCCGCGTGGATTATCGCTTGTTACTATGGCGCAATCGCTCATGGAGGCCGCGGCTTTTCCCATGGGGGAGCGTTTCGTGCGGTCGCGGTCGCCGCCGCAGCCGAAGACGGTTATGATCTTTCCGTGCGGCATCTTTGCCAGATTCGAAAGCACGTTCTCAAGCGCCGCGTCGGTGTGGGCGTAATCCACGAATACGCTGAATGGCTGGCCGGCTTCCACCCGCTCCATGCGTCCCGGCACGTTGTTCAGGGTTTCAGCGCCTTTGACCGCGGTTTCAAGCGGCACGCCCGCGGAAACAGCCGCCGCTATAGCGGCGAGGGCATTGTAAATATTGTAGCGGCCCAGGAGGTTGAGGGTCACTCTGCGCCGGGTTCCGCGGGCGCTGAGTTCGAACACCGTCCGGTCCTGAAATATCTCTATTTTTTCGGCCCTGAAGTCCGCGGGTTTGTCTATTCCGTAAGTCACGGCCGCCACATTGGAGTCCAAAGCGGAGAGAATTTCGTCAACCTTATCTTCGTCGGAGTTAACCACGGCGTTCCGGTTTTTTTTTGGCGAAGCCGCGAGAAGTTGGAAAAGCCTGAGCTTGGCTTTAAAATAACTTTCCCGGTCGTTATGGAAATCCAGGTGGTCGCGCTGGAGGTTGGTGAAGACCGCAGTGTCGAAAGCCGCTTCGTCGGCCCGGTTCAGGGCCAGGGCGTGGGAAGAGACCTCCATTACCACAGCTTTTGCCCCGGCGCCGGACATGGAATTGAAAAGAGCATGCAGATCGTGGGCCAGCGGAGTGGTGTTGGCCGCCTTGGCGATGACTTCCCCCCCCACACGGTAATCTATAGTGCCGATAACTCCCGGCCTGGCGCCGGCCAGAGTATAGATATTCTCAAGCAGGTAGGCGGTGGTGGTCTTTCCGTTGGTGCCGGTAATGCCTATAAGCGTGAAGCGGCGCGAGGGATGCCCGTAAAACGCGGCGGCGGCTTTTGAAAATGCTTTGAGAACATCCCGGACCCGCAACCAGGCGACTTTCGGGAAAGCTTCTGTCAACTCTGCGGGAACGGGTTTATCCGTTACGATAGCCGCCGCGCCTTTTTCAAGCGCTGAACGGATATATGTGTTTCCGTCTTCTTTCCGGCCGGTCACCGCGAAAAACAGGTCGCCTCTTTTGACTTTGCGGGAATCGTTGGCTATGCCTTTTATATCAGTGCATTGTTCGCCGAGAACCTTTACATCCTTAATATCTTCAATAATCTTTTTAATCGTCATAGTTCTCTCCGCGTTTTTCACGTTTGGCCGGGGTTATTTTTAAATTCGGGATTTAGGTTTTGCCCGCCGCTTAAATCAAGTAATCAGGAGTCATCTGCAGGGGTAAGCGGAAACCATGGGCCTGAGGCGCTCCCTGGTTTCTTCTTCGCCTGCGGTTAGAGGTTTGATGCCGTTGCCGTTCTGATACCATTCTTTTATCTTGGCGTAATAAAAACGTTTAAGTTCCGCATCTTTTATTTCGCTGCCCGGGTTCCTGGTGAGGTCTTTCACGCTAAGGCTGCCTGTTTTTAGTTCATGGGCTATTTTGCGAGCCTGAAGTTCCGCGCCCATATAAACTACTGCCGCTTCGTCCCGGGAGAGCCTGTTGCAGGAGGTATCAATAAAACCGCCGGGCAGAAGCGGTTCCGGAGCGTTCATATCAACGTCCATATCCATGTTAATGTCGAAATCGTCCCAGCCTGAACTGCGCGTATCCTGCCAGTCCTTATCTATCTTTTTGCTCACCGTTTTAAGTATCTTCCCGTTTTGAGTATCCACAAGGCGGGCGTTCACTTCCACGGTTTGATCGTTCAGTTCGATTACTGAGCCGGTGACCAGAGCGTCCGCGCCCAGGATATTACCGATCTTTTTGACGGTAAGCGGGTCAATGGAGCCCTGTGACTGGATGTTTTGCTCGTTGAGAACCTGGTCCAGCCTGGACCTTTCTATTACGTCTACACCTGGGGCGGAGGCGATCTCGGAGGTGAGTCTTTCCGTTATAATGGCGCTGGAACGGGTCTTTTTACCGGTTTCCGAGGAAAGAGCCATAACCGCGATGCGCTGTTTGGATTGTTTGACCGCCGTGCCTACGAGGTTTTTGGCCACGTACCGATAGCCTTCCCAGCCTGCCCAGAGGGTTCCGGCGGTTAATGTTAAAAGAAGAAAAGATACTCTGGGATTGGTCATTAAACCTTATATGTAAAATACTGAATCCGCCCAGTAACATAATAGGAATTTTTTTCAGGTTTTTCAACGCACGGCCGAAGCCGGGTGGTATTGGTTGGCTTTGGGCATCCCCGTCTATAAACGATCCTTAAGGGACATTGGATAACACCTTGCTTTCTTAGTCTGTTACCGGCGCGGACACGGCGGCCTTGCGCCCAAGGAGACCCTTGTCCGGCTTGATGCCTTTAAGCGTTATGATTTTCTTGGCGATCTCCTGGAAGGCCGGCGCGGCCGTCTCTCCTCCGTAATATAAAACCTTGGGGTTGTCCAATATGACCAGTATGGTGTATTGCGGCTTGTCAGCCGGGAAAAATCCGCAGAAAGAGGCCACATTCTTGTTTGTCAGATACTTGCCGGTCCTGGGGTCTATCTTTTTTGAGGTGCCGGTCTTGCCGGCTATGAGATAGCCCGGAACAGCGGCATTCTTGCCGGTACCGGATTCCACTACGTTCAGTAGAATGTTTTTCACGGTTGCGTCGGTGTCTTTGGAAATTATGCGGCGCACGACTGCCGGTTCATTCTTGAAGACGGCCTTGCCGTCGGAGTTAGTTATGCGGTCCACAAGGCGTGTTTCCAGCAATTCCCCCCCGTTGGCCAGCGCGGAGTAGGCGTTTACCACCTGTATGGGAGTGGCGGCCATGCCGTGGCCGTAAGAGCCCACCGCCAGATCGACGGTTTTGTATTTTTCTATAGCGCGCAGGATGCCTGGCGATTCTCCAGGGAAGCCCAGTCCGGTCTTAGTGCCGAAGCCGAAGGCCCTCACGTAAAGATAAAAGTTCTCCAGGCCCAGTTTGAGGCCGATCTTTGCCGCACCGATGTTGGAAGACCGCTCTATAACGCCCGACAGTGTCAGGCTCTTTTCCGGTTCGTGGTCGTGGATGGTAACTTTATTGTTAAGCGCCCAGGCCCCGTTCTCGCAGTAGAAAGCGTCTTTCGTGGTAACGATGTTTTTTTCCAATGCGGCTGATAAGGTTATGGCTTTAAAAGTTGAACCCGGTTCATAGACCCATTCCACGGGTTCTATCTTTTCCAGGTCTTCCGGGTAGGTGGCCATAGCGAGGATCCGGCCGGTATTGGGATCCTGTACCAGGACCATGGCGAGGTCGGATCGGTTCTTTTCGGCGTACTTCTTTATAGCCTCCTGGGCGAAAAACTGGATATTCTTGTCTATGGTCAGATGGATATCCATAGGCGCGGCTTCGCCTTCCAGTTCGTTCTTGTAGATTATCTTTCCACCGGCGTCGCGAACTATCTCACGGCGGCTTACCTGGCCGGTGAGAACCTTGTTGTAAAGTAATTCCACCCCGGTCAGTCCCTTATCGGCGCCAACGATGCCCAGAATGTTCCTGGCGAGGTTGCCCGAAGGGTAATAGCGGTTCTGCCAGGAGTCAAGAAGTACGCCTTTCAGTTTTAAAGCCCGTACCGCTTCGGCCTGGGATTGGTCCAGGTTTTTTTTCACTATTACGAAGTTTTTGCTTTTGCGGTACTTGGCCAGCAGGTCTTTTTTGGGAATTGCGAGGGCCGAAGCCAGGGAGTCGAGTGCGCGGGGCGGGTCCTGAAGCTCTTTTTTAAACAGGCTGCAGTTCCAGGTTACTATGGATTCCGCAAGGAGATTTCCATCGGTATCGAAGATCCTTCCTCTGGGGCCTGTTTCGGAAACCGTCCTGTTAAATTCCCGGCCAGCGGTGGCGGAAAGATTATCGTGATTTATGGTCTGCAGATAGAACAGCCGCAACGCTATTGGAATAACAGGCGCGGCGGCGATAAACAAACAGGCCTTAATTCTTGTTCTGATGGTTTTCGCTGTCATTGAAGACTTTGGCGGGGCAGCCAATAGGCCAAAGCCCGGGTTGAATTCAGTAACTTACGTCTTTATCCGGCGGCTTGTAAAACCGAAAAGCTGGGCCAGCCATCCTTTTGCGGGTTTGTAGGAATTTTTGTCTTCCAGAAGGACCAGGGCGTCCGGTTCCGGATATACTAGGCCGATCTTTAACGCTTCGGTCTGGAGTTTTTCAGGCGCCAGGGAGGCCCGGATCTCTTTTTTCAGGTAACTATTAGTATTCTCAAGGTCTTTGATCTCCCTGCGGAGGCCTTCAATTCTGTAACCGAGTTTGGTCGCCTGCAGGTTTTCCCATGCGTATATGAAGAAGACGGCCCCGGTTGCCGCCAGCATCGCCAGTCTTAAGATCTTTGTCTTTGCCATATCGCTATCGGTTCTCTTATTCCATGCTGAAGAGTTCTATCCGTTTAATGCCGTGCTTTTCCCATAGATAGAATATCTTGGTGGGGCAGACAGCCGCTTTAAGACTGTTTAGCTTAGACCTTGCGGCCCGGCCGCTGAGGAACTTGCTTATTTTTGAACCAGTTTTAAGTATGTTTTCCGGATTCATGATTCCTCCCGCTCCAGCCCGGAGCTTCTGATTAGCGCCGCTTTATCTTACGCTTTTTCGATAACGCGCAGTTTCGCGCTTCGTGCCCTTTTATTCTGCAGCGTTTCCGTTTCTGAAGGGACGACCGGCTTTCTTGTGATCATTTTCCAGCCGCCCATATCCGCCATGATCTTGAAAGTCTCTTTTACTATCCTGTCCTCCAGAGAATGGAAGGTTATTATGCCCATCCTGGCGCCCTTGGCCAGAAATGGCATGGCTTTCTGTATTCCCCTGGTAAGATTGTCAAATTCGGAGTTGACCGCCACCCTGATCGCCAGAAAAGTTTTAGTGGCCGGGTGGATCTTTTCACCCCGGAAAGGGATCACTCTTTCTATAAGGCTCCGCAGTTCCGCGGTTGTTTCCAGCGGCTTTACGGTCCGCCTCTCCACTATCGCGCGTGCGATCTTGTTGGACTTGGGCTCTCCGCAGACGCGGATGAGGTGCTCGATCTGTTCGTAGGGCCAATGATTGATTATATTGTAGGCGGTCAGCGGATTAGCGGGGTTTATGCGCATATCCAGCGGCCCCTCGTGCTTGAGGCTGAAGCCTCTCGACGGCTTGTCGAAGTGAAGGGATGAGATGCCTAGGTCGAACAGGATGCCGGTGATGCCGGTAAGGTTTTCCCTGGTCAGGATCTCGTCGATGTTGGCGAAATTCCCCTGGATTACTTTTGCCCTGGTCCCGTACGGCTCCAGGTTCTTAGCGGCCAGCGCGGCCATTTCCGGGTCCCAGTCCACTCCGAATACCCGCGCCCCTTCGTTAAGGACTGAAAGCATTTTTATGGCATGGCCGGCCAGGCCAAGCGTGGCGTCAACGTAGATCCCGGACTTGTCGGTGATCAGAAGCCCGGCCACCTCTTCCGGCAGCACCGGCTGGTGTGTGTAGTTCGTATCCATTTCACTATTTCTCACAGGTCGAAGATCTTGCTGAACTTTTCGGCCGACGGTTCCATGATGTCTTTTTTGTATTTGGACCAGCTCCGTGCATCCCATATTTCCGCCTTGTTCCCCGCCCCTCTTATCACTATGTCTTTTTTAAGAGAGGCATATTGTTTTTGATTTTGCGGCACCAGTATCCTGCCCTGCTCGTCCAGTTGGGCGTCGGTCGCGTTGCCGAAAAAAAATCTTTTAAAGGCCCGTTCCTCTTCTTTGTTCTCCGACTTGAAAATAGCCATGTTGTTGGCTATAAGTTCTTCCCACTTAGCCGGCAGGAACAGGTAGAGGCAGCGGTCAAGCCCGATGGAAAGCATGAAATAGTTTTTATCTTCTTTGTGAAGCTCTTCCCTGAACCGGGCGGGAATGAACATGCGGTTCTTGGAATCCATCACGTATGAATATTCGCCGTATAGAGTGCTCATGTAATATTGAAAACGCGTTAATTGGCCGGCTTGCAAGCGCGAATGAAAAACTTATGATACCGCCGCTATGTCCCTGCGCTGACTCCGGTAGAATAATTATTTTAGCACATTTTAAACCACTTGCTTACACTATTAACCACTTTAAACCACCGGGCTTAAAGTATAGTGTATGTCTTGATGCTTGTCAATCCTGAAACTAAAAAACACTGTGATATAAAGGTTTTTTTGTGCGGGAATCAAATTGTGGCGGCAAAATTCAGCCTAAAAAGTTGCGGTTGCCGCAATTCTTCATTGTTAAAAATAAGAAATGTGGAAATGTAATTTCGGGGCGCTAAATATAAAGAAGGCGGAACGCCTCTTTATGAAGGATAACAGTATAACGGGCTTGGAGCGGGGAGGCCATGCATAGTTTCGGCCGACCGGGGAAAGTTTAAGCGGGATTTTTCGGGTTAGCAGCCTTTTAGTGCGTGCTTCCGGAGATCTTACCGGTCTTCAGGTCGTAGCGCCAGGCGTATTCGAGCGAGGAGAGCTTGTTGTAGGGCATGCCGTATGCCTGATATAGCGCCTGGTGTACCGGAGTGCCGTCCCGGAGACGTTTGCAAAATGTGTAAAAAGCTTCACCGGCTTTCATTCTTGTAAGGAACCGTACGATACTGTAGGACTGCGCGTACCAAAGGCGGACGTTATCTTCGTCCGCGCCCTGCATGTTGTCTATGCGCACAAGGTCGTTCAGCTTGAACCCGCCGCCCTTTTCAAGTAATTTCAGGTTTTGCGCCAGCCAGATGGGGGTTGAATGACCCCTTTCGGACTGTATATATGTAGCCATTCCCTCGCTTAGCCACAGGGGGCTGCTCCTCTCCGCCGGGAAGAAGCTGTCAAAATATATATGCGTCAGTTCGTGCGCAAGTATGCCGAACGCTTCTTCGCTTTTAAAAAGATAGATTTTACGCTCGCTTAAGGAAGCTACGCCGCCGGACCATGCGGGGCGGTCGGTCAGCCGCTGGTAAGTATCCTGGTTTTGGGCGAAAAACACGTAAACTCTCCTGTTGTCCCTGGTCCATGGCGAAAAGGCTACCAGGTCCAGCATGATGTTGCCGTGAAGGTTTTCAACGTTGTCTACCAGCTCTTTGGATACCGAGGCGCCTTCCTCGTAGATAATAAAGTGGCGGCTTTCCATCATGGCGAATCCGGGCGGCGCCTGCGGGACCGTTTCTTCCCTTGTGCCCCCGCCGTCTGCGGTCGCGGTTTTTTCCAGGGCGGGATGATCGGGCATCGTTTCTGAGCCGGCGGAGAGGATGCCTTTTATGTTAAGTCCCCCAGCCACCGGCGGTACCATGTGATAGTTCTGCCGGACCGGCCGGTTGCCGGTTGAAACGGCGCTTCCGGAGGATTGTCCCGGAGGCCGGGGCCATGCGTAAGGCGTTGGTGCGATCATTTTTTTCATGATCCGTTCTTCCGCCGGCCTTCCGCTGAAAGGATTCTTCGACAACCGCATTTGAGGAACTAAAGCCAGGTCTTTGCTGATGTACTGATATAGAAAAAGTCCCCAGAGCCCTATAACAAGGGTCCAGAAGATAAGCCTTAGTTTAACCAGTATATCCATGATAATAGAACCAGCCGGGAAAATTTAATTTTGCCTTAATTCCCCTGTCAGCGGAGCGAATCCCTGACTTTTAGTATCATTTCGGACATGGCCGCCACGAACATTGAGAAAAATATGAGGAAAAGCGCCTGTACCGAGGCCGTGGCCCAAAGCTGAGAGCCGAACGGCATGTCCAGAAGGATGCTTTTAACATAATAGGCTCCGAGCATCGCGGCGGCCGAGGCGAAGGCGATGAAAAATACCCGCGATTTTTTCATAAACATGGCGGAGGTGGCCGGAGCTATAATAAATAAAAGCCACATGGGGGCCCAATACGGGAACAGCAGATAGAACAGCACCGTGCTGGTGAGCAGGTTCAGCCAGACCATGAGCGCCCGGATGTTGTGCATCCAACGCATGAAACGGTAAGTGTTCTTCGTGAACCAGTAGTTGATCCCGAAAGACGCGGCCAGGATGGCAAAAGAGGCGTAGGTAACGTTCTTCCCCGGTTCTGAAAAATATACCGCGAAAACTATAAGTATGACGGCGAACGGCGTAAAGTAATAATTTAGAATATGCATTATTTCCCCACTTGTGAGTAATTTAGTTTTTTCTGAAAACTAGTATAAATCTGGCCTTTTCTTCGTTCGGAAGCCTGTATTCGAGAGTTTCTTCCGCGCGGCTGTGATGCGATTCCAGGCTTTTCCTTATTGACGGCGAATCTTCCGCCCGCCCGCAGGATTGCCAGGCCAGGAAGATCCCGCCCGCTTTCAGCATATTTAAGCATTGAGGAAGTATGTTTTCAAGTTTCCCCATGGCCCGTTCCACGACCGCGCCGTATTTTCCGTCTTCCAGCGTGCCGCTTTGTCCTATTCTCCGGTGCAACGCGCGGATATTCTTAAGCTTGAGCCGTGCCGCCGTCCAGGTTAGGAATTGTTGTCGTTTAAGGCTGGAGTCCCAGAGATCGAACCCGAATGTTTCCAACGCTACGGCCAGCGGGATACCCGGGAAGCCGGCCCCAGCTCCAGCGTCGGCTACGGAGTCCCCCGGCTTAAGCAGTTTCGACAGCAACGGGACGCCGGCCAGGGCGTCCAGGATGTGGCGCGGCCAGAGGTCGCCGGTATCATTCTGCGAAATAAGATTGAAGCGCGAATTTTTTTCCAGCAACTCCGCTTTGAAAAGCTCCAGTTTGGCTTCCTGTTCTTTTGTCAGGGCGATCCCCCATTTTTTCAGAGTCTCCCTGCTTATCTCATCCATAGCGGTTAATCCTTATCCCTTGGCGAGCCTGGTTAAGTGGATCCACAAAAGTTGTATGTCGGTCGGCGTAACGCCCGGGATCCTTGCCGCCTGGGCAAGCGTTCTGGGGCGGACCTTCAGGAACTGCTGCCTGGATTCTATGCAGATCCCTTTTATAGCGGCCAACTCCAGACTGTCGGGGATACTGATGTGCTCAAAATGCTTCATCTTTTCGGCCTCGCGCAGATTGCGTGTTATGTAGCCGGAATATTCTTTTTCAATTTTTACGGTCGATTCGGCCTTCGTCCTGGTCCATGGGGCCATGTTATTGTCCGATGAGGGCTTTGAGACGGAGCTATGTGTTCCTCCGCTTTTGCGTTTCCCAATGCGTTCCACCGCGCCGCCCTTTGTTTTTGTTAAGGCGCCGACGCAAGCCTTGTAAAGCTCGAAATTCTTTTTAAATCTTTTAGGGATCAGTCCGAGCGTGAACCCGTGAGGCATTAAGCGCAGGTCCGCGTTATCCTGGCGCAGCAATAGGCGGTATTCCGCGCGCGAAGTAAATATCCTGTAGGGCTCTTCCACGCCTTTGGAGATCAGGTCGTCTATCATCACTCCGATATACGCTTCCTCCCTTCCGAGTATAAACGGAGCAAGCTTCCTGATCTTCAGGGCGGCGTTTATCCCGGCCATGAGTCCCTGCGCCGCGGCTTCTTCGTAGCCGGTAGTGCCGTTTATCTGACCGGCCATAAAAAGTCCGGGCAGGACTTTTGTTTCGAGATTATAGTCCAGTTGGACGGGAAGGCAGTAATCGTATTCTATGGCGTAGGCCGCGCGCATCAGCTCGGCGCGCTCCAGCCCTTTTACGGAGCGCACCAGTTCCAGCTGGACTTCTTCCGGCAGGCTGGTTGAGAGCCCGTTGACGTAATATTCCTCTGTGTCAAAGCCTTCGGGTTCCAGGAACAGGATATGGCTCGTATGGTGCGGGAACTTTACGATCTTGTCCTCTATGGAAGGACAGTAACGGGGGCCGGTGGATTTTATGCGTCCGGAATAAAGCGGGGATTTGTCCAGGTTGGCTTTAATTATGGCGGCGGAGCGTTCGCCGGTGCGCGTTATCCAGCAGGGCATCAGAGCGCGTTTGGGCGTCTTCGTGAAATGGGAAAAAAGAGGAGGCGGGGCGTCTGGAGGCTGTTCCTCGCATTTTGAGAAATCTATGGTGCGGCCGTTCAGGCGCATTGGAGTGCCGGTCTTAAATCGTCCGAGCTTTAATCCCAGCGCTTCAAGCGACGGGGACATCCCGTCAGAAGGCGGGTGGTTGTAGCGTCCCCCCCGGAAAGAGGAGAGGCCGATGTGGATGACGCCGTTCAGGAAAGTACCGGTGGTAAGTATTACGGTTTTGGATTTATAGCGGGTGTTCCGGATGGTTGCCACTCCCCGGAGTTCGGAGCCCTCTGTCCATACCCTCGCCGCTTCGTCCTGGATCAAGGCGAGGTTCTTGGCCAGTTCCAGTGTGTGTTTCATGGCGAACTGGTAGAGTTTTTTATCGCATTGGGCCCTGGGCGCCCGGACGGCCGCTCCGCGGGAGATGTTGAGCGTGTGCGCGCTTAAAACCGATAGGTCGGCGACCCTGGCCATGTGGCCGCCCAGCGCGTCTATTTCCCGGACGATCTGGCCTTTTCCCAGTCCGCCTATGGAAGGATTGCACGACATTTGCGCGATAGTATCCAGGTCCTGCGTCATCAGCAATGTTCTCATTCCCATGCCTGAGGCCGCCAAAGCGGCTTCACAGCCGGCGTGCCCGCCGCCGATCACTATGACGTCAAAATCCTGCGGATGATCGAAAAAGGTCATAAAATAAGCAGCGCTTTATATACTTCCTTCGGCATAACTCCGGCGCCGTAGAGCAGATACAGCAAGATCAGGCCCGCGATAGAACCGGCGCCCATGGAAATTACGGCTTTTGGCACGCTTGTGCCGGTGAAAATTTTAGCCAGCTTCGTGAAAAGCACAAGTATCCACAATCCGGAGATTATTTCAGCGGCCAGAAAGAGGTTTTCCGATCTCAAATAAACCGCGGCAAATTCCAGGGGCAGAACCACTACGGTTATCAGATTCAGCGCCAGTGTCGCCTGGAAAAATCGCCAATAGACCTTTTGTTCCCGGCGGATTATGGCGGCGATAAAGAAAAATGCGCCGATAGACGATAATAAAGAGAATGGCGCAGTTTTGGCATAGTAAGCCGTTCCGGCGCAGGCCAGCATTCCTAATGTCCAGGCCGGGATCTTGATAAACAGCTTCCCGGCGCGGAAAATCCTCAGGAAATGCAGCATCAGCGCGGAGACGGCGACCGTTAGCGCGGTGCCCCAGCAGATTTCCACAAAAAAATAAAAAGCCCAGCTTTTTTCCTCAAGCCCGAACTGGGCGAATTCGGCCGGAAAATCAGCCGGTTTCGCGGCTAAAAAAAACGCATTGGCGAAGATATAGAAAATATAAATAACGACCGATGTCCCGGGGTTAAGATCGCCGCTGAAAAGTTTCCGGAATTGCGGCTCCGGATCCGTCAGGATGCCTTTTGAAAAAGGTAAAAATCCCATCTATTTCCCCACACAGAAATTTTTAAAAATACTGGCCAGAATTTCTTCGGAAGCGGTTTCCCCCAGAATGCCGGCCAGGGCGGTAAGAGTTCCCCTTAGATGTTCCGCGGCCAGTTCTAACGGGAAACTTCGTCCGGTTCCCAAAAGTCCGATCTTCTCTAGCTCTCTGTGCGAGTTCAACAGCGCCGAATAATGCCGGGCGGAAGTTATTACGGAGGAGGACTCGGTTGAAAATATCTTCTTTTCTTCCCTGATCAGGAGGCGTTTCAGGGCGGCGATGCCTTCCCCGGTCCTGCAGGAAATAGCCGTCCCATCCGCGGTCTCACTGGGAGTTCTGGCTCCTGGAAGGTCGCCTTTATTGAACACCTTTACAAGGTCGGTTCCCGGCGCGGAGCCCCGCTCAATGGCCGCTCCGACCCGGCGGTCCGCCGGGGAAGATTTTTTTGAAGCGTCCTGCACCCATAGGATGATGTCGGCGGTTTTAAGCGCCTTCAGCGAGCGGCGCATTCCTTCACGCTCTATAGCGTCGCTGGTCCGGGGATTTATTCCCGCGGTGTCGGTAAAAATGACCGTAAATCCCGATAGTGTCAGCTTTGCTTCTATGGTGTCGCGCGTTGTTCCGGCTTTGGGCGAGACTATGGCGCGCCCGCTGCCTGTAATCCTGTTTAAAAGAGAGGACTTACCGGAATTGGGCGCCCCGGCTATGGTCACGCGTATGCCGTGTTTGAGATAGCGGCCATTTTTAAAACTGTCCGCCAAGGCCTTTATTTTCCCCGCTATGGCGGCCGTTCGCTTTGTGAAAGCTTTAATATCGAGTTCGCCCAGTTCATTATAGGAATCGTCCAGCCGGACTTCCAACTCGCCCAGCATTGTTATCAGGGCTCCGCGCAGTTCCTTGATACGTTTCGAGATTCCCCCCTCGACCTGCGTTATGGCGGCGCGGTGGGCGGTTTCGCCTTCCGAGATTATCAGGTCGTTCACGGCTTCGGCCTGGGCCAGGTCCAGCTTGCCGTTCATGAAGGCTCTGAGCGTGAACTCTCCCGGACCGGCTTCGCGCGCGCCGCCGGCGATCGAAAGGCTGAGAAGCCGCGAAACTATGTAAGGCGAGCCGTGGCAGGAGATTTCCACCATGTCCTCCCCCGTATAGCTTTCGGGGCCGCGGTAGAAGACGACGATCGTCTTATCCAGCAGCCGGCCGTTCTCCTCGGCGCTGAGCAAATATGAAAATCTGTTTTTGGGATTTTTAACAACGGAGGAAGGTTTAAGGAAGGCCGCCGCTGTTCGAAAGGCCCCCGGCCCTGAAAGCCTTACCACCGCGATGGCTCCGCTGCCGGGGGCTGATGCCGGCGCCACTATGGTCTGGGTGGTGTCTGGTAAAAGCATGATTGAAAGGCCTAATATAAGAAATCAGAGGACAGGGATCATTGAAGCCGCATTTTTTAATACATGCGCAGGCGCCGTATCAGGCAAGGTGCGCCTCAGACGGCCAATTATCCTCTGTCCTCTGTTCTTTGTTTTTCTGTTCTCTATTATCTATCCATTGCCGTTACTGCTGGGCGGCTTCTTTCTGTGAAGCGGGGCGGATTACCACTTTACGCCACTTACCTTCGCCTTCCGAAAGCGTTTCCACTTCAGGATACTTGGCTTTTATCAGACTGTGCACGTATTTGCGCAGCGGAGCCGACATCGGCTCAAGACGGTAGGGGCGGGCGGTTCCGATCACATCTTTCACCACGGATTCCACCTTTGCGGCCAGTTCCTCTTCCTTCTTGGTCCAGTATTCGGCGGTGTCGATCCTGACGGAGTAGCGGTTCTTGCGGTTCTTGTTGATTATGGAGTTTATCAGGAATTGCAGGGACTGCAGGCCTCTTGCGTTTTCAGCGGTGAAGACGGCCGAATCCGGGCAGTCGAATTTCAGGGAGATGATGCCTTGTCCGGGTTCCTGTTTGGCGTCGGTGACGGTGGCTTCAAGGCTCATGAGCTTAATGGTGGTGGCGAACACCAGCTTCGCGTGTTCCACGGGATCTTCCGGCGTTTGAACGGTTTCCATGGCCAGGCTCACCTCCTGATAGACCGCGTCGGGGCGTACGGCGTCGGTTGTCCTGGCATACGGAGTGCGTTCGGGGCGCGGCCTTGAGTTGCCTCTGTCGCGCCTGGGCGGGCCGTCGCGGCGGGAGTTCTCGTTCCTGCCCCGACCGGCTGAAGGCCGTTCGCGGCGGGAGTCTTCCTGCTGATAATGGCCGCCGCCGGTCCATTTTTTCTCGCGCAGCATTACGCAGGCTTTCTTAGCGCCTAAACCGAGGAAGCCCTTCGTTCCTTCGCTTACAACCACAACTTCGACCTGGTCGCGCCGCAGGCCCAGTTCCATCAGGCCGATTTCCACAGCGTCCTGTATGGTTTTTGCTTCTACTTTCGTCTCTTTCATGTGTGTTTCCTCCAGAAATACGCGGTCCGCGCGGGAAATAGCGCGGATGCCGCTGTGTTAAACCGTATATCCGATTACCCGTGAATCTCCTGAATTGGTTGAATATCCCGGCGTCATGCCATTTTCTTCTGTAAAATCATGGTTTGCGCGAAACCCCAAATGCTGTTGATAAGCCAATACATTACAAGCCCCGAAGGAAAACTCAGGAACATGAATGTGAAGATCACCGGCATCCATTTCATCATGGCGGCCTGGGCTTTATCTCCGGTCTGCGGGGTCAGAAGCTGCTGCAGGAACATTATGGCGCCCATGACCAGCGGCAGAACATAATAGGGGTCTTTTGCCGACAGGTCTTTTATCCAGAAGATAAAGGGCGCGCCATGCAGGGGCCAGGAGTTCCTTAACGCCGTAAACAGCGAGAAGAAGATGGGTATCTGAATGAGCATCGGCAGGCAGCCGCCCAGAGGGTTGGTGCCGTGCCGTTTATAAAGTTCCATGACTTCGGAGTTCATGCGCTTGGGATCGTCCTTGTAGCGCGCCTGTATGGCCTGCATCTCAGGCTGTATCTTTTTCATGACAGCCATGGCTTTGAACGACTTCCAGCTCAACGGGAACATTAGTATCTGCAGGATCACGCTGAGTATCACTATGGCAAAACCGTAATTTCCGGTAAGCCCGTAAAAATAGCCGAGAGCGGAATCTGCAAGCTTGGCCAACGGCGAGAAAAAACCGAAATCCACGGAGCGGTCAAGGCCGCTGCCCAGGGCCTGGAGCAGTTTGTAATCCTTGGGGCCGATATAAAATTCTACGCGCCAGACGCGGATTTCTTTGGGAGCCAGCATCACGGCCTCGAAGGGCATTGATAAAAGAGGCGTCTTTTTGCCGTTGATCTCCGGCTTGGAGAAATTGAGCTCGTCGCGCTTCATATCCCCGCCCAGTACCGCGGCCAGGAAATACCTGTTGTCCACGCCGGCCCATATCCAGGACCCCGCTTTCTGACTTTCTTTGAGGGTTTTTACGGTCGGGAATTTTTTTCCCTCCTCCCGCACGGTGTATTTAGCGTTCCAGAGGTCCGGGTTTTCTTTTTCTTCGCTCTTGACCGTGCCGAGACCCGGCCCCAGTTTTAGATCCCACGCTCCCAGTACCGCAGGCGCGGAGTTGGAGTTTGCGGCGATTATCTCCAGCAGGTTTATTTTGTCGTCCCCGTTTAGGGTGAATTTTTTTGTTATGGTCACGCCTTCGGCGGCGCGGGCGGAGAAGGTTACGCTGTCCGCCGTTTTGCTCTTAAGGGTGAAGGAGAGGTTGTCAAAAGAACTGAGAAAGCCCGGCGCCGCGTTAATGACCAGTTCCACCGGGGCGACGGGGCCCTGATAGACCACGCTTTTTATAGAAGCGCCGGAGGGATGGAAAGAGTAGGAGGCTTTGGGCAGGTCAAGCTTTACGCTGTTCCTGGGCCAATCGGATGAGGCCGGGATGGAGGCTGCGGGCGCGGCGGCTGAAGCCGCATAGGAGGACGCCGGGGCCGTCCCGCCGGCCGCGGGCAATGGACTCTGGAGCTGAGCGGACGAAGCCGGGGCTTGTTGGACCGCCTGGGGCTTTTCGATGAAGGAATACCAGAGTATGTAAACTGCCGACGATAATACGATAGCGAGTATCAAATTCTTTTGCATTACATTGTCTCCATACTTACAATTCAGTGGTCGGGACGGCGGCCGGGGTGGTGGAATTCCAAATTCCCGGCGCTCAGTTCCCAACTTTGTCAAGGAACGGGATCATGTCCGCCCGGATTCCATGGGTGGCAGCGGAGTATCCTGGCGGCGCTCAATAAGCCGCCCCTTAACACCCCGTGTTTTTTAAGGGATTGGAAGCCGTATTCCGAACAGGTTGGATGGAATCTGCAGGCGCGCGGCCCCAACAGGGGCCTGAAAAGTCCGTATGCCGTTTGCGCCGCCGTCAATATTCGCGAATAGCCGCTAATAGCACGAAAAGTCACCCGCCCATCGGGCCGCTCGTAAACCACGGGCTTTGATACTGCGCCGGCATAGCCTGGTTTTATCCGACATGAAATTCGTGTCATTTACTATGTGTTCGCTATTCTAGCCCTGGCCCAGATCGCGCCAAGCGCGGTCCTAGCCTCTAAAAGGGTTTTTATTCCGCATCCCGCCTTCGGATATACTATTATATGCGCTTCGTCCCTTAAGCCGTCTTTTGAAAGCCTGAAAGCTTCCCGAAGAAGCCTTTTAAGTCTGTTGCGCCGCACCGCGCCGCCGGTCTTTTTGCTGATGACGAGCCCTAATCGGTTATTGCCGGATGCGGTCAGTCCGGGGCATTTCTCCCCGCTCGTTTTCGCGCCCGGCACATAGGCCCACATCACAAGGTCGCGGGTGGAAGATTTTTTCCCCTCGCTAAAGACTAAGTCAAAGATCTTGCGGCCGTGCAGACGCGAGTTCCCGGAAAAAGAAAACTTTCTCACTTAGAATACCGAGGTTTCCTTAATCGGGGATGAGATGCCAGCGCCCTTTTGCGCGTCTTCTCGCTAAAGTCTTTCGTCCGCCCGCGGTTTTCATCTTGGCTCTAAAACCGAGAGTCTTCTTTCTTCTTCTTACATTTGGTCTGTATGTGGGTAGCATATGTTTAATTATATTAAATTAACGCGCTAAACCAAAGTAATATTCGAAAAATGGCAGCGGTCGGGAACATTTTTTTGCCGATAAAAGCGGGTATATATAAGAACGTCTAAGTCCGGTAAAGCCGGTAAACGCGTGCGACAGAGAAATTCCTCCAATAGAGGAATTCCGGTTAATGCTAAAATATCCTCCATATGGTTTTTTGCGATCACGGCATCGTTCTATGGCGGCGGCCTCTCCGGGAAAACGACCGTATTGTTACGGTCTTCACCAGAGAACGCGGCAAGTTCGAGGTGAACTTCAGGAGCGTGCGGTTGTCCCGGGGAAAGTTGCGCGCCCTTTCAGAGCCCATCAGCCTGGGAGACTACCGTTTTCACCTCAAGAACGGATCCAGTTTCCCCGTTTGCACCGGGGGCAGAAGCATTGCCGTTTTTCCCCGTATACGCCAGGAACTGGATAGGCTGTTAACCGCGTTCTATTTATGCGAAGTGATAAATAAGATCACGCCGGCCCACCAGCCAAGCCGGGAAAAATACGAGCTTCTGCTCGGGGCGTTGGAGGATCTTGAGAACGGCTTATTCCGTGTTCTGTCTCCCTGGATGCGCCGCGCTTTCACCCTTCGGGCGCTGGAGACCGCGGGGTTCGGTTTCAAGCATTCTTCGGTGGGGCTGGATTCCCGGCTCTGGGAAACCCTTCACGACGGCGCCTGGTCTGAGGTCCACGCGCTTGCGGCGGAGCCGCAGGCCATGGACTACCTGGACAATCTGTTGAAAAGATTTTTCTCGGAGCAGCTGAACCAGCAGCTTAAAACCCTGGAATTTGTTTAACAGCCCTTTAACCCGAAAAATGCAGTTGCATTTTTCCCCTTCGCAGTGCTCAGGGGCCGCTTCGCGACGGATATGCCCTCGTGAATTTCCGCGCATAGCGCTGAAAATTCACGACCCGCTGCTGCGGGGAATCCTGCATTTTTTTGTGCCGCCGGTTTGCGAATGTGAACCGGCTTGAATTGCAGGATTCGGGTTAACAATTCCCCTTACACCTCATACCTCTCCGAGTAGGGTTTTTTAGCGGACTGTCAATTTATTCTGTAGATAGAGAGCCAGGAATTTCTAAACACTTCGGTTGTGTCCGTTCCAAGCATGATCGCGAGGTTGGCCATAAACGTTTTTTTGTCCAGGTGCGCGGGAAATAAGCGGTTGAGTTCGCTCCAGTTGATCAAAATGCCGTCAAATCCCTCGTTTCTCAGCATAACCGCGGTATGCTCGGAAGATGACTTCGCAAAATAATCCATAAGCAGCGGTATGTCGAATTGTGAATTGGTTTCCGATAAGATCGGGCAATAATAACTGCGCGGATCGCCTACTATGAGCACTTTTTTATATTCCGTATTTTTCGCGAAAAACTCATAGCCCGGCTGATTGGACGGCGGAGAGACCCGCGGATATGTCCGCGATAAATATTCGGTCTCGCTGCGGCCCCTCACGATATAATTAAGCCCGTCCAGGAATACGCTGAAGTGCACAGTCTGCCAATAAAGATTCGCTCCAAAACATAAGGCGATAAAGAGCGAGATGGTTTTTTTGAGGCGCGCCGAATCAACGGCGCATGCGATAGGCAGCAGAAAAAGCAGCGTGTATGGGAGAAACATCCTTCCATATTCGGTGAACTGAATCTGCAATAAACATATTCCGGCGGCGCCCAGCGCGGGAATCAGATGTTTGCGTTCCCGTTTAATAAACAGCAGAAAAGGCGTCAATGCCAGTATCGCCGGGCCGAAAAAATCCCGCCTTCCTCCGACCGGCTGCAATACGCTCCCCCGCCAGAGCATGCTCAGAAGCTTGGACGGGCCCGCGGACTGCGCATGATGGACATCATTTATCCATTGCGTGAAGAGCATTTTGTCCGGTTTTATGTGTCCCAAAAAGTTAGAGAGATATGGGTAGAAAGGATTTCCGGTGAAGGCCCAGTTTTGGATCAGCTGGGGAGTTATGGGTAAGGCAAGCAGTAGCCAGTTTGCGATCAGGCCTGACTTCGGAGCGGAATTTTTATTTTTGGCGTATGACCAGGCCGCGAGCGCCGGCACGCCGAAGCATGCGGTCAGTTTTGTGGCTATAGCGCAGCCATAGAGCAGATATGCTATGGGTTCAAGGCGGGGATCTCGATCCGACTCAATACCGCAGACTACCGCGGCGGTAACAAAGAGCAAGGCAAGCATTTCAGTTCCGGTTGAAGTCAGATTTATCATGAACATCGGTATTGAACAGACGATGGAGATGAGCGTCAGCGCCGTAGATGCGGAAAAATATTTCTTCACACATGAATAAAACCCCAGCATCGCCAGTATCCCCGTTCCCGCAGTGAATATCCGCACCAGCTGGGATTCATTAAAGGGGAGCAGCCATACATACAGGTATTCGCCCATGCCGATCAGCGGCTGAAAAAAATTGCGCGGCATGTAAAAGATACCGCCGTGTTTGAGATATTGTTCGGGTATTGCCAGGTGATAAACCTGCGAATCGTAAAAAAGCTCCGGCAGGCTGGAGCCTATAAAACAGAACGCGCCAAAGATACTCATATATATCAGAAGCGGTTTATCTGCCGATAGTGCGAATCGTTTATAATCTTTACCGATAACAAGGCGCGTTACGCAATATGCGCTCATAAGTAAAAAAAGCGCGAGGATAATGCCTTTGTGCATAAATCCCATTACGCCCAGAATATGGGCCGCGGCGCTCAATACCGCTAAACCGACAGCGGTCGGTATAATGACTGGCAAGGGGTTTAATTTCGACAGAATAGCCCCCCCGATATTATACGCGCTGTAAAAAAATACCGCTATCAGAAACAGCCGCTTAAAATGCGCGCCAAGATGCGCAAAACCCCGTATGTCCCATTGGGAAAATGAAGACGCAGCCTGGCGTATTAATTCCAACGGGGATACGTTGAAAAACATGTATGAATTGTATTCGGAAATTATATAAACGACAATGGCCCAGCAGATAAATAATATGGGTAAGACCCTATTGAGTTTCCGTAGCATATCAGGGTAATTATATTAAATTAGCCAAAACGCGTCCCTTGTCATGCGCCGCCTTCCCCCCGGCCGCTTTTTCCCCCGCCTTGTATTCAAGTATAATATGTAATCTCTTCATTTAAAGCGGAGGCAAATTGTGAATTTTCAGGATATTATACTCAGGTTCGACCAGTATTGGGCGAAGCAGGGCTGCGCCATCCTTCAGCCCTACGACCTGGAAAAGGGCGCGGGCACCTTTAACCCGGCCACTTTTTTCGGCTCGCTCACGCCCAAGCCGTCCAGCGTCGCGTACGTGGAACCCTGCCGCCGTCCCGGCGACGGGCGCTTCGGCGAAAATCCCAACCGCCTCGGCAAATATTATCAGTACCAGGTGGTTATCAAGCCGCCGTTAAAGGATATCCAGCAGGTTTATCTGAATTCTCTCAAGGCCGTAGGCATCAAGCCGGACGAACATGATATCCGCTGGATAGAGGACGATTGGGAATCCCCCACCCTCGGCGCTTCCGGGATCGGCTGGGAGGTATGGTTGGACGGCATGGAAGTGACGCAGTTCACGTATTTTCAGCAGATGGCTTCTTTTGAGCTTGATCCCATCAGCGTGGAGATAACCTACGGCCTGGAACGCCTGGCCATGTTCGTCCAGAAGAAAAAGAGCGTCTATGATCTTATGTGGAACGACCGGGTATCTTACGGTGAAATGACGAAGGATCAGGAGAAACAGTTTTCGCACTATAATTTCGAATACGCGGACGTGGCCGGCCTCCGCAGGAATTTTGAAGAATATGAAAGGGAAATATTCGTGCTGGTAAAAGCCGGGCACTATCTGCCGGCCTACGACCTGGTGATGAAATGTTCGCACTTTTTCAACCTTATGGACGCGCGCGGCGCCATCTCTGTTTCCGAGCGCGTGGGCCTCATAAAAAGAATACGGGATATCGCCAGGGCCTGCGCCGCGGCCCACGTGAAGGCGAATGAGGAGCGGAAAAGTTAATTGAATTGATCCCTTAAATTACCCGATCACCGGCTTTATCCTGGAGAAAATATGATCAACCGAGACGTTTTGCTTGAGATCCGTATCGAGAATATTCCCGCGCGGTTCATTACTTCCGCGGAAACCCAGCTGGAAGCCGGGGCCCGCGAACTTTTGGCCGGCGCCAACCTCCCTTTTGAAAGCCTTAAAGCTTACGGCACCTATAAAAGACTGGTCCTGCACATAACCGGGGTTCCGGCGAAGACTGAAGAAAAGACCGTCAAAGCCATGGGGCCGCTGGCCAAATTCTGGAAAGACGCCGAAGGCAATTTCACTCCCCAGAGCGCCGGTTTCGCGAAAGGTCATGGCGTAACGCCGGATAAGCTGACTATAGAAACCGCGCCCAAGGGAGAAGTCCTGGTGGCGCATAAAAAGATCCCGGGCCGCCCTTCGGTCAAAGCGCTGGCCGAGATCTTCCCCGGTCTTATAGGCTCGCTCCAATTCCCGAAAACTATGGTCTGGGAGGAGACCCGCGCGCGCTTCGCCCGGCCCATACGAAGCCTGGCCGCTCTTTATGGGGATAAAATAATTCCTTTCGTCTTCGCCGGTATACGGACAGGACGCCTTACCGTCGGCCTGAGCGCCAAGGGTTCCCGGCCTGTTAATATCCTTTCGGCCGAAAAATATTTCAGGATACTTGAAAACGCCAATGTGCTGGTAAAGGACGAGGAGCGGGCCCTGACCCTGGCGAAAGAAATAGAACAGGTCGGCAGGCGGACAAAGCTCGAAGTCGAGGCCGATGCCGAACTGGTCAAGGAAAACCTTTACCTGGTGGAATATCCCGTCTGCGTGGTGGGCGCTTTCGACCAGGAATTTTTAAAACTTCCCAGGGAACTGGTGAATCTGGTGATGAAAAAACAGCTCAAGTTTTTCACCGTGTGCGACCACAAACAGAAGCTTCAGCCGTATTTTGTCGGCGTCCGGGACGGCGTTTCAAAGGGGCAGAAGAATGTGGAGGAAGGTTTCAGGAACGTTCTTGAAGCCAGATTTCGGGACGCCATATTTTTTTATCAACGGGACTTGGCCGGGTCTATGGAAGAAATGCTGAATGCCCTTAAAACCGTGACCTTTCAGGAGAAACTTGGGTCTATGTACGACAGGGCCGAACGCGTGGAAAAGCTCGCAGGCTGGCTGGCCGCCGCCGTTCCCGGCTTGGATATGGAAGCGGTAAAGAACGCTTCCCGTCTGGTTTACGCGGATCTTTCCAGTAATGTCGTGCGCGAGTTTACGGAATTGCAGGGCGTGATGGGATATTACTACGCTAAAAATGCGGGTATTAGCGAAACAGCCGCCAAGGCCATCGGAGAGTTTTATTGGCCTATGAGCGCGAAATCCCCCATCCCTTCCACTAAGGAAAGTTCGGTGGTTTCCATCTCCGGCAAGCTTGATACTCTGGCGGCGGATTTTGCGCTGGGGCTTATACCTTCCGGCAGCGAAGACCCTCACGCCTTGAGAAGGCAGGCGCTCGGCCTGGCCAGGATCATTCTCGAGAATGATCTTGAACTGCCGCTTAAGGAAGCTTTCGCCCGCGCGCTGGAGCTGCTGCCGGAAAAAGCCGGCGGTTTCGACAGGGAGAAGACGGTTGTGGCGCTTCTGGATTTCACCTGGGCCAGGGCCGAAGTTTTGTTCGGGGAGGCGGGTTTCCGGTTTGACGAGGTCAGGGCTGTTAAAGAATTTTTTATCAAGAACGCGGACCTCCTGGATTGCCGGCGCCGGATAAACGATCTGCACACTGTCAGGAAGAACCCCGATTTTGAAGCGCTGGCCATGGCCTTCAAGAGGGCGAAGAATATTCTTAAGCAGGCAAAGCACGCCGGCGCGGAAGGTCCTGATGAGGCTCTTTTTGAAAAGGACGAAGAGCGCGCCTTATACGCGGACATCAAGGTCCTGTCCGGCAAGGTGAAAATTTGTCTCGCCGGCCGCGATTACGCGAAAAGTCTGGTGGAGACGGTTGCCGTCAAAGGCAACCTTGACGGTTTTTTTAACACCGTAATGGTAATGGTGGAAGACAGCCGGATAAAGGAGAACCGTCTCCGGCTGATCGGTTCGCTGGTCGGTCTTTTCGAAGACGTCGCCGACCTGTCGCAATTGCAGCAGTAATGTTAAGCCGGACTGGTTGGCTTCGGGCTTAAGAACCGATGGCGTCGCCATATCAAGACAGAAATCACGGGTTCGAATCCCCTTGACCGCGCCAAGATTTATCCACTTCAACAACCCCTATTCTGGGGTTGTTTTGCTTAAAGTTCGTTTTTGGCCCCCCTTGTTCTGGTAAGCACCCCCCCCTAAAAACGAACTTTTCATCCAGCGCTTTTTGGATATCCTCGACGGGAGACTCAAATATCTTAACAACTACATGGTCCTTAAATATGGTAATTCGCTCCACCAGTAAGCGAATAGCTTTTATCTGAAGCTCAACGGGTAGCCGGTTGATGAATATGGCAAATCGCTGAAATGTCCCCTGAATCACATCCACGTCATATACCGCCTTCAGGCTATGCGAAGTCAGCGCCTCTATCTTAAGTATTCGGCCTGCGAGGTCTTTCTTGGCCTCTTCCAGGTGCTGGATTTCATCTGCTACCTCAGCGGACGCGCTTCCGGCCTTGACCAGATTCACCAGTTGCCGCAGCTCACCCTGTATAGTTTTAAGCTGCCCTTCAATCACCTGGCGATCCTTAGCCAAAGGCGTGAGACATTCCTTTGCCTTTTGCTGGGTCTTGGTAACGACCGACTCCAAGAACGGCCTGTCCCAGCCTATAGCGGCAATGTTCTCAACTATGTAAGCCTCCAACTTCCTGGCACCAAGGGGAGTTATGGCGCAATTATGCGGCAAGCCGTTGGACCCCGACAAGCATTTGTAATATAGGTGCGCCTTACCCTTCTTATTCCCGAATGTGGGCACAATGGCATTACCGCACTCGCCGCAGCTAAGAAGTCCCTTCAATAAGAAGCCGTGTTTATTTACGGCAAAGTGGACTTCGCCGCCCCTATGATTGCGTGAGAGTAATAGCTCCTGCACCTCCGCAAACAACTCGGGATTAATTATGGGCTTATGCTGGCCGGGAAACGCCTGCTTGGTGCGCGTGTTCTGAATAGAACCCATATATGCCTTTTGCTGAAGAATGGTGAGGACCCCATCCATATCGAAAGGTTTTCCGCCATAAGTTTTACCGGTTTTGATTTTATAAAGTTTGCGGCGGAATCCAAGCTGGTTTAACTCCTGCGCGACCCGCATAGTGGAATGATACTTAACATACATATTAAAGATGCGGTTCACGAGCTCGGCTTCTTTTTCGTTAACCACCAACATCTTCTCCTTAATATCATAGCCGAGCGGATGCCAGCCGCCGCTCCACAAGCCTTTCTTGGCGCGGGCCAGATGGAAATCCTGGGACCGCAGAACATCCAGCTCTCTGTCGTATTGTGCAAACTGAATCATAATCGCAGTCATCAACCGGCCTTGCGGAGATTTTGTGTCGATGCTTTCTGTTGCAGAGACGAAGGCGACGTCGTGCTTCTCAAAAAGCTCCAGGAGGCCATGAAAATCTTTTGAATTTCTAGTAAGCCTGTCGATTTTGTAAACGATTACGCCGTCGACCTTGCCCTCCGCGATGCGTTTTAATAGCCGCTGCATCGCCGGGCGCTTAAGGCTCTTGCCTGACTCCGCCGGATCATCAAACGCCTCCTGGCATTCTTCCCAGCCGTTGGACTTCTGAATCTCGATATAGCTTCTGCAACAGGATTTTTGAGCGTCAATAGACGTTACATTATTCGTCAGGTTCTCGTCGTTGGACTTCCGGCAGTATAATGCAATCCGCTTCACTTTCGGCGCTTTCAAAATGCTTACTTCTTCGGGCATAACATGTCCTTTGTCATTGAAGGATACAGGGTTCTCCCCCTCTAATCAAGGCCTTTCTGGCACATTGGAACTTCGACCTTCTTCGGGCGGTGAAGGCAAGTTCGAAGAAGGAACCGGAACGAAGTCCAAAAGGCCTCTCTGGCCTAAATAAACGATTCCTTCGGCTATGACATCCGCTAAGGCGTCCCGGCGTTCTTCGGGAAGCATATCTTCTGAGTTTACCGCAGGTTTGTTGGGGTCCATATCCCATACTAACGGGATTTTTGGGGAAGATGACCGAAACAACAGCAAAAGCATTGTTTGCTTCAACAGCCCTTATATATAATTGTTGTAGGGGAAGCATATCCATCGGAAATATTTTTCTCGCGACTAATTCTCTTGGCTTAAAACCTTCGTGGACCGCCAAAAGCCTGTGCCGATAATTAAGGTTTTGGAGAATATTTTCTCCGCGTTACTTTTTAATCTGGTCGTTCGCCCAATATGAAAGGGCTGGCGGAGTGTAAAGTTACTTTTTAGCCCAGTTGTGCGCCTAATAGGTAGAAGGACAGAGAAAATGAATACCAGCCCTGACACCATGGATGAATCGCAGTTATTAGAGAGACTCAAAAGCGGTGATCCGACCGCTCAACGTGTTGCATGGGAACGGTATCATCCCGCAATTTATCGCGCCATATGTGGATTTACCCGCGTCAGATATAATCAGAGATTCGCCAGGCAAGTTTCCGATGGTAATTCATCATCTTCAACAGGGCAGACATTGTGGGATGGCATACCGGGACAGGATGACGGCGACGCAAAAGACGTTCTGATGGCAACCTTTGTTGATTTCTATAAGGATATTCATAAATTTAACGGAAAAAGCCGCCTATCCACATGGCTTTATCGCATCGCGATCAATAACGCCAAAGATTTTTATAGAGATATGGCAAAAAACCAGCCTCGGCAGATTTCAATAAGTACTGGGCAAATTACATGTGCGCCAGAAGACGAGGCCAATTTCAATTATGATGATACTTCAGCAGATACAGGTCTCATATCAATAGAGGAAGAGCCATTTAAAGTTCCAAGCCGAAAGGCTGAAGTGTCATACTCAAAGCAAATCAAAAAACGGCGGAAGGAAGCATTCGCCGCTGAGGCGGCCACCGCATCAATTTCCCGCGAGAATGAACACTTAAAACTGGAAATCAAGGATGGGATGGATCACTTGAGCGACGCGCATCGCGTAGTTCTTATATTACGGCAAGTGGAAGGAAAATCCATAAAGGAAACAGCAGAAATCCTCAACACCACGGAAGGCGCCGTTAAGATGGCAGAAAAGCGTGCAGTAATGAAATTGCGGGATCTGATGAGTCTGCCAACAACCGGGAAGGGAAACGGGGAGGCACTTTTATGAACAATTCCAAGGAGATGACAATAGCAAATTTAATCTCAGCCTATACCGATAAGCTCAACCAAGGCAATGCTCCGACTATTAATGATTTTCTTTCAAATCATTCAGATATCGCCGCTGAGATCCGTCCGATCCTTGAATCCATAATTCAGTTTCGGCGCGAAGCCACATGCCCGTCATTAACCAAGGCTGAGAGCGATGCCATTTTCACCAAAATACAAGAGAAGATTCGTGAGCTGAGCGCGCCAATGCAGGCGGTGGTCACGCATCAGGGAGCAATCGCGCTTGATAAGCGGCCAGATTTCCTTATCTTACTATTGCATTTTATGGATCAGATATGGGGAAACACCAAGCTGGTTAAGCTTCTCTTCCTGCTAGGTAAGGAAGGTCATTGTGACCAATTCGTGCCCGATTACTATGGTCACTATGCGTACAATTATGGCGCGTTCGATAAAGCTGTGCCTCAGGATGTGCAGGCATTAATTCAGGCTGGGATTATTAAAAAAACTGCCCCGCCATCTAAAAAGCGGAACCAAAGCGAACTCGGAATACCTGACAAAAAGCAAGTCGAGGCAGTCTACGAGCTCACCGACAAAGGGAAAAAATTCGCCCAAAGCCTGATTAAGTCATCCCAAAGCAAAGACCCGAAGATTCTTGCGCGTATTCAAGATATAGTTCGGAAGCACGGCAAGAAAAATGTGGATGAACTCCTATATTACACCTACAACACCTATCCGGAAACAGCCGAGAAATCGAAGGTGCGAAACAAATATCTTAAGCCTGGCGATACCAATCCCACTCAAGAGCCTGACGGGGGCGCAAATGTCTGATGACGGCATAGACGCCGCCACGCCTTTAATGTTCTTAAAGCCGCGGCGTGACGATAAAAAACTTATTTCCAAAGCGCCCAATCATTTTGATGGTTTGCAAATAGGCGCGTCAGATTCATCGTCTGTGGTGGAAATGGTGAAAAATGTCGGAAAGCCGTTTTTTATAGACCCGATGGCGTACATGTTCACATTGCCACCTGAGGCTGTGACAGATTTTGAGACGCATAAAGTGCGGGCATCCCTTTCTTCTTTGGCGCACCGTTACAGTTCACTTCTGGGACAAACCATCGGCAAGCGGGCGATTTCGACTGACGACATAATAAACCAGGTGGATGTCTTGGATGACACCACCCGCAATGCGCTGGAGTATCAACGCTCCAAAATTAGTGGTCAATTGAATCTTTTTCCCATGACCAGCTATTACGACAAATATCGTCTTCTTGACGACAGTGAGGACTCGAAGCCGGTGACCCCAAATGCGGTACTGCCCTGTATGGTTATTGCGCCCTACTTTCATTTCAAAGACACTTCCAGCCCCTGGTATACCGCTACCATTCGCTGCGCTAAGCTGGCCTCCCGATATATTCAGACGGGAGAAAGACTTTACACCACGCTGCTAATCGACCCGCACCTCTTGGATTTTCCGGACCAGATCCGGTCAATAATCACCGAAGTGGCCGCGCTTTCTATCGATGGCGTATTTATCTGGGTTAATGGAATGGACGAGGAATCTGCACCTGTTTCCAGACTAACAAATTTGCTTTTTTTGATTTCGGAACTTAAGGCAAAAGGCAAATCCGTCATTAAAATGCATGGCGGTTATTTTTCCATCCTCATGAACTCTTACGGTTTAGACGGATTCTCCTGCAACCTATCATACCGGACATCCAGAAATATCATGTCATATCGGTGGAAAGCCCCGAAGGTTCCCAGGTCGAAGTTTTATGTCCCGCAACTGCACTGTGCCTATGATATAGAAGAAGCAGCTCACATCCTCAAGATGTTCCCTTTTACACGTTGTCGTTGCGCCGTATGCCGAGAAGCCTACGGGAATGACTTCGACAAGATGCAACAGAGCATGAAAGAAAAGGGGTTCTGCGAAAGCCATTTCCTTAATACACGGAAACAAGAACTGAATTTTACCCGTTCGGGCCGCAAGGACGCCATCGCTGCCTTAGACACGACCATCTCGCTATTGGGACAGCATAATATCAATGGGGCGCGCCACATAAGCAAATGGCGGAAAACCATCGCGGATTTTGAAGCATTGGCCCATTGATTCTCCTCAGATTCACCTCCCCAGAAATATCTCATAACCGATGTTACTTCAAGGCCTCGCCCATCGCCTAATGGGTAGAGAGTCATGAAAATTTATGAGGTCGAATGTCGAACACCAATAGTGAACAGTCGCGGCCAGTATCCCAGTTTCCAGGAGCCGTGCGTATAAGTTGCCCTACCTGTCATAAATCCACCCGGACCCATATGGGCAGTGGTTGGGCTGTGACCTGGTGCAGCAAATGCCGCCATTGGTTTCGCACTTCAAACGAGGTTATCACGCCGGTTTTGGCAGACCAGTACAGATTACCTCAGTCCATGCTCAAGGAGGCTCCCAAAGAACAAGAAGTTTCCGAAGATTAATGCAGCAAGTCTGTAACAGCACATCAGTTAATCGACTCTAACAGAGCCAAAAGAGGGTGAGAGCCTTTGAGCCAAAGCCTTCTGGAGCCTAGTCGCAATTCAGGGATTGTTCCCTGCGTCGACTAGGCTCCTTCTTTATTTAGAGCCGTCTCCTCGCGGGCACATCCCGCAAAGGAGATGGTTATGAAAAAGAACATAAAAGTTGGCTATGACGCATTCGCTTCTTGGGAAGTAAGAATGGCGCATGGAAAGGCACGAGGACTCGTTGGGAAATATGGGTTTACACACAACGACATCCCTGACTTGGAACAAGAACTGCTACTAGCGATCCACCTCAAGCGCAACGCGATGGACAGTTGGTCGTCCAGGGAAGCCTCTCAGAAAACGGTAACAAGCCGTATCCTGGACAACCGAATAAGAGACCTCCTCGACACATTGCAAACCGAAAAACGCGGCGGCCATAGCCATACCGTGTCACTAAGCGAAAGAATCCCCAACACCGACGGAGACGTACCGGTTACGTACGAAGATGTTTTAGGCGACGACTCCTCACTATCCCGCAAAGGCAGAAAGCCTATTCTGCATGAAGATGA
Source organism: Elusimicrobia bacterium RIFOXYA12_FULL_51_18 (assembly GCA_001800245.1). Lineage (GTDB taxonomy): Bacteria > Elusimicrobiota > Elusimicrobia > Elusimicrobiales > UBA9959 > YA12-FULL-51-18. Next base: position 101,523 of record MGVA01000027.1, on the reverse strand, counting down.
GCTTCGCTTCGTCATGTCCCTCAAGCTGGAAAGATTGACCGGTCCCCAACGAAAAATTTGCGAATTGCTGATGAATGGCTTTACCATCAGCGAAGTCGCTAAATCCCTCGGCGTACGCCGCACCACCCTATACAGCGAAGTTAAACGAATGCGTGAGCTGTTCTATGAGGATGGCCTTCATGAATATCTCTAAAAACCTATATGGCTCGTCATTTCGCAAAGAAATCCCGTTTATGTGTAGCGGAGGACATATATGAACGCAGTTTACCGATTCAAATTCAAAGAAGCCATTTCCCCTAAGGTAATTGAAGAAACGTTATTTTGGGCGGTGTTTAACGCAGAAAGCGTATTTGGCAAACCGAAAGTACGCCTGGACGCTTCCTTCCTCTTTGACAGGGAAAAGAAAGTCTGTGTTATTGATAAGACCACCGAAGTCGGCCAGCACATCGCCCAGATATTCACCTCCCTAATAAGCCGCGAATTCGGGGAAGATGCCTTTAAAGTTGAGCGCATCCCCACCAAGGAGAAACCGTGAAATTACCCGAGCCCAAATATACCGTAAGCGATGAGAACCACAAATACAGCATCGTACTCCCCACCGGCGAAACTGTCGGCCCGTTCAAATCCGTGACCGGCATCCTACAAGTCCTTGATAAACCGGCTCTCGTAGGTTGGAGCGCCAGGGAGTCGGCCAACTACTTCAAAGCCGAACTGCTCCGCCTTGGGCGCAACGCACTTGATCCGGCCATGCTCGACCAGATAGCCAAGGACGCAGCAGGGGCGCATCGCCGCAAGTCCAAGGACGCTGCGGATCTGGGCACCCGAGTACACGGCTTGTGTGAGGCAATAATCAAAGGAGAGGAACCTGCCGACATCCCGGCCGAGCTGGCCGAGCCCGCGCTCGACTTTAAACGCTGGCGCATGCAGAGCGACATAGAGCTCGTCGCCCTTGAGCTGCCTGTCGCCTCTCTGGAACACCGCTTTGGCGGTCGCATCGACGCCGTCGGCTACTCGGCCACGCGCGGCGGCCTGGGAATAGTGGACCTTAAGACTTCTTCCGGCTTCTACGGCAATGAATATTCCTATCAAGTCGGCGGATATGCCGCAGCCCTGGCCGAGCAGTACGGCATCAAAGTCGCATGGGCCGAGATAGTCCGCTTCGGTAAAAAGCCCCCCTACGATTCAGAAGGCAGACCTGTCACAGACCTCCCTGCGGCCATACAAGGCTTTCTAAACGCTGCGGCAATAGCGCTTTCGAATGCAGTCCCGCTAATCGGAGAACCTGACTTTTGCACAAAAATTATACGCGCAGAAGAGGCGGCCCGCGCCGCCAAGATACCCGCGCCCAAGTCCAAGAAAACAGCCTTCCCATTTTAGTGTTGGTAAATCACGCAAATAAAGGAGACCACAATGAACGCAGAAACAGCAGCACAAGGTAACCAGTCGCCGCCGCCGAAGTTCAAACTTGCACCACCCCGAGGCAAGTTGAAAACAGGCATGCCGACAGACGGCCTTTGGATTCTGGCCGGGCTTCCTAAAGCCGGTAAGACATCCTTATCAGCCAGCATCCCTAATTCCATCCTGCTCGAACTCGAGCGGGGCGGCGCGGACCGCATTGACGGTTGGGTCCAAGAAATCCCTGACATCGCCACCTTTCGCCAGGCGGTCGTAGCCGCCGTGGAGGAACCGAGCATCAAGGCCTTGGTCATAGACAGCCTTGACGTTGTAAGCGACTGGCTCGAGGCGGAAGTCGCAGAAAAATACGAGCTTGAAAGCATCAGCGAGCGCAAAGAGGGAGTCAACGGCTTCGCCGTCTGGAAGGAGTTACGCGGTAAATTCGAGAAGCTTATCGGATACCTCAAGACGTCCGGAAAGCTGGCAGTACTCGTCGCCCATAGCAAAGAGCCTCGCATAGATGCTGACGGAAAGGTCGTGGTCCCAGCCGGGATTCAGGTCCCCGGTAAGCTGGGCTCATACATCGCCGCCGAGGCCGATGCCATCGGGCATTGCTACAAAAAGCAGGTCGGCAACACGACGCAGTACTTTGTGAGCTTCCAGGGCGGCCCGCTCGGCACATACGGCAGCCGCATCCCGGAGCTTGAAGATAAGACCATCACCCTCCCCAAAACCAACCAGTGGGCTGCCATCCAGGCGGCTGCCGAGGCAAAGGCCCCGCCTGCTGAGCCTGCAAAAGCACCTGAAAAGAAACCGGCAGCAAAAACCAAAGGAGGCAAATAACATGGCACGCATAAACTACAAGGGCGACGCGGGAGCAGAAAGCGCAGGACAGGGCGGAAGTGCGCAGTTCGCTCCAGCGCCACGCGGCATCTACACACTGCAAATAGCCGACCACTCGAACGGCGAAGTCACGCAGGGCGGAAAGAACCCCGGCACGCCTCTCACCAAGCTGCAATGCGAGATAGCAGACGAGGGCGAGCATTTCGGCAAACGCGTCTGGCATAACGTGGTATGGGTCCCGCGCGGCAACGGCGAGAAGGCCAACCCGGGCCACGGCATGGCTGTGCATTTCCTCCACGGCATCGGCCTACAATATGACGGTGAGTTCTCGTTTGAAGAATCCGACCTGCAGGGGCGTACCTTTCGCGCGCTCTTGGGCGTAGCGACGTATGACAAAGTCGTTAACGGGCGCACATACACGAACGAGAAGAACTTCATAGAGGAAATCTACACCGACAAGCATCCAGAACCCGCCAATGACGAGCTGCCAGCACCGCGTAAGAACGCGCAGCAACCAGCCAAGGACAAACAAGCGGACCGCCCCGGCGCGGCCAATGGGGGCTCCGTCCCATTCTGAGCATAGGCTTTCCCCCATGGAAAACGACCAGCAAGACACCGGCATTGTCCTTCGGCCCTACCAGGAGGCCGCCATCCAAGCTTGGAACGACAAGCTTAGTGGCGGCCTCCGGCGCGGGATAATAAACCTACCGACGGGCTGCGGCAAAACTGTAACCGGCCTATCCATTGCCAAGCGGATGGGAGGCCGGACATTGTGGCTCGCACATCGTGACGAACTTATCGAGCAGCCATTACGCGCCATCCGCGCCGTGTGGCCCGAGGCTTCCACCGGCGTAGTTAAGGCGGAGCGTAACGAAACGGACGCGCAGGTTGTATTCGGATCTATACAGACAGTCTCGCGAGAAAACCGCCTCAAGAACATATCAGGCTTCGACCAGATTATCGTTGACGAGGCTCATCATGCAGCCGCCGACAGCTACCTCCGGACTATGGACGCGCTCGGCTGCTTCAAGCCGGGCGGCGCACCTGCCTTAGGACTTACCGCGACCGTCGAGCGCGGCGACAGCCTTGGTCTTGACCAATCTTTCGAGTCCATCGTCTATCAAATGCAGTTGCTGCAGGCTATTAAAGAGGGCTGGCTGGTGGACCTGCGCCTGAAGCAGGTCGCGCTGGACTTCGACATGGACCAGATAGCCACCGTAAACGGCGACTATAACCAGGGCCAACTCGGCGATGCCATGCTCCGCGCCGGTGCGGCTGAGGCAACCGCCAACGCCTATCAAGACCATGCAAAAGGCCGAAAGGCTCTGATTTTCACAGTTACTGTAGACCAGTCGCGGCGCACAGCCGAGACGCTTAAAAATCGTGGTGAGGCGGCCGAGTGGCTATGCGGTGAGACGCCTATCGAAGAACGCAGGGCAATTTTGACGCGCCTAAAGACCGGCGAGACTATGGTCGTGGCCAACTGCGCGGTTCTGACTGAGGGATTTGATGAGCCGTCCATTGATGCCATCATAATCGCCCGCCCCACGCAGTCCAAGACGCTTTATCTCCAGATGATAGGGCGCGGCACCAGAATCTTTCCCGCGAAGGAAGATTGCCTCATAATCGACCTTGCGGGCGCATCAGAGAAACACAAACTCATCCAAGCGCCCGCGTTATTCGGCCTGGACCCGGAGGCAGCCGGCGATAGCACAGTAACCGAAGCGCTTGAGGTAAAGGATCGCGAGGACGCGCTGGTTTCGTCGTTAATCACAGCTAACCGCTCAGTTCACGGGCCACGACGGTTCCATTGGATAACCGCCTCAAACGCATTCTACGCCGCCTCAGCCGGTGACCGAGGCACAGTGCTGCTTATCCGCTCAGGCGACGGCTGGATTGTTGAAGTGTCGCCAAAAGACCGTTACGCAGGGGCGACAACCCTTGAGGCCCGCCCTGTGGACCTTGAGATGGCGCAGGGCATCGGCGAGGACTATATCCGACGCGCAGCGGCCACACAACTGGCGGCCGAGAACGCGTTTTGGCGGCGCAAACCCGCATCAGATAAATTGCTGGGCGCTCTGGCCAAATGGCGCATCCCCGCGCCGGAAGGGATACGCGCTGGTGAAGCGTCAGACCTCTTAACCGTGGCTATCGCAAGAGCCTGGCTGTGGCGGAGGAAGCAATGAGTGATTTCCTTCTCACTCCAAACAAGACGGCCATAGCCGCGCATCTGCGACATTTATTTGACCAGTTGCCTGACGCATTGGTCGAGCTGGCCTGGACGGACACATCGGATGGCCGCCTGCGCCACGCCCGGCTCTTCTGCCCGCAGGAGTTGGACAGCATAGCAGACTTCGCGGCCGCCCGGAACGCCGTGGCAGGGCAGAACCTGTATCTCGGCGCGGCACTGCGGCGGCTGGACGCGCCGCGAAACAGGCGGGCAGCGGACGCAGACTTTCACGCGCTCACGGCCTTATATGCTGATTTTGACGATGAAGGAGCGCTGGAACGGGCTGAAAAGACCTGTGTAGAGAAAAGTATTCCCCCCACAGCCAAGGTTATCACCGGCCACCATCCCTATTCACGCGGGCAACTATGGTGGCGGATCCATGAGCAGTTACGCGACGCTGATGCCTGCCGCAGGATAAACCGCGCCATAGCCGTCGCGTTGGGCGGCGACACAGCCGTATTCAATACAGGTCGCGTCATGCGCATGGGTGGCTCAGTCGCCTGGCCACGAAAGAAAGGCCGTGTAGCAGAGATTACCACGTTTGAAGAACTCTCGCCCCGGAGATATACCCCTGAGGAACTTGAGACAGCTTTCCCGCCTGAGCAGCCGGTCGCAATAACCGTGCCATCGACTGACAGCCGCCAACCATCACCCGGTATTGATTCGCTGCTCGCCCAACTATCCCCAAACAACTGGCATCTGCCAATGCTACGGGCGGTCGCCAGGATGGTGGCCTGCGGCTGGACGGACCAAGATATACTTGCGCGGAGCGAAAAACACACCTTACCCGGCTGGTCCGCAGAACAGACCCGCGATGAAGTTTTGGCAATGATAGCCGGAGCCAGGAGGAAAGGTTTCGGCAGCGTCCGAAAGGCGGCGCGGCTCATCCCAAACGTCGCGCCCGGCTATGATTCTAAACCACTCGCCCGCGACGATGCGTCCGCACAGCTCAAATCCGTTATCTCTGGTTGGTTCAACCGCGCTGTGCCACTTGCGCAGGCGCGTAAGGAACTCGCCCGCCGACATCGGGCCAGATTCGGCAGGAAGCTGCCACCGGCAGTTGCAGAGGAACTCCGCGCAACGGTCAAAGCACAGTACGGCATAGACAACCTGCGCGATGCGCCAAGACTGGCGGTCCAAGCGGCTGCAGGCTTGGGTAAAACCATGCAGGTGGTTCATGAGATAATGGCTCGCAAAGAAGTCTGGGACCTGCGCGTTTGGATTATGGTCCCCACCATAGACCTCGCCGACCACCTAGCTGAGCAGTTTGCGGAGCTTTCTTACGAAGCCGGGCCCGACGTGCGCGTTATGCGCGGCAGACTCGCCCTGGCTACGGAAGTGCGGCGGTCGCACGAGCACAAGACCATGTGCCGCAAACCCGACGCGGCGGACGTAGCCGGCCGACTCGGGCTTAACGTCTACAAAACGCTTTGCAATTCGGACGCGGAACACTGCAGTTACTTCTACCACTGCCCATGGATCAAACAGTGGGAGAGCCACGGGCCGGGCGTGAGAATATGGTCGCATGAATATCTGCACCTGCCAATGCTGTCCGACTACCCGCCGCCGGATATGGTTATCTGCGACGAGTCCGTTGTGGAGGTGCTGGCTGGCGGCCTGCAATTTGCACCCGACCGCCTGACCGAGGTACCTGGCTGGGCAGGTGGCGGTGAGGTTGAAATCCTCACTCACTGCCTGGCAGACATCTATGCGGCGCTGTCTGCTGGTGGGCCCGCACTCGCGGCGCTCAGGGCAAGGGGCCTCACTCGCGAGACCATCGCCAAGGCGGCCGACATCGCGGAGGGCAGCGAAGACGGCGACACCGGCATAACGCCGGAGATGCCGGAAGCTGAGGCACTTGAACGCCTAAGCGCTCTGGAAGAATCCGAGCGCGAGAAGATTGCGCGGCTCCTGCGGCAACTGGCCAAAGAGATAAACCTCCCCCGCGACACATCACATGCCGTAGAGTTGCAGCGCAACGTCGCCGTCTTGGTGAACGGCAAGCCCGAGCGGCAGAACCGGGTGAGCGTCCGGTGGCGGCGGAAGGTACTCATAGGCCGGACCAGGCCGCTTCTGGTCATTGACGCGGACGCAGACGAGGAGATAACCAAGCGGCTTTTCGGCGGGCAGCTGGAGCACGTCGCCATCCCGGTCAGGAGAAACGCCGTCGTCACACAGTGCCACACATCCAACTTCTCACGGCAATCGCTACTTGGCTTCGACGGCGCGGCGGCAGACTTTAATCTTAAGGCCGCGAAGCGGCTTGAGCACGTCAAATTCATCATCCGCAAGCTCGCTAATGCCACCAAGCTACTTGTCGTCTGCCCCCTGCCGGTACGCCGGGCCATCACGGGCGAAAAAGAACCGCGACTGCCGCTTTCATGCGAGTGGGAGGGCGCGACCATCTCGCATTTTGGACGCATCCGGGGCGTGGACGACTGGAAAGGCTATGAGGCCAGCCTTACTATAGGCCGTGAGCAACCGCCTCCACTGGCTGTGGAGGCTATGGCGCGTTCTGTCTGGGATGACGACCCTATACCGCTTAATCTGCCGGGTGAGTACAGCAAAGCGCCGCGCGGCTACAGAATGCGCGGCGGGACCAAGCTGGGCGTAGAGGTGGACATCCACCCGGACCCGCGCGTTCAGCGGGTGCTGGAACTCAAGCGCGAGCGGGAGTCGCTGCAAGCCATAGACCGCATACGTCTTATCCATCCGGACAGTATGAAGGACGTTTACATCCTCTGCAAGGTGCCACTGGATATTGATGTTGACCGTTTATCCGGCTTCGCGGAGCTTCTTAACAGCGATGGTTCGAAACTGGAGCAGGCATACCGCAGAGGGCGTTGCGGATTGCCGCTTGCAGCAGGGCGTATATCAAACCTATGGCCCGACCTCTATCCATCAGAAAGTGCAGCAAAAACATCAACTTTTCGAGAACTTAAGGACAACGTTTCAGATGGTTGCAAAAAGGAAATAGATCCTATTACCCTTTTGCAACCATCTGAAACAGGAGATAAAAATGCCAAAAATCAAGCGCGATTGGTTCGGTTTGGAAACACTGAAGCTGTCATAATCCGGTTCCGGCCTCGCAGCAGCGCGGAAGGCGGACATCACAACTGGTCCAGAGCCTTAGCCGCCGCAGATACCCCCTATTTCCGGGCAAGAGTCCGGGATGTCATGGGCTGCGAGCTTGAGTTTGAGTTTTCCCCCACAGGTCTTGTCTCGGCATCTGCTGCCGGGCTAAAACAAATACCAACACCCGTCACAGGAGGAATCGTATGAGCAATCGTTCAAAGGGCAACATGCATGAGAAGAAGGTCGCGGACTATCTTAAAACGCAAGGCTATCTCGTAGAGCGCAGCTTTGGCAAGCCGGGCTGGATACCGGGCCGGGGCATCGTGTTTTGCGCACGCGACCTATTCGGCGCGTTTGATATTGTCGCGATCAAGCAGCCGAACGAAGTGCGGTTCGTCCAGGTAACCTCGGGCGCGGTGGCAGTCCGGCGCAACAAAACATTCTCGGTCTGGCCGCTGGCAGAGGTCTGGGAACACCTTAGAGCCGGAGTTTACCGGATTCATAAAGCAAACGGCGAGTCCATTGTCTTGGACGTGAAGAGCCAGTCATGAGCTACAGACACCCACGAGAGAGAAAACTCGCCGCTATCGGAAGAATAGTGGCCGGGGAAACCTACGCAAAAGTGGCTGGCGAGCTTGCTATATCGAAAAGCCTCCTACACTACTGGGTAAAGCGCTCGGAACATTTCCCATTCCAAGCTAGGCCGAAATATAAATTATCGTCTCAGCCGGAGGCAGAACGGGTCGCCCGCTTCGCTACGGCGTTGTGGGAATCTGAATTTGAGGCTCTCGGCGATTCAGTGCCCAGGTGGGATGAAACGTCAAACTTCTGGTTTCTCGCCGCAAGGGAGGCGGCAATGACGCTGCGAAGGCTGTTTAGACACGTTAAAACCGGTAGGAAAATAACCATAACGCCCTGTGGTTATTGCGGAATACCGTTCCGCAAGCATTCGCGCCGGCAGCAATTCTGTTCCCATGACTGTTTGATAGCCGCATCGCCCGCCTCTTACCAGCGCAAGGGCACTTGCGAACGCTGTGGAGGCGCAGTCTTTAAGGCGGGGGCGCACATTTGCTTCCGCTGCAAGATAAAGGCCGGATTTTATCAACTCAATCCCAAGGTCTACGACAGGACATGTGAAATTTGCAGCAAACCATTTCAGACGCGTGAGAAAAATAAAATCACATGCAGCCGCGAATGCCTCATCGAATGGCGCAGGCGCGCCGATTGGAAGCCTAAGATGGTCACCAGGACGCCGTGCACCGTGTGCGGAACCGGCGTCAACAAGAACGACCACCGGAATATCTGCTCCAGATGTTCCGAGAAAACATTTTCTCTTTACCCCGAAGTTGCCGAAATCAAACGACTCAATCTTAAACTCAAGAAAATGCTGATAGGAGGAAACACACATGGAACAGAAATCGACAGTCCGCAACACGGAGGACATACGCCATATCCTCAGCGAGGAAATTCTGATGATCAAGGCGGGCAAGTCCACCCCATCGCGGGCAAATGCAATCAGTAATCTGGTGGCGAAAATTCTGGCAAGCGCAAAGCTGGACATAGAGTTTCACCGCTACGTCCAGAAAGCGAACGCCAAGGACATCTCGATGGCTCTCGTGAAGGACGGGAACAAGCCAGCCGAATTGCCGAATAGTAAGCATAAAGGATAATGCTGCGGCTTATGGGTGCTACCGCAAAATAGTGTCAATCCCCGGTCCGCCTTTTATGCTCGCATAGGGCGGCCGGGGAGTGCGGGGTCGAAAAAGGCAGGAGGCATAAACAGTTTAAACAGTTCATGGACTTTACGTATGAAACCATCCAAAATAGATCAAGGGCGTTATGAAACGCGTGCATGCGAGTACTGTGGGACAAGGTTCCGGCCTGCATTCCCGAATCAGCAGCTTCACAAAGATTGCGCACGCTCCTGGCGGAGAAAGTATCTGCGAGAGTATCAGAGTAAATACCGGCAGGAGTTAAGACGAGACTATCACGATGAAACGTAAAGGGCCGCAAAAACATTCAAATGAAACCATTCAGAACGCGATCACAAAATTTGAAGGCGGCGCACGCCTCAGCGCCATCGCAAGGGAGATTGGAGTTGAAAAATCCACTGTCAAATACTGGCTCGATAACGCGGCCAGGTTCATGCCGGAGAGAAAAGGCGCAAACCCCACAGCCGCCAGAATACAAACACGCCTCACCCGCGAAGCGTGGGATATCATCTTCCTGGCACTCAAAGAAATCAAAAAGAAACTATCCGACGCCACGATACGCGACTTGGTCGCCGTTATGGGCGAGCTATTTGACCGCCAGGCGCAGTTCGGAATGCTCACAGGAAGGAACGCAGTCCCGGAGCAAGTCCTTGAGAAGTCGGAAGAACTCCGCATCACTGTGCGGAAATTCCTTCACAATAAATCAGCAGGAGAAAAAACTGCTTCTGAAAGCCTGGGCAACGAGGCCGTCCAACGCGCTGGAGCGGCAGAGGCAACTGAGGCGGAGACAGAGCCAGGAGAGCCAAAAAAGGACGCGAATGCTGCCACTTAACGCCGATTTTACTAGACATAATGCAACATTATGTCAGGACTTTTCTCGTCGGAGAACAGCTCTAGAGGCAGGCCCGGAATTTTTGCGGGAAAATCCGAAGCCAAACCGCACATGCTCCCCCAAAGATTTTATTTCGCACGTTTCAAAGGGACCTACCCATATATTTTTTGTACGAAACCGCTCAATGAAAAATCCTTCGTCCATTCTTCGCACAAACAGCCATTTTCTTCGCTCAAGGAAAACGTGGCTATGAAAGACCACGAACAACGGCTTGAAGACCTGTTTTTCTTCGCAAAAGAGGTGCTTGGCTACACCCAATTGACCGAGTTGCATCTGTCGTGGTTCGATATTTTGCTCAGGGAGCAGTTCGTTCTGCTGCTGGCCCCGGTCGGCCACCTTAAGACCAGTTCCTGCACCATAGCATACCCATTGTTCAGGCTGACAGAGAACCATAACCTCCGGATTCTGCTGGTCAACGAAGTATTGGACAACGCCAAAGGCTTCCTGCGGGAGATTAAAGGCCACCTAACCCAAAGCGCGCGATTCCGGGAGCAATATGGCCATTGGGATCTGACAGCCGATACCTGGACTGAGGAACGCATCCAGATACCGCGCACAGAAATACGCAAAGAGCCGTCCATAGCGGTGGCCTCGGTATTGGGCACCGTGGTAAGCCAGCATCCTGACCTGGTCATTGTCGACGATCCATGCTCTAACCGGAATACGCAAACGCCGAATCAGCGGCAGAAGGTGATAACGTGGTTCCAGAAAGACCTCTTACCCCGGCTGGATGACGGCGGGCAGATAATCGTGGTCATGACCCGCTGGCATACGGACGATATCGCCGGGTTCCTGAAATCCGAGCCCGGGTTCGCAAACTGGAAGATTATAGATTTGGCGGCGGAATGGCTGGACGAGTCCGGCAAGCAGCACATTCTGCTCCCTGAGAAATTTAGCGCTGAAAAACTGGCCCAACTTAAAGCCCAACTGGGCACGAGCTCTTACAATTGCCTGTATCTCAATGATCCATCCGGCCAGGAGGGCTCTGACTTTAAGGCGGCGTGGCTTGATTCCGGCAGGTATGACCACGTGCCGGATGGTCTCTCGATCTACGTGGGGATTGATCTGGCTATCTCCCGGCGGGAGGGCAGTTCGCGATTTGCTTATTGCGTCATCGGCAAGGATAAAGCAGGGAATGTCTACGTCATTGACGCCTACCGCGACAGGATTCCGTTCAATGAGCAACTCAAAGCGGCTAAACGGGTATTTCACCAGTACCACCCATGCCTGATGGCGGTAGAATCCAATGGCTATCAGGCGGCCTTTGCCGAGTCGCTGCGTACGGACGAAGAGACCAAGCGTATGCCGCTTAAAACCATAAACGCGTCCGATGATAAACATGCCAGGCTGCGCGGCTTAACCCCGCTTTTTGAGAACGGCGCTATACGCCTGCCAAAGCCGAACGGCATGGCCTGGCTAACGCAACTTGAAGAAGAACTGCTCCACTTCCCCCATGGCACCGAAGATATGCTGGACGCGCTCTGGCTGGCCATCCAGGCGTTGGAAACACAGCGCGTTGTGCCGAAGATATATTACGTGGGCGATTCCAGGCGGTTTGATAATTATGTCTAAACTGAACGGCGCAGCCGAAACTTTATCCATAACCGCCATTCCCAACACAACGGGGAGGGATTTTGTCGCGGCGCATCATTACGCCGTCATCTGCCCGCCCATAACGAAGATAACCTACGGCCTGTTCAAAGGCGAGAAACTGGTCGGTGTTGCGCTATGGGGCTTCGGTACGCGGCCTATGCATACCATTCGCAGGCTATTCCCGTCGCTTGGCGTGAACAACTATCTGGAGCTGAACAGGTTCTGCGTGCTGGACGAGATGCCCCGCAATACCGAAAGTATGTTTTTGAAATTGTGCGGCCTGCATATAGAGCAGGACTTCCCCTGTGTCCACGTTTTGTTTAGTTGGGCTGATGGTCTCCGGGGCAAGCCCGGTTATGTTTACCAGTCGGCGAACTGGCTTTACGGCGGTTTTATCAAGAGTCAGTTTTACTGCACAGCAGACGGCGAGGTTGTCCATCCCAGGCTTTTGATAACCCGCTACGGGACCAGAGCCAACGGGTTCACCCGCAGCATTGGATTGACCAAGATCTCGGGCTTCCAGTTCAGGTACTGCAAATTCATGTGCTCGCACAAGATTCGGAAGGCGCTGCTCAAGGAATCGCCGTTTAACTGGCGCAGCGAGTATCCCAAGAAGTGCGACCTAAAGTGGTGGATAGATGCGGAGGAGGGCTCAAGAGAGAGCTTTGAGTGTCCCACACTCAAGGGGTCGGGGCGGTTCCGGCACTCCGCTGGGATTTCAAAAGGAGACAGCTTATGGGCATAAGAGAAAGACTTGTGAAGGCGCTGTTCGGCGGCGTTATCCGGGAGGAAATGCAGAAATCATCCAAGCAGATAATCTCCTATGTGACCGGCTTGCAGTCCTCAACCGAGGGCATCCTGCCGGACATAGATTTTGAGATTTTTAACCAGATGTATGAGCAGACCTCCTGGGTCCGCGCGGTAGTCGGCGTCATCTGCAAGGCGGTCACCGCCCGGGGATATTCGCTATCGCCGGCAAAGGCCAATGCCGACTCCAATAACGCCGAAGTCCTGCAGGAGTTCTTCGCCAACTGCAATCCCAACGACACACTGCTGGAGATACTGGACGATATCGCCCGCGACGTTTATGTATTCGGCAACGCGTTTCTTGAGGTGGTCTACGGCGCGGACGGTAAGCCCAGAGAACTATGGAATCTGGACGCGACCACGGTGCGGGTGAAAGCGGACGAGCACGGCACTATTACGGGTTACATCCAAGTCCCCAGGAACCAGTCGGGAAAGGTCGAATTCACACCCAGGGAAGTTATTCACTTCAAACTGGGAACCAAGGGGGCTACCCTCTACGGCCTTTCCCCGCTGGCTTCATTGATACTGCCGGTTACGGTTGATAAATACGCGCAGATATACAACCGGGCGTTCTTCCTGAATGGCGCAAAAATCAGGGGCGCATTTATTATGAAAGACGCGACCCCGGAGCAGGTGGAGCGTAACCGCGAATATATGGAGGCCAGGGTCAAGAATCCGGACATGGCGCATTCGGATTTGGTGCTGGAGGGCGACATCGAGTTTAAGCAGATAAGCACGACACAGAAAGACATGGAGTTCCTGGAACTCCGGGAGTTCACCAGAAACGAGATACTGGCAGTCTACGGCGTTCCGCCGAGCAAGGTGTCTATTATAGAGACCGGGAACATCGGCGCGGGCACTGGCGATCATCAGACGGCCACGTTTTACGATGAGACTATTTCCCCCTTCCAGATGCGGCTGGCGGAGAAGCTGACAAAGCATGTCATCCGCCAGGGCTTCGGCATCAACGACTGGGCGTTCCAGTTCAACAAGCGGGCGATAGACGAGAAAGACCAAGCCGAGATTTTCAATATCTACCTGCAAAACAGCGTATTCAGCCCGGACGAGGTGCGCAGGATAGTCGCGCCCAGAATGCCGGAGATGCAGAAATCGCTGAATCCACGTGAGACCATAGTCAACGCCACACGGGCGATAGTGTCGCTTGAGAACAAGTTCGTTGAGGCTGTACGGACCATGTTTCGCAAGATAGGCGACGCAGTCAAAGCAAAACTGCCGGGCATCAAACGCGAGGGTGATTTAGAGGTGCTGCTCCAACTGGTTGATAAAGACGGCATCGCCAGAACCATAGAGAAGTTCTCTTTGGAGGCCGCGCGGAAGGGTCTTGCACTGGCTGCGCAGAGAGACGGACTTGAAAGAGTCGAGGACTTAAGCCCAGGCATACAGGAGAAAATCAAGAGTGAGGCCTCCGCCTTGGCTGGAGATTTAGCAGGTGGGATGGTTGACCGGCTCCGGGAAGAATTATCGGCTGGAATTACGGCCAATGAAACCATCCCACAGCTTATGCGGCGCATTGAGAACTGGGTCGGCAGCCAGACCATTACAGTAAAGCCGGTCATAGATGCTCAAGGAAATGTTTTACGGGAAGCCAGCAGTCGGGTAATCGGCAAAGATGTTCTGGCCGAGGTTATAGCCCGCACAGAGGCGAACCGTGCGTATAATGCGGGCAATCTGGACGCGCTTAAGCAGGCCGGAGTTGAAAAAGTCCAATGGTTGCTGGCGGGCGACGCGTGTATTGAGTGCGCGGACGCAGCTGAGACTGCGCCCGGTGAGAAACTCGGCAAGATCATGGCATTGGACGAAGCGTCTGGCGTACTGCCAGCACATCCAAATTGCAGATGCACCTTTGTTTCGGTGCTTGAGGAGAAATAATTATGGAAACAGTGAAAATTAACTTTGCGGATTACGGCGAGCTATTCCGTTCGGACCCGGCCAAGTTACCAGATCAAGAGCTGCTGTCCATGGACTTCATCCTGCACAGGGCATGGACCATGCTGCAGGCCGGGCACAAGGTGTTTGACGAAACCACGAACTGGGACGCGCAGGACATCCTGGCGTTGCATATCGTAGTCCAACTGGAGATGACCCGCCGGGGCTTCCAGCATACTATTCAGGACGATTTGCAAGAGCAAACGCTGGCGATAATCGCCGAGGATGTCGCAGAGGCGGATTATGATAACGACGCAGAAAAAGGCGTGCGCCAGGCGTTCGGTTCTTACGGCGGAAAGCGCTATCTGGCTCACCGGATAGCTTCGTACATCCCCCACCACCGCACCTATGTCGAGCCGTTCGCGGGCGGCGCGGCTGTGCTCTATGCCAAGGACCCATCGCCGCAGGAAGCATTAAACGACCGCGACGCGGAGATCGCTTTCATGCATAAATTTATACGGGACCACAGCCCGGAGGACAGCAACGCGCTGGCAAAACGCGAATGGACAATCCTCAGGGAGACCCACGAACGCCTTAAAGCCCTGAAGCCGGAAACCGACCGCGACCGCTTCTACAAATCATTCTATCTGACCCGGTCTTCCTACGGCAAAATGCGAGGCGGCTCATTTAACCCCGCCAACGAAGGCGTAAAGATAGACTTCCCGAACACCGTGGATCGCGCGCAAGAGCGGCTGCGCAACGTGGCGGTCACCAACAAAGACTATTTGCAGGTGCTAAAGGACTATGACAGCCCGGAGACGTTCTTCTACATGGACCCACCGTATCCCGGCAAATTCAACCTCTTTGACTTCGGGTTCAAAGAAGAGGACTTTCTGAAAGCCATTAAGGGCCTGAAGGCGAAATGGATAATCTCATATCCGTCTGAACGAGTCAAAGTTTTCAAGGGTTACAACGTCTACATAGTTAAGCGCAGGAATCAGATGAGAGGCCCGGGCGGCAATCAGGAGTGGGTCACAGAGATGATGGCCTCTAATTTCCCGTTAAAGCCACTTCACCTTTACATCGAGAAGGACCTAACACCCGAGCCGGAAGGCATGGAGGATAAAGCCCCCCCATTTCTACCGCAGCTTGAGGACGCGCCGGAACTGGAGAAGGTTCATGGCGCTTTCAAAAGCCCCGGCGGCAAATACCGGCTTTACAAGAAAATCCTGGCGCTTATCCCGGAGCATAAGAATTATGTGGAGGCTTTTTGCGGCGGCGCCCAGGTATTCTTCCATAAGAAGCGGTCGGATGCGGAAGTCATCAATGACGTTAACTCCGACCTCATGTTCGCCTATCGCTTCATCAAGAGCATGACGCCAGAGGATTTAAACTGGCTGAATAAACAGGACTGGGTCATACACAGAATCCGGGCCCGGAAGCTGTTTGAGAGCCAGCCCAAAACGCCGCGGGAAAGGTTTTACCGCTTCGCCTATCTAAACAAGGCGACCTACTGGGGCAGGACTGACTCATGGGAAGGCGTTAGAACTGGCAGAAACGGCGAGGGCTATCACATCAGACTACCGCTTAAGCTGCCCGACATCCAGGAGAGGCTTAAGAACGTAACGCTCCATTCATGGGATTGGCAGGACATCCTCAAAGAATATGATTCCGACAATACATTCTTTTACCTTGACCCGCCCTATCCAATTCACTGGCCCAAAGAGGGCGGAGATCACGGCTCCAAATTCTTCAAAGAGGAAGATTTAATCCCGGCACTCAAAAGCATCAAAGGGAAATTCATCCTGAGCTACGAACTGGAAAAACTGGGGCTTTTCAAAGGCTTCAAAACCTATCGCGTAAAAACCTTGTGGACCGGCATGCACCAATTAGGAGTGCGTCATAAATACGAACTCCTCGTTTCAAACTTCCCGCTCAAGCCGCTGAATCTTTACTTTGAGAAATCACAGGGGACCGACGAAACGCATGCTGAGATTGTCAGCAGCAATCCGGCTGCGTAAACTGTTTAAACAGTTCATGGACAAACGGCAACCGATGCATTAGAATTTAGATATGGCAGAAACGCAGGCACTGGAAACACTGGAGTCTAAATTCGAGGAGCTTACAGCAAAGCTCCGCCGTGAGCGTTTCTACGGCACACTGGAAGTTCATTATCAGGACGGCCGGCTTGTGCGGGTTAAGAAACATGAAACTCTTCTTGTGAAGGATATGCGCGGTTTGAAGGAAGAATAATCATTTAGCGCTGTCGAACTGAGTCGAAGCGCTGTTGGTCCCGATGTAACAGGGACCGGCAGCGCTTTTTTGTTTTGGATAAACATGAAAACACAAACGATACTTTCGGAGAAGATTGGATTCTCATTCCCGGTACAGGTATTGAAGTATGCCGAGGAAGCCGGTGAGTTCCACGTGGTCGGTTATGCCGCCACGACCGATTTTGATTTGCAGGGCGACATCATAACCGAAGAGGCTCTCAAAGCATCCTCTCTTGATTTACTCAAAAACTCCACCGTCCTTTTGAATCACGACATGAAGCTGCCCATCGGCAAGGTGACCAAGGTCGAGTTCGACCAGCATGGCCTGCTGATAGACGCGCTTATCTCAAAAACCGAACAGGACATCATCCAGAAAATCAAGGAAGGCGTCCTCAATAAATTTTCCATTCGCGGGCAGGTGCTGGAAAGGGAACGGAAGTTTTCTACGGAACACGACCGCATGGTCAATATTATCCAGCGCATGAGCCTGGTTGAAGTATCGCTCGTGTCAGTCCCCGCAAACCCAGAAGCCAAAGCCATCGGGTGGTACATAGCAAAAGCCCTTAACGAAACCGAAGAACAAGGAGACAAAACAATGCCAGAAGAAGTGATCATAGAAGAAGTTCCCCCTCAGAGTGAAACCCCAACGCCGCCGCCACCCAGCGAACCGTCTGCGCCGGAGCCTGCGGCTGCCATTCCCGCCCCTGCCAAACAGAATGCGCCCGCCCCAGAGGAAAAGCCAAAAGGAGCGGATGCCGTAGTGCAGGCACAAGCGCAGAAGCCCGCAGAAATCCAGAAGACCGATATGGGCATGATAAAAGCCCGGCTTGAACCGGCGTTTGTATTGCTGGACAAGCTGATCGCCCTGGGCGGACCGGCTGGCGCTCTCGCGCAGCAGGTCAAGACTCTGCTCAAGCAGATGGCCGGGGACCCGGTTTCCCCTATTCCGGCGGCCGCCAAGACGATCAGCACTGACGACCTGGCGAAGCTGATAGCCGGTGAGGTCTCCAAGCAGGTCGAAACCGCTCTCAAGGCCGTTCCGACTTTAAGGAAGGGCCTCATCCAGCCGGATACAGAGGCCGACGAAGTAAAAAAGCAGTTCGACAACCTTCCGCCGGATAAGAAACTCCGGGCGGCGCTGGCAATTCAGGAAAGGAAATAGGAGGAATAAGAAATGAATGATTTAGAACAGTTGAAAAAAGCGCTGAACCTGGCTAACGCGGGCGGCACGTTGCAACAGCCTATGATAGACACGGTTCTGCAGGAACTCATAGAAGTAAACAATCCACTGCGGCAAAACCTGCCCAGGAAAACAGGTTCCGGATCAGAGTGGATTCTCAACCAGCGCACATCACGCGGCGCGGGCGGGGCTTTTGTAGACGACACGGATGAACCTACGGAAACTCAGGCTTCTTATGCTCAGAAGAAGTTTCCATATCGGACCATCATCCAGCGCGGCAAGGTGACCCGCAAACTCCAGGCCGTAGGGAAGTCGCTTCTGGACATCGAGACTGAGGAAGTTGATAACGCCCTCCAGGCAGTCAGAGATGCTGAGGAGGATGCCATCATCAACGGAGATTCGGTAGCCAACCCCAAGCAGTTTAACGGTATGCGCAAGATTATTCCTGCCGGACAGGTGGTTATAGCAGGAACAAACGGTGCGCCGTTGAGCCTTGAGCTGTTGGATGCCGCCATAGACCTAAACCGGGGCAACCCCAGCATGCTGATAATGTCCAAGAAAGCCAACCGCAAGCTAAACGGCCTGCTCCAGGCCCAGCAGCGGTTCACGGACACGATGGAGGTAAAGGGCGGGTTCCGCCTGCAGAACTATAACGGCATCCCGATATTCCGCTCTACTTTTGTCTCGGAAACTCAAGTTCAAGGCAACGCCAACAACTGCACGGACATCTTGGTGGTGGATACGAGCGCAGTGTGGGTGGGTGAATTGACGCCTCTAAAGATGCTTCGCCTGGCGCAGAAGTCATCGCAGTTTTCAGAGTTCGACATCTTCGAGGATATCACGCTGGTTCTGGCTAATGACATTAAAGCGTCACGGCTGGCCGGTGTGACTTTGTAAGGAGGCCGGATGTTCAGGCTTAAAAAACTGTATCCCCCATTCGGCACAAAAGACGCGCCAGTTATAGAGGCCTCTTACGCCGAAGGCACTATTGAGGTAGTGGACGGACTCTGCGAGGTCAAACTGCCGGAAACGAGGGACCGGCTGCTTAAAACAGGCTATACGGAATTACCCGCAGAGCCACCGGCAAAGCCGACTGGGAGAGGCAAAAAAAGGAGATAACCCGTGGCACATCCTTTCCCCCTGCCCCCACCACCCAATTTCAGAGTGGCGCAAGTGGAGCCGACGCATATACGGATGACCTGGTCCGATTACCCGCTGGAATTTAAGGCAAACCGGCGGCTGCGCGGGTTCAGGCTTTACAAATCAGCCGTCAAGGATGAATTGGGCAGGAGAATAGCCGACGAGACAGTCCTGGGCCCCGGGGTGTTCCAATATGACGACCATGAAGCTGATGCTGGTCCTGCTAGGTTTTACACCATGGTGGCCGTTGAGGATTCCGGCTGGGGCGATGGGTTATACGGCACAGGCCCCTACGGCCAGCCTGATCCAGGTGGTTTTCACCTGATGCCGTTTAATTCACGGCCCTGGGGCGCGCCGGTGCAAGGTTGGGGCGAGGCTCCGTTCGGATTTGAACCATTCGGCTTTTGAGGCACTATAATGGCAGAAACATTTACCGAGAAATTGAAACTTTCAAAACGCGATACCGGCGATCTTAACTGGGGCCAGGGCGCAAATGCGAACTTGGAGGCCGTTGACGCGCACAGCCAGCAGGCCACACTTAGGCCGCCAAGAACGCTTGCCGCGACACTTGGCAGCGGCGCGGTAGGCGCTAATCTGGTCGGAAATACCAATTATTTCTACAAGATAGTGGCGGTCAATGCGTCAGGCGAAACCACAGAAGGCAAGATCCCAGCGATTGTGGAAGCACAGGTGACGCAGCCCGCGATTCCTCTGCCGGTCATTCTCCAATGGGAAACAGTTAAAGGCGCGACAGGCTACAAGATTTATAAAACCACCACCTCAGGTCAGGAGAAATTCCTGGCTTCAGTTTCAGGCGAATCCACTTCAACTTATACGGATGATGGCAATACGGCCCCCAATCCGGCCATTTCAGTCCCGGCCGCCAATACTGCGACGCTTTCCGTTTCTAAGGTAACTGCGGGTTCCGGCATATTGGTCACACCTTCTCACGGCACCGGTGAAGTGCTGATAAGCGCGGCTGGCGGGTCAGGCGTATCGAGCTTGCGGCGACTTAGCGAAGCTGCCGGTCTCACCGGCGATGTCAAGCTTGAGGCCGGTTCAAACATTACCATGACACAGGACGCTGTGAATAACAAAATAAGCATCGCAGCTGCGGCAGGCGGCGCATGGGCCAAAATTGCGGAAGTCAATCTTTCGGAATGGTGGAGCACTTCCGGAACCATCGCGGTTCCAGCTGGCGACGCTGATTTATTCAAGCTGCTGTTGGAGGTCAACCAAGCTGACGGTGGCGCTTTAACGCTAAACATGTTCGTCAATGGCCGCTTGACGCTGACCGATTACTATTCGCAAAAACTACTGGTTGACGGAGCCAGTATAACCGCTGACCGCACCAACTCTCCACGTATTGCGGAATTCCTGGCAGGGCAGATAGGTTTTGTTGAGATGATTTTTGGTCCAACTCATGACACGGTGTCAGGGAACGTTCGATTCAGTGTGTTGCAGCCTCAAGGCAGTCCTTTGGGCGTCTCAATCCCGAAGATTATTCTCTATCAGTGGCTGCACACTTTACAGATGGCGCAATACCCCGTGAACGACTTGGAAAGCATAGTGATTAAACCTGCCGGGGGGCAGGCGGCAGGATGGTCTCGTTTACGCCTCTACAAACTGGTGTAGAGCAGGATGAAGTTTAACAATGCAATTTTGAGGCAATACAATGGCAGAAACATTTACTGAAAAATTAAAACTTTCTAAACGCGACACAGGCGATTTAAACTGGGGGCTGGGCGCTAACGCGAACATGGAAGCCGTTGACGCGCATAGCCAACGGGCTATACTCAGACCTCCAAGGACTCTCGCCGCAACCCTTGGAAGCGGCGCTGTTGGCGCTAACCTGGCAGGGAATATCGCTTATTTCTACAAGGCAACGGCAGTCAACGCCGCTGGCGAGACCACTGAAGGCAATATCCCGGCGGTTGTGGAAGCCCAGGTCACCCAGCCCGAGACTCCGCTTCCTGTCATCATTCAATGGGAAACCGTCAAGGGCGCGACGGGATACAAGATTTATAAAGCTATCGCTTCCGGGCAGGAGAAGTTTATCGCTTCGGTTTCCGGCGAGTCATCATCCACATTCACAGACGACGGAAATACCGCGACCAATCCTGAGATATCGGTCCCGGTTTCCAATTCGGCCCGGACCTCGGTTTCTAAGATAATCGCAGGTAGCAATATAACGGTTACCCCGACTGACGGCACCGGCGATGTGACGATAAACGCGGCAGGCGCAGCCGGGCCATCCGACGCTTCAGATACGGTAAAAGGTATTACCAAACTGTCGGTTGCGCCAGCTATAGCAACCAATCCACTAGCAGTCGGAGACAACGACCCCAGAAACAGCAACGCCAGAACCCCGAACGGCGCGGCCGGAGGCGATCTCAGCGGAACCTATCCCAACCCGACCGTAAACAAGGTCAATGGGACGAGCGTCCCCGCTTCTCCAGCCGCAGGGCAAATTCTAACCGCGACCTCGGCGACGGCAGCGGCCTGGCAAACACCATCTGGTGGTGGAAGATGGGTCAAAGTCGCAGAGGAAATCCTTGCTTCCGCAGGGGCCTTCACGGGGTTCAGCGGGCTAAACCTATCAGTGGATGGGGATTACCTGCTTGTCCTGCGCCTGTCAGCGACCAGCGAACAACAATTATATGTTGACGTAGGTGGCGTCGGAACAGTCAAAACCCCGGTGGCTGACTATTCAGGGGTAGTCCCCGGAAATTTAGGCACCGCAAAAAGAGTCTATACGGACGAAATCCAGTTTGCCATAACCCCTGAAGGATTCGTCCAAGGATTCGTGTCTATAGCAGCCTTCGCCACGTTTAACGGCCTTACCTCCGAACGCTTCAGTTTTTCGACGGTAACAGGAAATCAGAATGTCACCTCCATAAACATCGAGAATACCTGGAAACTTGGTTCCAGAATGACGTTATACAAGAAAGCTTAAGGAGACTAAAATGGCAATACTTGAATCGCAGTTATCGCAGCAGGTGGTTGGAAATTTGGCGGCCGACATCCTGTCGGCAGAGCCCGCTATTCTGGGGCTTATACAAGCCAGCCAGTTTATCGACGGCCTGACGCCGAAAGGCAAGACGCGCATAACACTCAACTGGACGGCTCCGACCAGAAACGAATTTATCGGCGGAGAACTCCTCAAAAACCCGGACGGCACGCCAGATTTGGCCGACGGCGTCGCATCCGCTTTGCACGAGATGCAGTTCGACCCGATTGCGGCAGGCTCCTTTACCGTATATGAAAGAACCGCAGTATCGTCCAACACCAAGACTCTTACAGCCTCCACAATGCACGGCCAGCGTATTATAAATATCGGCACACCCGTCCCAGCGGACATCATAGTCGGCGCCAAGATAGTCGTAGATGACGGCGTGTCCAATAAAGAAGAGTATATCGAAGTTAAGGCGGTAAACACGCTCACCGGCGACGTCACGCTCGTGGACGGGCTATTCTACCCACACGCTTCAGGAGCTGTGGTTAAGCAGGCGGTATTGTCCTCAAAGGCTCTGGCAACACATTATACTCTTGAGCTATCCACCGGCGTTCTGACCGAGCTGGCGGGCGGATTTACTGCTGGCAATAGAATCGCCATACGCTACCAAGCCACACTGCAGGACCTTGACCATTACGAGCTTTACCGCGTTCCGGGTAATGCTCCGGTGTCCATCCCCACAAAAGCGAACGTACTGGCAGCCTCCGGCGTTTCCGCTGTCAGTTCAGCAATCCCATCAACCGCCACTTCGTTCCAGGACCAGACCCCGCTAGACCCGGACAACGGTAAGGACTTCACGTATTACCTGTTCAGCATGGACGATCAGGGCAACGCCTCCAATCTTGCCAGCGAGGTTATGACGCAAAACCCACACATGGCTTTTGTGGAGTTGATTCCAACGATAGTCCAGAACCTCTCAACCGATGTTTCCAGCAACAAGGTGAACGTATCTTGGGACGCAGTGTCCGACCCTAATGCTAATGGATACAACATCTTCCGTTCACCCGGCGCGACCTTTGACCCGGTTCAGGCTGTTAAAGCCAATTCAACGCTTATTCCCAAAGGCACAGGCAGGGTGTCGTTTGACGACAGCGCGGGCAATGTTTCCAACCGCAGGCCGTCTACAGAAGTTCCTTACCCGGTGGATGGCCAGACATACGCCTATAAGATTGAAACCGAGGACTCCACGACTTACTGGACGGACGGCACGTCTAACATCCCCACGCTAGACACAAGCGCTTCCAAGACCTCTGGCGCAGGCGACGGCACTGGAGGCAGATAGTCGCCATGACAAAGGATAATGAGACCCCAGTTTTGCACGTCAATCAATCCGGGCACGCGCCCAGGGCGGTCGTGTTTGTCGAAAAGAATCAACGCCCTTTGACCCCGGCGGAGGCCAAACGTGCCCGGTTCATCAAAAACCTGAAGAACAACTATGCCAGGCTCAATGAAGCATTGGCCTTCTTTGAATACTTCGCCGCTATCTGCGAGCTTTCATTAGAGCGCAGGGAGACAATTCGCAAAGCCAATAAGGACGCTATTGAGGAACTGAGCAAAAAGCTCGAGGAGAAATTGGCCGAGTACGACAAGCGACTGAAGGAGGGCGCGTAAATGGCGGTTCTGGCCTCTTTACTATCACAGGCGGTCATGGACGTTGCGCCGACTGAATACACGTCCCCCGCGCTTGTCTCCGCCATGACCGGCGGAGAGGTACCGCAGGGAAAAGTTCTCCCGGAATGGATAGAGGCCGCCACCGAAGAGATTGACCGGCGCTCGGGCATGTGCTTCCGCACGAAGCAGTTCACCAATGTTTTAGACGGCGACGGCTCCGACGCTATCTTCCTGGACTGTTTCCCGATCCTTGAAATTGATGTGCTTGTGCTTGATGGCGAAGTAATTCAGCCGAAAGAATACGTCCTCAAAAAAGCGACAGGGATTATAAGGCTTAAAGACCGCTTGACGCCGTATGGCATAGCCAATGTAATCATCAGCGGCATTCACGGCTATCCTAAAGTCCCGGCCTTAGTCCAGAAGATAGCCACACTGATAGTCGCAAAGACCGCGCTGTCGGCCAGATTCGAACCGCTGGTGGATAGCGAGAATATCGGCGATTTCTCGCAGACAAGAACGTTCAAAAAGCTAAACGACGAACTGGACAGGGCATGGGAGGGGCTTGGTAAGCGATTCAGGATATTCACCCTATGATAGAAAAGCGGCTTTTAACTGAGAGCATCACTATCCGCAAGCCTGTCCAGCGTTTTGTGGTCGGCACCAAGCAGCCGGTATTTGACTATGAGGTAATCGCCACCGGCGTTAAATCCCGGTTCAATCCGGGCGGCACAGCCTCAAGCCGGAATGTGCTGGGGCAAACGCCTAAACGCTCGTTTCGGCTGTTTCTAAATCAGACCGAGCTTAAAGCGAATTACGAGGTCATACGCGAGTCAGACAACGAAACATTCGTAGCAACCGACGTTAAGAATTTTTGGGGCCATCACATGGAAGCCGTTCTGGAGGAGAAGAGGTGATACGCATTATCTTTAAGGAAAAGGGCGAGATAACCAAGACCCTGCCGCAACTGCCGCAGCGGTTGCGCAACGCCATTGTAAAGGCGATGCGGGAGTCTGCTGTTTTAGTCCAGAGCTACGCCAAGCTTTATGCGCCTGTCTTCCGGGGATTGCTGCGCGTTTCCATCAGCCAGAATGTATCAGAGGAAGGCAGCCGCATAACCGGCGAGGTCGGCTCGGGCCTGGCGTATGCATCCGTGGTCGAAGAAGGCCGAAACCCGTGGCCCGGCGCTATGCCGCCGCCGTCCGGTGACCTGAAAGCATGGGCCCGGCGCAAGCTCGGCGACGAACGACTGGCCTTTGTGGTGGCCAGAGCCATCAAGCGGCGTGGGTTCAGGGCACAGCCATATTTAAGGCCTGCCTTATTGGGTGCAACGCCCAGGATTCAGACCATTTTCCAGACGCGCATCTTAGAAGCCCTGCAGCAGGCGGGAGGCACGCTCTAATGCCCGCGCCACGACTGCACGAAACGCTTATCGCCGAGAGAATCGTCGAGCTCATAGACCAGAACCTGGCCGACCAGTTGGGCCTTAAGGTGGTCGCCATCGGCGCGCTGGAGTTCTTCCCCGCGTTGGAGGCTCTGGCAGACAATGTCCCGGCTGTCTTTGTTAAACCGGCACCGGCCACCAATCTTGAGCGCATAACGACGGGCCAGACTTACCGAATCGTCTATCACTTTAGGATAGTGTTCGTTAAATCGTTCGGACCGGGCGAAGAGATAGTCAAACTCAAGACCCAGGAGACACAGAAACTGGCCGAGTTGTTTATAGACAATGTAGACCTGGGCGGACTGTCACTACCCAACGGACAGGTCCTGTTTTCAATCCTAAACACGATTGAATGGGAGCCGCCAGAGGATAATCTGGTCGCCACCATAAACGCCAGTATGACGGCGGCTGCACTGGTATTCACAGTGGAAACCACAAGCAGGAAATAACAAGGAGATAAACTATGCCTTTTGCAATTGAAAATCAGAAATATGGGTTCAAGAAAGAAGCCACTCGTGGAATAGCCGAGGCCGCGCCGCAGAAGTTTTTAGCGGTCGGGGCTGAATCGCTGCTGGATTATAAGTCGCTGCTCATCGCGGACGATAAGATCAGAGGTTCAAAAGAGACGTTCCCTTCTGCCACCGGGATACGTGAAGGCAGCGGGAAGTTGCCTGCCATTGACCTTGAAGCGGACACGTTGGGCGACCTATTGCTTGGCTGTCTCGGCAAGGTTACCACGACCCAGCCGGATGCCGTCAACTCGCCGACAGTGTTCAAGCATACGTTTAAGCCCGACAATCGGGTGCAGTTCCCCTCATTTACTTATTTTGTGGACCGGGGCCTGGGTGCAAAGCGCTATCCGCTCACGGTGATCAAGAAGTTGACAATGACCGGTGCAGTAGACGGCAAAGGCCAGGTCGCGGCCGATGTGCTGTTCAAGACGGAAGAACCAGCCTCCGCGTTCTCGGCGGTATTCGGCACACCGAAGCCGCTGATGTTCTTTCAGACCGAATTTAAGCTGGACGGGATTATAAACCAGGATGTCAAAAGTTGGACCCTGAGTATTGATAACGCGTCGGTGGCACACAGGACCTTAAGCCAGTCCCGAGACGCTAAAGACATCGTGTCGTCCGGCAAATTCGCAATCGACGGCGGCTACGAGATCTATTTCGAGACCGAAGCTAACCGCCAGAAATTCCTGGATAACCTGCCTCAGGCGATAGATCTCGCGCTTACAGGCGACATTATAGAAGATGCTTTCAAAAATAAGCTGGAGCTGAGCATCCCGAAGGCGAAATACACCGCCTATGCATTCGGCACGTTGGAAGGGCTGTTCGGCTCCGCCGTAACCTTCCAGGCCGAGCTGGACCCGGTCTTGGGTTACAGCCTGCAGGCCATCATTACGAACGCGGTAACGGGATATTGATTATGAACGCACCTGTTTCAGCGGCTGAGCTTAAGGAAAAGCTCAAAAAAGAGAAGACCATAGAGGTCTGCGGCCTGGCATTCAGGATACGCCGGGTCCCGCTGCTGTTTCTTGGCGATGAAACCGCCGATTTCTGGAGCATTGCGCGGCAGGGTAAAGACGCGCTGGCCAAACGAATCAACGAGCTGATAGCAAACCCCAAACTGCCGCAATTCCGGCGTGTGCTTTTATATGGCGTAATCTCGCCGAAGATTTGCGTCGGCGATGAGGACAAAGACGCGGTTCCGGTAGATGCCATCCTGTCCGAGTATTCGCTTGCGGTCGGGCTTTATGTTGAGATCATAAATTTTACGCTTGATTCCATAACCAAGGAGACTTAGTTATGGCCGGCTTCGAGATAATCTTCGAGGCCATTGACCAGGCCTCGCCCGCTATTCAGCGGCTGTCGCAACAACTGCTGGATGCCGCGCAGCGCTCCGATAAATTCGCGGGCGTGATTGAAAAATCCACAGCGCGGGCCGATAAGGCATTCACAACTCTCCCTCCCAAAGTAGACGCGACGGCACAGTCAATGGCGGCTGTCCAAGGCGCGGCCAACCAGCTTCTGAACCAGTTGATGGGCTTTGCCACGGTTGCCGGTATAGCGGCCTTCTTCAAATCCACGGCTGACGCGGCCGTAACCGAAGAAGAGGCATTACGCAGGCTGCAATTTGCTGTTGAATCAACCGGCGGCTCTTTTGGCAAAGAGAAAGAGCGCATTATGGCGTTCGCCCAAGAGCAGCAAGCCCTGACCAGATTTTCAGATACAGAAACTTATGACGCACTCGGCAGGCTTACAAGGATTACCGGCGATGCCGGGCAGGCCATGCAGGGAACGAAGCTGGCGTTCGGGCTGGCTTCCGCATCCGGCAAGGACTTAAACCACATCCTTGAGCTGCTTGGCCCTATCCTAAACGGTGACTCCACGCGCATGAGGGCGCTTAAAACAGAGTTTGGAGCGTTTATAGGCGATGCTTCCACCTCACAGGAAGTTATAGACGCGCTCTCCAAGAAGTTTATGGGTGCTGCCGAGAAAGAGTCCGGCTTTGCCATGCAGTTGTCGTCTTTAAGAAACAGGCTGGATGATTTTAAAGAGATAGTGGGCGCCGGGGTATTGCCGGTTTTCAAGTTTTTTCTTGAGGCGATCCTTAAAGGCACACAGTTCTTTGAGATTCTCGGAGTGGTCATAGCCAATTGGGGAGCAAAAACGCTTGTCATCATAGAGCAAACCGCCAGCGGCTGGGGCGCGATATTCAAAGGCCAGTTTGACCGCCTGCCGGAGATAGTCCAGGACGCCAATGTCAAGATGCAGGCCATAGAGGAAGCCTCCACAGAACAGGCGGCAGAAGTGCAGAGACGCTATGCAAACGAACGCGAGGGGCTGATAACACAGGAAGTTGAGATTAAAGCCAAGGTAACCCAAAAATCAATCGAAGAATCGCAAAAAGAGACTGACGAAAAAAAACGCCTGGGACAGGACGCATATGACAAGCTCACACAGCTTGAGGCTGAACGGCTAGACAGTGAAGGCCGAAACCTTGAATCCAGATTGCTGCTCATCGAGCAGGAGAAAACACAACGGTTTCAGCAGTTCGAAGATTTGCGAACCAAGGGTTTAATAACCGAGGACGAGCTTATTGCCGCCAGGCTGAACGCGTCCGCCATCTCAATAGCGGAATCTCAGAAGGCACGGGATGCCATAAACGCCGACCTGATAGCAATACACGACACTCAAAAGGCTGTGTCTGATTCCTTTGCTTCTTCATTCTCCGGTGCCGTGGCGGATATGATCATGGACGGCAAGAGTTTTGAGGATGCCTGGAAGTCAGTAATGAGCACTGTCTTAAGAACCGCCATTGAGACATTCACCCGCATAGCCATAGAACAGGCGCTGGCCAATTCCGCAACGCAAGCCGCGTCGCTTAGCGGCCTCGGCTCTGTCGGTTTATTCGCGGGGGCCGTGTCACTTATGACTCCCATTACAAAATCCATCGGCAAAATCTTCGGGTTTGCCGAGGGCGCTATTGTAAGGGAACCAGTGCTTGCCACAATCGCCGAGAAAGGCCCTGAGGCGGTCATACCGCTTGACCAGTTGGGGAAGTTCGGCGGCGGCATTAGCGTCTCGGTCACACAACATAACGCCATTACAGTCACCGGCTTGGGTGACGAGCAGGTCCGACAATTAATGCGGCGGATGTCAGAGGTTACCCGCTCGGGCGCGGCAGAGGGTGCGGAGCTGGTTAAATCCATCCTTTCAAAGCAGGGGCGCTTGTCTAAGGACGCGGTATGAAAAC
Organism: Elusimicrobia bacterium RIFOXYA12_FULL_51_18; assembly: GCA_001800245.1. Classification (GTDB taxonomy): domain Bacteria; phylum Elusimicrobiota; class Elusimicrobia; order Elusimicrobiales; family UBA9959; genus YA12-FULL-51-18. Next base: position 72,669 of record MGVA01000027.1, on the reverse strand, counting down.
AGTATCCCAAGGCTATAAAGCGGCGCAGGCGTCAAACCTGATTTATCCGGTCAGGAAAGTTGAGCTTTTCAGACGGCTTACGAACGGCTCTGGCTGGGAAGCGGCGGCCATTGACGTCACAACCGAGATAGTCCGGCTCGACCGGCTGTCATGGAAGCTAGACACTGACGCTTTGAATGAATACAAGGCATCCAATATCAGCATCGAAGTCGATAATTCAAAACGGCTGTGGGATGACGGTTCCGTGGGACGGTTCGCCGGGTTCCTGCGGTTTCACTCGCAAATCAGAATTTCATTGGGGCTTAAAGTTGCGGGCGCGGATGAGATTTCCCCTGTATTCACCGGCGTTATTGAAGATGCCGTGGAAGATTCCGGAATGCCTACTCTTCAGCTGGACATCCAGTCAATGGATCAACTTCTGGAAGATGCGGACGCCGACAAGGCGGCTATCCCGGTAAACAACGAGCTGTTAGGCATCGGCGACGGCTTAAGAGCTGAGTTTGAACTTGCAAACACCCCGGTCGGCGCGGTTAAAGAGGTTCGGGTAGCGGGCGAGGTAATGCGGCCCGGCACCAGATGGACGGCATCAAACCTTAACGACCCGCAAAAGAAGGCTGTCATAAAATTTGAAACTGTCCAGCCTCAACTGGCTGCTGAAGTGCGCTCGGACTGCGTGGTCTGGAAGCGCGACCAGCAAATCCATAATGTGGTAAACGATCTATTGGCCTCAGTACCGCAGGTCCAGACCGCAGCTGTTGAAACCGTTCAATTCGACCCAGCAGCACAGCGTGAGATATTACACACCTGTGTCGGCGATTTCGCGCCGTATAGCCTCTACAGAGCTCTGATAATCCCGGAGGACGAACCACCTGCAGGGGACGGCCAGTTGACGATAGACGCATATGATACCGCAGCCAAATGGCTGGCAGGCCTCAACGTAAGCCGGATAAATTTTGACCGCATAAAAAATGGAATACATCCACGGTGGACGTCGCAATACGAGGCCGATTACGAGCCCGCACAGGAAAAAAGCATTATTGAGGGCAATTACGCGTTCCCGTGGTTCGAGTTCCTGCCGTCCGGCACCACGGCAACCCTGTCGGGCAGCGTAAGAACGGTCACGCATGCCGGAGGCGCCGACTATGTGCTTCAGAACACCGCCGAAGAGTTCAACCTGTCACGGTGCGTCTGCGCAAGACTGCGGTTCAGTTCGATAAGCGGCACTGTAACGCTCGGCACGATGGTCGGCCAGTCGCCTTTTCTCGGTGCTCAAATCGAATTTCTCAACCTGAACCAGGTCCGGGTGCGATCTGCAATCACAAGCGCGAATTATTCGGTCAGCCTAACGCAGTTTCATACGTTCCGGCTGGCGCTTACGCTTACCAGCGTATCTGCCGGGACTTGGGCTTTATTCGTTGATGGCACACAAGTCCTTTCGGGAACCTTGGGCGCGTTCCCAAGCGGGACATCCGGCATACGCCTACAATCAAGCGGCAGCAACACTTTCTATATCGATTACCTGCGCTATAACGGCATAAGTGCCACTCCGTCAACCGGGCAGTTGACACTTAAAGTAGATTACGGCCCGCAGCTGGCCGGGCTGACCACGTTTTCGCTTATAACCACACTGGGGCCATTCTTCGCGGAGTTGCAGGGATTAGCCTCTGGCGCGCAGTTTTACCATTCATGGAGCGCGGATGACCTGACATACTCGGCTGAGACAGCGGTTTCAAACGGCGGTAACATCGGCAGTTGGACAAACGCCCAATCGCCGAGATATGTCAAGTTCAGGATAGCTATTACGGACACGCTGGAATCCCTGCCTTACGGCATCAAGCGGATATGGCTGCCTGCTATCGCGGAATCGCCGCTTATAGACGGCGGCTCCGGGACAGTGTCCTGGGACGCATGGAAAGCCGCCATTGAGAACAATAACGGCAGCGTTCAGCGTTTCACGGCGGCCGGGGCTAACAGCCAGTCCGGATTCAGCTTCCACAGGGCGTTAGGGGCGAACGACACGATAATCTCAGACGAGTTCGCGGTCTCACAGGGATTCCCGATGCCCGCGAAGATGGCGTTTATCACGCTCATGAACACGTCCGGCGTAAACCTGCCGGTCCACAGGCTCAGCGTGATAACGCTGACCACGCGGAACGTTCTTATCTCTATGGCGAATTTCGCCAGCCGGTCCGTTCTGGACGTAATCAAAGAGTTGGCCCGGATAGCAGACTTCGAACTGGGCATGGACGGCATGGGCAGATTCTTCTTCAGGAATAAAGCGGCAGCGGCGGTTTCGCTGCTTACTTTGGACGGCTCCAACATAGAAAAAGTCCAAAGTATAAATCCGGGCTGGGACAGGGTTTTCAACAGCATACGCGCCAGCTTCGGCGAGTTCGTTAAGACTGTGGACTCACAGACCGAGGGCGAGGCCGCACCCACCTCAAACCAGCGGTTCGGCGTGAGACCCTTATCCGTGGGTGGCGGCGGAATGCTGTTCCAGACCGACGTTGACTTGGCTACTGTCATGGCCAAGCGTTATTTCAACCGCTATAAGGAGCCCAAGCGTCGGGCAACGCTTACCGCCCGGTTTATGCCCGAGCTGGAACTGGGTGACCGGGTTACGTTCACTATTCCCGCCCCCAGGCAGATAGGGCAGATATTCGACGCTAGGATTATCGGAGTCGCACAGGATTTGATGAATTTTAGGACGGAGTTGGATTTGCTGGAGGTCGCGTGATCAAGCGAATATTCAATACCGCAGGCCAGTTCCAGGCCAATACAGAAAACGCCAATATTGACGTTTCGGCTATGCCAATCAAACTGGGACTGACTTATCCGCTTGCAATGGCGGACGACTTTAACGACGGCGTAAAGGACCCGCTTTGGAAAGAAGTGCCGCAAGGTGAGACAGCCTTTGAGCAGCTTTTTAATGTCGCGGCGTTAAATCGTTTTTCTGAGATCAACGGCCTTTCGCATGCCCAGGCATTCTCTCACGCGCGGGCCAAGACAGTGACAAAAGTGACGCTGCCCTTGAGAAGATTCGGCACGTTTGTCGCCGGTGAGAATTTAATCGCGGAAATAAGAACCACCACCGGCATGTATTCGCCCACGACCACCGTCCTCGGTGCCTCGCAGCCGGTAGCAGCCTCCAGCGTTCCGCTCACGGAAGCGGGCGTGAATTTTACTTTTTCGACAGGCGTTTCCCTTCAGGCAAACATCCCTTACGCCATTGTTCTGCGGGCCACCTGGGCGTCACACAGCTATCCGAACATCATTCAATGGGGCGCGCAGATGAGCAGTCCTTTGAGCCCTTACAGCTCTGGCCGACCGACATATTATCTCGCCAGCACCTCGACTTGGGAATATTTATGGGAGGTGGTAGGCGGCCAACTGAAAGACCTGATAGATTTCCACTTCCAACTTTGGGGAACCTCCCCGCCAGGCACGGCTGACCCGCCCGAAACCGGCGGATACCTGGAGTTCGACTATCCATCGGAGACTAGCCCCAAGAATATCGAGACCCTGCGAAACTCGGCGTTAAGCTCGCTCGAATGCGAAACGCGGTTCCTGTTTAACCGCTATGGCGCTGGTGCGCCGCCAAGCTCGGCCAAATGGGGATTCGGCATCCTGCAGGCAAACCCGATTCCCTCAGCAGTCCCTATAGCGAACAAGAACGCTATTCTCCTGTGGGAGCTGCTTATCTCGACCTCGCCCGGAAACAGCACCGTGTATTTTACACCGGTTGTAGTGGCCGCTGGCGGCCAGGAGTGGACGTGGAACGGCACGGCCTGGGTAACTTTTAACCGCGCTTCCCCCACCCTGCTGTTCCCGGTAAACACGGTGAGTATGCCGTTCACGATCTTTGTTACACAGGGGCCGTTAGGCACTATCAAGATGAAAGTCATCAAGAATGATGATCCTGCACAAGTGGTTCTTGAAACCTTGGACTCACCAGTCCTAAGAACCCTGCCAGGCAGTAGATTCCTGGATATTGGCAATTCGGACCAGATGTACGCCTCAAAGTTTCGCTTTGATTATTTTAAGCTCTGCGGCCCGGGCGTAGAGGCAGATTCCGGGCATATAAATCTGCGGCATGTTTTTAATCAGAAGCATCTGGTAACAGCTTTTACTTTAGACCGCACTCTACAGTCGCCAACCAGTAAGATTAACGTGCGCATTCGCGCAGGCGACACTCTCGAAGAGATTCAAACGAAGTCATTCGGGAACCCCATAACCACAGTCACGAATGGCAGCAAGGAAACCGGGCAATTAACGCTCCCGGCCGCAAACATCTTTGAGACACAGCTGGAATTCGTAAAAGCCAGCCCGGGGCCGACGCTTAACTCCTTTGATTTTATCTCGGCTATGGCCGCGGTCGAAGATGACCAGCCGATAATCCTGTCACTGGACGAGGCCGGGCCCGGCCTTGTCATAGCCACCTCAAGCGAGGAAGGACTTTCGGAGACGGCAAACACCAAAAAGCTGACCGACGGCGATGCTGACAGCCAGTGGACGTCGCTTTCCGCATTGGACTCGACGCCGGTTACTTTGCAGCTTACTTTCATGGGCCCTTCCGGCGGAAATGAGCTTAGAAATATAAGCGCCGTTATCCTGCGGAACACGAACCTGAAAAGCCTGCGGGTGTTCATGGGCGTAACCACGCTGTTTGACGGCGAGATACTGGATGACGACATCATAATACCGTTCACTCCGCAGTCCACTCCCGTCATACAGATAGAAGCCCGGACGACCAAGACAGCGAACCAGAATAAGAAAATAGGTGAGCTTTACTGCGGGCAGATACTTGTCGCGCTGCCAAATTTTGACTCTTATACACCGCAAAGAGAGCTTTTTGAGTCAGGCAGTTTCAGAACCCTGGGAGGCAAGCTTATAGCTTATCGAGGGAAGAACAAATACACGGGCAAGTGGCAAATAATACTGACGGATTCCCCCTCCAAAGACGCGGTTGAACTGATTTTTAAGCAAAATCCGTTTATTACATTTTGGCCGGAGCCTAAAGCCAGGCCAAGAGACCTTTTTGACGTTGGTTGGAAGATAGAGGCCTTGTCGTTTGCTTACAGCGATATGTTCAAGAACGCGGGGTATACCATAGAGGCCGAGGTAACGGAGATATAACCGCGTCAAAACCGGACGGAATCCCGTTTATAGCTACAGGAGGCATATATGAGCAAACCGAAACTAACGCTGAGCATTGATGTGTCCCGGTCCAGACCGTGGTCAGGCATCGTCTGGCATCACTCTGCCAGTCCGGATGGAGCAGCGCGGGACTGGGACGCCATTCGCAGGTACCACACATCCTACCGCATAGACGGGAATATTGTTGCAGCAGACGAATACAAACGCAGACAGGTCATCGGAGCGGGGCAATCATTCCAGCCGCCCTGGAGCGATATTGCATACCACGGCGGGACGGAATGGGTAAACGGCCAGGTCGTTTTCAACTGGGGCAGGCCGCTCAGCCAAATCGGTGCTCACGCAGGAGTCAAAGGAGCATCAAATATTTACAACACAGACTATTTAGGCCTGTGTGCTGTTGGCGATTTTGATAAAGCCCCGCCCAAGCCTGAGCATTGGGAGTTCAACCTACAGCTGACCCGCGCCTTTATGGAAGCCTTCCACATACCGGCCAGCCACGTCATAGGCCACTGGGAGGTATTCGACCGCCTCGGAGTGCCAAGGCAGAAATCGTGTCCCGGTAAATGCTGGGACGTGGGCCTTTTTAGGAGTGAACTCTAATGGACAGAATAAAGCAACTGACACTGGCCTTGGCAAGGAACACCTTCAAGAGCGACCTCGCGCAGAATTTGATGCGGGACATCAAGTCGCTCAGGACCCTGTGGAATTGGCTGTATATGGCCCTCTATGCCTGGATTTGCGTGTGGACGGTGCTTTACCACCCGGACGCGATTCCAACGGTTGTCACCGTGACCGGCGGCGTTGTGTCAGTCATTTTTACCGGCTATGTCCTGACCAAAACTTACGAGAAGGTTAAGAACGGGAACGGCAACGGGAACCACAAGCCGCCCGGAGGAGATGAAAATGACGCTTCTGACTAAAATTTTCGGGTTTATCATCCGGCGGCCACAGGAGGCAGCCATTATCCTGCTGGCTTTAATGCTGGCGGTCATGTATTGGCAACTCAGGCACGAGACTGGCCGGGCAGAGCAACTCACGGCCAAGATTGAGGGCTTGCCGCCGGATACGAAGCAGACGGTGACAATTTACCGGGAGCACGTTGTTACCAAATGGCGGGACGGGCCTACGAAGATTGAATACCGGGACCGCTACCTACCGCCGGAGGGGCATGTTGAGGTCGTGAGCAAGGTGGACCAGCCGGAGAAACCGCCAGAAGTAGTGGTCAAAGATCGTGGCTTCACTCGTCGGTTGGGCGGCGGAATAGTCTACTCGCGCAAGCTACTGGCGCTGGTAGACTTCAAGTGGGCGTATTTGGGGCGTTATAGCCTTACCGCCGGGATAACGCCGCAGTTCGGCGGGATTGGAATCTCGCGGCACGTTGACGATTTTACACCTTTTCAAAATTTGGAAGTCCAATGCATCGCTGGACTTGGATGGGGTGCGAAGTTTAGCTTTGGTATTGGATTGAGAACTAATTTTTAGATTATGGCAATTCTGATTAGTAGGTCACCGTGCCTTGCCGCATTTCTGCGATAAGAGATTCTGCAACACCTGAATAGCTGAAGTTTAATCTTTTTTCTTTCGCTTTTTGGAAAAGTTGGTAAGTGTCAATCCCCGCTAGTTGACTACGCGGGTCCCATGATTCCCCATGTTTAACAATTCTATCAAGCAGTTCCCTGATTTCTTTGTCATTTTTAAGTAGCCCAATTCCAGCCTGAACAAGTCCACCATAAGAATTACATCTCCCTGCCTGTGATGCGGACACATATTTATCAAGCACTTTATTAATCCGGGAATCTTGATCATTAGAGGCTTGTTGTTGTTTGGTCCGTACAACTCCCGCAAAATACGATAGGGCACTGACAACAATTGCCGCAACACCAATTGTTAATTCGTCCATCACCATGTTTTTTATTCCCCCTAAAAACCGTCCTATTTAAGTTTACTATTTCCCAAATTTGGATTCGGTCTGACCTTCACCCTATAATCAGCCCACACACAACGGCTCTTTCAACAACCCTCAACTAACCTGGTTTACATGGGGAATGTTGCCGCCAACTACTTTATAAAGATTTTCAAACTCTTTATTCATCAGGGTCTGGCGCCGTCCCTTTTCTTTAGCTTCTCATAAAGGACCTTGAACATTCGCTTCATCAGGTCCTCTTTAGCTTCTGAGTTGTTGTTCAGCTTTTTATAGAAATCAAACTGCGTTTCTATCATTTCCTGCAGTAAGCCATTAAACCTTTTTTCGAATACATGGAGAACGCTGCCTTCCGGATTGTTTGCCACCTCCTCCTCAAACTCCGCATCTCCGCTAAGGCGGCTGATTATTATTGCGACAACTTCCTTATCAGCCTCGGTAAAGTTGGTCCCGAAGTGCTCATTTATCCATTTAATAATGATAGACAGCGGCTCCAGCACTTCCTGAGGTTTAACATACACCCGGTCTTCTTCCGGCTTGAAAACTCCGCCTTCCCCCGGTTTTACAGTAAGGCCGGTGTTAATCTTTTTAATCTTCAGCGAGTTAAGGTCGGCCTGCTGCAGAACTTCAATAGGAAGCGGCACACTGTCATGCGGCAGCTTGCGGTAAAGTATGCGGCAGAGCAAATACAGCTTGTGTAAGTCTTTAACCGGAAAGGACACTATCTGCACAAGGAAAGAATACAGGCGCAGATAAGCTTTCATTGTAGACCTAAATAAATCACGATGTTTCTGGTCTTTATCAGCCTTGAATTTATCCACAATACGGTTCAGAACCGGGACAAGCTGGCTCTGAGTACAGGAACCCGTATGGAGTATCCGGTTGAACTCATCTACATCAGCCAAGGTATAGTAGCCGGCGTCGTCCAACCCCTTCTTCAGGTCATACAGCCTGTTGGGGTCGGTTTCATTCTCCAGCTCCACTTCCTCATAAAAGTCTTGGAAGGCTTTTTGTATAACCTTGGGCGGGTTGATGAAATCCATGGTTATCGGATCTTTCTTGTCTTTAAAGATCCGGTTAAGCCGGCTTACCGTCTGCACGGCATTAACGCCATGCAGCTTTTTGTTTACGTACATAGCATAGAGGAGCGGCATGTCATAACCGGTCTGAAATTTATTAGCGCAGATCAGGAACTTGTATTTTTTATCTCGGAAGACTTTAGCGGTTTGGCTTTCAGGGAAACCATTCAGCCGCGCTTCGGTGTAATCCGTACCGCTGCCATCCTCTATTGAGCCGGAAAAGGCAACTAGGGCCTGGTAAGGCAGCTTGTTCGCCTGCAGATATTTGTCAAAAGCGAGCTTGTATTTAACGGCCTGTGCCCGTGAGGAGCATACCATCATTGCCTTGGCTTGGCCATTCATCTCAGCCGCGCAATGCTCCATAAAATGGGTTATTATAATTTCGGTTTTCTTTTCTATGGTTTGCGGGGCCAGTTCGACAAAAACCTTTAATAGGCGCGAGGCCTTGGCTTTGTCGTATGCGGGGTCGGCTGCAACCTTTTTAATCAGCTCAAAATAAGTGGTATAGGTTATATAATTCGGAAGAACGTCCTTGATAAATTTTTCCTGTATTGCCTGGCGCATCGAATACAGGTGAAATGGCTTGAAGCTGCCGTCCTTCTGTTTGACACCAAAAAGCTCAAGGGTCTTAGGTTTAGGGGTTGCGGTAAAGGCGAAATAACTGACATTTTTCTGTTTGCCCCTGGCTTTTATATCCTCTTCAATTTTATCCTCCCAGGTCTCCTCTTCCTTTTCCTCCGCATCATCTTCGGCATTAAGGTTGAGCACTTTTTTCAGACTTTTTGACATCTCCCCGCTCGACGACGAATGCGCCTCGTCAAGTATTATCGCGAAGCGTTTGCCGGGCAGCATTTTTATCTGCTTCTCTATCCTTGGAAACTTTTGCAGCGTGGTTATTATTATTTTTGTTCCGCTTTCCAGTTCCTCTTTCAATTGTTTTGAGCCGTCCTCTACGCCCACAACAAGGCCGCTGACATGCTGAAAGGATTTGATGGTGTTCCGGAGCTGGGAGTCCAATATCCTTCTATCCGTGACCACAATTGTGGAGTCAAAAACCACTTGATCCGCACCATCATGAGCGCTTGCCAGTTGATGCACAAGCCAGCTGATGGTATTGGACTTGCCGCTGCCGGCGCTGTGCTGTATAAGGTAGTTCTTCCCGGCACCATTTTTCTTTGCGTCTTTAAGCAGCTGCCTTACGGCGTCCAGCTGCTGATACCTTGGGAATATAAGTATTTCCCCGCCTGTTTCACGGCCATCCTCGTCCAGAACCGGGGCAGTCTGAATAAAATACTGGATGATTTCAAGCAGGCTGTCACGCAGGAATATCTCTTTCCAGAGGTATTCCACAGGGAAACCGGCGGTAGACGGGTTGCCAGCCTGGTTCTTGTTCCCTTTATTGAAAGGCAGGAACCATGTTGCCAGGCCTTTCAATTCGGTGGACATGTACACATTATCTTCATCTACAGCAAAATGCACAAGGCAGCGTTTAAAGCGGAATAACGGCTCTTTAGGGTCCCGGTCTTTCTGGTATTGCTCTATAGCGTCATTTACCGTATATCCGGAGGCGGTCATCTTATCTTTAAGCTCCAAGGTGATTAGGGGTAGCCCGTTCAACAAAACAACCATGTCCAGCGAGTTTTCATTCTTTTCGCTGTATTTCACCTGGCGCATAACGCTGAGGATGTTCCCCTCATACCTTACTTTATCTTCCGCATTAAGGCCGCTTGCAGGCTTGAAATATGCCAGGTCGAAATATACTCCGTATATACCGAGCGGCTTGCGCAGCAGCTCCAATGTACCGTGTTTGTCGATGAAATCCTTTATCCGGTTTATCAAAGCGTCTTCAGCGCCGGCGCCATGGTGTTTTGCGTATGCATCCCAGCGCTCTTTCTGGGTGGCGATCAGGAAATTTATCAGTTGGTCTTTATCCACGCAGGTGGTCTTGCTGTAGTGTTTCTCCGAGTTTCTTTTAAAGTAACCGGTTTTAATCAGGTCCTTCTCGATTTGGGATTCCATGTCTTTTTCGCTTATGGTTGTCATAATGTTTCCCCTTGCTATTCTGCGTCGCGGACATCAATCTGGCCTGTAACTGCTGCGATGACCAAGGATTGCCTGTACTCCTGCATTAAATCGATCCATTTTTCGGTTTTCTCAATGACCTTATCGGTGTGATAAATTTCTTCGTTTAGATATTTAATTATCTCGGCTTGTTCACTCTTGGGTGGGGTGATGATAATTATGTTTTTAATTGTTTCAGTATAAATTACCTCAATTGTTGTGCCATTGCTCAATGCCCGCATTTGCTCAAGAAAGAAACTGGAATCATTAATTAAGATTTCAATCAAAAGAGGGTCTATTTTGCGTTCATCTAATTGAACTCTCATGAGGCATGGGTGCAGGATTCCCCTTTCCGCATTGTCGGGAACTATATAACAACGCCCAATAGTCCCGCGTGTGGTGACGAGCAAATCACCTTTAAAAACCTCAAACCCCTGAAGCTCTTCGAATTTTTCATTGGAAATATAACTTGAGCCCTCATTTATATCGCGCTCGATTACATTTTTTTGGTCATAAACTTTTACGTCTGTCCCTTTCATATCATCTATTTTAAGATGTGCGCCAAAAGGCCCAGATTTAACAGCACCTTTTTGAGGTTTCAGAAGGAATTTTAATCTTTTCGCTTCCCATCCCTCCGGGATATCGCCGATCCAATCTACTCCGGACGTTTTCATTTTGGCTTTGGGGTCCAGGCCCTTGGTGACTGCATGGGTAATAACTGCCGCCCGCTTTTCCTTCAAAAGCTCAATAAATTGTTTTTGCTTTTCGATAACCTTATCAATGCGTCCGGCTTCTTTGTCTATAAAATTCGTTATTTCTTTCTGTGCCGCATACTTAGGCATCGGAATCAAACAATCCTTGAAATACAATTCCGGGACTCTCTTTTGTCCGGCCGCGCCTTTCATACTTGCTTCACCATGTTCTCTAAATCCTTTAAGTTTTGTGTAATAAAAAAGATATTTATTTGTTAATTCTTTCCCAGCTTTAATTACGTGCAACTCTGTAGTGCCAAAGGCAACACCATTTACCAACTTCCCCGCTATCGCCCCTTTTCCATTCTCATAACATGGTGTGATTTTTGCAACGATAACATCCCCCTCAGTAAAAAAAGTGTAACCATTTTTGACTTTTTCAAGAAGCGCGGTTTTTTCAGCAATTAAATCTGTTTCGTTCTCAGGAACATCTTCCATTGGCACAAAGGAAACTTCATCCGTATCCTTTAACCCATTTAAAACGCCGCCACCCCACTTCGGGTTAATTTCTGCGCAGAATCGTAATCTTTTAAGCCCCCACCCTTCCGGGATCACTCCCATCCACTCCACTCCGGAGGGTTTATACTTTGGATACTGTTTATATTTTCTCATCACTTGCTCCAAAGCATTTCTTTTATTTCAGCCTCAACTGTTGCAATATTCTTTTCAATCTCTTCAAGCGGGCGCGGCGGCTGGTACTTGTAGAAATACCGGTTAAAGTTTATCTCATAGCCTATCTTGCCGGTTTTGCCGTCCTTTTCATCCACATAACCTTTATCAATCCAGGCGTCAGCCGCATATGGCTTAACCTCGCGGTCAAAATACTTCTCGATGTCCTCCGCGTACGGAATATACTCATGATCCCGTAGGTCGGAATCCGGCAACGGGTCGCCAGCGGCGTCTTTTACTATTTCAGCCGTCTCATCTTTTTCAGACAGTGCCTTTAAGATCGCTTTCCTTGCGGGCGCCAGCACTTTTACCCCAGCCTTCTCAAATGCGGAGTCAAGCAGTCTTTCAAAATCTGCTGCGTTTTTGTATAGCTTGTCCGGCAAACCAGCAAGCAGTTTCTTAATCTTTTTCTGCAACTCAATGCCTTCACTCTCCTGCTGTGCCTTTGTCTCCTGATTTTTAAGCTTCTTGGAGACCGCAAGGTTAATGAACCCGCTTTCCTCGTCCAGCTTCTTTATCTTGTCAGCCGAAGCACGGTAATTCAGCCGCAATGGCCGCTCTATGCGTACTTTGCGGTAAGCGAAGTCGGTTGTCTTGAAGAATTTAATTTTCTCGCTCTGCCGGTCGCTGGTATACATGCTGATAATTTCGGATATTTGCTCTTCAGCTATTTCATTCCTTTTATCACCAAGGCTCTTGCCCATTTTCCGGCAATACTCACGGGCGTCGATCATTTTCACTTTGCCCCTATCCGCCTCATCCTTTCTGTTTGTAAGCATCCAGATGTAAGTGTAAATGCCGGTATTGTAAAAAAGGTCTCTGGGCAGGCCTATAATAGCCTCCAGCCAGTCATTCTCCAGCGCCCAACGCCTTATCTCAGATTCGCCGGAGCCCGCATCGCCATTAAAAAGCGGGGAGCCGTTGAAAACTATGCCGATACGGCTCTTGTTCCTGTCTTTATGCATCTTTGATATTACATGCTGAAGAAACAACAGGGAACCATCGTCAATACTAGGAAGGCCGACCCCAAACCGACCGCTGGAGCCTTTATCGTGCTCGGTATTTATAAAAACTTTATCCTCTGTCCAATCCGACCCGTAAGGCGGGTTCATAAGCATATAGTCGAAAGTTTTTCCGATGAAGCCATCATGCGAGAAACTGGAGTTGGGCTTAATCTTGTCCGGGTCCTCGCCTTTAACCATCATGTCTGCTTTACAGGCCGCGTATGTCTCGTCAACGGACTCCTGGCCAAAAAGCTCCACCTTGGCAGTGGGGTTGACCTTGCAGATCTCTTCCTTGCCCACGGTAAGCATGCCGCCGCTGCCGCAGCAGGGGTCGAGCAGCGTGACAATGGCTCCCCGGCGTTTGAGGTGGTCATGGTCTTTTGCAATAACCATCCGCGCCATCAGCTTTATTATTTCCCTGGGCGTAAAATGCTCGCCGGGGTTTTCGTCCGTGGATTCATTGTATTTACGGATAAGTTCCTCGAAAACATAACCCATTTCGTGGTTGGATAATGAGGCGGGACTCAAGTCCACATCAGGCTTGCAGAACTCTTTAGTCAGGCTGTACAGTATCTCCTTTTCCTGCAGGGTATCTATAGTGTTTCTGAATTTAAACTTCTCAATAATTTCCTGCACATTGGGGGAAAAGCCATTAAGATAGGCGTCAAAATTGGTTTTAATGCTGGGGGCGTCGTCCAGCAGTATTTTTAATGTGAATTTTGATTTGTTGTAAAACATCGCCCCCGAAGCTTTGGTTAAAACTCCGTCAAGGTTCTTGAGGTCTTTGTGGTATTTTTCATGTGCCGCGAGAACCTTTTCATGGGTAGGCTCCAAAACACAATCCATCCGCCTTATAACCGTAAAAGGGAATATAACATCCGAGAACTTCCCCTTTTTTATCTTATTCCATAGAATTTTATTGGCAATGCTGTTCCAAATAAAATTGGCAATTTCACGCGATTTGTGTTGTTCAGACATGGTTCCCTCTCAAAATCTTTTGCTGATGATGTTGTATCCCCGTCTAATTATAGCACTGTCTTTGCGTGTTAAATCCAAGACCATTTTAAGTAATGGGAGCATAACACTCTATTACTTTTCTCCTCACCTATCTGTAAATCCCCCAGAGAAGCGTGTATGCCCGCCACAAGCCCTAACAAGAAGCACGCATGAGTGAATGTTTCGGTCCTATCATATGCCTCTATTTTTAATTATAACACTTTGGGGAAATTATCCCGTTACTATCCAATAGTTCTACAACCGCACTTTCACTCGTAAGGTATAAACAAGTCGGTCATTGGTAAAGTGCGGCTGTAGAAATATTGTAGCAGACCATCCCGACAGCGTCTTGTCGCGATGAAAATGGCGATTTTTGCAAGTTAAAACCTAGGGTGTGCCTTATTGCAGGTCGTTTTCATAAATTCTGCGGTAACGTGCGTATATTTTTGCGTCGTCAGCACGCTCACATGCCCGAGCATTTCCTGCACAACGCGCAGCGACGCCCCGCCCTCAAGCATAACCGTCGCCGTCGTGTGCCGAATCTGATGCGGAGTGATCCTGCCATGTAGTCCGGCTCTCTCGGCCATTCGCCTTAGTTCCCACCAGAACGTGCCCCTGTTTAGCGCCTGGCCACGCGAATTCACGAAAAGGGTAGCCTGTGTTATAGGCAATCGCTGATTCCTTACCTCCAAGTAGCAGAGAATGGCGGCCTTGGCCTTCTGGCTAACCGGCACGATGCGTTCCTTGCCGCCTTTGCCCTGTATTTTTACCCAGCAATTTTCCAGATTGACCTGTTCCAGCGTGAGACTCAGCAGTTCCGAAACCCGCATGCCGGTGGCGTACATCGTCTCCAGCATTGCCTTATTACGAACGTGATTAAATTTATCGCCTATGGGCGCATCAAGAAGCCTTGCCATTTCCTGAACGCTCAAAGGTTCTGGCAACCGTTGTTTAAATTTAGGGAGCTTCATCCCGATGGTAGGATCTATCGGGGCATGCCCCCGCTCCGTCAAAAACCGGTGGAATTGGCGGATGGCGATAGCCGCCGCGAAGAGCGAACTGCTCGCCAAATGCGCGTTCCTTTTGGCCTCCAGGTATGTAAGAACATCCTCTCGCGTAGCTGTGGCCGGGGTCTGCCCCCGGCCCACAAGGAAGCATAGATAGCCACGGATTTGGTAACCGTAGCTGGTCCAAGTGCATGGAGAGAGCCCCCGCTCTACCCGCAGGTGCCGTATGAAGCCAGCCAGCATAGCATCCGGGCTCATGGCGTCCCGCCCCCGGCCCACCGTTGGGCCTCCCGGTCGACCGCCTTGGCACCACGCCGCCGGGCTTGGCGAATCTTATACGCCACATAGCTCTTGGCCCGCCTCAGCGACTTCCGGGGTATAGGGATGCCGGACTCCCGCATGCGGGCAAAGGCCCACTGTTCAGCCTCGTATTCCTCTACATGGCGGGGTTTACGCCTGATCCTTGGTTCTGAGGCCGCCTGGGCTGGCCCGGAGCCGCCGTGGGGCAACGTGGGCGCAAACTGGGCGGCATTAACGTGCCCCAAGGCTACATGGGCGCATTCATGTAGGAAGATGGCCAGGGCCCGCCGGGTAACCGGCCTCGGCGCTGCTATCTCTGCGGCGCTATAAGCCCTGCCTGACAGCGTTCTGCGGATGCGGACGACCCTGACCGCCGCCGGTGTGTTGGCCAGGGCCGCCTGCATACAAAGCTGCCGCATCCTTTCCTTGCCTGCCTTGAGCTTCTCTGCGTATGGCTCCATGTGGTTATCCCTTCTTCTGGAAGACTTTTACCCGCTTCTTGTCGTCCTTGACCACCTGCCAGCCCTTTTTCTTGAAGGTCCAACACCGCGCCCGCACATTCGCTTCAAGGTCTTTGCCTTTGCCCGCGTCACCGGCCTTCTTTGCCACCTCTGCGGCAATCTCCTGCGTTGTTTTGCCGCCACTCAGCAGGTAAGGGTCAATGATAGCGGCCAGTGAGCCGCCGTTCTTCGCTTTGGCACCCCCCCCCGTCTTGCCCTTGCCGTTGACCTTAAGGAGAAGCTTGGACTCTTTGCCAATTCCTTTTTCGTCATACGGCTTAAGCTCGTAGTCGCCGTTCACCATGATGGTAGTGCCGGTGGTCTCAAGCTTTATCAGGACCTTGCCAGCCTTTGAACCAGTCATCGTGACCGGAATGCCCGTCTTGGACAGATACTTCTCGCCTACCTTGGCTTCATTTGCTTTCATGGTTTTGCCTCCTGGGGCGCATGGCCCCGATTATTTTTTCCGTTTCTCTCCCGTCCACCTGACACTGGTTGAACTCATAAACGCCATGAGATACACCGCGAGCTACAGCCGCCTCGACTTCCTTGCGGCCATAGCCCAGTTGCAACGCCCGGATGACCTGGTCCGCTACCAAGTCGGTCAGTAAGGCGTTGAGCACGTCGTCTTTTGGCATTTTCATCCGTTCACCTCCTGTATGTAATATTTCCATCTTTATCTACTTTGCCGACCGCCGACCACTGGCCGTTAACAACCTGATGGATAAGATTGGAATACAGCACAATAACTTTCCGGCCCTCGAACTTTTCCAATGCATCCATCTCGTTATAGTCTTTGACTATTTTCATAACGCCTCTTTCGGAGTTTCCGCAAGGCACCGCGCACGTTTTAGTGCTCCGCGCGTTTTCCAATCTCCGCATAACATCCTGCGCGCCTTTTTTATAAACAGCAACGCAGATTAGTTTGCCGTCGACCGCGTAAACCGCCCAATACCTACCTCGTTTTTCTATTTTCATATGACTCATCCCACACTGGCCACATACAGATATTCGCCTTCTCATCCTGCGCAATGTCGTATTCCTTCCCGCAGGCGACGCAAGCCACCCGGCTTTCATTGTTGTAGTCCCAGCCCTCGGAGTAGTCGGCCGCCTTATCGTCATACTCCGGACCGTCCTCCGTTATCTCGCAGGGAACGCCCCGCAGTTCCAGCGTTATCTTTTGGGCTTTGAACTGGTCGCTTCCGCACGTGCATTTAATGCTCTTCTTCCGGGTACGCTCTGCGGCCTTAGAAACTATGCTCCTGGTGATAATGTGGCGGTAGCACCGGATGGTCTGTTCAATCATGCGCTTGGTCGGCTCGTCTGCGACCTGCACATAGAAGTCCAATATCTCATCGCGATTGGATATCCAGTGCTTCATACGCTTTTCCAGGTCCTCTTGAGTCAGCGTTTTCATTACTGCCTCCTATACCGCGATATCTGCGGTCTTGAAATATGCGATCAGCAGGACTGCGGCCAATTGATTCCTGCCGCCTATATGCCAATCGGTGTTCCGTTCAGGCTCAAGGCTGGATTTATAATCGTAGATGGTGAACTCCAGGCCGCTAATGCGCCCGTACCATTCCGCCTTGACCTTGCCGTCCGGTGATAGTCCCGCCAGTGGTTTGCCGAATACGCGCACAAGGTCCTCATAGCGCGTACCCTCCGGCATATAACCTATGCATCCCGTGCCGCGAGGGCGGTTACCGCCCACTTGAACGTCTGCCTCCAGCGTTACTTTCATTTTTGCCTCCTTGCGGCGAATCAGGACATTGTCCGGGGTCATTATCCCTGCGTTGACCAATTCCCTTTTTACCAGCGCGTGTATCCGGACCGCCGCGCTGATTGTTAAATCCAAGCGGTGAGCCAGCATATCCGGTTGAAGGCTCCAGACTTTCTCGTATAGCTCCTTCGGAATCTCGTCACCGCGTTTTTTTATCTCCATATAGCTATGCCTCAGGGAAGTGCTTTGCCAGCGATGGATCGGCGCGGTATATTTTCAGCATCTTCACCGCCTCCCGCGCGCCCCGCGCCAGCTGCGCCCGCGACTGCCAGTCCAACGTAGAGTGAAAAATGTCGTTGCGCATAATGTCCTCAATGTATTCCGCTTCCTTCCCGCTGGCCGCCGTCGCCTCAACGATAACCTGCTGATAGAGTCTCATGACTTGACCGCCTTAACCACGGTCGGGATGTCGCCCTCTACCCGCGTTCCTAAGGCCGTAACATCTTCAATAAACAGCTCATCTTCTACCGCTAGGTTGTCCCACTGCACGAACACTTCCTGGCCCACAGTGCGAACCACCGTTCCGGTGTATTTGCCGCCCCATTTAGCGTCACGCACCCGGTCGCCTTTCCTGATTTTCTTTGTATTCTTCATAGTGCTTTACCTCCTTTCTCCGTCGGCGAATCATCCTACAGGATCACCCTACAAGGAATTCCTAGCGAAGTCAAGGCCTGTTATTCGCTTTTCTTCGTCGGGAAAATCACACCAAACCGCGCCACAATTAGCCGTTTCAGCGGCTTTTCACACATTCCTCAAACTTCTGAATTTTACACGCATAAGGCAGGAATCCTTCTTTGGATTTATGATTCAGCTTCCACCATAGGAAGCGTTCAAGGCCATTCCACCGGATTGTGCCATCGGTATAAATTTCCACGACGAATTCCCTAATGAGCAATTTCTTCTTCTTAGGCATGGTTTTTCTCCTCGGGCAAGTTGCCATAGGAAGGAATTTACCTTCGTTATAGGAGGAAGTAAAGGCAGTATGTTATGGTGATAAATCTCAAATTGGAAACAAGGCAGCAAAATTGTTAAAGTTAACTGGGGCGGCCTGAAAAGTGTCCAATGCTTTTAGGCCGAAGTCTCCAAAAAGGTCAAACGACACACAGTCAAAATTATGAAATGGATTACTTCGGGGGATATTAAAAATTGGGTTGCCAGTAAGCAAAGGCATTGCCAGGACACCTTGCCAGAATTAGTTCGCCGTCTGATTTTAGCCCACACAGGCAACACCGTTGATGAGTTTGATTTTCCAAGCGGCGATAGCGTTGCCACTAGTGGTTGGGATGGCCGTCTCAAGACTTCAGTGGTTTCTCCGTTCTTCCCCAATGGTCCTTCTGGTTGGGAAATAGGAACTGAAAAATCAGCCCAGTCAAAAGCAGAACGCGATTATGCGAAGCGGTCTTCGGACCCATTAGGCTTTGCCGCTACAAATACAACTTTCGTGTTTGTTACCCCACGTGCTTGGCCCAGTCGTGTAAAATGGCAAGCTGCCAAACGCTTAACTACAACATGGAAAGATGTTCGTGTGATTAATTCGGATGGGCTTGAACAATGGCTTGAATCTTCCCCAGCGGTTGCCTTGTGGCTTGCGCGTCAGATTGGCAAAGTTGTATCGAATGGTATCCGGGATCTCGAAGCTTTTTGGGAAGAGTGGGCGATAGGGACAAAGCCGGTAATGACAGCAGCTCTAGTAATAGGTGGACGCAATAGGGATGTGGAAGCTGTTCAGAAATGGATCGCCGGAGAACCACGAATACTTGAGGTGCAGGGAGATGCTCCGGAAGAAGCGTTTGCTTTTCTTTATGCATCAATAGCGACACTTCCCGAAACTGAACGGGTGCAGGCATTGGCCCGATGTGTCGTAGTTGAAAATATCAGTGAATTACGTCAATTAACTCAAGCTTTTCAGAACTACCCATTGATTATTGCCGCCCAGGGTGAATGTCTTAAGGCAGCTCATGCAGCCGTTGCTAAAGGCCATCATGTTTTTATAAGCATGGACGCAACCGTTATTGGCCTTAGAGAGATTCTCCGGCTAACTCGACCGCAACGCGGCGTAATAGAAAAGATTTTGCATGAGAGTGGTTTGTCAGAAGCCGACTCCCAGCGTATAGCAAGAGATTCCGGACATAGTATCACAGTCCTCCGCAGGCAGTTGTTTCAATCCAACGCTGTCAGTGCCCCCCCATGGGCGAATGCCAAATCGGCATGCACATTGATTCCGGTTTTGTTTGCAAATGCTTGGGATGAACAAAAGGATGGTGATCGTCAGGTAATTGAAACACTTTCGGGAATGGACTATGAGACTTTTATTAAGGAACTTACTCCTTTTCTATCTATAGCTGATTCTCCCATCCGCAAGGTTGGTAATGTTTGGATGATTAAGTCACCGCTAGACGCATGGTTCCTTCTTGCCCCACACATTATTCAGGATTTCCTAAAACATTTTAAACAAGCTTTGCTGGGTGTCCTCACAAAGACAGATCCCAAATACGAATTGGATGCTGAAAAACGTTGGGCAGCTTCTATCTATGGAAAAGCAAATCCATATTCCGAATGGCTCCGTACCGGTCTTGTTGAATCACTGGTGCTTCTTGCCGTTTTTGGTGATCGTTCTTCTCATGTTGCCTCCACTCAAACATTTGCGGACCAGGTGGTAAAAGAGGTGTTTAACACAGCAGACAAATGGGAAGCCTGGGCTTCCATTAAAGACGCAACCGCGCTTCTTTCAGAGGCTGCGCCGGATGTTTTCATGGAGGCCGTAGACCAATTGGTTTTAAGGAACCCCACTGTTTTTCAGGATTTAATGAAAGACGATCCTGGTGTTTTTGGTGAATGTAGACATTCAGGTTTGCTTTGGGCTCTTGAGGGCATTGCTTGGAGTTCGCAATACTTCGCACGCGCCGTAAATGTTTTAGTTAAGTTGGCGAGCATAGATCCAGGTGGTAGGTGGAGTAATCGAGCTATAAGCAGTCTTAGTCATCTATTCCTTCCTGGATTCCCGCAAACGCACACAAAGGCATTCGACCGTCTAGAGTCTTTGAAAAGCATCGTCGCAAAGGAGCCTAAACTGGTCTGGAAGTTTTCAGAAAATTATTACAGTGGTGGGAGTTTGACAGAATCTCACCGTTTTCGTTGGCGTGACACAGGCGGAACTCGACGTGGCTTAGAGCATGAAACTAGTGAGGAATATCAAGAGTACATGAGAGGCCTTCTCCCGATATTAAGAGATCTCGCGTGCACAAGAGAAAACTTAACTAGTTCAATTGGGGATTTTATTAGACTGCCCACGGAAACATGTGAAAAACTTATTGCGACCTTAAAAGCCACTGCTCCAGATGCATTTTCAAAAGAAGAACGAGAAATGCTCCTTCAAAAAACGCGCGAGGCATTGAACTGGATTAACAGCTATGATAAACAAAATAGGCGCGTACATGTCCCGGCACTTAACCAAATATTAGTTAAGTTCGCTCCAACAGATGTTCTTGCGCGTGTAGGTTGGTTGTTAAGTAGCCCATACCCACGGTTGCCACAGGGAGAATCGAAAAACCATGATGCTAATGAAAAGGCTGTAAATAACGCTCGAGAGTGCGCGGCACGCGAGGTCTTGGATAAAGTTCCAATAGCGGACATAATAAAATACGCCGGTAATATACAGCATCCTGGTGTTCTTGGGTATACCCTTGCCAAAGTGGTGCAAGATGAAAAAGAAGACACACTAGTATTAGACACTATTATAGAGAATGTTACAGATATACTTGCGCTAATCCGAGGTTATGCGCATGGGAGAGTGTCGGTTGTTGGGGCCGGCTGGATAGACCAACAAATTAAACGAATAAGAATTAAGGGCAATTACACCGCAGAAGTGTGTGCAATGTTGTATTTCGGGTTACCTGAAGGTGCGTCTACATGGGCATCAATAAGTAGCCATAGTAAAGAGGTTGAGGCCGCTTACTGGAAACATTCTAGTGGCTATTCACAGATAAATAAAAACAAAGACGCTCCAATCGCAGTAGAAAAGTTGTTGGATGCTAAGCGGCCAGCCGCAGCACTCCAAATAGCTGGTGATCCCCATGGTTGCATCCCCTGTGTATTGTTGCAACGGTTGCTCCAGGAACTTGTTGCCATGGATGAAAATGAAATTAGCATTGGCGTGATGGAGATCTATTATCTGGGACATGTGTTCAATCAAATATATGAAAAGAACGAACTATCATTGGCGGAAATGGCCGCACTGGAGTGGCCATTCGCCGCAATTATTGATGATCTAAAAGAACATACATCATCCCCTTTGGCACTTCACCGTGCATTGCAAAACGACCCCCAATTCTTCGCCCAACTTGTTGCGTTTACTTATAAACGAGACGACCATGCGCCAGATCCAGCACGTCGAGACCTTACTCCAGAAATGTCCGAACGCCGCGCGCGCGCCGCGCGTAAGATATTAGATTCATGGTATCTTATCCCAGGTGTTAATAAAGATGGTGTGCTTAATGAAAAAGAGTTTCGTGATTGGGTGATAGCTGCGCGCAAGCAATGTATGGAAACCAATCATGGGATAGGGTCTGATTTAGAGATTGGCTTTATGCTTGCACATACACCGAGTGAGCCGAATGGGGAGTGGCCGCATATAGCAGTCCGGAATCTTATTGAGCAGCTAAACAGTGAGACCATAGATAGACATATACAGAATGAAATCTATAACAGTCGCGGCATTGTTTCTCGCGCTCCAAGCGATGGTGGTGTTCAAGAAAGAAAGCTGGCCGAGAAGTACATGAAAATGGGCGACTCTTTAAAGGGAAAATGGCCACGTACGGCAGCAATGTTGCGTGGAGTTGGTGAATCGTACGAACGTTACGCTAAACGCGAAGATATCGATTCGGATTTGCATGATTTTCGCTGTGATTAATCATTACACAATGGAAAGACCTATTGTAAAAATTAAAAACCGTTATTTCTGTTCATTAATTACTTTTTTCAGATAGCGTATTTGGGCGCGGTACGAATCTGATTGCGCCTGATTTTCAAATCGGTATTTGTAATGATCGGGATTGAGGTTCTCTACTTCTGGATAGTCAAAGTTTACGGAGTAGGATAAATCTAAATTAGTTTCCAGATAATCTTTAATGGATTTATTTAGTTGGCTGCATTGATTCCTCAACTTTTTACTCTCCTCATCTGATCCGTTCCCATGTCCCATCCTAAACCTCTGCTCACATCCCAATAGTTCTTTAATAAATTCGCCTAAATCCCCTCTAATTTTTTTCTTATGTGATTCATTTTGTGAGTTTGTGGGTTTACTAATCGCCCCCGATATATAGCCCAATTTTTTATCAAGCGCATCCACATCATCTTTGGTCGCTAATTTTTCAAATTTTTCCTTTTGAGTCGCTATTTCTTGTCTACTGTCCCTTGCTCCTACAATTCCTATAAAAGCCAATACAAAGCATATGCCTATTAAACTCCATTTATATCTTTTCTCCTTCATTATTTTATCCTGCATGTCAGGAAAGGACAAAATAATTCCAACTGCCAATAGGCCAAAGCTTGAAATTTCGGAAAACCATAACCTAACCCAATGGCATAGGGAGAAGAATGCAGAAAACAGTGAGTGTAACATAGTCTACCAATATGATAGCTTGGATTGCAGCTTTACAACTTATTATCCTGGCTATCTCTTTCTGAGAGCCGCCAAGCACGTAAAAGACCTGCATTTTCAGACTTTTTATAAAGCCCTTGTTTTGAAAGCAATTCCTTTACACATTCAGTGAAAACAAAAAACCCCGTTTTAAAATACTCCCGCCCATGCTCATCAAAAACTCGTAGCTCATTAATGTCTTTCTTATTGTGCACGATATCGTTACGGAGAGAATAAAAGTCCATTCCCCACCAACCAAGAGGACTGTACGAGCCCGGCTTGCTTTTTGCAAGGCTTAATGTCTTTCGTTCTTCGGGAGTATTCCATGTTTCATCAAGCCATTTTGCAAAGGTCATCGCAGTAAAAGAGCCCGGATATGCCCCTAGAATTTCGAATGCTACCATCAGAAGTAGAATCCGACTATGATATGGGAATCTTGGGTCATTGTCATAGGAGTATGCAACCCATTGCAATGAGGAGAATATTCGTTTTCGCAAAGAATCCTCCCCATTCATCAGACACCTTATACAGCCATCAAGCAATTCCGCGTCATAGTGGAAATCGTTTAAATGCGACATTCGAGGAGGAAGCCTTACCCCAGCATCCGTTAATTTTAGGCCTCCGACAGTAATTTGAATATAACTTCCATCTGTAATCCCCCATCCATCATCACCAGGAGTAAAATTCTGTGTTATCAAATGGAAATTGTCACTCGCAACCGCATTGAGAGAATTGTTCTCAGCAACTGCACTGAGAAAGAGTGCATTTATTGCATCATTCATCTTTGCGAAAGTCTCTTTGGAGGCAGGAAGGAATAATGGAGACGCTACGCTGCTTAATACCGCAATATTTTTAAGTGGCCTATTACGAAAATCATGCATTTGCGTGAAGAGCTTATCCAAAAATTTCCTTACATGAGGCTTTTTAGCATAAGTGTCTCTTGATCCATAATAGGGCCAAAGAACAAAGTTCCCAAGGAACAACGGTCCCTTAAGAGGCAAGTGGTACAAATATAGAACTTGGCGACAATTTTTCGGATATTCTCTTCTCATTCTAAACGCTTCATGGGAAACTGTAGAGTTGCAACAGAAATTGACCCGATCTTACCACCTTATCCATAGAGAGTTATGTTGCAACTACTAGCAAATCGCACGTAGTGTGAAGATAAAAACAGGGACTGTATGTCTTTTGCATCCCATTGAAGGCTTCTGCATAGAACGGCCCCCCTACTGCTTATAATACAAAAAGTAAGGGCATTTTTATGTATGACCATCCAGAGACATAGGTAACACGGGCATTTCGAATCCCGTCGGTCTGTACTTGTCGTTACTGCCTACTTTTTGAGGTCGGTGTTCAACTGACGATGCTTTTCAAGAATCCATTCTCCGGCAGGAAAAACAGGCTGACCCGACAGGCCCCTCCCCCCTTTATCCGCCCTGCAAACTCTCACCAGCCGGTCCAGCCTGCCGCCGACGGCCCTTGCCAGGCGACTTACGGCTGAATCACTGGACTTGGCGTTATAAAGCTGCTCAGGCCGCATATGGCATAGCACAAGAGGGATAACGCTCTCCATGATCTCCGGAAGAACTCCGGTGCGGCTTAAAAACGCCCGCGCAGGCACTTCCCCTGCCCCCTCGTGCCCTCTTGAGGTAATGCGCCCTTCATGCGGACGCGTTGTGGCGGGCTTGCCCATGTCGTGACAGAGCACCGCCAAGCCCACTATATAATCCTCACGTTCATCGCCTACACGCTCGGCGGCAAAAGAATCAAGACAAAGCAATGTATGAGCCCAAGCATCCCCCTCGGGGTGCCAAACCGGGTCCTGCTGGCAGCCTATCAGAGCCGACAGCTCCGGGTGTGTGGAAAGTTTGCCGCCGCCACTAAGCCGTTCAAGGTCGATGGAAGGCTTATCGGCACAAACCAGCAATTCGTACCAATCCGCAGCTTTCTCAAACCTCGAGTTCTTAGAAGTCTTCATATTGTCAGCTTTAAACGCAATCCGGGTTTCAAAAATGAAAACATAAGGTTATCTATTCTATAAATTTTATCGTAACAAACTGCGTTTTGAAATCTTTGGCAAAAAGCTGAAAGTTTAGCCCATTCAGGCGGTGTTCCCGCGAAATCCCAGCCTGAACCATATAGGGCACAGGAAAAGCCCCAATATAATATTCCCGGTAATCCAGACAGCTGGCCAAGGGCAGATTGCGGGAGACGGGCTGCCGGTAATCGCGGAGCCGATGCCTATCAAGAGGCAGAAAACGGAAACCCCGGCGGCCAGCACAGCTGCCAGGGAAATCAATAACTTGCGTGGACCGTCATATTCCGGATCTCCGCATTCTAATGCGACTGGTTTCCAAAATCCCTTGGGGCGCACCTTTTTATAAAAAACAGCTAACTGTTCTTTATCCTCTGGTCCGAAAAGCACAATAGCCGATAACGAGGCGGCGACTGAAAGCGCGGCCATGATAAGTAACCGCAGGGCCGGGTTATCAACCCATAGTAGAAGGGGCAGCGCGGCGGCGGATGAAACCACAATCGCCGCTATTTCCGCCCAGGCACTTACCCGCCACCAGAGCCAGCGCATGATTAGCATCGGCCCCATTCCTGCGCCTAGCAATAGACTTGCCTGCCATGCCTGATTAATTGAAGACAATTTTGTCATTATTACCAGAGCTATACAAATAAGCATCAGGTTGGAACCACGTGCCACCCAAACAAGAGAGCGGCCGCTGGGTTCGCGTTTGAGCCATGCCTGGCATATAATCCGCTTGTAAATATCGTTCGCCCAGTATGAAGCTCCCCAATTGATGTGCGTATCGACGGTGGACGCTAATGCGGCCAGCATTCCGGTTATCATCAGTCCCTTGATTCCAACTGGAAGCAATTCAGCCATTCCTCTGATATATGCCCCCTCCCTGTCGGCTTGCAGAAGTTCTCCTGTCAGGCCTGCAACCGGAGGGAACAGCACCAGTAGGCCAAGCCCCAGCGGCAGCCACAGAAGACTGCGCAATAGTACCTGCGTGCCAGTGAAAACTAGCGCGGCTGTTTTGGCGTGCTTTTCGTCCTTGCAGGCCATTGAGCGTTGCGCAAGGTAGCCGGTTCCGTCTGAATTTAACTGTATGATCCATTGAAGCGCGAACAGCGCCAGCAACGCGAAGCTGGCGTTATGGGCACGGTCCGGAGTAAATGCCAATATTTCTGAAGGTTTTATTGCGCCGAGACTGCCGGACGCATATATCAGTTGAAGTTTCTCATGGATTCCCGCTATCCCCCCGGCCTTCAAAAATACTATCACAGAAAAAACAAGAGTTGCGCCAAACATGATAAAGATTTGCACCACATCGGTGTCCACCACGCTGCGCAGACCACCGGTTGCGGAATAGAAAGCGGTCACAGTCAGGATTGATAATACTGAAATGAAATTATTGGCGGACAACACCCACACATTGGCGGCGTCAAGAGAAGCTCCGGTCAGCTTTAACCCGGCTGCCTGCACTAGACTCATGAAAGGCTGGAATATCCACGTTGGCAGCCATTCGTTCCAGGGCAAAAACGGTTCCGCTATCCTTGAAGCGGCGAAGAATACCCAGGCAAGCACCACACAATTAAAAATGGTGCCGAAATAAACAGCCTTGAAACCGCGCAATGCCAAGGCTTTTCCACCCCCATACCGCAACTCCGTAAGTTCCGCATCCGTAATCACTCCGGCACGCCGCCAATGCGAAGACAACACAAACCCCATTACAAGGAATGAGAGGGCATATATCCACATCTGCCAAAGGGCAAAAATGCCGGATACAGCTATGATGCCTGTGACAAGAAGCGGGGTATCCGCCGCGAACTGAGTGGCGGCCATACTAAGACCGGCCTTCCACCCAGGCAGAGATCTTCCAGCCAGGAAATATTCCTCAAGATTCTTTGACGCCATTTCTCTGTTGCGCAGTCCGGAAGAGAGAGAATAAACTATAAAAGCCAGTATGATAGCTATATCCAAACCCGCCATAATTCAACCTCTCAAACTATATAGATAAGAGCCTAAAGGTGTATAAAGTCCTGCCTGCCGCTTTCCAAATACAGGGCGAGAAGCAAATAATCGCGTAAATGGCGCGTCAGCAGGAAATTTTCCCGGACGTGCTCACGCCCGTTTTCGCCCAGTTTCTTGGCGTAGGCGGGCTCGTGCAGCAGGCGCTTCATCCAATAGGCAGTGCCTTCGATGGTGCGGGTTAGTATTCCCGAATATTTGTGTGTTAT
This sequence comes from Elusimicrobia bacterium RIFOXYA12_FULL_51_18, assembly GCA_001800245.1. GTDB lineage: Bacteria > Elusimicrobiota > Elusimicrobia > Elusimicrobiales > UBA9959 > YA12-FULL-51-18. The sequence continues at coordinate 45,551 of MGVA01000027.1, read as the reverse complement.
TTGAAGCGGTATTCCACCTACAGCCCCGGCTATTACCGGTTTACCTTTCCATAAGGCTTCAGAAACCGTTAACCCGAATCCTTCCTTAAGCGACTTCTGCAATATTATTGTGGAAGCCCGTTGTATAGCGTTTATTTCGATATTACTGGTCGGTGGAAGACAAAGCACAATTATGTCCGGGTTGCCTTCCGCTGCCGCGCGGACTTCTGCCAAAACCTGGGAGCCTTCGGGATCATCGTCGGCACTGCCGCCAACCAGCAGCAACCGCGCCGTGACGTAAGGCTGTATCTTCTTGAAGGCCTCTATAACACCCAGCGGGTCCTTCAGCCGATCGAAGCGAGACACCTGGCTTATCAACGGCTTATCCATGGGAATCTCAAGCCGCCTCATTATATCTGAAACCTCTGTGTCCGTTAACTCTTTGTTCTTATCGGCCAGCGGGTCTATGGACGGCGGAACCTGGAACTGCTTTATCGGCAATTCCTGTGAGAAAGACGGCGCGGAGATTACCGCTGCATCGTAACGCGAGATATAGCCGTGCAGGAAATCCCATACGTCAGACTGACGGTTGGAGAGGTCTATGTGACAGCGCCATATCCACTTGGCTCCTGACGGTTTTTTGTCTATAAGCCCGGCGGGCTGCGGGTCGTGTATCAGGGCTATGTCAGCGTCCAGGTTTATGGACTCCATGTTGGCCTTGAGCGTATCCCGGTAAAGCTGAAAATCGGCGGCGGTCAGTTCCTGACGCGTACCGTGCAACGCATTGTGGAATTTCTTCGTTACCGCGTAAAAATCCTCCCCTCCCTTAATAAGTTCCCATCGCGGCTTTATTCCCAGTTCTGTCATCATCGGCAGCATACGGCTGAGTATCTCTGCCACGCCGCCGCCTACCGCAGTGGAATTGACGTTAAGGATGGTTTTACCTTTAAGTTTTGAGGCTATTATCTTCAGTTCTTCTATGGCGCTGCGGCCGGCCGCAGGCGCGTATTCGTCTATTTTAGCCACGGGACACCTCCGGCAGGCGATGCTCTATTATGCGGATTATTCTTTGCCTCAGGCTTTCGAGCGTGTATGAATACGGGTCAAGGCGGGAGATTTCCTTCCCTACTATCTCGTCGTTAAAGTTGGTTTTAAACCAGTGCGAGAAGTCGTCCACCCCGTAGGGCGGGCGCAGACGTGCCTCAAAGACGTGCAAGTAAAGGCTTGAAACGCTGACATTGCGCAGGCACTCAATAAAACTCGCATAATCTATGGCGGCGCACTCCGTGGGGAGTGAAAACCTTATAGCGCGCATAAAATGAAATTCGCGGCACGGAGCCACGGTGCGCATCGGGCCGGGGTTTTCCACTATGTGCCGCTCCAGCATTTTCACAAACGCGTCCCGGATATCCGCCAGAGAATGATACTGCACGATGTCTATGGAGGTCAGTTCCTCGCCTAAGCGGTCCGCTTGTACCGTATTGGCAACCCAATAAGCGAAGTCGTTGGCGCCTTCCGGCACCAAGTGGTGGGATTGTTTTATGAAACGGTGGGTATGGTGGTAGATAATCGCATCATCCGCCGCCTTTATTCCCTCAAGCAGTTCCGTTATGTTCGAGGCCTTGCGCCCGGTAACTTCGGTAAGCGAGAGCCGCGTGCAGAACCTGAACGGATCGTTACTTTTTTCCGTCATATGATTCCTCCACGCCGCCGGTTTCTTTGCTGGAGTCGGCTGCTCGTGAAACGGGTATTACAAAACTTACTTCTGTGCCCTTTCCCATTTCCGATTGGACGTCTATTCTTGCGGAATGCGTATCCGCCACCATTTTGCAAAAAGCCAGGCCAAGGCCGATGTTTTTGGAGCTTTTCCCCAGGCCCTGGTATTTCTTAAAGATCTCTTCCCGAAAACTATCCGGGATGCCTTCGCCTTCGTCACTGACATAAATGGCGGCTTTATCCGCTGACGAAAGCCTTACGCCCAGTTTTATGGCTCCGCCTTCCGGCGTGTACTGTATAGCGTTGAGCACAAGGTTCCCGATTACCCGCTTCAGCATGTCGTGATCGCCGAACATCCAGGTGCTATCAATGTCTTTGGGAAGGGAAAAGTGCCACTTCTTATTGGCGGCTTTTACTGAAACAGCGTTTTCTTCAGCGCATTCCCGCATGAATTCATTAAGAGATAACCTGTTCTTCTCCGGCGTGTAATCCCGGCTCTTCATTTTAGCCGTATTCAGTACGTCGACGACCATGGAATTAAGCATACGGAGCGAGGTGCCGGCAATTATTGAAAGACTTCGTACCTGGTCTTTACTGAAGCTTTTTACATCTTCTTCCGAAAATAACAGATCTATCGCCGCCTTCAGTGATGTCAAAGGCTGTTTCAGGTCGTGGACGGTCATCGCAAAAAAGTCTTCTTTTTGCGTTTCGGCTTCCTTGCGGCACACTTCTTCGGCCTTAAGGCGCGAGTGCGTTTCACGCAGCGCGGAAGCTATCTTTCCGATATCGGTGCGGGGATCCAATTGCGGTTCCTGTGGCAGTTTTTCAGAATTCATGCTTCCGGCCAATGCCAGCAGCGCGTCAAGATGGCGGCCCAGCTTTACTGTGAGCAGCCAGATGACGGCAGTTAGCAGGGTGAAAAAGATAATTCCCACCGCTATTCCGCGCCACTTGAGGGTTTGGGTTGATTCCTTAATTCCTTCCAGCGACATCCCAAGCTGTATTGTGCCCAGACGCCGGTCGTCCCGCGTTATGTCGCACGAAACATCATAAATATCGTCGGCGGAGGTGAAAATATCGGCGTCGGGAAGTCGACCGTCTATTTTAACGCCGGGGCGTGCCAGCCGGTATAGTATCTTGCCCCGTGAATCCGAAACCCGCAGGTAGGATATCCGGTCAAAATGCGAAAAGCCTTTTAGGATCTTGCCAAGGTCCGCAGTGGAACCCGCCGCCAGTTGGTCGGCGGCTATATCGGTTACGAAAGAAATAATATAATCCGCTCTGCTGCCGGCGCGGTCAAGCATCTCGCTTCTTGCCGTACGCACCCTGTCATAGACCATAAAGACAGTGAACACTGCGGCGATGCCGGCAGTGTAAAGCACAAACTTAGATCTTAGTGTCATTTATTTCTCCTAAGATTAGTAATGAAGCACAGCAGACGCAGGACTTCCGCCTGACCCGGCAGAAAATACCCGGCTTTTGACCCGGCCTTGCGGCCCACACTTATTGTTATCCCGCGCCCGGCAAGCGCCTTGAACATATCTTCGTCGGTAAGGTCATCGCCCACGGCCACACTCAGCGGGCGTCCCAATCGTCTGGCCAACCGCTCAACCGCGTTGCCTTTGTGGGCGGCGCCTTTGGGGAGCAACTCGTAAACTTTATGACCGCCGCGCCAGTAAAGTGCTCTACTATGCACGGACATCAGAGCTTTCATCCGGCAGAAGAAGCCACGCCTGTACGCCGTCTTAAGGTTACGGTAATGCACACTGGCAGAAAACACTTTATTCTCTACAAATACGCCGGTCCCCGGAGGGAATCTCTCCTGCATATCAGCGGCTATCCCGGCCACCTGGTCACGCGCTTTAGCCGCCCCGGCGTCTCGCCAGGCGAAACCGGGACCCTTTATTTCTATACCGTGGTTCCCACCATAGTACAGGTTCCGCAAACCAACCAACTTGCGCACACTTTCCAAGGCCCGCCCGCTAAGTATAAACACAGAAACCCCATACAATGCCGCCAAAGCCCTCAATGCAGCCTTGAACTCCGGTTGCAACCGGGCTTGACCGGGAGTCTCCGCCAGCGCGGCCAATGTACCATCAAAATCCAAAGTCACCAACAGTCCAGGTGCGGACGCAAGGCGATTTGAAATCTCGTCTGAGTTTTTCCAAAAAGGCTTCATTTTATACGCTCGTAAGTTTAAAATCGTCCATCCTCAGCTTCATCAGCTCGTCGGTCAGGTTCGCCGCCCACTTGTAAATATTGTTCTCGTGCAGGTCATGACGCATGCGGGTCATCCGTTCCTCTATCTCCACTTTGGGCATGGTAAGCGAATAGTAGATGGCGTCGGCCATCTGCTCTATGTCGTAGGGATTGACTATCAGCGCATCCTTAAGCTCGCGCGAGGCCCCGGCGAAGCGGCTCAGTATCAGCACCCCTGAATTATCATCTCTGGCAGCCACAAATTCCTTGGCCACCAGGTTCATGCCGTCGTGCAGAGAGGTCACCAAGCAAGTGTCAGCGATCTTATAGAACTTGGTTATCTCCTTGTGGTCGTGGTGCTTTTCCAGGAATACTATCGCTTTCCAGTCCTTGGCTTTAAACTTCCAATTCACTCTATCCACCTCAGCATGCAGTTCAGCCAGGAACCTATGGTATTGGGGAATGTGCGTGCGGCTAGGCGCGCCTAACTGAATGAAGGTGAATTTGTTGACGTACTCCGGGTATTTTTCGAGGAACCGTTCTACAGCTTTCACCCTTTCGAGCATGCCCTTGGTATAGTCTATACGATCCACACCGACTCCCACATATTCCGCTTTAAGTCCCATTTCCTTTAGTACCGACTTTAATTCAGGCTTTTCTGCCAGAGCCTTGGCCTCTTTATCTGGGCGCTGAAAGTCCACGCTGATGGGGAAAGGTTTCACCATCGTAACATGGCCTTCTTTCTGCGCTGAAAAATGCTCCCAGTCTATACGTGATTCTATGGTCCGGTCTACGGTGTCCAGAAAGTTATTGCAGTAGAACTGCGTCTGGAAGCCTATAAGATCCGCGCCCAGGAGGCCCATTACCAGTTCCTTCTGCCAGGGGCAGATGCCGAAAGTCTCCGGATTCGGCCAGGGGATATGCCAGAAAACTGCCACACGCGTGTCTGGTCTTACCGCTTTTATCATGCCGGGCAGGAGGGTGAAGTGATAGTCCTGTATCAGCACACAGGGCTCCTTCACGTCTGCTATTTCTTCCAACACAGTTTCCGCAAACTTTTTGTTCACGTCGTAATAATACTGCCAATCTTCTTTCCGGAAGATGGGCCGAACATGCGCTATATGACAAAGCGGCCAGATGCCTTCGTTGGAGAAACCGTAATAGTAGCCGTCCTCCTGCTCCTTGCTGAGTGGCACACGGCGCAAACTATAGGCCGGTTCATCCGGCGGAACTTGTATGCGGTTCTTCGCGTCCGTTACCTCGAAGTCTGCCTCACCGCTGCCGTGGGCGACCCAGGTGCCGCCTGCGGCTCTCATAATCGGGTCTAGGGCGGTAACCAGACCGCCTGCCGGGACTATGGTGCGGATGTCCTTACCCTCTTTAATGTGCATGTAGGGTTCACGGTTTGAAACAACAAAAAGCGGTCGCCCTTCCATTTTAATTTTTATGTGCTCTTTGAGCCTTTCCGGTGTCCACAGGGATTCCCCCTCCTGGCGTAGCCGGGCCTCGTTCTGCGCGGAGCGTCTGGCCGCCTGCAAGTTCGTTGCCAATGTAGTGGCCTCTTTTGCTAAAGGCGCAAAAATATCCCCCTTGATCGGTGGGGCATGGCCGTGTGCGTCGCCTATCCGGAGATTCTTCATCCACTCTGCCATCTGGGTGATGGGGTCCACGAACGTCCACCTCACCACCACCAGCGTGACGATTGAAATAAGGATCATCTGGGCCAGCAGCCTTAAAAGCGTGCGCTTCCAGATCTTGAAAAGGTCGTAGTCTATATATGACACATTGGTGAAAAGGACAATGCGCACAATCTCTCCACCGTCGAGAGTCACAGAAAGCGGATAAAGAAACATCTTTTTGTTCGCCATGGCGTAGGTGCCCGCTTTATCCTGTCCGTCTTTCAGCGACGCCTCTACGGTTTCCTTATGCACCGCCAGCAGCGGGGTCAGCGCGGATGAACTAATGATACGGGTTCCGGCGGGGTCATAGATTGCAACGCCTTCAAGTTGTTTCTGGGACTGAAATTTGTCAGCCAGCCTCTGCACTCCGCTGTAGTTTTTCGCCGTCAGATTGTTCCGGACACTTTCCTGAAAGCTGTCCGCCAACAGAGCAGAGCGGGATGTAACTTCTTCGTAAAGTTTTATCTTTTCCTGGCGGACATTAAACCATGCAGAGACAATCGCCACGAATACCACTACTACGATAAGTGAAACAATGAGCCGAAGTGTTATACGCATAAAAACTCCTTCTTCGCACCTTAGTAAATAGCCGTGAGGGCCAGGAAGTAAATGGTTAGCAGCGCGACACCGGCGGGAATAGCCGCTCTGGCCCACTCCCGGCTTTTGATATCCAGATTGGCGGCGCTAATAATGTTGGGAATATTCCCCGGTATAAGGATCCCCCCCGAAATCAGCAGGCTTAAACCGAACGAAAGTATCTGTGCCCTGCTCATGGAAGGCACGATCCCCGCGGCGGCCAGCGTAGCGTTGTCGAGCGCAGCAGAGCTAAGGCCCAGCCAGTAAAGCTGCCAGCCTTTTAACGCCGGTATCAGTTTTCCAGCGACAGGACTTAGCCCTTGACCTAGGTATACCAGCGCTGCCACGAACACATAGACTTTCCCCGCCCGCATAAACAATACCTTATTTGTGTCGGGAGGCGTGTCGTTAACTGTGGTCGCCACGGCCTCCCGGCCCAATGGACGCCAGTAGGCAGCTAACGCGGCCACGGCGATAATGGCGGGAGTAACCCATAGGAACAGTAAATTGGCCAGCCAAAAGAACCCGGCGTTGTGCGGCGGCCCCTGCAATCTGGCCGTCACTATGGTGGACAATGGCTCGCCTATTGGTGTTAACGCGGCTCCAAGCCCTATGGCGTAGCAGGTGTAAATTGCGACACGTATGCGGGAAGGCCGGTCCAGGCCCAGATGGTAGATAATCTCGCACAGTATGAGCGCCGCTATTATCGCTGTAAGCACGCTGGACAAAAAGCCCAGGAGGACTATAAGCGCGAAGAGAGAATGCTTGAGACCTATACGTCGCTCTAGCCGTTCTATCATGCCCTCAACACGGCTTCGTCCTGCCCTAAAAAGGAAACCTGCAACCAGCACGGCAGCGGATATCTTTATCGGCTCAACCAGTGACTCCTTTACTATATGCCAGTTCCACAACCCCGAGACGGTCATTGCGGCGCAGCCCATGATAAGCAGGAAGACTTCCAACTCTTCCTCCACACGCTTTATAGAAAACGGCAACAGTAGAACCAGCGCCATTATCAGCGCCAGGCTTACAACAGCCCAATAAGACATAATGACTTCCTTTAGAAAAGAAGGTTTATATGAAAAACATATCTAAGGATTAGAACTAAAGCCGCAACGATGGATATTGAGAGAATCCATGCGCGGAAAAAAGGCCAGTAGGAATATTCTATAACTTGAGTTTTATTTGTACCGGGAGTATTATCAGTTTGTTGTGTCATGTCGCCTCCGTTTTAAGGGCAATAAGCCCAATTACCGGCAAGCGGACACGTAAGAAACAAATAAAAATCCGCCACCCGGTAGTTCAACCGGAGATGGCGGCCCGACCATCCCAAACCTCCGAAGCAATTACTACACGCTTCGGACCCTTTTCAATAGTTTACCAGAATACTGCGACCGCTGTCCAAACAAAATTGAATATTTTCACAATGCTTTAAGGGCCGCTTCTATTTTTTCAAGGTCTTCTGGGCTGGCCGAAAGAGCACGTTCCACCGTGTCCTGGATGGCTTTGGCGTGTTCAAGGCCGGGGCGGATTCGATAGTCATTTTTAAGGCAAAACAGGCAGAGTTCGAATCCAGTTGACCTCTAAGTCAACTGGATTCGAACTTTTGCGTTAAAAAGCGGGATTAGAGGCATTCAGGGACCATGGAGAGGAACCTTTCGCCCTCATAGCCGATGATTCTGAAGAGGTCTAAAGGCAGTTCAAAGGCAGGCATAAAGCAGGTTTTCCCTATGAAGGACGAATCTAAAAAGTTAGTTTTTGGCCCCCGTTGACCGCGCCACTTTAAAAATAACAACCACCGGCACTCCCGGTGGTGTTTTTTTGGAAAAAGTTGTTATTTGCCCCCTATCGTTCTAAAAACAATACCCCCCAAATAACAACCGACTACTTCCCGCTTTTTGACCTCTTTTCATTGGGGATTTTAATTCTATGAAGGTCCGAGGAATTAGATGAAACAGGAGTTTTCACAGGATCATCAGTCAGCGACAAAAGGCCTCTTTCGCCCAGATAGGCGATGCCTTCAGCTAGAACATTCGCTAAAGCTTCTCGCCGCTCTTCCCCAGTCATACAACTCTCAGCAGATTCGGGAGCAGAAAGCTTGGCAAGATGCTTCTGCTTGAGCTTGGCCAAAGCAACCATCTGAGAGTCTACTTTGGCGATTTCTTCCGCAAGTCGTTTTTTTTCATCTGACTCAGCCATAAATTTTAATATCAAATCACGCTCACAGATGGATGAAGTCCTGTCTGCCGCTTTCCAAGTAAAGTGCCAACAGTAAGTAGTCGCGCAGATGTCGGGTTAGCAGGAAGTTCTCGCGCACATGCTCGCGGCCATTTTCCCCCAGTTTTTTGGCATAGGCTGGTTCGTGCAGCAAGCGTTTCATCCAATAGGCCGTGCCTTCTATGGTGCGGGTAAGTATCCCCGAGTATTTGTGCGTTATCTGTAATGGAATCCCCCCAACAGCTCCGGCTATTACAGGTTTCCCTTTCCATAAGGCTTCGGAAACCGTTAACCCGAACCCTTCCTTAAGCGACTTCTGTATTATTATCGCGGAGGCACGTTGTATGGCGTTTATTTCGATATTGCTGGTCGGAGGCAGGCAGAGTACTATTATATCAGGGTTACCTTCCGCTGCCGCTCGGACTTCTGCCAGCACCTGAGAGCCTTCAGGGTCATCGTCGGCACTACCGCCTACTAATAGCAACCGCGCCGTAACGTAGGGCTGTATTTTTTTGAATGCTTCTATCACGCCCAGCGGATCCTTCAGCCGATCAAAACGCGAGACCTGCGTTATCAGCGGCTTATCCAATGGGATTTCAAGCCGCCGCATTATATCTGAAACCTCAGCATCCGTCAGTTCTTTGTTCTTATCGGCTAGTGGGTCGATGGAAGGCGGAACCTGGAACTGTTTTATTGGCAGCTCCTGTGAGAAGGACGGAGCGGAAATCACCGCCGCATCATAACGTGAAACATAGCCGTGCAGGAAATTCCAGACATCCACCTGCCGGTTGGATAGGTCTATATGGCAGCGCCACACCCATTTGGCTCTCGCCGGTTTTTTGTCTATAAGCCCGGCAGGTTGCGGGTCGTGTATCAGGGCTATATCGGCGTCCAGATCTATAGACTCCATATTGGCCTTGAGCGTATCACGGTAAAGCTGAAAATCAGCGTCGGTAAGTTTCTGGTAGGTGCCATGCAGGGCATTATGGAACTTCTTGGTTACCGCATAGAAATCTTCCCCGCCCTTGATAAGTTCCCAGCGCGGTTTTATACCCAATTCCGTCATCATCGGCAGCATACGGCTTAATATCTCGGCCACACCACCACCTACCGCAGTGGAATTCACATTAAGGATCGTTTTACCTTTGAGCCTGAAGGCAATTGCTTTCAATTCTTCTATGGCACTGAGACCGGCAGAAGCACTATATTCGTTTATTTTAGGCATGGGACACCTCCGCGAGGCGATGCTCAACTATTCGGATTATCCTTTGCCTTAAGCTTTCAAGCGTGTAGGAATAGGGATCAAGACGGGATATCTCTTTACCTATAATCTCGTCGTTAAAGTTAGTTTTAAACCAGTGCGAGAAGTCGTCCACACCATAGGGTGGGCGCAGACGCGCCTCAAAGACGTGCAGGTAAAGGCTTGAAACACTGACATTGCGCAGGCATTGAATAAAACCCGCATAATCACTGGCGGCGCACTCCGTGGGAAGCGAAAACCGTATAGCGCGCATAAAATGAAATTCCCGTCCCGGAGCCACAGTACGTATCTGCTCAGGGTTTTCCGCGATGTGCCGCTCCAGCATTTTTACAAAAGCGGCCTTGAGGTCCGCCAGGGAATTAAACTGCACGATATCGATGGAAGTCAACTGCTCTCCCAGACGGTCCGCCTGCACCGTGCGGGTTACCCAGTAGGCGAAATCATTAGCGCCTTCCGGCACCAGGTGGTGAGATTGCTTTATAAATCGATGGGTGTGGTGGTAGATGGTCGCGTCGTCAGCCGCCTTTATGCCCTCCAGCAGTTCCGCTATGTTAAAGGCTTTACGCCCCGTAACTTCGGTAAGCGTCAGCCTCGTGCAGAATTTGAAAGGCTCCGCAGTTCTTTTTTCCATTTTATATCCCAACGCCTTGCAGTAATAATAAACCGCAGCAAACGTAAAACTTCATCTTGCCTCGCTAGAAAATATCCGGCGCTTGACCCTGTTTTTCGGCCCACGCGTATTGTTATTCCCTTTTTCGCAAGAGCATTAAACATATCTTCATCCGTAAGGTCATCACCCACAGCGACATTCAGCGAACATCCAAGCTGTTTTGATAGCCTGTCTACCGCGCTGCCTTTGTGGGCTGCACCTTTTGGCAGAAGCTCGAACACTTTATGGCCGTTGCGCCAATAAAGCTCTTTGCCTTGCGCGGAGATCAAGGCTTTCATCCGGCTGAAGAAACCACGTCTATATGACGCTTTGAGGCTGCGATAATGCACACTGGCAGAAAACACTTTATTCTCAACCAATATGCCGGTGCCCTGAGGAAATCTTTCCTGCATATCTACGGAGATCCGGGCTACAAGATTCCGTGCTTTAGCCGCGCACGCGTCCCGCCAAACGAACCCTGGCCCTTTTATTTCTATACCATGGTTTCCACCATAGTACAAGTTGCGCAAACCAACCAACTTACGCACGCTTTCAATGGCACGCCCGCTGAGGATGAAAACAGAAACTCCGGGCAATGCCGCCAATGCACGCAAGGCCTTCTTAAACTCCGGTTTGAGCATTGCCTGCCCAGGGGTCTCAGCCAATGCGGCCAATGTGCCGTCAAAATCCAACGTCACCAGCAATCCTGGCGCGGACGCAATACGATTGCCGACCTCGTCCGAGTTTTTCCAAAAAGGCTTCATTTTATACGCCCGTAAGCTTAAAATCGTCCATCCTCAGCTTCATCAACTCTTCGGTCAGGTTCGCCGCCCATTTATAAATGTTGTTCTCGTGCAGATCCTGCCGCATGCGGGTCATCCGTGCCTCCACCTCCGCTTTCGGCATAGTAAGCGAATAGTAGATAGCATCGGCCATCTGCTCAATATCATAGGGGTTTACTATCAGCGCGTCTTTAAGTTCCCGCGACGCCCCGGCGAAGCGGCTGAGTATCAGTACCCCGCGATGGTCGTCGCTGGCGGCTACGAATTCCTTGGCCACCAGGTTCATCCCGTCGTGCAGGGAAGTGACCATGCACACATCGGCTATCTTGTAGAACTTGGTTATCTCCTTGTGATCGTGGTGCTTTTCCAGAAATACTATCGCCTTCCAGTCCTTGGCCTTAAACTTCCAATTCACCCTGTCCACTTCAGCATGCAGTTCCGCCAGGAACCGATGGTATTGAGGAATATGTG
>MGVA01000027.1:0-34013 GCA_001800245.1 Elusimicrobia bacterium RIFOXYA12_FULL_51_18 | reverse complement strand
GCGCACCCAACTGTATGAATGTGAATTTTTTCACATACTCCGGATATTTTTCAAGGAACCGGTCCACAGCCTTCACCCTTTCAAGCATGCCCTTGGTGTAGTCTATGCGGTCCACCCCGACACCCAGATACTCAGCCTTGAGCCCCATTTCCTTTAATACTGCCTTCATATCAGGCTTTTGACCTAAGGCTTTGGCATCTCTATCCGGGCGCTGGAAGTCAACGCTTATGGGGAAAGGCTTAACCATCGTTATATGGCCTTCTTTTTGTACTGAGAAATGCTCCCAATCTATGCGAGATTCCAAGGTGCGATCAACGGTATCAAGGAAATTATTGCAGTAAAACTGTGTTTGAAAACCTATCAAGTCGGCTCCAAGCAAGCCCATAACCAACTCCCTCTGCCAGGGACAGATGCCGAAGGTTTCCGGATTAGGCCATGGGATATGCCAGAAGACCGCCACTCTCGCGTCGGGTCTAGCCGCTTTTATCATGCCTGGCAGCAGTGTGAAATGATAGTCCTGTATCAACACACAAGGCTCTTTCACATCCGCTATTTCCTCAAGCACGGTCTCGGCAAATTTCTTATTCACGTCATAGTAATGTTTCCAGTCTTCTTTCCTGAATATGGGCCGGATATGGGCTATGTGGCAAAGCGGCCAGATACCTTCGTTGGAAAAACCATAGTAATAGCCGTCTTCTTCCTCTTTACTGAGCGGCACCCGGCGCAGGGTATAAGCAGGCTCTTCCTGCGGCACCTTAATGCGGTTATGTTCGTCCGTGACTTCAAAATCAGCCTCGCCGCTGCCATGCGCCACCCAGGTGCCGCCTGCGGCTTTCAGTATGGGATCCAGTGCTGTTACAAGGCCTCCGGCTGGGATTATTGTTTTAATATCCTTGCCCTCTTTTATATGCATATAGGGCTCACGATTCGACACCACAAACAACGGACGTCCGTCCATTTTCATTTTTATCAGTTCTTTAAGCCGTTCAGGAGTCCATAACGATTCACCCTCCTGACGCAACCGGGCCTCGTTCTGAGCCGCTCGCCTGGCTGCCTGAAGATTGGTCGCAAGAGTTGTAGCCTCCTGGGCTATCGGCGCAAAAATATCTCCTTTGATAGGAGGAACGTGCCCATGAGCGTCGCCCATGCGAAGGTTTTTCATCCATTCGGCCATCTGGATAACTGGATCCACAAGATTCCATCTTATCGTCAGCAGGGTGACAAGCGATATAAGAACCATTTGTGCGAGCAGCCTTATCAGTGTGCGCTTCCAGATCTTAAAGAGGTCGTAATCTATGTAGGAAACGTTGGTAAAAATAATTATGCGCGCCGTACCCCCGCCATCAAGGGCTACGGAAAGCGGATACAGAAACATCTTTTTCTCCGCCATGGCATAAGTAACGGGGCTGTCCTGCCCTTCTTTCAACAACGCTTCGATGGCTTCCTTGTGCACGGCCAGCACCGGGGTTAACGCGGATGAACTTACAATGCGGGTTCCGCCGGAGTCATAGACTGCCACACCTTCCAACTGTTTCTGTGATTGGAACTTATCGGCAAGTCGTTGGACACTGGCATAGTTTTTAGCTGCAAGGTTGTTCCGGACACTTTCTTTGAAGCTTTCAGCCAGCAGGGCGGAGCGGGACAGGACTTCTTCATAGAGCTTAATTTTCTCCTGCCGGACATTGAACCATGCTGATACAACGGCCACAAATACCACTACAATTATGAGCGAAATGATCAATTTGAATGTTATACGCATAGAGTCCCCTTTTGTGAGCCTCAGTAAATAACCGCCAAGGCCAGGAAGTAGGTGACTAAGAGAGCAACACCTGCGGGAATGGCGGCCCTGGCCCATTCCCGGCTCTTTACCCCTAACTTTGCGGCGCTAATAATGTTCGGGATATTACCCGGTATAAGAATGCCGCCGGAAATCAACAAGCTTAATACGAATGAAAGTATCTGCGCCCTTCCCATAGATGGCACTATTCCTGCGGCGGCCAGCGTAGCGTTGTCCAGGGCGGCCGATGTGAGGCCCAACCAATAAAACTGCCAGCCTTCCAGTGCGGATAAGAGCTTATTGGCGATAGGTTTCACCCCTTCGCCAAGGTATACTAACGCAACCACGAAGATGTAGACTTTCCCCGCCCGCATAAAGACTGCTTTATTTGTATCGGGAACCTTATCGGAAACCGAGCTGGTTGAGGTTTCCCGGCCTAAAGGACGCCAATAGGCTGCTAACGCGGCTACAGCGACTATTGCGGGCGTGACCCACAGGAACAGCAGATTTGCCAGCCAGAAGAACCCGGCATTGTGCGGCGGCCCTTGCAGTTTGGCTGTGACTATGGTGGAAAGAGGCTCACCTAAAGGTGTAAGCGCCGCGCCCATGCCTATCGCATAACAGGCATAAACAGCGGTGCGTATTCGGGATGGACGATCCAGGCGAAGATGAGATATAACCTCACAAAGTATCAGTGCCGCTACTATCGCAGTAATCAGGCTGGACAAGAAGCCCAAAAACACTATTAGGGCAAACAGGGAATGATTGAGACCGATGTTTTTTTCAAGCCGCTCGATTGCGTTTTCGATCTTGTTCCGCCCCGCCCGGAACATAAAACCGGCAACAAGTACCGCGATGGAAATATTTATAGGCTCGACAAACGACTCCTTCACTATATGCCGGTTCCACAATCCCGAAAGGGTCATCGCGGCGCAACCCATTACAAGTAGAAAGATTTCCAACTCTTCTTCCACCCTCTTAATGGAAAACGGCAACAGCAACACCAGCGCCATTATCAGCGCCAAGCTTGGGATAACCCAGTAGGACATCACTACCGCCTCAAACAAGTTTGAACCAGTATTTTAAAATTAAAATCACAGGGGCCATGATGGCTAGTGTTAGAAGCCACGCACGGAAAAAAGGCCAATAGCCGTATGCAATAAAAGAAATAGCCGCCGTCCGGCGATATAACCGTAGATGGCGGCCCGACCATCCCAACCTCCGAAGCGATAACTACCTGCTTCGGACCCTTTACATTATTATACCGGTATACGACTATAGCTGTCCACCAAAAGTTTGCGGGGCAGTTCTAATCCTGTTTATTTCTAAGGCCACAGGATTCAAACTATCAGGCTTTAGATGGGTTATGCCGCAGTGGAATTTTCAGATTTAACGTGGTTACCTCAGAATAGCCCTTATCCGTGCGTGGGCATCGTCAAGTTGGTTGTGTTCCAGTTCATCAAGCGGGGTTATATCACCGCCCGCCAATAGTCCTTTTATCTTTTCCATCAGTTTGGTCGTAGTTTCCTTAATGCCTACCCATTTTTTTGAATATGCAAGGAGTGTGTCATATGTGACGTCTCCGTCGTTCTTTATGCGAAAGGCCCAGTACCGGGCGCGTATGTCTAAAATTTCTTTATCTATTTCGTCCACTTTCGCCATTTGTGCCCTTTGGGCTGCCAGTCCCGGATGCTCCGGGGCGCCGTCTGATAGGATCGCTCGTATCCTGGACTTGGCATCATCAAGCTTATCCTGTTCCGCAGCCGTAAGGGCTCTAACCGTGCCGGTATCAAGATTCTCCTGAATCTTGGCGAACAGTTTGTTTTTTGTCTCCGCCAGGATTATCCACCGCTTTGATTTATCAAGTAAATCGTAGTAGGTGGTGTCTTTATCTTTTATCCGCCAGGCCCAGTACATGGCTTCTATGTCAAAAATCTCCAGGTCGATTTTATTTATTTTTTCAAGTCGTGCATTGTGATCAGAACGAATGTCTCTCTGGTTTATCCCCGCATCTTTTTGGATATTCTGTCCGGAGGGGCCTACATCCTCGCCAGTCCTTCCTGGAATGGATAATCCCGCCAAGAACATTAGGGCACATACGCTATAAACAATTCTTCTCATGATTTTCTCCTTTTGAGATTCCAGCCGACTCCGCGTTTCTACATCTTGCTCAATTTCTCAATACATGCGTCAAGTTTATAACGTTCTTCTTTAGTCAGCGGCTCAAGCTTTTTTGTCAGATTTTTATTTACTTTCTCGGTAATCCGTTTGGTATTAGCGCTCATGTCCCACTTCTTCATCGATTCCAGAATTTCTTTTTCACCAGTTTGAATCCTGTGCGCCCAGTAACGCGCCTCCAGTTCTACGCAATAATCTACTGAGAGACTATTGATGAGCGACGAGTCGCTCCTGGCCGGGGATAGAAGATTTACTATTTGCGCCTTGTTTTCGTCAAGTTTTTTTCTTTCCGGCGCCGTCAGCGGCCGGCTCGTTTTTCCGTCCAGCACCGCCTTTAATCTGGCAAGGAACAGTTCCTTTGTTTCGGATGTCATTATCCAATTCTTGGAATAACCTTCCAATTGCTCGTAAGTTATACCAGTTGTTCGCCCCCCATCAGCTATCCGCCACGCCCAATACATCACGTCCAGATCCAGCATTTCTCTCTGTATCGCATCTATCTTGGGTAATACATCCTTGAGTGCCGGATTAATTCTTTTGGAATATTTTGCCGATACCGCGCTTTCCGAGCGCTTCACTGCGGATGAATCTGCGGCGGATTTGTCCGCGGCAAAGGCGGTGGCGCTCATAAGCGACAACACTGCCGCGATGATTATTTCCTTTTTCATAATTAGCTCCTTTATTGTTTTTGTCTCCCCATCACCCTAATTATGCGGAAGGGAAGAAAGTATCACATTAAATTTTGCCGGTAAACTGAATACCAGGGAAACGATGATAATCCAGCCAGTCGGGCGGCGTCTCATTAAGCAGAAGCATGGCTTCATCTCCTGTGGAAGGAAAATTATAATATGCATAGTAGTCGGGTCGGATATCCGGTTGGTGTGAATCGTGGCTATCCTGCCGGTATACCAGCGCAAATATAATAAGGCAAGAGACCAACACTCCGGCCGCCGCTTTATAACCGAACAGGTGTTTTACGCCTGTTTTGTTGTCCTGCCCCGCCAAATTCAGGCGTATGCGGTTTTTTATCCGGCCCTGCGGGTCAAACTCTATCTGCCGGAAGCGGGCAATGATCCGTTCATCGCTGGCTGTATTACCGGTATCGCTGCCCGCCGTAGAGGCCGCTGGCTTTGCAGGTTCTTCAGATTCGTCGTACGGTTTCATTAGCCTACCTCCGCAAAGATCTGCCGGAGTTTTTCCATAGTTCTGCTTAGGATGGTTCCGACATTGCTTTCACTCAGACCGGACAGCTTTGCTATCTCGCGATTATTCATTTCCGAATAAAACTTAAGAGTTATTAAATCCCGTTCTCTTGCGTTGAGCGTCGCAAGCGCGGCCATAAGTTCCGTCTTCTCCTGCTGCTCCGACAGGCCGTCAATGACCGGTTTTTCTTTTGCCGCCAAAGCTTCCGAAAAAAGGTCCAGCGGTACAAAATGGCGCAATGCCGATAAGCGCAGATGGTAATTTATTTCATTACGGGCGATGCCAAACAGCCATTGCGCGATATTGCCGCGCGCAGGATCATACTGCCCGGATCTGGCTAACGCTTTTTGAAACACCTGGGCCGCAAGATCTTCCGCAATACCATCTAAACCAATACGGCAGCAAATATACGCGTAAATCCGGTCAAAATGCTCTTCATATATCTCGGAAAAATCCATAAATTCCTGTATCCCCAGCATACATAATATGCCGAAGCGGTAAAAGTATCACAGTCGCCTATCCCTCAAAGCGCGACATTTTCCGCAGGTGTCTTTTTGTTTTTAGGGGCAGATCAGAACGGATAGCCTATCTTTATGATGGCGTTTGCGCCTTCAGAGCCGGTTGCGAAATCAACAGTGGCCACCAACTGAGGCCTGATAACCAGCCTGGCCGATATGCCCGGGCCGTACTTCAGATTTCCCGCGCTGAATGCCGATGGTTTTGAAAAAACCGTTCCCATGTCCAGGAAAGGGGCTATTTCGGTCTCGCTGATAAATTTTAAAAAAGGCGAGCGTGAAAGGGTGATACGTTCTTCTATGGTGAAAACGAACTTGGCCCTGTCCACAAAGCGGCCGTCTCCGGCCATCCTGAGGCCCGTGCTTTCCCCTAACTGCGGCATGGCGTAGAACGGCAGGGTTTCTCCGCGCTGGAATTGCATCAGGTAATGCACCGCCGTCACAAAGCGCCCCTCTTCCTTATAGTTATAGTAGTTCTTCAATTGGAAAGCGTAAGTGCGGTATTCATAATCCGAGCCGAGTTTCTTATTGGAATAGAGAATGGAAGCGCTGGCGTAGGTGCCGATCTTAGGCAGGAACGGGTGGTCCGTATCGTCGTAAACTATCGAGAAGCGGTTCGTGTGGTATTTCTTCAGGTCCGAGGCTCCCTCAAAAAGCGCGGGAAAACGCACGCTGACCTGGGCGGTTTCTACGGGCCCGTCGCTGATCTTTTTAGCATAATATGTGTGGTCGAAATTTAAAAAAACGTTCTTAATGAGCGGAAGGTCCGCTATTATCTCCTCCCCTGTCGTTGTAAGAGCGTAGTTGGCTTTGTCGGGCCGCCTGGAATGGATGCCGAAACCGTAGAAAGAGGGTTTGCCGGTGACCCAATATTTGGGTTCCACGCTCATACGTACGGCGGAACCCAGGAATTGCGGCGTGTAATAGTAGGCCATTAGTTCCCGCTCTACGCGCTGGGAACGTGAGGCGCGCAGGATGAAATAGCGTTTTTCGTCAGGGAAAATATAGTGCCTGTAGGTGAGCGTGGTGCCCAGGTTATCATTGTAAGCCGCCGATGGGACTATTACGGCTTTCATGTCCTTGGTCCCTTTTTTCCGTATGGCGATGATCGGCATGATCCCGAAGCTGGGTCCCAGGTCTTTGCTGGAATCCACTATGGGGAAAGGTATTATCGGGCCGTTGGCGGTGTTGATAGTGACCCTGTTCAGCATCCGGGCTATGATGTTTTCCTGATAATCGGCGGCGGGAGTTTCCAGCGGCTTTAAGATCTCTTCTTTGGTCCTGGGTTCAGGCTTCACTATTTCTTCTTTCGCTTTGGGGCCGGGTTTGATCAGTTTTCGCTTTTTGTGCGGCTGGCAGTAAAGATCCGGGGTTGCCAGCAGGAGTATCATCAGGGCGGCGAAGATCTTTTTCATTGACGTGGAGGCGCGGGGTCAAAAAACAAAAAGCAAAAATAGGTCCGGGTTATTTGATATAGTCCAGATCCTTTACGATGGGCATTTTCCTGCCGTAGCCAAAAGATTTTTCCGTTACTTTCAGGCCGATGGGCAGCTGCTTGCGTTTATACTCATTGGCCTCTATGCGCCGGAGTATGGAGCGCACCAGTTCCGCCTTGTAGCCTTTCCTGATTATTTCCCGCGTGGTAAGGTTTTCTTCCATGTACAGGCGGATGACGGCGTCAAGAGTTTTGTAAGGGGGCAGGTCGTCCTGGTCTTTCTGGCCGGGTTTGAGTTCGGCGGTCGGCGGTCTTTGTATTATGGCGCGCGGAATTATTTTCACGTCCCGGTTGATGACGTCAGCCAGCCGGTAAACTTCGGTTTTAAGCAGATCGGCTATCGGGGCTATAGCCCCGGCGGTGTCTCCATACAGCGTGCAGTAGCCCAGGGCTATCTCCGATTTATTCCCGGTGGTGAGGGCCAGCCAGTTATTTCTGTTGGCCAGCGCCATTAAGATAGTTCCGCGTATCCTGGCCTGTAGGTTCTGCATGGTAAGGCTGACAACGTTGCGCGGTCCGGCCGCTTTAAGTTCTTTCAAAAATTCCGCATAAATATTTTTTATGGGTATGATTTCCGTCTTTATTCGTAGATTGGCGGCCAAAGCCTGGGCGTCTTTTATGCTTCGGCCGGAGGTATAGATGGAAGGCATCAGCACGCCGGTCACGTTCTCCGGTCCCAGCGCTCTGGCGGCCAGGGCGGCTACTACGGCCGAATCTATGCCGCCGCTCAGTCCCAATACCGCTTGGTTGAAGCCAAGTTTCCGAAAATAATCCTTTATTCCCAGGGTCAACGCGGAAAGTATTTCATCCGGGCCCTCGCGCCGGAGATCCGCCGGCCGCGGCGGAGCCGCGCAGGTGTCCACCAGAAGCAGGTCTTCCTCGAAAGGCTTTGCGCGTCCGATAGGGCGTCCGGAAGGATCCAGGGCGAAGCTGTTCCCATCAAAGATGAGTTCGTCGTTGGCTCCTACCTGATTGGCGTAGATCATGAATACCCGCATTTTTTTAGCGAGACCGGCCAGTATAGCCGTACGTTTGGCGTTTTTTCCTTTATAATACGGAGAGGCCGAAATGTTTATCACTATGGAAGCGTTTCCAGCGCGGAGAGTTTTCACCGGATTGTTAGTGTAGAGAAACCGTTTCGGCAGGAGGGAGGTTTCCGCCCATATATCCTCGCAGATGGTTAGTCCCAGGGTTTCCCCCCCGAACTTGAAGGGGTGGTTGGCTGCGGCCGGCTCGAAATATCTGGCCTCGTCGAAAATATCATAGGTGGGCAGCAGTGATTTGGCCCTTTTGGCCGCGACCTTTCCCCCGCTTATAAAGGCTATGGAATTAAGGAGTTCCTTGCCTTTTCTGCCCGGATTTATGTCCACATAGCCCACGGCGAGCGCGGTCTTGAGCTTAAGGGCGGTCAAGCGATGCAGCGCCGAGAGGTTTTCAAGGATGAAATCTTGTTTCTCCAGCAGGTCCGACGGCGGGTAGCCGGTTAGCGCCAGTTCCGGGAAGACTGTTAATTCGGCTCCGGCGCTTTCAGCTCTCCGGGCGAAGGTTTCTATCTTCAACGCGTTGGCGGAGATGTCTCCAACTTTGGGATTTATCTGGGCTATGGCTATTTTCATAATCTGTGGTGTCGGCAACAAGTATAGAAAATATGCGGCAGGTAAGTAAAAACTCTTCGGTCGGAAGGCATTTTTAAAAAAGGTTTGAGCATGGGCCTGGAGGACTCCTCGGGCATCAGATCCAGCGAGGTTAAGACTTCGTCGGGGCGCGCGGATACGGTCCCGATCCGGGCCGCAGTCGGCATTGCAATGACCCCGCCGACTATGATAAAATTAACAGCGGTGAAATCCTGCTCCTGGAGGGCGGGAAAAGAAACGCGAACGCAGTGGAGGATGGAAACTTAAATGTTAAATATATCAATGAAGACGATGTTGGAAGCCGGAGTGCATTTCGGTCATCAGACCTACAGGTGGAACCCCAAAATGGCGCGGTTTATATTCGGGGAGAGGAATGGCATTCATATCCTCGATCTGCAGAAAACCGTCAAGGAACTCAAAAAAACTTACGCTTTCATGAAAGATTCGGCCAAAGAGGGTAAACGGTTCCTTTTTGTCGGAACCAAGAAACAGGCCAAAGATATCATAAGGGAAGAAGCTCAGAGGGCCAACGTCCCCTGCGTGTACGAAAAATGGCTGGGCGGCACTCTTACAAATTTCGAAACCCTGAAAAAATCTCTTAAGCGGTTCGATGAACTTGAAAAGCTTGAGGCGGACGGACTTTTCCGCGTCATGTCCAAAAAAGAAGTTTCCCGCCTTACCAAGGAAAAGAACCGGCTTGTTAAGCTCCTGTCAGGCATACGCTCAATGAAAACTCTTCCGCAGATCATGTTTATCGTCGATCCCATTGAAGAGGGCGGCGCGCTGAGCGAAGCCAAGAAGCTAAACATCCCCGTGGTGGCCGTTTGCGACACCAATTGCGATCCGGACGCGCTCGACTGGGCCGTTCCTGGCAACGATGACGCCGCCCGGTCTATCAGGCTTTTCTGCGCGACTATGGCCGACGCCATAATCGAAGGGCGCGCCGAAGCCGAGGCCGCCAAGGCCGCCGCAATGCAGCCGGTAGAGGCCGCGCATGACGATCAGCAGTCCATGATGGACGCTCCCGTGGAAGAGCGGGCGCCGGAATCATCTGCCGAACCCGTCAAGACCGAAGAATAACGGGCAAATTTCCCGGATTACCGATCGCTCATTGTAAAGGAAATCCTGTGCATGAGCCGATGATGCAGTGGGCAAACAATCACGATTATTTTTTTGATTCTAAGGAGCTTTTAATATGACAGTTACTATAACCAGCGAACAGGTGATGTCGTTGCGGAACCAGACCGGAGCGGGCGTAATGGATTGCAAGAACGCCCTCAAGGAATCCGCCGGAGATCTGGGCAAAGCCGTGGAGTTTCTCAGGAAAAAGGGGCTCGCAGGCCTGGCAAAGCGCGCCGGCCGCCTTATGAAAGAGGGCGTGGTTACCGTTAAGGTTTCTCCCGACTTCAAAACCCTGGCTATGGTGGAAATAAATTGCGAAACCGATTTTGTCGCCAAGAACCCGGAAGTCCGGGCCTTGGCCGAAGAACTCTCCGGGCTGATGCTCTCCGACGTTGCGATGGCGAATCCCGCCGAGAATGAAAAAGCCCGGGAAAAGCTCCAGGCGCTTGCTATCAAGTGCGGCGAAAACATGGCTATACGCCGCGGGCTGGTCTATCGCGCCGCAGCTGGTACGATGGCTAATTTTTATGTCCATTCCGATTCTAAGAAAGCCGCGATCGTAGAGCTCTCTTTTGATGGCGATGTTAATTCCGCCAAGGACGATCTTATGGCCCTGGCCAAGGAACTTGCCATGCAGAGCGTGGCAATGAGCCCTAAGTGGCTGCGCAAGGAAGATGTGCCGGCCGAGCTTGTTGAAAAGGAAAAAGAAATTTACAAGGCGGGCCCCGCCGCCGCGGGCAAGACCGGGATAGCCCTTGAGAAGATGCTTGAGGGCCGGGTAAAAAAATTCTATCAGGAATCTTGTCTCCTTGAACAGATGTCCATCCGCGAGCCCAAGCTGTCCGTGGCGCAGGTGGTCAAGAACCACTCCGACAAACTTAAAGGAAATATTCAGGTTAAGAAGTTCGACTGCTACATTATCGGCATGGAATAAAGTTTACAAGCTTTCTATCATGTACAAACGGGTCCTGCTTAAATTATCCGGAGAGGCGCTTTCCAAAGCCGGCGACGGGCGTTCGATCAGCCCGACCGCTCTTACTTTTATCTCGGAAGAAATAAGAAAAGCGTGGCGGCCGGAGGTGCAGTTGGCCATTGTTGTGGGAGGCGGAAATATCTGGCGGGGCGCCAAGGATGGGCACGGCATGATAGATCGTGTATCCTCCGACAATATGGGGATGCTGGCCACTATAATCAACGCAATGGCTTTGCAGTCGGCCTTGGAGCACAAAGGCGTCCCCACCCGAGTCCAGACGGCGATAGAAATTTCGCGCCTGGCCGAACCTTTCATACGGCGCCGCGCCATCCGGCACCTTGAAAAAGGCCGCGTGGTCATTTTCGCCGGCGGCACCGGCAACCCGTATTTTACCACCGATTCCGCGGCGGCTTTGCGCGCCGCGGAAGTAGGGGCGGAAATAATCTTTAAAGCTACGCAGGTGGATGGCGTCTATACCGGTGATCCGAAACTGGATAAAAAAGCCAGAATGATAAAAAATATCACCTATATGGACGCTATCCGTAAAGGCCTTAAGTTTATGGACACCAGCGCTCTGACCCTTTGTATGGAGAACCATCTCCCCATACTTGTTTTTAACCTTCACACGCAGAACAATATAAAAAAAGCGGTCGGCGGTGAAACCGTCGGCACCCTAATAGAATAAGGCCGCGATTATGGAAGAAAAGATCCATTCAGCCATTGAACGTCATATTTCAGCGGCCCAGGCGTTGCCCGCTCAGTGGCCGCTTATCGGGCAGATAGCCTCCGTGGTGGCCGGTGCGCTAAGGAAAGGCGGCAAGGTGCTCATTTGCGGCAACGGTGGTTCTGCGGCCGACAGCCAGCATATAGCCGCCGAACTGGTCGGACGGTTTAAACTTGAGCGGCGCGCCCTTTCGGCGCTTGCTCTTACTACCGACACCTCTATTTTGACTTGCCTGGCTAATGATTACTCTTTTGACAAAGTCTTTGAACGCCAGGTGGAGGCCCATGGCCGCAAGGGCGATGTTCTAATCGGCCTCTCCACTTCCGGGGCAAGCCTGAATGTGTTGAATGCCTTTAATAAAGCCCGTGAAATGGGGATTGTTACCGTGGGGTTCCTCGGCCGCGATGGAGGCGTTATCAAGCCCGTATCCGATTTGGCTCTGGTGATAGAGGATGCCGATACGCCTTGCGTCCAGGAAATGCATATTCTTGCCGCGCATATCATCTGCGGCCTGGTGGAAGACTCCCTGGTAAAGCCCTGATGCGCTTTTTTATCAGTAAAACTGATTTTTTAATCGGCCGATAAGCTATAAGTCAAGGGTGTAGTTCCCCCGCCACACTTCCCCCCAAATTTAATATAATTACGATGTCGCTTCTTTTTGATGAGGTCCGTTTGTTAAATAGAAAGACGAGGAGCCCTTATATATGGCCGAAGACGTGAATTCAATGCTTGAACAGATCGAGTTGACTATGATGGAGAAACTTGAGAAGTTTAAAAGGGAGCTCTCAACCCTTCGTACCGGGCGGGCCAATCCGCAGTTGCTGGATAACGTGTTCGTGGAGTATTATGGCGCCCGTGTCCCCCTTAAACAGGTGGCTGCCATCTCCATTCCCGAAGGCCGGACGCTGGAAATAAGGCCGTGGGATAAGCTGGCTGTTGACGCGATAGAAGCCGAGTTACGAAAACTGGATCTGGGCGCGGCCCCCGTAAAGAATGGAGACGTTATACGGATAAATCTCCCGACTATGACGGAGGAACAGCGCAGAAAGATGGTGAAAGTCGTACACAGCATGTGCGAGGACGCCCGTGTTTCTGTGCGGAACGTGCGCCGCGAGGCTATTGAAAAAGTAAAGAAAGCGGAAAAGGCAAAAGAAATAACCGAGGACGATACCGAACGCCACGAAGCGACCATCCAGAAGATGACGGATGCCTACATCAAGAACATAGATGATGCCGGCGTCTCAAAAGAAAAAGACCTTCTTACAGTGTGATTTCCGGATATCCGGATATAAGGGGATGGCGGGCGAAAATTAAAGAGGCGCCATCCTCCAGCTATATTATGTTCCCGTCTTTTTATGGATCAACTCCTTAAAAAACTTGATCTTTCCGGTATTCCCGCCCATGTGGCCGTGATCATGGACGGAAACAGGCGCTGGGCTAAGGCGAAAGGCCTGCCGGTCGCGGTCGGGCACGCCAAGGGAGTGGAATCTGTGCGCGCCGTGGTTAAGGCGGCCAGCGACTTAGGGGTCAAAGCCCTGACCATTTACGCTTTCTCCACAGAGAATTGGAACCGCGGCAAGTTAGAAGTCAACGCGCTCATGCTCCTTCTGAAAAAAGCCATAACCGAATATACGAAGGAGCTGGGTGATAACAATGTGCGTCTTATGATCAGCGGCCGCCTGAACGAAATACCCGCTTCCGCCAGAAAAGCGGTCATGGAAGCAGTTGAGCGGCTTAAAAGTAATACTGGAATGGTTCTGAACATCGCGCTCAATTACGGCGGACGCATGGAGATTATAGACGCGGTCAACTCTCTGCTTGAGCGTGGAGTGAAAAAAACGGACGAAGCCTCTTTTTCCAAGGCTCTATACACCTGGCCGCTGCCCGACCCGGACCTGCTGATCCGGACCTCCGGTGAGGCCCGGCTTTCCAATTTTCTGCTTTGGCAGACGGCCTATTCCGAATTTTATATAACCGACGCACTCTGGCCCGACTTCCGGGAGAGACAATTTGTCGAAGCCCTCCTGGACTATCAGGCCAGGGAAAGAAGAAAAGGAACTTAACCTGCCCGAAAGCGGCGGTTATAACCGTATATTATGCTTCTACCAAGAGTTCTTACAGCCGTCATAGGCATCCCTGTTGTGGCGCTTCTCATCCACCTTGGCGGCCTGCCTTATGCCGTCTTCGTGTTCACGATCATCGCCCTGTCGCTTTACGAGTATTACCTCCTGATGAAGATGGGCGGGAAGCCTGTGCAGGGGCCCGTGCTTTTTGTCGCGGGTCTCTTGCTGCCGGCGGCGCTTTTTTTTGATAATTATTCCGTCGCACAGGCCGGCGGAGATAATTTCGCCGGCTCAGCCGTAACTTTGACCGTTATTGCGACGCTGGTCTACGAGATCTTTTCTAGAAAAAAGTATCTGGAACGCATCGGCTTCACTCTGCTGGGCCTGTTTATGATTTCCTGGTGCATGTGCCACCTCATCCCCCTGCGCAATATCCGGCCGGACGGGGAGGCTTTGACTTTCATGCTTATCGTGACCGTATGGGTTATGGATACCGCCGCTTACGCTATCGGCCGTTTCTTCGGTAAAAGACAGCTTTCCACTATCAGTCCCAAAAAAACCTGGGAGGGCGCCCTCGCCGGCTTTGCCGGCGCCATCCTCATGACGCTTCTTTTTCGTGCTTTCATGAACGATACCGTAAGCGTGGCTTTTGCCGTAACCGCCGGAGTTCTTATCGGTATTTTCGGCCAGCTCTCGGATATAGCCGAGTCCATGATAAAACGCGCCGCCGGCGCCAAGGACTCCTCAAACCTCCTGCCGGGACACGGTGGAATACTGGACCGCTTCGACTCTTACATCTTCCTTGCGCCGATAGTTTATTATTTAACGGTGTACGCCAGATGAAGTCAGCCGGTATGACGATAAACTAAGCAACCGTCTTTATGAAAAAAATAGTGATCCTGGGTTCCACAGGCTCTATAGGCCGGAACGCGCTGAAAACCGTGGGAAACCTTGGCTGGAACGTTCTGGCCCTTGCCGCCAAGAACAATGACGCCGGTTTTATCGGACAGGTGCGCTCGCACAGGCCCAAATACGCGGCGGTATTCGATCATGACGCCCACGCCGAACTTAAGGGAGTACTGCCGCGCGGCACCAGGCTGCTTGCCCCCGGGGTGGAGGGCCTGACGGAAATGGCTTCGCTTGCGGAAGCCGACGTCGTTCTGAATTCCATTTCCGGTTCGGTGGGTTTCGCCCCGCTGGTCGCCTCTATCCGCGCTTCCAAGCATATCGCCCTCGCCAATAAGGAGCCCATGGTCATGGCCGGCGAAGCCCTGATGCTGGAAGCCGCACGCTGGCAGGCTAAAATTATCCCGGTGGATTCCGAGCCCTCGGCCATCTTTCAGTGCCTTCAGGGGCTGAATGATAAAGATTACGGCGCGTCAGTTTCAAGGATCTTCCTGACGGCATCCGGCGGAGCGTTCTACCGTTACAAAGGAGATCTCTCAAAAGTCACCCCCGCGCGCGCACTCAAACACCCCACCTGGAAGATGGGGCCCAAGATCACGGTGGACTGCGCCACGCTTATGAACAAGGGGCTGGAGACTATAGAGATAAAGAATTTTTTCTCGCTGCCGGTCTCCAGGATCCAGGTCCTGATACACCCTCAGTCGGTGATGCATTCCGGTGTGGAGTTTAAGGACGGTTCGGTCCTGGCCCAGCTTTCCTGGCCGGACATGAAGCTGCCTATCCAGTACGCGCTTACCTACCCGGAACGGGTTAAATCCCTGGTCGCGCCCATGAATTTTTTCAAGCTTAAGTCCCTGGATTTCCTGGAGCCTGATTTCAGGCGTTTCCCCTGTCTTAAGCTGGCTTATGAAGCCGGGCGGCTGGGCGGGAGTTATCCCGCCGTTCTGAACGCCGCCAACGAAGTGGCGGTGGACAGGTTCCTGAAAGGCGCGGCGCTGTTTACCGATATCTCCGTGATAACGGAGAAGACGCTGGTCCTTCATCATTCCGACCGCCGGCCCCCCACCCTGGCCGAGGCTGTGGAAGTGGACCAGTGGGCAAGGATAAAAGCCGCGGAAATCGCGGTTCAACTAAGAAAGAAGAGGAAATAATGATACTATCGATCGCCGCGGTGTTGTTCACTTTCGGACTGGTTATTTTTCTGCACGAGCTGGGACATTTCCTGGTCTGCAAGCTGACTGAAATAAAAGTAGAGGCCTTCTCATTCGGTTTCGGGCCCGAGCTTTTCGGGCGCACAAAGGGCGGTACCCGTTACTCTATCCGGGCCATTCCGCTGGGCGGCTATGTGAAGCCAGCCGGAGAGAACATAGAGGAAGTTACCGGACATCCCGACGAATATTTCTCCAAGCCCTGGTACACGCGGTTGGGAGTTGTGCTTGCCGGTCCGTTCATGAATTACTTGCTTGCTTTCGTTATTTTTACCGGCGTGATACTCATAATGGGAGAGCCGGTTCCATCCGCGGACCCTGTTGTCGGAGAACTTTCGCAGGGCTATCCGGCCTACGAGGCGGGGATTAAGGCCGGCGACCGGGTGCTGAGCGTGGACGGCGTCCAGGTGAAAGATTGGAGCCAGATGGCGGATCTCATACATAAAAAACCGGGCGCTTCGCTGCTTATTGAATACAACCGGGGGGCTGAAAAATTAAAAGTGAAGGTTGTCGCTAAAAAAGGACCTGAAGGGCAGGGCCTTATCGGAATCGCGCCGGGGATAAGTTACAAATATGTCGGTGCGCTGAAAGCCGCCAGAATGGGCGTCGGCCAGTGCTACTACTGGACTAAATACACCGTGACTACCCTGGCGTCCAATATCCGGCATCGGGAAAAACCGGATCTTTCCGGCCCTATCGGCATAGTCAATATCGTCAGCAAGGCCGCCCATACCGGCATGCCTGATTTGTTCTTCCTGATCGCGCTTATCTCCGTTGCCATCGGCTTCTTTAACCTCCTGCCGATCCCGCTTCTCGACGGCGGGCATGCGGTCCTTTTTATAATGGAAGGGGTTTTCCGCCGAAAGGTTACCCCCAGGGTCATGGGCTGGCTAAATTCTACCGGCATCGCTTTCCTGGTGGGCATTCTTATCTTCGCCACTTATAGCGATATAAAGAGACTAATGGCGCCCAAGGCCGCGCCGGTACAGGTTGAGACTCCCGCGCAGGGGAAGAAGTGAGATGGAAAACCATAAAGTCAGAAAGACGCGCGTGGTGAAAGTAGGGAAATTCGCCATAGGCGGAGATAATCCCGTCTCGGTGCAGTCAATGTGCAATACCGACACCGGCGACCTTAAAGCCACAATTGACCAGATCCGGCGCCTGGAAGACGCGGGTTGTGAGATCATACGCGTGGCCGTGCCGGATATGGCTGCCGCCAGGAATCTCGGCCGCATCAGGAAAGCCATAGACATTCCGCTTGTGGCCGATATCCATTTCGACTGGCGTCTGGCCTTGGAAGCCGCGGCACAGGGCGTGGACAAGATCCGTATCAATCCGGGCAATATAGGCGGGAAGGATAAGGTCAGGGAAGTGGTAAAGGCCTGCAAATCGGCCGGCATTCCCATACGGATAGGCGTCAACTGCGGTTCGCTGAAGATTTTAAAAAAGATCCCTAATCCGCAATGGAAGCCCCTTGAATGGGCCAGGATAATGGTGAAAGAAGCGCTGGAGGAAGTCAGGATCCTTGAGAGAGAAGGGTTCATGGATATCGTGGTCTCCCTGAAGGCGGATGATATCGAGCGCACGGTTATGGCCAATATTCTGTTTTCGGAAAAATCCGATATTCCCCTCCATGTCGGAGTCACGGAAGCGGGCAGCTTCCTTTCCGGCACGGTAAAGTCTTCCCTGGGGATAGGCCTGCTTCTGACGCAGGGCGTCGGCGATACCATCCGGGTCTCGCTCACCGAGGATCCGGTCATGCAGGTCCGCGCGGCTTATGAAATACTCAAAGCCATGGGCATGAGGCAGTACGGTCCGAATCTTATCGCCTGCCCGACCTGCGGACGCTGCCGGGTTAATGTGGAAAAAGTGCTGAAAGAGATAGAAGACCGCGTTTATTCGGATAAAACTCTTTTGAAGCGCTCCACCGGGAAAAAGATCGCCGTTATGGGCTGCGTGGTTAACGGCCCCGGCGAGGCCCGCGAAGCCGATTTCGGCATCGCCGGCGGCAAAGGCCAGGGTATCTGGATAGAGCGTGGCAAGCAGATCAAAGTAATAAAAGAAAAAGAATGGGTCAATGAGATCATAAGGAAGATACGCTCTTGCAGATAGTGTTTTGCGGCTTTAATCGGTTCTAGATGTTTTCGCGCGCAGTCGCCGTCTAAAAAACAGGTCCGCCGTATTTCGACGGGGTTTATGGCCGTTGTCCGGCCGGGTTCTCAGAAGCTAAAAGCCGAATCGAGGATGCTCAGATGAAACTTTCCAATTATTTTCTCCCCACTTTGAGAGAAGCGCCGGCTGACGCGGACAATATTTCGGTAAAGCTTATGTTCCGGGCGGGTATGATCCGTAAGCTTGCCAGCGGGATCTACGAATGGCTGCCGCTCGGCCTCAGGGTCCTGAAGAAAGTTGAAAATATCGTGCGTGAGGAGCTTGATAAGATAAACGGCCAGGAAGTCTGGCTGCCCGTAATCCAGCCCAAGGAACTCTGGATGGAGACAGGCCGCTGGCAGATCTACGGCAAGGAGCTCCTGCGGATACAGGACCGCAAGGATTCCGAGTTCTGCTTCGCCCCCACCGCCGAAGAAGTTATCACCAACATGGTGCGCCGGGACGTCAGCTCCTACCGCCAGCTTCCCATTCTGCTTTATCAGTTCGGGGAAAAGTTCCGTGACGAGATACGGCCGCGCTTTGGCGTGATGCGTGCCAGGGAATTTTACATGAAGGACGCGTACTCCTTTCACGCCACGGAAGCCGATTCCGACGTGTGGTACCAGAAGCTGTATGGCGCCTACGAAAGTATTTTCACCCGCTGCGGACTTAAATATAAGCCTGTGGAGGCCGACAGCGGCCCGATAGGCGGCAACCAGTCCCACGAATTTATGGTCATAGCCGACACCGGCGAAGCCGAGATCGCCCTCTGCGAATGCGGCTACGCGGCCAATACCGAGAAAGCGGAGACCGCCGAGCCCCCGGCCCGGACCGTTGACCCGTCAAAGTTTGCGCCGCTTAAGGACGTGGCCACGCCCGGCATGTATACCGTAGAGGATGTGAGCAGGTTCCTCAAACTGAACAAAAAACAGGCTATAAAGACTCTGTTCTTCCTTGCCGACGGAGAACCCGTCATGGCGCTGGTCCGCGGCGACCATGAACTGAATGAAAATAAACTCCGCCGCGTCCTCTCTGCGGCCGAACTGGAAAAAGCCCCCCAGCATATCTACGAAGCCGTCGCGGGCTGTCCCGCCGGTTTCGCCGGGCCAGTGGATATAAAGAATAAGTATGTCCCGGGCAGGGACACTAAGCCTTTGAAGACCGTCATCGCCGACTACGCGCTTAAGGGCGTCTTTAACGGTTTCTCAGGCGCCAATAAGAACGATACTCATACGGTCGGGATCAATCTCGGCCGGGATTATACCCCGGACGCTTTCGCCGATATTCATGCGGCCGCGGAAGGCGACCTGTGTCCGCGCTGTAAAAAACCTTTTATCTTCAAGCGCGGCATAGAAGTGGGGCAGACCTTCAAGCTCGGAACCAAATACTCTAAATCCCTTAAATGCGAGTTCCTGGACGAGCGCCAGCAGTCCGTGCCCATGGTCATGGGCTGCTACGGCATCGGCGTTTCCCGCACTGTGGCCGCCGCCATAGAGCAGTCCAATGACGAGTGGGGCATCATATGGCCTGCGTCCATCGCGCCTTTTGAGTTTTCTCTGGTCAGCATCGAGACCGAGGCTTCCGGTATCCTGTCCCAGTCCCAGGCTGTCTATGACCAGCTTCACGCCTCCGGGTTTAGCGTGCTCTGGGATGATCGCGACGAACGCCCCGGAGTTAAATTTAAAGACGCGGACCTTATCGGCCTGCCTTTCCGCATCGTGGTGAGCGCCAAAACGCTTAAAGACGGGGAGTGCGAGTTCAAGCGTCGCGCTGAAAAAACTGCGTTCCGCTGGAAACTGGCGGAACTTCCCGTAAAACTGGCGGAGCTTAAAACAGCACTCGGTAAGTAGCTCCGGACCGAACCGTTTTTATCCAATAATAATTTATTTACGGAAGGCTCCCGCCGGTCCGACCGGTGGCCGCTGATATGGCGGACGGACTTTCGGACATGATATGACCGATTTTAAGAGACAAATGGTCTATGCCGCGGCGTTAGCCCGGATACTCTTTGTTCCGGCTTTTCCCCTTCAGGCAAATGCCGGGTTAACCTTTTCTGAAATCACCGTCTCCTCATACACATCGGATTTTAAGCCTTTGTCCCCGGCGAACCTGAATACGCCGGGCGCGTTTGAAGGCGTTATTGCGCCTACAGGCTTTAAAAAATACGATCGGCAGGCGGAAATGGTTTTTTTCTCCAACACGTTCAGCGGGCTCCCGGCCCTCGCTTTTTCCGGCCGCCGCGGCAAACATGGTTTCCTGATCCTTGGCGAATATTCGAAATTGCCGCGCATTAAGGATGAAGGCGTTTTTTTGCGGTCGGCCGGGGTGCCGGTGAGGAGCGTGACCAAAGAAACTTATATCAGCGGTCCTAACGGCGCCTCCACAGCCACATACACCTCCGATTCAATTGACGCTTTCCGCAATAATACCGCCATGCTTGATTTTTTTTACTACCGGGAAGCCTATAAAAACGAGTTCGCGCGGGCGGGATTGCTGGCGGGTATCCCTTTAGCCTGGCACACTTATAAAGTTTCCGTGACATTGGCCGACGGCCTGCCGTTTGACGAAAATCGAAGCGCCATGGGGCTTGGCGCCTCGGTCGGGGTTGCCGCCACTTTCGGTTCCAATTCCGTCCAGCATAAGGGGCCGGTGTGTTCCGTATTCCTGATCTACAATAGGATCTGGTTCGGCGGCTCCGGAGGAGAGCTCTCCCGCCATCTGCGGGCCCGGCTAAACGGGTTTCGTTTCGGTTTTTCCGCCGGTTGGAGATTCAGCTCTTACTAACGATTGAACAGCCCCCCCGCATTTGTTAGAATTTTTATAGAAATAAAGGGCTTAAAGCCGATTTATTCAGGCCATACGCTTCAGACTATAAGCTTTTAGGCAATTTAGTCGCGCAGCATATGGCTAGCGGCATTTTTCCGGAGGAAAAACCAAATGAAACCGAATGATTTTATAAAACTGATGGAACGGGCCAAGATGTACGATCTTACCCAGCCGTTGAGCATTCATACCCCTCCATGGCCCAGTTATATGCCGCTTCAGATCCAGTACTTCAAGCGCATCGCCGGCGCGCACATGGGCCAGGGCGCCAATGGACAGATCATAAAGACCTCCAATCATGTGGGCACCCATATGGACGGCGAAATACATTTTTTCGGTTCCGGCCGCACCATCGGCCAGGTCCCCATGAGTGAATGGACCGGCCCGGGCGTGGTAGTGGACCTTTCCAAGGATGTGGGAGATTACGACCTCTATGAGCCGGAACTGCTTATGAAACGCGCGGACATCCGCAAAGGCGATATCCTGATCATCAACACCGGTTACCACCGTTACGCCTGGTACGAGAAGAAATCCGACGAAGTCCGTTATTTTTGCAAGCACCCCGGCCCCGGCCCAAAGTTCCATAAATGGGCGCTGGCCATGAAATTCAAGTGGATCGGAGTAGACTGCGGCTCGGCCGACCACCCTATGAATACCATCATCCGCAACTGGCATCCCAAGCTCTTTACGGAAGCCGAAAATAAGTTGCTGGAGAACTTCGGCAAAAAATGGGACGAGATGTTCCCCATTGACGAATATTATCAGGTCATGCATCTGAAACTTTTCCCCAAGCGCCTGGTCCATGCCGAAAACCTGGGCGGAGATATTGAGAAACTTTCCAATAAGCGCTGCTGGATGGGCTTTTTCCCTATTAAAGGTATGGAACTTGAATCCGCCATGGGCCGCGTGGTAGCTTGGCTGCCTTAAGGGAAATTGTTCGCGGAGGTGAACGAATGCCTATTACAACCGAATTTGAGTATGTTCGTCCTAAGACGCTGGACGAGGCATTGCAGATTCTTTCTTTGTACGGGGAGTCCGCCAAAGTTCTGGCCGGCGGAACCGACCTTATAGTACACCTGAAAGAAAATATCGCCAGGCCCGAGGTTGTGGCGGATATAAAAGCCGTTGCGGGCCTGAATAAAATCGAAGTTAACGGCGGGCTCCTGCGCCTGGGGGCGTTGGTTACCTTCTCCGAGGTCATAGATTCCGCCCTGATCAAAAAGCACTGTCCTCTTTTGTGGGAGGCGTCTTTAACCGTGGCGTCCACCGGAGTCAGGAACCGCGCCACTGTGGCCGGCAATATCTGTTCGGCCGTGCCGTCCGCGGATTCCGCGCCGGTCCTGGCCGTTTATGACGCGGAAGTTATAGTGAAAAGTCTTAAAGGCGTCAGGAATATCTCTATACACGAGTGGTTCGCCGGGCCCAAAAAAACTATTTTGGCGCCTGATGAGATCGTGCTGGCCATAGAATTTAACCTGCCCAAAGTAAAGACCGGCGGTTGTTACGCCAAACTCTCCCGCTATGAGGGCGAGGACCTCGCGCAGGGCGGCATTGCGGCGCTGGTTCTGGACGATAATACCTACCGGGTGGCCGTCTGCGCTTTAGGTCCGAAGCCGGCCCGCTGTCCTAAAACGGAAGCGGTGCTTAACGGCAACAAACTGACCGAAAAAGTCCTGGCGCTGGCTAAAGAGACCATCCTGAAAGAGATCAGTCCCATTACGGATATCCGCTCCACGAGAGAATACCGCCTGCACATGGCGGCCGTTATGCTTGAACGCTCCCTCCAGGCCGCCGCCGCCAGGCTGTCCGGTAAACCGCCTAAGTACGGTGAGCCTGTAATATAGCCGGGTGCTAGGAGCCTGTCCGGCATAAGGCTTTCATGACGAAATTGCCGATTTTGAAGCCGAGCCGAAGCGATGTGAAACGAGCAGGCTCCAATGAACCTGTAAGTTGAGCGGCGCGAGGGCGCAGGCAAAAAGCGGCAATTGCAGGCGAAATTGCTTATGCCGGACAGGCTCCTAGGCAAATTATCATAATTCTCCGCTTTGAGGTCATTTATGAAGAAATATGAAATAGGATTTAAACTGAACGGCGATGCCAAGAAAGTGGAAGTGGAAGCCGGCGATATCCTTCTGGATGTTCTGCGCGGCAAGTTGGGCATCAAGAGCCCCAAGGTAGGCTGCGACCGGGGAGACTGCGGGACCTGCACGGTGTTAATGAACGGTAAAACCGTACGCTCCTGCCTTGTGCTGGCCGCGGAGGCCGATTGCGCGGAAATAGTTACCCTGGAAGGCGCCAATTCACGCAAGTGGACCCAGAAACTCCAGAAGAAGTTTCATGAGAAGAACGCTTTTCAGTGCGGTTTCTGCGCTCCCGGCGTTATCCTGTCCGCCACCGAACTCCTGGAAAAAAATTCCAGGCCAACCACGCACGATATAAAAGAAGCGATAGCCGGCAATCTCTGCCGGTGTACCGGCTATGAGCCCATAGTGGAAGCCATAGAGGAAACTGCGCGCGGCAAGTGATTGAAGTATAGATGAGGGAAGCGTAAAAAGTTGAGTTTTTATACCAAACGGTTAAAGGGGATATATTAATGGGGATCTTTGGCGTTTTACGACGCGTTAAAACTAATGAGGAACAGTCGGATATTGTACAAACGGCTGTAAATCCCCCTGTGCCCGCCTCCGCTCCGGATCGGTTCCGGGTGGTCAATTTTTTTTCTCCGGGCCAAGACCGGATTTCTGGCGTAATAGATCGTGCTATGGCGGATAACGCCGCGCCCGCGCACGATGCGGCGGAATCGAATATCATAAGACGGTATAATCCAAAACGCCGCCTGGCGCCGTTCTGATAATTATTAGGCCGATAGTTTCCCATAGTTTAAAAGGCGGCGGGAGTCTTTTTGAAAACAATATGCGGGAGGGTTTATGAATAAATTTTTCTTGTTGGGATTTCTCTTAATGTTTTCGGCCTGCGCTATGCCGCAGGCGGGCATGAAGACGGGCAGGCGGATCGGGGCTCTTGGGGCTATAGCGCAGCCCGCTCAGCAGCCTCAGCAATACTTCGTGGACGAGACTGTGGAAGTGATCACTGATCCGCCGGGTGCGCGTATCCAAATCAACGACGCTTTTGCGGGCTACTCTCCCCTGAAAGCTCCCGTGCGCAGAATGTGGCGGGGCGACCCGCGCTATCCAATGACGCTGGACACGGTAAAGATAGAGGCTCTCCCCGTAGCAGGCGGACAGTGCGTCCAGTCCGGAATTTTCGGCCAGAACTCGGGCAGGACCCCGCCCCAAGTGAGTTTCAATATGACCGCCTGCTCCGTCCCCGCTCCGGCGCCTGCCGCTCCGACCCCGGCCCCGACCGGCGTGGAGTAAAGGTAACAGGCGGATTTTTATTTGTTTTGATCTTTATACGGGGGCCTGTCTCAGTCGAGGGTGAATTCCCTGTGCGCTCCGGTATCGGGTTTATGGAGAAGAAGACCGGTGTCTTCCGCCGGCTGCGGAACGCGCCGGTCCGCATAGCGGCCCGGCTTGAACGGTCCTCGCCGTCGCTTAATGATAGCGATGCGCTCCAGACACCGGTCTTAAAACCCTAAATGGAGCGCACAGGGAATTCACCCTCGACTGTCACCCATAAAGTAATAAAAATCCGCCTGTTTCTTTCAATTGTGGGAGTGGAGAAAGTAAAAGGTATCTGGCACAATTCGACGGCAAAAGGCAGCGGGAGCCTTTTTAAAAGTATGACTAAATCGGATATCAAACAACTGGAAATGTTGCGGGCAAAGACCCCGGAGCAGCGCTTTGCCATGATGGCGGACCTTATGGGCGCCCAATTTGGCGCGATGAAAGCCGGTATAAAGTTCCAGAACCCCAGAATTACCGATCTTGAGCTGGAAAAACTTTTTAAGGAGAGGGTACGCAAAATATATTCGTTGAAACATTAAACTGGATATCCGCAAAACTGGATAGCCTTGGTATCGCCTATATGCTAACGGGCGGTTCCGCCGTTCCTTTCTGGGGCCAGGTAAGAACCACTGCGGATATAGACATTGTCGTCCAAATATCCCCTCCACACATTCTCAGACTTGTCGCCGCGATAAAAGACGACGCTTATATAGACGAAGAAGAAGTCATCCGGGCGGTTTCAGAAAAGCGGATGTTTAATGTGATTTGCAACCGCACTGCTTTTAAGGTCGACTTCGCGGTTATGGATGCATCAAACCCGTATGCGAAAGAAGCATTCGCCAGACGTAAAAGGCTGGATGTTGCCGGGCAACCGCTTTGGGTCATATCTCCGGAAGACCTTGTATTGGCAAAACTTCGCTGGATGCAGTCCGCCGGCGGTTCCGAGCGCCAATTGCAGGACTGCCGAAGCATAATGGAATTAAACAAAGGCGTGCTGGACTTAAAATATATGGAAAAATGGGCCGCAATAATAGAAGTAGAAGCGGAATACCGGGCCCTGTAAAAGGTAACAGGCGGATTTTTATTTGTTTTGATCTTTATACGGGTCCTGTCGCCAGGTGAGGGAGAATTGCCTGTGCGCTCCGGGATCGGGTTTTATGGAGAAGAAGACCGGTGTCTTCCGCCGGCATACAAGCTAGCCTGGCACACATTGCGAGGCTCAAAATTAAGCTTAATCAATGGGGAAAATGAACGATTGGAGATCAGCGACTCAAAAGTTTACAGCTAAATGGCTGGTGCGTAAAGATGTTTCCGGTATTCTTATTTGCGGCAGTTATATTACCGGCAACCCGTCCAAGCATTCCGATATTGACGTTTGCATAGTTCTGCGAGATAATGTTGGATGGCGCGCCCGCGGAAATAAAATCATTGACGGATTTTTATTTGAATACTTTGCTAATTCTCCGCAGCAGATAATGCGCTACTTCATGGACGAGCACAAAGCCCATGATAAACGTACGGCTCACATGTTCGTCACAGGAAAGATCGTGTGCGATAAAAATGGTCGCCTTAAAAAAATAAAAAAAGAGGCGAATAAATGGCTTTCAAAAAAATTCATTAAACCGTCCGCCCGGTTTTGCGAGCTGTCTAAATATCAACTGTGGGATATTTCGGATAATTTGGAAGATGTTTATGAAACCCGTATGGAAGATTTCGCCTTCCTATGTTATTCTAATCTCCCAATAATTTTTGATATTTATAGCAGGTTTGTCAGGTATGGAAACGTACCACCCGATAAAATTCTGCAATTCCTCAAGGGGCGTGACCTGGAAAAATATCATATGTCCGCATTCCCGGACAGACAATTCGCGGAGCTATATGTGAAAACGGCTGTTGCCGGGACTAATGCCGC
The DNA here is from genome assembly GCA_001800245.1 of Elusimicrobia bacterium RIFOXYA12_FULL_51_18. Taxonomy (GTDB): domain Bacteria; phylum Elusimicrobiota; class Elusimicrobia; order Elusimicrobiales; family UBA9959; genus YA12-FULL-51-18. The sequence continues at coordinate 7,922 of MGVA01000027.1, read as the reverse complement.
CATGATGTCGGCATATAGTCGGTTGATAAATCACGTTTTTGCCAGGATGGGCGGTTTTAAAATAGACGGATGGAAAATCAAGACGCCCTTGGATATGGGGTAGAGCCCAATATCCTTGTGTTCCCGAGTCGCCGGCGGGTTTCCCGCGCGCTCCCTTTAGGGTTTTAAGCCTGGGGTCTGGAGCGCATCGCTCTCATTAGCGACGGCGAGGAATGTTTGAGGCCCGCACTGTGTGCGGGCCGAGTTCCGCAGCCGGCGGAAGACCCCAGGCTTCCTCTGTATAAAACCTGGTCTCGGAGCGCGCGGGAAATTTGCCGGCGACTCCCAGGAACAGTGGATTTTCCGGAAATAAGATTGCAGTATACAACTTGAGAGGGAAATATGGACTTACAGAAACTTATAGCCAAAACTAAGAAGGGCGTGAAATCTAAAACAGCCGGCGAGGAGCTGGATGTCGTAGGCAAAAGCGTCCTGCGGGTGGACGGGTGGGAGAAGATAAAGGGCGCGGCTAAGTACACCGACGATCTGGAATTCGGCCCCGGCCTGCTTTATGCCGCCGTAGTGGAAAGCCCGTTTGCCCACGCTAAAATAAGATCCATTGACACCTCCAAGGCGGAGAAACTCCACGGCGTCGTAAAAGTCGTCACCGGCCGCAGCTTTACGCACAAGTTCGGCCTCTACATGACCGACCGGTACGTTTTTGCCACCGACACCGTGCGTTTCGTAGGAGAGCAGGTGGCCGCGGTAGTCGCCACCGACCCCAAAACAGCCCTGCGCGGCGCCGCTCTAGTGGAAGTAAAATATGAAGAACTCCCCCCCGTGCTGGACCCGGTAAAGGCTCTCGAAAAAAATTCCACTTTGGTCCATCCCGATTTGAAGAGCTACCGCCATGTACCCTGGTTCTTCCCAAAACCGGACACCAATATCGCCCATTGGCGCAAAACCCGCAAGGGCGACCTTGCAAAAGGCTTCAAAGAGGCCTACCTGGTTATGGAGGATACTTATTATGTCCCTCGCTACGCCCATTGCGCCATAGAGCCCCATTCCGTTATAGGCCTCTACGACGAATCCGGCCGTCTTACCATGTGGACCTCTTCCCAGTCCCCCTTCACCCAGCGCAACGTTTTTGCCCAGGCTCTTGAGCCCTTCGGTATAAGCCACAAAGACGTACGTGTAATAAGTACGTATATCGGCGGCGGCTTCGGCGGCAAGGCAGGCGTGAGCATGGAAATAATAGGCGCCGCCCTGGCCATGTCAGTGCAGGGCCGGCCCGTGAAAGTGCTCTGGTCCCGCGCGCAGGAATTTTACAATACCTACCAGCGTCAGGGCGTTACCGCCAAAATTAAAATGGGCGTCAGGAAAGACGGACGCATTACCGCGCTCGACTTCAAGCTTTACTGGGATGCCGGCGCTTATGTGGAGTACGGGGCTAATGTGGTCAACGCCGCCGGTCTCTCGGCCAGCGGCCCCTACAAGGTGGACAACCTCAGTATAGACTCCATGTGTATTTACACCAACCTTCCTCCCGGCGGCCCATACCGCGGCTTCGGCTATTCCGAGTTCCTTTTCGGACTGGAATCGCATATAACCCGCATGGCCAATAAACTGGGCATGGATCCTGTGGCTTTCCGTAAGAAGAACGCCATCAAAGAGGGAGATATTCTGCCTTACGGCGCGCAGATGAACCCCAACGGGATAAAGGAAGCCATAGAGAAAGTTGAGAAAGAGATCCGCTGGGGCGTTAAAGAAAAATCCAAAGATCCGAATAAGGCCATAGGCAAGAGCCTGGTCTGCTTCTGGAAATCCCCCGCTATGCCGCCTAACGCCGCTTCAAGCGCGTTCCTTAAATTCAACGAGGACGCCAGTATAAATATCCTCGTCTCCGGCATGGAGATAGGCCAGGGGCTGCTTACCGTAATGGCGCAGATCGCCTCCGAAGTGCTCAGCGTGCCGGTGACCAAGATCCGCGTGGAAACGCCGGATACGGACCGCAACCCCTACGAGTGGCAGACTGTAGGTTCGCACGTGACATGGGGCTGCGGCAACGCCGTTAAACGCGCGGCTATGGAAGCGCGAGAAAAAATATTCGACCTGGTCCAGCGTGTGTATTGTCTGGACAAATCCACGCTTTACCTTTCCGAAGAGAAGGTGAAGTGCCGCACCAAACCGGACTTTGAGCTGCGCCTGCGGGATTTCGTCATCAATGGCATCCAGGCGGAGGATCATACTTTTAAGGGCGGTCCCATAATGGGTTCCGGCATGTTCATGCCCGAGTTTGCCTCCGCCATCGGTGATCCTGAAACCGGACAGGGAGGGCATCCCAATGTCCACTACACTACCGGCGCGGCCGGTATAATACTCGAAGTAGATAACGAAACCGGCAAGATGAAGATCAAAAAAGCCGTGTTGGCGGTGGATTGCGGCAAGGCCATAAATCCGGACCTGGTCCGGGGCCAGATAGTGGGCGGCCTGCTGCAGGGGTTTGCCACGGTATTATATGAGGATATGCGTTTCAGCGATAAAGGCAGGTTGTTGAACGCTAATTTTTCGGACTATAAAATTCCCACCGCGAAAGATATGCCTGAGGAAGTGGTGCCCATTATCGTGGAAGTGGCCCAGCCCGACGGTCCGTACGGCGCGAGAGGCGTGGGCGAACACACAATGATCCCGGCGGCTCCGCTCATCGCCAATGCCGTGGAAGACGCCCTTGGCGTGCGTATAAAGTCCATGCCGGTTACAAAAGAAAAAGTAGCTTTGGCATTTAAGGCCGCAAAGAAGTGAAGCGGGCGGCTGCGGGCTCCTGGGGCGGCCTGGCCGCAAAAAAGGTGGTTTTAACCCGAATCCTGCAGTTCAACTTGGTTTCCATTTGAAGATCAGGTGAACAGAAAACGCAGGATTCCCCGCAGCAGCGGGTCGAAAACCAAGCGCAATGCGCGCCAGGTTTTCGAGGGTGTATGCCGCGCGAAGCGCACCTGAGCTCCGCGAAGGGAAAAATTCAACTGAATTTTTCAGGTTAATATTTGCAAGGAGTGACTTATGAAACTCGCGGTCTGCCAATATGACATCAAGTGGGAAGACAAAGAAGCGAATAAAAAGAGGATAACGGAACTGTTCGAAGCCTGCCCGCGTAAAAAAGAAATTGACTGGCTTATATTTTCAGAGATGACCTTAAGCGGTTTCACTATGAATACGGCCGCCGCGGAATTGAACGACTCCGACAGGCAGTTTTTCCGCGATCTTGCCCAAAGGAATAATATAAATATCTCTTACGGCGGAGTGGAAGACGGTTTTAATAATCTTATATCCATAAACAGGCATGGCGATCGGATGAACGCCTATTCCAAGATCCACCTTTACGCTTTCGGCGGAGAGGATAAAGAGTATAAAACCGGTTCAAAGCAGGAGATCTTCGAACTGGAGGGACTGAGGGTCATGCCCGCCGTATGCTTCGATTTGCGATTCCCTTATCTTTTCTGGAAGCCGGCCGAAAAAGTGGACTTGTATGTGGTTATCGCGGCCTGGCCCATGCGCCGCGCGGAGCATTGGATGACGCTGTTGCGCGCCAGAGCCGTGGAAAACCAGGCCTATTGCGTTGGCGTGGACCGCCTGGGCTTTGAGGGCCGGTTGGAGTATTCCGGCAACTCGATGTGTTTCGATCCGATGGGGAAAGTTGTGCTGGATGCTGGAACCGCCGAAGGTCTTTTTGTTTCCGAAATAGAGGTCGCGAAGGAAACCGTCGCGAAAACTAGGGAAAGATTCCCGTTCCTTCAGGAACGTAAGAATCTTGACTGGCAGTAGGGATTTTGCGAGTCACAGGTCCCCTGTCTTTTTGACCTGTGACATGGGCCGGACTTTACCAGAGGGTGATTTTATGGAAATACTAGGTTACGGAGACCGGATCCCCAGGGGAATATTTGAACTGCATTCTGCCTTTGAGAACGCGATCAATTTCAGGGTGCGCAGGGGGTTTGTTGTCTCGCTCGTCAACCGTAAGACCGGCAATGGTCCGATGAATGTGGTAATGAAGCACCTTCCGCACGGGGCGCGCCGCTTAAAGGTCACCAAATTTAAGCTTTACGTGGATGAGAATTCCCTGGAGATAGACCCGGAGAGGAATTACGATTCCTCTGTGCCGCAACTTCCCATGGATCCGGGATTGTTTAAGGAAAACATTTGTTCCCTTAAAGATTTTTTAGGAAAGTATGCGCCGCCAAAAAGCATGTGTTTTCTATTCTCTTTTTCCGCGCGGGGCGTTTTTAAAAGTATTTTTGAGCGGACGATGCTTGAAAGCATGAAGAAAGCCGTTCGCCTCCTTGACTCCGGAGACTATGCCGATGGCGCGCGGTCTTTGCGCGGCCTGGGTTTCGGCCTTACCCCCTCCGGAGACGATTTCCTGTGCGGCTACCTGACCGGCTTAAGTTTCGTGGAAGTCAACCTGCCTGTCGATTTGGGCGCCATCAAGGATGCGGTTTATGATAACGCGCTTACCGGGAACCTTCTTGCCAACTCATTCACCTATTGCGCGTATAACGGGCGCGTTAACGAGAAAACCCGGAAACTTCTGGCCGCGCTGGCCGGCTTCGACGAAAAACGTCTGACCCTGGCCGCGAAAGCCGCGCTTAAGAACGGCCATACCTCGGGAGCCGACTTCTGCGCCGGGCTGATCTACGGGTGTGAAGCGGCGCTGAAAAGATCTTAAGTCGTATGAGTTTCCCGGGGTGTTTGCGTTACAACGACATAAACGCCGGCACCCCTTACGTTAGGAGGCTTTATGATCATAAAATGTCTGGTTAAAAAAGGCGCGTACCATGATTCGGTATCGCTTATGAAAACCGCCAAAGAGCTGAACGCCGTTAGCGGCATAATGGATTCCGCCATCGTTATGGCCACCAAAGAGAATAAGGGAATTGTCCGAAATTCCGGGCTTTACAACTCCGAACTTGATAAGTCCGGGGATAACGATCTTGTCATAACCGTCAAGGCGCGGGACCCTAAAAGCGCGGATAAGGCGCTCAAAAAAGCCGAAGAACTTCTGAACCGGAAGTTCCGGCCGGTCCAGTGCGGCGCTTCCGGCGGAGTGAACGCCAAGGGGATAGGCAACGCCGTTGAAATGCTGGGCGGAGCCAACCTGGCCGTCATTTCCGTGGCCGGGCGCTTCGCCGGGAAGGTCGCCATGGACTGTCTTGAGCGGAATATGCACGTGATGCTGTTCTCCGACAATATACCGCTGGAAACCGAGATAGAGCTTAAAAAAACGGCTTTAAAAAAAGACCTGCTCCTCATGGGCCCGGACTGCGGGACAGCCATCATAAATGGCGCGCCGCTGTGCTTCGCCAACGCCGTTAACAGGGGCGGCATAGGCATTGTGGCTGCTTCAGGCACCGGCCTTCAGGAAGTTTCAACGCTCATTTCCAATGAGGGGGCCGGCATTTCCCAGGCCATCGGCACCGGTTCGCGCGATGTTAAGAAAGAAGTCGGAGCCAGTACCCTGCTTCAGGGCTTAAAAGCGCTGGCGAAAGACAAGAATACTACCCTCATTCTGATAGTTTCAAAGCCCCCGCACCCGGAAGTGCTGGTTAAGATCCTGGCCGAAGTGAAAAAAATAAACAAGCCCGTGGTTTCCGTCATGCTTGGCGGCGACGCGGTTCTTCCCGGAAAAAAAGATTTTTATCCGGCGCGCACCCTGGAAGAAGCCGCGCTGAAAGCCGTGTATCTCGCCCAGGACGGCAATGCCCATAAGGCCAAGGAACGGCTTTTCGACATCAATACCCGGGTACGGGCGGCCGCCGCCTCCGCGGCCGGGAATAAGACTAAAAAACAAAAATATCTGCGGGGCTTATTCAGCGGAGGGACTTTTGTGAGTGAAGCCCAAATCGTGTTTAATGATACTACCGGCGCGCTCTGGTCTAACGCGCCTCTGGATAAAAAATACAAGCTTCCTGATTCGCTTAAGCTTAAAGAAAATTGCGTTATAGATCTGGGCGAGGACGAATTTACTGTCGGCCGCCCGCACCCGATGATAGATTTTTCCCTCAGGAACAAACTTATAGTTTCCGAGGCGCGGAACCCGGAGACGGCTGTTATTCTTCTGGACGTGGTTTTGGGCTATGGCGCAAACATGCAGCCGCTCGCCGATATTTTGCCCTCTATCCGCGAGGCGTTTCGGATCAATAAAACGCTTTCCATCGCGGCTTCCGTCACCGGCACGGAGACCGATCCGCAGGTGCGTTCCAAAGTGGTGGAAGGCTTGAGCAAGGCAGGCGTCCTTGTTATGCCGTCCAACGCCAGTGCCTGCCGTTTGGCCGGGGCGATAGTCAGGCTGCTGGCCGCAAAACACGGGAAGTTAAAAAGCGCCCGTAAGACGCCTGTTGCGCGTTAACGGGAAAAGGAGATTTTATGGCTGTCTCATCATTATTCGAATCGGAATTGAAAGCGATTAATATAGGTCTGGAATCTTTCAAGACAAGCCTGGACGATAAGGGTGTAAAAACCGTGCAGGTGGAATTCAAGCCGCCGTTGAGCCAGGATCTGTCGCTGCTGAAAAAAATAAAGGCTAACGCGTCCGCGATAGCGGCGGCCAATAAAAAAGCGCTTGCCAGGATCTTGAACTCAAAGCCGGCCCTCGTCGGATTGAACAGGGCGATAAATGTGGTTCCGGGAATGAAAAAGGATTTATTGCTCCACGCCGGCCCCCCCGTAAAATGGGCGGAGATGTGCGGGCCGATGCGCGGCGCCGTAATGGGCGCTTTGATGTACGAGGGCCTGGCTCCCGACGAGAAAGCCGCTGAAAAACTGGCCGCTTCCGGCAAGATAAAATTTTCTCCCTGCCATGAACATTCGGCCGTGGGGCCGATGGCCGGTGTAATTTCCGCCTCCATGCCGGTATTTATAGTGAAGAACGAGGAGTATGGAAATTACGCCTATGCCACAATGAACGAAGGTTTAGGCAAGGTCCTGCGTTACGGCGCCTATTCTCCGGAGGTTATAGAACGCCTTAAATGGATGGAAACCGTCATGTATCCGGCGCTCAAGCGCGCGGTCGAACGGCTGGGCCGCGTGGACCTTAAATCCATCACCGCGCAGGCCCTGCATATGGGAGACGAGGTTCACAACCGCAACCGGGCGGGTACCTCTCTTTTCTATCGGACCATCGCACCGGCCGTTATAAGGACAACTGCGGATACCGAGCAGGCCGCGGCCGTGCTGGAATTCATAAATAAGAACGACCATTCCTTTTTGAATCTTTCCATGGCCTTGAGCAAGGCCTGTCTGGACGCCGCCAGAGATATCAGATATTCAACCGTCGTTGTGGTTATGGCGAGGAACGGCACGGAGTTCGGCGTGCAGTTGGCCGGGACCGGAAATATGTGGTTCACCGGGCCGGCGCCCGTGCCCGACGCGCTTTTTTTCGCCGGCTATACCAAGGCCGACGCAAATCCGGATATAGGCGACTCCGCTATAACCGAGACCAACGGCCTTGGCGGTTTTGCCATAGCGGCGGCGCCCGCAATCGTGCAATTTGTCGGAGGTAAAGCGGCCGACGCCGTCAATTATACCATGGCCATGTATGAGATAACGGCCGGTGAGAACAATGTTTACCAGATCCCTTATCTGGATTTTCGCGGCACTCCCACCGGGATAGACGTAGTGAAGGTCGTGGAAAGCGGCGTTCTGCCTTTCATAGATACCGGAGTGGCGCATAAGAAACCGGGGATAGGGCAGGTGGGCGCGGGCGTGCTCAGCGCCCCGCCGGAGCCTTTTGTTAAGGCCTTTGAGTATTTTGCGCGCGGTCTGTAAAAGCGGTATTTATTGAGCCTCACATAAGTAATGTCCTAGTTGGAGGCTTGGATTTGAGATGGATGCGAGGCGCGACGAACGAGCATGCCGGCGGCCTGTGAGCGAGGAGCAACGAAGCAGCCGCT
>MGVA01000026.1 GCA_001800245.1 Elusimicrobia bacterium RIFOXYA12_FULL_51_18 | reverse complement strand
GCGCGGCCGGCCGGCCCCCAACAGGGCCTTACCCGGCCGCTCCCGTCCGCCTTCGGCGGCCGTACAACGCAGAAAATTATTTCCCGCGCCCATAAATCCCCACTGTTATAAGACGCAGAACACCTTTCGTCCGTTTCCCCCGCCCCAAGAATGTCACTTAAAGAGTGTAGATAGATTTTACCCAAAAACCTAAAATGTAGTCAATAAGTGACATATTAACATGAAAGATATACGCATACTATACGGCGAAAAGCTTAAAGATTTCAGGAAGAAGCAGGGCCTGTCCCAGGAAGAGTTGGGCTTCAAATCCTCTCTGCACAGGACCTACATCAGCGAAGTGGAACGCGGCCGCCGCAACATCTCGATAGTGAATATAGCGAGAATCGCGAAAGCCTTGGGATTACCGATTAGAGATTTTTTTGAATAACTTCCTGCACTAATGAGGGAGAATTACCGCCTTTGTCCACCGACCTTCCATTGCTTACCTTTATCCCCGACTTCTTTCTTTGAAATCGCCTGAAATCTTTCTATCTCCCTCATCATCTCAGGCGGTAGCGGAGAACACACAACCATTTCAATTCCGGCCAGCGGCAGCAACCCATCACATTTATTCACAAAGTTTTTCATCGCGTCGGAATTAATAAAAGCCATTATCCGCCGTTTAAAGGGGGCCTGTAAAATTACAGAAGCATCCACGTGCAGCTTGCGCGTCCCACCAGGCTTTAAAGTATGGCTAGTTGAAACCAGCAAGCCAACCTTACCATCATCAGAGACTCCATCAAACGCAAAGTGCGCGTTAGCGCCGTCCATTTTCTTACCCACAGGAATTTTACGAGGGCGCAAAGGGATGCCAATCTTTTTGGAAACCCAATTTACAACAAAGGGCTCAACGACACGGATCAAATATGAAGAATCTGCCATGACCGCCTCCCGCTACTTTGTCTCTTTAATTGTCCAGAACCCTTCAAATATATAACCGATCTTAAACCCGAGCGCTGGTTTAAGCGTGCCGGCTTTGCCGCCGCCGACATTGTCCAAGTCGAGGTCGATGAGCCTGTAGAATACGTCAAAGGTCAGGCCGGTAGGCGTATCGGTGAACTCTTTGGTCGTGTAGAGAAACCCCGCAGAAATCATGGGCGCCGCGTAAAGCGTCGTGTCGGACAGGCCCAGGTCAGCGAAAGCCTGCGCGGTAAAGCGGAGCGGCTTGCCCTGCACCTTTGGCGTCATGAATTCCAAGCCGAGCAGGAGATCAAACAAATAGAATGTATCCTTGCCGGTGTGCGGGTTATCAACCTTGATGCTTTGGAATTGCAATCCGCCGGTCTTGGAGATTGTCTCGTTATTCCCGACGGCACGAAAGCCAAAGCCCCAGGGATTCACGCTTTCACTTCCGCCGCCAGAGATATTCAAGGTCTGCGCCGTCGGCATTATCATGTAATACTCGTTGGCGGCCATCCATTTATAGACAGGTTTAGGTTCTGCAGCAAATGCAACTGCTCCACAACATACTATCCCCCAACAAAAGAACAACAATGTTTTAATTTTCATTGCGGTGACTCACAACAAATGCATGCTCGTTTCCCTGATGATTTCAGCGACCATGGCAACAGCGTCTGCTTCAGTCGCTATACCCTTCTTACACCTGTCCCAGACATGCCTGTCGTTCTTTAAAAACGTTATTCCCCAGTATCGACTATTCGATGTAATGTTCAAAACATACGAAGCATCATCCGCCCTTCCTGTCCACTCAAACGGAGAGAGAGCCTCCCATTTAATATTCCACTTAATTCGCTCCAGTTGTTGTCTGAATTGTGTGGCCGTCTGAAATCGCTTGGCAGGATCCGGATGCATAGCCTTATTACATATGCGCTGTATCACGTCGGGGACATATGGTGCGTAATCTTTGCGATCAGGGAAAGTGCCCCGCAATATACGCTTTTGAAAATCTGCAGGTGCATTTTTAAACATTTCTGTCTTGCGATTTAAAATTCGATAAAACGTTACGCCCATCGCATAAATATCCGCCAATTTTGAAGCCGGTCCACCAGAAAGACATTCTGGGGCCATGTGTATGTGGTACCCTATTGGGGTAGCCATGCCTTGAGCAGATATAGTTGCCAGCCCAAAATCCGAAAGCTTAGTCGTCCCGCCACTTGATATCAACAAATTCCCGGGTTTAATATCTCGGTGTAATATTGGTGGGGTTTTAACATGAAGATACTCAAGCCCAAAAATGGCATCCACAATAGCACAACATGCTGCGTATGGAGAATACAGCCGGCCAGCCTTTAACGCCCCCTCAATAGAGCCGCCATCTATCAACTCATATGCGATACAAACACGTTTTTCTCCATCGACATTAAAATAGTCGGCTTCCTTAACTGCCACAACATTACGATGACTACAGGAAACAAGGGTCTGGGCTTCGCTTAACTGTTTTGCATACTCGTTTTTGTCTTGAGGCGGATTTATTATTTTCAACGCTCTATACTGCAACAGGTTTGTATCAAATGCCTTAAAAACCTGACCAAAACATCCCTCACCGAGCAGGTGTTCCCGCTGAAACTTACCAACATTTGTATAAGAATGTAACGGCATCAATTCAACTCACAAAATGCCACTATGGCCGAATCTTTTGCGTGATCATTCCAGTAAGGCGAATGTTCACCAATTCGTAAGGTAATATGCTCACGCAAATCTGTGCCCCGGGCAACCCCCATTTTGCAGTGGCTTAACGGGCTGTTATGATGCGAAATAGGAATCTGCCTTTTATTCGCCAAAAGATTGAGTATGCCGATTGAGAAATATACCCTGGATATCTCTTTGACAGTAGGAGCGCCGCGAGTCAGTTTATATGCGATTACTTCGGGAGAAAATCTATCTAAAAGAAGTCCGAGCTGGCTTTCCGACCAAATACTAACATCGCCAACATCCATAGCGTGCGGAAAAAGGACACGCTCTCTGCCCTCAAAGCAAGGAGTTGCTTTTGTACCAGAAAGGCAAACTGTTTGGATTTCATTGGCCCCAAATGAAAACCCCAAGACCTTAGGCATATATCCCCCGCTTAACTGACACCTCACTAAAGAGTGCTTTTACCCTGACCTCTCCTGGACTCCACCACCAATACTACCCCAATACCCCGTTACGACAGAGCATCTCCCAATTTTCATGGGAAGGCTTTTTATTCTTAGACATTTTTAAGATATCGGTGGCCCGTACCCCAGAACAAGGCGTGCTTGTCGCATTAAATATTTTAATCGCTTCCCCAGGAAAACCTTCGGCAAATCCTCCGGCTATATATGAGCAGAAACCAAGGGTTACATCCTGCCCCGCTACTGTCCGGTAATTCGGGATATAATTCGAAATCATTTTGGCATAATCGGTCGACGGGAGGTTATACCTTGCCGTGGCCTTGGTGTCGACAATGCCGCAACTATTTTGGGCGGGAGAATAAACAAGAATATCCGTAAATGCGCCTTTCTCGGCCCGGCTCTTTCGTTTACTCCCGATCCACTGAGCATCCAGGCCAAGCCCAGAATTAATCAAGTTATTCGTTGCCTGTTCAAATTCAGAGGCTGAGACTACCCCGCCGACTGACAATTCAAGATATTTGGTTTCAAAAACGTCGAGAGAGCGCGGAATGAGCTTGTCAATTACTGCCGAAACCTCATCCTTAGGCCCACCGATTCGTTCGATAATATAAGAGACCAACGGCTCTGATGCCGCTGTAACCACATTCGTGCCGCAATATTCATAGAAAGCCGCTTTAATAAGCGATTCCTTAAGGACCGCTGGGCCCTTTGACTCCGGGGCGGCACGCCGTATATCCTTGTTCCTGTCCCACGCTCCGAATGCGCGCTGAAAACTTTCCTCATTCTCAGGGTTCGCAAAATATTTATCAGCTTCTGCAAAAGCCGATTGATATGCGGCCTCTATCTCCGGATTAAACACATATGCGCTGCGGGGTTGCTCGACGGGGACAATAAGCAGGCAGGATTCCAAATAATTCTTACAAGTATTCGCTATCGTTAAAACATCTTCCAGCCTGGATTCTATCGTATTGCCAGCAGTACGCGGGGTATACAAATCTTCAGCAGGGTTTTCGATAATATCCCGCAAAGCTGCCCCAGCACGCAGTTTCAGAATCTTTTCTACGCAATAGTCCTCGCAGGAATGGTTGTGGCCGTAAACAACCGGAACCGCCATTTCCTCGGCAGTAAGCCAGGAGATTTCCGGCCGCTTGAGCAGATTCAAAACAAACAAAAGCGGCTTAACTTTTATTTCAGGATGAATTTTAACCTGAGTCCCGAGAGAATACGGACTTGGATATTGAAGATGCAACAATTGCCGTTGAAGAATTTTCAACGGGGCGCCCGTTTCACAAATATCGTCTCCCGCGATTGTAAAATCTATGCCGCCGCTGACTGTCTTATAAACTACGCCGAGGCAACGGAGCTGCGCCTCATAAGTACGCGGCCCGCCGCTGTGCGGATCATACGGGCCGTAATCCCGGACCATGCCGCAAGACACCATTTTCCCGCGAAATTCATTTTGAAGGCTTTGGTTCCCGACCCAAACCAATCCCTTCAGCGGCTCCAAGAACGAAAGCCCCTGAGCCACTTTCCATGGCTCAATCTTCCTGACGTTGCGAGGGAACATCCACAATCGTCGATACTTTGGATTATGACTGACAAATCGCGGCGCTTGCATGATTAGCTTACCCAAACCCGTCTGCTATAGATATTTTACGATTCGCGCGACACTTTTAGATAGGTCTTTGTAGACAATATGCTCCCAAATCCGGACAACCCGCCAGCCGGTTTTTTTTAGTCCGGCATTTACTTCTTCATCCCGCTCTCTATTCCTGGTTATTTTCGCTTTCCAATAACGGACATTCGATTTCGGCATTTTAAAATGGCCTGGATTCCCGTGCCAAAAATCCGAATCGATAAAGACTGCCACTTTTTTTCTGCGGAAAAGGAAATCAGGTTTGCCGAGGACTGTTTGTGAGTGCGTTGAGAAATATATCTTTCTGCGTCTTAATTCTCTTGCTACTTCTTTTTCCGGCCGAGTATTCTTCGACCGGATATTTCTCATGTTCTTTCGGCGTTGTGCTTTGGTCAGGTTATCCACGATTAGGGCTTTGAGAAATCCATGTAATAGGTTTCGTCTTCGATTTTATAAAAATCGACATGGGTGCGCCCATACCGCGACAAATCGGATTTTTCAACCATTTGCCCCAACGGCACGCCCAATCTCTCGCGGAAATATTTCCCAAGCGTACTATTATTTTCAGTATGAATGCCTTTGCCGTTGGCTTGCGCTCGATGACAGTAGAATATTTTTTTATCATCAGTGCGAACCGTAAAATCTACGCCTATTGCCGGAAAGAAATCCGTTTTATAGACACTTGCCGGCAGATGAATATACGCCTGGTTGCGTTCTCTCTTTGGTCGTTGCCCCCAATTCAAGCCTGAAATTTTCGGCAAGCGGTTCTTCTTATCAAGCAATGAAATCCGAATGCTGGGGGCAGCGGCGATTTTAGGCCGCAACACGTTCCCAGATCCGGTTCCTTTTCCCTTGGGCGGATTTTTTAATCTTGCAAAAACCGCATCGGGATAAATTTTAATTTTACGCTCTGCAAAGTGATCGTCGCACCTAATTGACCCGTGCAAAAACCGATTGAAATACTTCAGCGACTTTACCGGGCTTGCAGCGGCAAGGCACTCGCCTTGCCTTTTAGAGAACGCCGTATGCGTATAATTCGCAGAACCAACAAAAGCCCTTATCGGCTTCCCCTTCTTCAGCCACGTATACACTTTTGAATGCACCGCAGGGGAGTTTACGTGATATCTACACTCAAAGTTACTGTAGGTCGAGACCGCGGCTTTCAGACCGGAATGATTGCTGACCGACAAGCCATCCTTAATCCCCATTCCGATAATTAGCCGAATCTTAATGTCTCTTTTCGCCTTTTTATTGAGCACTTTTATATGGGAGACCGCCATCGCCGCAGTCGCATAACCAGAAATAATGCACAATTCATCCGCGCCCGCGCCGATCGGGTCAACGAGGATTTTTTTGTAAAGCTTCTCGCTAAACATTTTATTTGTGCGTCATTGCCGGAAAGGAGGAAGGCACTGAAGCATACTCAACGTCGGCAAAAGTTTTTAATATGGCCTCAAATATCACTTTGACGCCCTTGGGCGGAACAGCCATCCCAATTTGTTTTCGCACACTTTCCTTTGAACCCTCGAAAACAAATGTGTCAGGGAACGTCTGAAGTCGGGCGCGCTCCCGGTTGGTTAATGCCCTGTTTGCTTCCCAATGGTACACATGCGTACCGCCGCCGCCGCTTCCCGTGATGGTATAAGCGGGCTTTTTCGGGTCTAAGCGCTTATAAATTTGACTGATCTTGGCCCCAACTATCTGCAAAGCCAAATGCGAAGGCAGATTTGCGGTAAACGCATTTTCACCAGGCTTTATATAAGAAAGCCGCTCTATTACATGCGCCGACTGCTTTGTGAACTCATTGTTCTTTGCGTTTTTAGGAATCGGCGGAATTTCAATCGCTTCCCGGCTTGTAACCATTCCAGGCACCGGAGCCGGGACGGCAAAAGTCTTCCCCAAGTCCTTGCGAATGCCCACAATAATGATGCGGTGGCGCGCCTGAGGCACACCGTACTTCTCGAATTTATACAGATGCGGCACGACATTATAGCCGCATTTGTGCATTTCTTTTATGATCGTCTCAAAAGACTTGCCGTCGTTAGCGTTCCGAAGACCGCCGACATTCTCCGCCAGGAACCATTGAGGAGAGAACTGTTTTAAGACTTTTATACCGTAGGAGTAGAGAGGGCCAAAAACGCCGTCCATGCCTTTCTGCTCTCCGACAACGCTATAATCGTTGCACGGAAAACCAAAAGCCAAAGCGTCTATTTCTTCCAGCTTGTTGATTTCCAGTTTGCGGACATCTTTCCAGATTACACTTTCAGGGGAATCAGGGCAGATATTCTTGCGATACGTATTGCAAGTGTCCTCATCGTAATCATTAGCCCACTGATGTTCAATTTTATAGGTTTCTTTCTTGGAGTTGATAACCGTGGCAGAAGAGGCACCAATTGCTATACCGCCAGGCCCGGAAAAAAGCTCGCCCAGCCTAAAAGTCGTGATTTTGGGCTTATTTTTTAAGGATTTTTTTTGATTATTGATTGTGTTTGTAAGGCTCATATTTTCCCCTTGAAATTATACAAAATAGACCCCAATAATGCAGCTTTCTCGACGATAGTTTTTTCAACAAAGCCAAGTATTCGGCATAATTGATATGAATAGTCTAGCAGAGCAACCCGACAACGGCGTGTCGGGCAAAAAATTACTTTTTAAGGCTTTTTGCTGTTGCTAGAACCCACCCGCGGAATAACTGCGCATAAATTTGATTGGTGCAGTTGCCTATAAGTTCCCACATGGCACCAGTTTCTTTATGTCTCCGCGCGACTTCTGCGCATAAAACGGCCATCATGTTTCTATACGCCTGTGGGCCCCTGAAAGCCCGCAACAAAGCACTCAACTGCTGAACATTTATCCTACTGCCAACCAATTTATCTGTCATCTCTGCCATTTCAAGAAAGACTTTCCGTGATTGCCCCTTTGATAAACAAAGGAAGTCAGTATTGCGCGCCGCAACCACATACGACGAACGCTTAATGTCCGACATATTCTCGTCATACACATGCAAGCTATCACTAATCTGATTGTAACTGCCGATCTCTAGGCCAAGCCATCCAGCAACAATTTCCTGCATCGTAGTAAACTGAACAAAATTGTAGGGCAATCCCCTGAACACATCATTACTCCTTAGAATTTGTGTCCATTCCAGTTTCCCACTCCTCACCTTAAGCATGGAAATCAAGTTGCAGGGAATATCCGCCGCCATCACCTTGCCCTTAACGCGCGGCAGGTCTAGTCTGCCATCCCATATCTGAAGAACTACTTGACGACTTTCAGGCTTATGTTTTAGTGCATTGTATGCACGATCAAGTTGGTCGATACCGAATTGGCGTCTTAGCCTATATCCGTATGCCCCATGGTATGTCCGGCCTTTTCCTGCGAACCTGGGCAGGATGGAGCAGAAATAATTAAGAAACGAGGAATCATTCCGCCCATTCATTATCCAAATCACCTCCGCTATAGCGAGCGCGGGATTGATTGACGGAGTCTTAGAAACCACCCACCGTTCACGCGGATTGGAGATTGAAATGGCAGCGTGCAATATCTCTTGAGTGTCCCCCGCACGGCTAATCTGCGCGGAAGTATTGCCTCCAGTAAATTCCGTGGCAATCTTGTGCCAAACAGAATTCGCATTACTCGCATGAAATGTTTTAAACATGCTAGACCTCGGAAGCTATTTTCTCATTTATGCCCCACTTGGGCGGATACCAAAAGCGTACCGGCTCTTTAGTTGGGGAAAATTTCTGCTTAATCCTCGTCCTTCCGGTATTTCCCGAAAACTCCGGATGTTTAACCCGGGAGTATTTATCTACTTCGCAAAAAAGATTCTGACAGTCAATAAGTTGCAATGGCCTGCCCCATAGACTTTTGAAGTCCAATCCAAGTCTTGCGAACTCCATTTCCTGTCGCTTAGCCACCAGCTGAATTATTTCTGCCTCAGTTAACCCGCCTAGATTGCTGAAGCACTTGCGAATCCCGTCTTTCGCCCCTGGTCCAGGAATCGTGAACTCCATCTCTGAATATTTCAGAAAAGCACTATAATTCAGGTCTGTAATGTATTGGTACGCGAGGAAGTCGCCAATCGTGGGATATCCACGAAGCAACTCAAATCCTTCAGACATGTATTTCGTGTCAGCAATCTGGGCCGGAAGGTCTTCACGCATCATTCTCTGCAATAGCTGGAGATGCATAGAGTGCTTCCTGGGCCATGGAGAGTTTGGCCCCCCGGATGGCATGATATAGGCAGGGGAATATACCCTGGAGCCCGACTGCATGGCCTCACTCAGTACACGATTATACTTTTCAATCGAAAAGCCTTTAAATTTAATTTCTCCAATTTTCTTTTCTAACAATTCCCAGGTTTCAATCCGATTAAAAAATTTAAAGAGAATTGTCCTAAAGAAGACCTCCTCAAATGTTTGTTCACCGGAATAAATAACATTCTTTATCAAATACTGACTAACACGATCAGATGCTCTATATGCGTTGGTAAACTTGAATTCACTTAATATTGGATCATTGGTCCACGGCTGAGGTTCCGATTTAAGTCTTTTAAAGAAAATACTCTGCCTTTCTGCCGCAAATCGCCAATAGGTGTCATATACTACAGTCGGAACAGCTGGCCCCAATGGCGAGACCTTTATGCTTGCTTTGCCGCGTGATACACCTGCGGAAACATTCGGCACCGCCTCAACAATATTTTTAAGATTTTGCATGGTATTTTCAATGGTTTTAGAGTTGTCGATAATATGAACCGGGGAAACCTGCCCTTCGATAGCCGCCAACTCGGTATACTCTTTTAATAGTTTCTTTCCCAAAGAGGATAATTTATTTTTTCGCACAATTAGAAAGACCAATGGGGAAATATCCCCCCAATAATCTTTCTCTATCTCAATCATCTGCACTATAACTTCCGGGGCGATGCCGCCAACGCGACCATACACCCAAAGTGACCACCAATACCTGTCAAGAATAACCCAGTGCCCCTTCTTTAATGCGGGCAGTATTTTCTTATTGATTGCCTCTATGTGAGCAGCTAAATGCAACAACTGCAGACTGGCGGGATTCGGCCTTGCGATCCCAAATTCTGTGGGTTTATGGTGCAACCGATAAACTAAATGTCCAAGTGTGCCACGCTCATTCCCTGGAAACGCAAGATGAACACATGATTTTCCGGATTTTCTTAAGGCAGCAACAAGCCGGCGGGAAAGTGTTGATTTCCCTGAACCATCGGGGCCTTCAAAAACAATAAGGCGACCTGCTTTTCTCATTCCCAACTCCAGTGCGGCAACATTATAGCCGTACACATTACACAAGCTGCTCAAGCCGCTTAGCGACCGCGGCGGCAACTGATTTCAACTCCCTTTTCCCAGGTGAGCCTAATTCGGGACGGCCAACGAACACATTAATTCTAACCAGCTTAACTCCAAGTTGCGATGCCATGAATTGCCCTAGATGGCCTAAACCCAGGTAATTCCCGTATGCCCTGTCAAAAATATATTGGGTCGGGTAGTAGGCAGAGACCGATAAGCCGCCGGCGGTGTCATAACCGAAACTAACCTGCTGGAGACACGGGAACCCCCTCATGGGCTGAAAGCCATGATCTTTTAGCGGGTCAAAGCAGGCAGCAACCATGGCGGAATGCCTGGGATGGTTGCCGCTTTTTCCATACTGATGCCACATATCAATTATGTGCTTCAACTGATTCTTCCCACGGCCTGCTTCTTTGGGAGAGGCCCCAAAGTCCACCATGCGCCCAAAATATGTCCCATATTTGTTGTGACGTGCGTCCCTGGCCAACAATCTAGGCAAAATATCCGCTAAATACTGCTTTGAGAACTCGTCGCAATCCGGACAACCGTTCATTTTCCAGTATTTCCACGGAAAAATAGTCGAGGCAGAAACGTCACAACTAAACACTTTCTTTTTGCGTATGCCAAGTATCGCATCATCCAAAAGTTTCCGGATTTTTCCATCTTCTATTGGGGCACCGGAAAAGCCGCCTATACTTACGTTTAGCGGGGCTAGTTCTCCACCAGAGCGAGACATGGCTTCCAAAAAAGCTTTTGCCCATGCAACCGATAGGTTGTTAGCGGATATTACTGTCGGAGGTTTAGTCGACATCGGGATCTCCTAAATGCCTATAGTCACTACGTCCCACAAAATCCTTTCTTGAGACACGGATATATGCGGACCAAGAACCATCTTCGGAAGATATCGTTGAAACCCCGGGCCGGACAGCTTTAATAACTTGGCCCATGCGAACACGCCCACCAGGAACAACACTGACGCCATCCACCCGCTCAGAGCGTTCAACGACAGCCACATCACCAACTTGCAGGTCCACAGCCACAGTTTCCCACGCGGCATCAACAAGCGCCAAATGCCTTACTCCTGCGGCTTCTCTCCCCAGTATCTCTTCGCGGATACTTTTAGGCGTTGCCTTTAACAGGCGCTCACGCGCCTCTGGACTAAGCTTCTTCAGTGAGTAATAAAGGTGATCTATAAGGGTTTCGTAGCCCACGCCCAGCTGACAAGAAATTCTGTAAAGTTCTATATGGGAGCAGGTATCCGGGCGCAGCCCCCTAGAGAGGAACATCCGCTTAACAGCCCATGTCGGCATAAGCATGTGGCCTGCAAAAGTATCAGCAAGAAACTCCTCGTCACTTTTAACAGCACACAGAGTATTATCAAGCAGAAGGTCAAGGCGAGCACCGTGTTTGAAATGCCAGTGCCCCAACTCATGTGCGCAACTGAAAGCCTGGCGCCCATACGGGCGAAACGAAGGAACCAGGATGACCCCAAAGTCCTTTGAGTACATTCCATCAAAGGAGTCCCCTTCGATAAAGCGCACATCCACATCCAACTTCTTGGCGACATCGTATATACAGACAGGCACGTCAACAGGGATTGATAACTTACCGCGCAGCTCCACAGCCGCCCTCAATGCCTCACGCGCCAAGATAGTTCGGTTTATCATATCTTGGGGCCATTCGCCTTTTTAAGAGTTTTAAGCAGTTGTAAAACACGTTCCAAGTCTTTTGTATTCAACTTAGTAAGTTCGCGAGCTGCTAACTCCACGGAGGGGTCGTCTACATCCGACTTGGACTTTGTCAGCCAGGCAGTACTAACGGCATAGATTTTTGCAAATTTAACTAGTTCCTCAGCAGAAACACCGCGCCGCCCCGCCTCCAGTTCCGAGACAGACGGGCGCTGCATCCCCATCATATCGGCTACCTGTCCTTGAGACAACCCGCACTGCTCCCGCGCGGCTCGAAGCCGTTTGGCTATTTCCATCCGTTCCGGATCATTTTTTAACATGTTTCCTCTCCTCTGAAGGCATCAATGTAAGCAAAAAGTCGACAATTTCTCCGATATTGCGCTCACGGTTTTCCTGGTCATTGACTAAAGGATTCAACCTGTTCGGTATGGTTATACCAAGCTTGGTCCCCAGACTAGGAGCAACCATTACGCCATCAGCGCTTTCAAGCCCAAGGTCGCTGGGCTTTTCGGAATCGGGGATGGTTTTCCCTATATCGTGGTCGCACGCCTCTTGAAGCGTTTCCACTAAAATCTGTTTTACCTTTTTCCGACGCTCGTCCATAAACCCTCCGTTGCTTTGGTAAGAATATCTTACCATGTGTAGGATGAGTTGTCAAGGGGTATTTTGAAATATATTTCCCGGGTGGGTCATTACGCTGTATCATGAATGGGCGGGGACAGTTCAGGCGGGCCAGGCCGGGGGCGGCGGCGCCTCCCGAGCGCAAGACGCTCCCGGCCTGGCCCTCTGCTACCTTATTTCCCCGCAGCTTTCCCCCCGGTGGCTGCCGAACATTAACAGGAAAGACCACCGCGGCGGCCGCAGCAGCGGACGCCGGGGTGGTTTTTCTTAATTACTGCGGCCACCGGTCAGCCTAAGATAGATAACAAAAACAGGCCCGAGCCGCGAGCGGTGCGCGGCGCACCGCTGGCGAGCGAGGGCAGATACTTTATAGAATTAAACTGTTCAATTTGCTCTTTGCAGTGGGCGCGGGAAATAATTTTCTGCGTTGTACGGCCGCCGAAGGCGGACGGGAGCGGCCGGGTAAGGCCCTGTTGGGGGCCGGCCGGCCGCGCATAG
>MGVA01000025.1 GCA_001800245.1 Elusimicrobia bacterium RIFOXYA12_FULL_51_18 | reverse complement strand
CTGTGGAGAAGCAGGCGTTCGAAGACGCGAAAGCGGCGTTGACGGAAGAGAACAGATTGAAGGAGCGTCAGCTTGCCGAAACGCGTGCGCAGGCGGCGGAGCGCGTGGAGAAGATAAAATCGGCTTATGAAACCAGAAAAGTTGAACTTGAGCATATTCTGAACGAGAGGCTGGCTGAGAAAGATTCTATGCTGAAGCTTGAAGCTGGAAGAAACGTTGAGGAAAGCCGGCTTAAGGATGAACAGCTTGCCGCGACGTATGAACGTATGAAAGAGTTGGAAAACATGATTAATTCTATGAGTGGCGCGCATCATGAGGAACTGATGGCCCGGTTGGCCGAGAAAGAAGCAGCGCTGAAGGAACAGGCCGGGAAGTTCGCCGGAGAAAAAGATAGATTGCTGGCCGCTTTTAACGCCAAGGAAGTTTCCTGGAATAATGAAAAGGAAAAGTTTGAGAACCTTCTCGCGGAGATTCCCGCCCGCGCGGAGCGCGAGATAATGGACCGTGCGGGACGGATGGCCGCGGAGTATGAGAATAAAAAAGCGGAAATAGAGAAGAATGCCGCGAAAACATGCGAACTGGCGGAAAAGAGCTATGCCCGCCGGCTGGCCGCGGAACGTGAGGCTTTTGAGAAAGAAAATATCCGGCTGATGGATGAGGGGGCGCGCAAGGAAGCGCGGTTGTCGGAGACATATGAAAGATTGAAAGGTCTTGAGAAGTACGTGGGCGAGCTCAAGAACTCGCATTATAGTGAATTGTCGGCCAAGATGAAGGAAAAGGAAGAGGTTTTAGCGGAGAAAATGTCCGCCCTTGAAGCCGATTATAATGCGCGCTTTGAAAAAACGCTTGCCAAAACCGCTGAGGATTTAAAGAAAGCTCATAAAGAGATAGAAGCGCTGTCTTCGGCGGCCTCTGCCGGAGAAGAGGAGATAGAAAGGCTGAACTTGGAAATGGCCGAGCGCGCCAGAGAGTCTTCGGAAGCGCTCAGACACGCCGAAGAAGGGGCTCTCGCCCAAAAGTCCGCCGGACTGGAGGCGGCCTATAAAGAGCGTAAAGAGCGTCTTGAAGCCGAAGCCGCCGCCGTGAAGGAAGATCTGGAGAAAGATTACAGGAAGCGTGTGGAGGAGATGGCCGGGAGTTACGCTCTCAAAGTCCGCCAGGCCGACTTTGAGAATGAAGCCCTCAAGAATACCGCGGCGAAGATGGGCGAAGAGGTGGCTGCTTCGCAGAGCAAGGCCAACGCTTACTTTAACGAGATCATGGAAAAAGCGAGAGGTTATCAGGAAGAGCTTGTAAAGCTCAAAGAGGCCCATGTTTCGGAACTTAACTTTAAGATCACGGACGCCGTGTCAAAAGCCACGCAGTTGCTGCAGGAAAAACTCCGGTTCACTGTGGAGGAACTGCGGGATCTTCAACAGCATAACAAGGAAGAACTGCTGACGATAGATGAGACTTTCAGGAAAGAGAAGGAAAGACTGATGCAGGAACTGGGGCGCAGGCAGAGTTACATAGAGGCCGCGGATTTAAAGATGAGGGAAATGGAAAATGAGCTTATGAATAGCCGCCATAATTCCGCGGCGGCTTTCCTTGGCCAGATAACCGACCAGGACGACAGATTTAAGGCCCTGGTGAACGATTATGAAACCAAACGGAATAAACTTGAGATAGAGGCCGCCGGACGCGTTGAGGAGATCCGCAGAGCAGCCGAGGCCAGGCTTAAGGATATGGAGGAGATGCTTAAAGCCAAGGAAAAACTGGTTCAGGAAGGCGGTGTGTTCTGGCGGCAGAAACAGGCGGAACTCGACGCGCAGAATTCTGAACTGAACATGAAAATGCACAGGTTTAACGAGGAACTGTTCGCCCAGAAGCAGGAACTCTCCGGTAAGGAGAAACAGCTTCATGAGTATCGGCTGGGTCTTGAAAAGGACAATGCCGCCCGCATGTCCGAAATAGAGAAGCTTAAAGTGGAACTCACCAGGGCTATCATGGATTATAAGAGCAGGAAATAAATATGGAAAAGGAAACCCTTGTTCAGTGCGTACCGATTGAGATGATGGAGCGCCTCAAAAAGCTTCTCAGCCGTCTTTGGGAGGATAATAACCCGGCCGGGGTGCACCTTGGCGCCATTATGGACGAATTTGACTCCGACATAAAGGCTCTAAGCGGAGTGGTCAAGGAATATGAGGCCGATTTCTCCGGCCGGCTCAAATTCGTGGAAGAGGAATATAGGGAGCGGATCGGGATGCTTGAGAAAGACCTGGCCGATTACAAGGCCCGTATGTCGGGGCTAGACAAGGCCCGCGGTGAAAATTCCAAAAAGATCTTGGAACTGGAGGAAGCCCTGAAGCGCAAAGATGCGGAACTGGGGGCGTTGAGGATCCGGCTCGCGGAGGAGGGATCTCAGCTCAATTCAAAATATGTGGCCAAGATGCAGGAGCTTTACGACAGAGTAAGCCGCAAAGAGCTTGAAGTGCTTTCCAGTTGGGAAGAAAAAAATAAGGCCCTGGAGACCAAGCACTCCATTCTTGAGACAGAATATTCAGGCAAGGCACGGCAATTCAAGCAGCATGAAAAAGTGCTGGAAGACGAATTCAACTCCAGGAAAGAGGAACTAATAAAAACTTTCGACAGGATAAGGCTGGAATTGGACGCCAGGGACGCCGCCCTGTCCGCCAGAGAAATAGAGCTTTCCGCTCTGGAGAACAGGAGACGCACGATAACGACGGACGATATATGAAAAAAGAGAATGAGCTAAAAGGCCTGCTTGACCGCCTGAAAGGAGAGGTGCGGCAGTCATCCGGTCCCAGTTTGCCGCGCCCGGAAGAGTTTCACGATCGTTTTGAAGGTGCTCCGCGTGCCGTTAAGATGCCCGCGTCCGGTCCGTACCCAGGCCGGTCGGAAAAGTTCCCGGTTTCCGGGCGCACCGAGTTTCAGCGGCCGGAAAGGATCCAGGCGC
Organism: Elusimicrobia bacterium RIFOXYA12_FULL_51_18; assembly: GCA_001800245.1. GTDB lineage: Bacteria > Elusimicrobiota > Elusimicrobia > Elusimicrobiales > UBA9959 > YA12-FULL-51-18. The sequence goes on along the minus strand of MGVA01000025.1, from coordinate 9,893 downwards.
CTGCGGGCGCCAATATTATCTGGAGCGAGAACAAGGAGACGATGCTTTTCGGCATCCTGGCCTCGCTCGTAACTATAATGTGCGGCATCCTGGCCGGACTGGATTATATCGTGCTTATTGGCGCCGTTTCGTTCATGCTTTTTTCCTTCATTACGGTACTGGTTCTTTTTAGTTATTGTTTAAATTTCAAAAGAAAAAACTCGGAAGAAGGGCTGCTGGGTGAGAGAGTGGACCAGTTATCGCGGAGACTTGAGGCGCTGACAGTCAAAGGCGTTTCAAGCCAGCCCCGCAGTCTGCCGGAGGCGTCAGTTAAGGACAAAGAACTGGAGCAAAAAGTGGAGGAATTGAGGATGCTGATGAAGTCCCTGGCCAAGGCTGTAGAGCGTGGGAACGGGGGGGAGCGGTTTTAATATACCGCCGGAATTCTACGGGCGTAAGCCAGTGGAAGTTTATTCAGTGAATTTCAGTTTTGGGAGGTTTAGCGAAGAGCCCCCGCTCATGTGTATAGGGGAGTTCGGTAAAAAAAGATATAATCACCTATGATGAAGATCAAATCGGCGGTGTTGGCTTTTATTCTTATATTCAATTCCTGTCCAGGTTTGGTTTTTGCCCAGATAATCCTGGGGGCGAAGGATTATTTTATTGAGCCCGGAGACGTGATCAACGTCCAGGTCTTCCCGGCCGAGGAATTTTCCAAAGAAGTTACCGTGCAGCCGGACGGCACTATTGATGTTCCGCTCGCGGGCCCGGTGAAGGTGGAGGGTATGCGCGGCGAAGATCTTGAAAAGATCCTGACCGCTAAATTTTCCAAGTATGTGTCCAATCCCCGCATAACCATCAATGTGCGCAAGTTCTCGGCTAACAGGATCGCGATAATCGGCGAGGTGAGGAGCACGGGCTATTTTGAATATCGTGAAGGCATGAAACTTCTGGATCTGGTGGCTCAGGCCGGCGGCCTGGGCGACTATCCCAAGGCCGACAAGGCTAAGATTTATAGGCGAGTTAAAGATCTTGAAGGCAAGACCCGTGAGGAGGTAATAAAGGTGGATATCTCCGCCATCATGGACGGACATATGGACAAAAACACGGTTCTGGCCGCAGGCGACATCGTCTATGTGCCCAGAACGAGGATATATAAAGGCGGGAAATGGCTGACGGATAATCTGGTTCCCTGGTTTACTTTGGTCACGATGGCCATTACCATAGGCCTGGTCGCAAAGAATAAATAACATGAACTCCGAGCTCACCCTATATGACTATTGGCGCATAATCAATCGCCGCAAATGGGTGGCGCTTTTTATTTTCAGCCTGACCATACTTTCAACCGTTTTTTATACCCGGCTTCAGCCGGTCATTTACCAGAGCCAGTCTATCATCAAATTCCAGCCCCCAGCTTCCTATTCTAAGATCCCCGGTTCAGACCTGACGGAATTCGATCCATGGAATGCCGTGTCCACCGAGATACGCGTAATTACCTCGGATGAAATCGCGGAGCGGTCGGTTAAAAAACTTGGGTGGCTGGACGAGAACGCCAGTCCGGCGCAGAATAACAGGATCGTCAGAACCATACAGGGTTCCTATAGGGCGGAGCGTCTTCAGGATTCCAATCTTATAAGCATTACCGCCAGCAATTCCAATTCGCTGAAGGCCAGCGATATAGTGAACGCCGTCATAGACGCTTACCGGGACTATGATCTGGAGCAGAAAAGCAAGCAGGGGCGTAAAACGCTTGAAGATATCGCATCCAGGAAGGCCGAAGTAGAGGAAAATCTACGTTCGCTTGAGCGCTCAAAACAGAATTTCCTGGAAAAAAACCCTAAAACTGGAATGGGCGCGGCTCTGGCCAACCAGCTTGCCGACCTGGAGATCCGCAAACGCGAATTGCAGGACAAATATACTCCCAACTATCCGGAACTGATGGAGCTTAATCAGCGCATCAAGGTAGTGGAATCTAAACTTGGCGAAATACCGGCCCAGGAAGTGGATCTCGCCCGGATCAGCCGCGAACTCCGCATGCAGGAAGAGCTCTATACCACCCTGAATAAACAATATGAAGAGGCCAAGCTGGGACTCTCATCCGTGGTTTCTTTTGTGAGCGTTGTAAACCCCGCTATTCCCAGCGATACCCCTGTTTCTCCGAATAAACGGCTTAATCTGCTGGTCGGAGGTATCCTGGGATTATTTTTGGCCGTTGTTACGGTGTTTCTGCTGGAAAACCTCGATGTTTCAATAAGCACCATAGAGGATATTGAATCTTTCCTTAAACTGCCGGTTTTGGGTATCATCCCGCATATTTTAAGTAAAGTGCGGATAGATAACTGGCTTACCCAGATATTTAAGAAAGAACGGTATACGGTGGAGGCCTTTAGAAGCGTGCTTATTTTAAATCCGCATTATACTTCCGGCATTATCGAGGCTTATCATACTCTGCGGACGAATATAATGTCCCATTTGAACACTCGGGAGAGCGTTTCTCTGGTTTTTAGTTCCGCCGGCGCCGCAGAGGGAAAGACCCTTACAGCCGTAAATTTTGCTCTTGCCAGCGCCCATTCCGGTCTTAAGACGCTTTTAATAGACGCCGATCTGCGCCGGCCCGCCATCCATCAGATATTCGGTTCCCGTAAAGAGCCGGGATTGAGCGACGTGCTGTCCGGCAAAGCCGACTGGCGGGAGGTTGTGCTTGAAAGCGCGGATTTTATGATGGGCGGACTTGAATTCAACAGTCTCATGCATTTTCCAGGCATTGAGAATCTTAATATACTCAACTCCGGCACCACTACCGGAAATATCATAGATATAATCGATTCCGCGGATTGGACCGAACTGATGGAGGAACTGAAGACCGATTTCGATATTATTATTTTCGACGCACCACCGGTGCTGTTGTTTGTGGACCCCATTATACTTGCCAAGCATACCGATGGCGTTGTGCTGGTCTATAAAGCCGGCAAAATCGCAAGAGCCGCGCTGAAGCGCGCGAAAGATCAGATAACCGGGGCTAATGCCCGCATGATCGGCGTCGTCTTGAACGGTATGCGGGCTTCCGAAATGGGCCCGCAGTACGGTTATTATTCGTACGACTACAAGAATTACGCCCGCCGTTGATACACGGAAGATTCCGCGAATCCTTCAGTTCTGGTTAGCTGTGCGATCGCGGTTTGATTTGCGCGGCCATCGATGCTGTTTAAACCATGCCGATAATCATAGTCCTCTTCGCGCTGGCCGCCGCCTGTTGGTTAGGTTCTATGGCCGCCGCCGGCGCGCAGTACATGCTGGTGCTGTCAGTCGGGGTGCTGTCTGTGGGCGCGCTGGCTTTTTTTTCGCCTAAGTTGAGCCTGATCCTCCTGGTTTTTTCCATGCTCCTTTCACCTGAGATGGGCGGGGGGATAGTGGACAGTTCGCGCTCTGTGGTGGTGCGTTATGACGACATCCTCCTGGTCATCATCTTCCTTTCCTGGTTTGCCCGCACGTCAATTTTCAAGGATAAGCCGTTTATAACATCCACTCCTGTGCAGACGCCGATATTGCTTTATACCGCCCTTTGCTTCATTTCCACCGCCTTCGGAGTTATACGCGGCGACATAGACGCAAAAGCTTCTTTCTTTTACGTGATGAAATATGTGGAATATTTTCTGCTTTATTTTATGACCGTCAATGTGGTTGAGACAGAGGCTGAAATAAAAAATTACATGCGCTATGGGCTCATTGTGGCTGTGATCGTCGCCGGTTACGCCTACTATTATTACTATGGTTCAGGCCCCGACGCGCGCGCTACAGCTCCTTTTGAGGCTCCCCTGGGCGATCCCCGCGACTCCGAGCCGGCTTCCCTTGGAGGTTATTTTCTGATCGTCTTCGGCATCTTTTTTGCTATGTTGAGCGAGTCCAAAGGCTATTCTTTCCTATTGGCTCTCGGCATGCTGATCTTCATGTTCCCGGCGTTCCTTCTGACTTTTTCGCGTTCGTCCTACATTGGGTTTACGGCCATGTTCCCCGCGATATTTTTTCTTTCCAGGAGACGGCGTCTTTTCATGTCCGGTTTTTTTTCTGCCGGCATTGTTTTTATCGCTATAATGCCGAATCTTTCCCATAAAGTGGTGGAACGTATTACAATGACTTACAGCGGGGCCTATGCCACGCAAATTTTCCAGGCCGGGACGGTGGGCAATATAAAACTGGAGGATTCGGCGGCTTCCAGGGTTTATTCCATCAAGCGCGTGCTTTTCGAAAAACTTCCCAAGCACCCTGTTTTCGGCTGGGGGGTTACGGGTGTCGGGCTCGGTGACACCCAGTACGCGCTGGTGCTGGGCGAACTGGGATTGTTGGGGGCGGCGCTCTTCGCCTGGATGATGTATCGGCTCTTTTATACGGCGAAAACGGTTTTCAGGAACTCAAAAGAGCCGGTCTTGCGGGTTTTGGCGCTTGGTTTTATGGTCGCGCTTGTCGGGCTGCTCTTTCAGGCGCTTGGGGTCAACAGTTTTATAGTTGTGCGGATAATGGAACCGTTCTGGTTCATGGCGGCGCTTCTAAGCGTTGCTTATCTGAAAATAAAAAAAGCCGGGGATGACTCATCCACTGAAACGACGGCGGGTTGAAAATATATGCAGGCGGAGTATTATAAATTTTCTTTGCCGGAACTCTTTCGCAACTATCGCGATCTCCGGGCTCTGGGTATAAAGGCCGGTTTCAGAAAAGATATATTTAAAACATGCTTTTTTGCTCTTTTCCTTGGCCGTTATGGCGGAGCGGCTAAAACGGTGGAGTCTGCCGGTTTTAAGGTTAAATACTGTACGGTGGAGTCTTTTCTGTATCTGTTCCGGGAAATATTCCTCATGCAAGCATACTGGTTCGTTACGGAAAACCGAAGCCCTTTCATTATCGACTGCGGCGCCAATATCGGAATGGCGTCGCTCTATTTCAAGGCGCTTTATCCCGGCGCTGAAATACTGGCTTTTGAACCGGACCCGGAGTCTTTTGCAAATCTTAGAGATAACGTATCCAGGGGCGGATTGAAAGGGATCGTACTCAGGAACGAGGCGCTTTTAAAGGAAGGAGGCACGGTCGATCTGTATTATTCCGGGGAAAGTCCCGGTTCTTTGTGCGCAAGCACTCTGCCGGCGCGCCTGCCGGGCCCCTCAAAAAAAGTTTCTGCCGCAAGACTTTCCGGGTATATCAGCCGCGAAGTGGATTTTCTTAAGATAGACATAGAAGGCGCTGAAACGGATGTGATAGCCGAACTGGCTTCGTCCGGCAAACTCGGCTTTATAAAGAGGATGGCGGTGGAGTATCATCACCACATAGATGCGCGGGTGGATTCGCTTTCAGTAATACTCGGAGTGCTGGAAGAGGCTGGTTTCGGGTATCAGTTGAGCGGCGGCCCGCAAAAGCCGTTTAAAGAAGCCCGGTTCCAGGATATACTGATTTACGCCTATAACAAAAAACTGGTTGCCCGGCCTGAAAAATCAAGCTGAGGTTTTAGGACGTGCCGGCGTATGGAGGATGATCTGATGCGGCGGATTTATTCCAAACAGGATGCGATTGCGATATGGGCACAATAAAAGAATTTATAAAAAAGCACCTGCCGAAACCTGTGGCCCGTATTGTTAGCCGTATTAGCGGCGGGGGCGAGTTTTGGGATTCCCGAGTCATAAGCCTCATATGCTATCCCTTCAACATGCTCCGCTCATTCCCGCATAGGAAATACAGTTCCTCCGGAACGGTTTCCGAAAACAATAGGATTTTCGATTACAGGCGCCAACTGCTGCCGAACCATGTTTTGGCTGAACAGGAAAATGGGGTTTCAGATGCGGTTTCGGCGGCCGGCAAGAGCGGTCTGAGCATAGGCTATCCGGCGTGGAATCTCTTGTATTATTCCCTGCTTTGCAGCCCGTCCGACAAGACCCGGGAATTCATCGCGGTAGAAACGGGGACTAATCTGGGTTACTCCACGATAGCAATGGCCCAGGCTTTGAAGGATATGAACGCCGGCGGATGTCTCCACACGGTAGATCTGGACGGGAATAACATAGAAGCCGCGAAACTAAATGTGGAGAAAGCCGGTCTGTCAGAATACGTTAAATTCCACAAGTCCGACGCCATTCTTTTCTTAAAGGAGTTCGTAAAGGAAAACGAATACATGGATTTTGTGTTTATAGACGACAAACATGAATATTCGCAGGTTAAAAAAGAGTTTCACATTATTTACCCCAGAGTGCTGGCCTGCGCTGGTAAAGTCTATTTTGATAATACGTCCAGGGGCGGTGTTTGCCATGCCCTGCGGTTCATCAGAAAAGCCTATCCAGGCAACATGATAGAATTCAATAACTGCTCATGGGGTCCCCCGGGGAACGCGATCTGGCAGCCATAATCGCATTGTTACGACCCACAAATATTTCTTGCGCGGAAGAAAGAGTTCTGACGGAGATTATGGTAAAATGTATGGAAAAATGAGAGGGTTTTACCTTTAAAATATGACGGATAAGAATGAAATAACGATTATTAAGCCGGCGGAGGGGCTTTTAGCCTTTGATTTCCGGGAATTGTCGCGCTACAGCGAGCTTTTTTATTTTCTCGCCAAGCGCGATATAAAAGTGCGTTATAAGCAGACCGTCCTGGGCGGGTTGTGGGCCATAATACAGCCGGCGTTCGCCATGATAGTTTTTTCCGTGTTCTTAGGGCGTATGGCGCATATGCCTTCGGATAATGTTCCTTACCCCGTTTTTGTTTACGCCGGCCTGCTTGCCTGGACGTATTTCGCAAACGCCCTTGCCGCCGCGGGCGAGAGCATGGTTTCCAACGCAAATCTAATCACAAAGGTTTACTTCCCGCGCCTGATAGTGCCTGCGGCGGCCGCGCTGGCCGGCCTCCTGGACTTTTTTATCGCCTCATTCCTGCTTGCGGCCATGATGCTATGGTATGGTATTTATCCGGGGGCGGCGGTATTGTTGTTCCCGGTTTTGATCGGTCTTACCTTTTTTTGCGCAATAGGAGCCGGATTATGGCTGGCGGCTTTAAATGTGGAATACCGTGACATCCGTTATGTGATACCGTTCCTTATACAACTCTGGATGTTCGCTTCTCCTGTGATCTATCCGTCAAGCATCGTGCCGGCGCGCTATCAGTGGCTTATAGCCGTCAATCCCATGGCCGGAGTGATAAAAGCTTTCCGGGCCTGTCTGCTTGGAACTCAGCCGGTTGACTGGGTCTCCCTTGGTGTTTCGAGCGCCGTAATAATTCTGCTGCTGGTTTCCGGTTTGTTCTATTTCCGGAGGATGGAAAGGACTTTCGCGGATGTGGTGTAGAACTTATGAGCGAAACGGTAATTAAAGTAGAGGGCCTTTCCAAACGCTACCGTATAGGCGCCAGGGAAGGGTATAAAACTTTCAGGGAAACGCTGATGGAGGCCGTTCGGGCGCCGTTCGGGCGTCTGGCCGGTATTGGAAAAGCTGTTCCGGAAGCTGAAACCGTCTGGGCGTTGAATAATGTGTCGTTCGAGGTTAAAAAAGGGGAAGTGCTTGGAATTATAGGAAGGAACGGGGCGGGGAAGAGCACCCTTCTCAAAATACTCTCGCGCATAACCGAGCCCACTAAGGGCCGGGTGGAGCTCCGGGGCAGGGTAGGGTCGCTGCTTGAGGTGGGAACGGGTTTCCATCCGGAACTCACCGGGCACGAAAATATTTACCTTTACGGGGCGGTTTTGGGCATGGATAGGAATGAGGTTAGCAGGAAATTCGACGATATAGTTGAGTTTGCCGAGATCGAAAAATTCATAGATACTCCGGTAAAGCGTTATTCCAGCGGTATGTATATGCGTCTCGCTTTTTCCGTGGCCGCCCATCTGGAGCCGGAGATCCTGCTGGTGGACGAGGTGCTGGCGGTCGGCGATGCCGCCTTCCAGAAAAAATGCCTGGGGCAGGTCGGGAAAGTGGCCAGTGAAGGCAGAACGGTTTTGTTCGTAAGCCATAATATGGGGGCGCTTGAAACGCTTTGCCGGAAGGGAATACTGCTTGAATCGGGGGGCAAGGTGTTTGAGGGCGGTATTCATGAAACAGTCTCAAAATATCTGGCGAAAAATCATGAGACCTCCGCGAATCCGCTTTCAGATTGCGTTCGTTTGGGTAACGGCAAGATAAAGGTTGTCGGCTTTCGTATGGAATCGCCCGAAGGGGAAGTTTTAAAAGCGGTTAAAAGCGGCGGACCGGTGGTTTTCTGCTTCCAGTTCAAAAACATAGCCTGCGGAAATGGTGAGCGTGTTTCTTTCAGCGTAAGCGTGTATACGGATAAAGAATACGGACTATTCCATTACTATAGCCATTTTTCCGGAGTTTATTTCCAGGATCTCCCTGAAGAGGGCTGGGTGAAGTGTTTTCTTCCGGAATTAAATCTTTCTCCCGGGAATTACTTTGTAGTCAGCTATGCCACAGTCGGCGGCGAAAGGGCCGATTGGCCGCAGGTATTCCTCCCAATGGAAGTGGTCGGATCTGATTTCTTCGGAACCGGCAATCCCAATCTTTCCACTTGGGGTCCGATGCTTGTAAAGGGGAAATGGTTCTCCGCCCTTTGATTCGCCCGGGTTATTAAAGAGCTTTTAGAATATACAAAACGCGCACAAATCTTCGTTTTTCAAGCTGATAGAGTATTCATGCGCAGCCGACAATTGAGAGCATATGCCGGAATATCACTCACTTTTAAGACGGCTTTCCAGGATGAGCGGGATAAATGTCAGCCGCGGCCGGAGGACTGGATGGATTTTCCCGTGGCCGGGCCGCTCTAAACTTTTATCATTCCAGGGTTTGGCTCTGGAAGTGCGTTTATGCTGAAAAACGCCGGGGAAGTCTTTAAAAAAAGTTTAATTCCGGACAAGAAAAAATATTTTATAAATCCGCTCATCTTTTTGACGGAAATAACCGGCGTTCAGGCATTGCTGCGTTACGCTAAATACGGCACATGGGATATATTTTCCATGGTTTTTATAGAGACGACTACGGCCTGCAACAGAAGATGCCGGTATTGTCCAAATTCCAAATTTGACCGCGGTCTTATGCGAAATGTGAAAAAAATGGAGCCGGAGTTGTTTTATAAAATTATAGATGAATTGGCCGCGCTTGCTCCGGCGGGCTGGGCCGGTGATATACAGCCGCATTTTTACGGGGAACCTTTATTGGACGGCCGGTTGCCGGGATTTATCAGGTATATCCGGAGCAAATTGCCGGCTTCCCCCATTTCGGTCTTTACCAACGGGGATTTTTTGACGGTCGATTTGTATATAGAGCTGGTAAATTCCGGCGTTACGCGGTTTGCGGTAACACGGCACTCGATTGAAGAATCCTCGAATATGCGGGATGTGCTGGAATATCGAAAAAAGCAACAGAGCGGAAAGGTGAAGTTGGATTATAGAAGGCTTGAGACGGGCTCCAATAAAGGCGGGTTGATAGATATTGAGGCTCCGATCCGGCCGGAAAAATGCGCATGGCCGCCAAGTACCGTTGGAATCGATTACGAAGGTAATGTGCTATTCTGCTGCCATGATTATTTCAGCACCGCCTCTCTCGGCAATATAAAAAACGAGCGTTTAATTGACGTTTGGCGCAAGCCATATTACAGGCGGCTGCGGAAAGATCTTAGAAGAGGCGTATTTAATCTGGATTTGTGCAAAAAATGCGGGGAAGGGGCGTTTCGTAATTGAACCACGCGCGCAACCGCATAGGGAACTGGATGCGGGCTTGGGATGCGCGATAAACTTTGCGCGTATGGTTCCATCCTCTACGGGATAATTACCTGCGGCGCGGAGCTGTAACCCGGGCCTGTCTTTAGCGGAGCATTAACCCGAATCCTGCAGTTCAACTTGGTTTCCATTGGAAGATCAGGTGAACAAAAAAAGCAATACCTGCGTAGGT
>MGVA01000024.1 GCA_001800245.1 Elusimicrobia bacterium RIFOXYA12_FULL_51_18 | reverse complement strand
TGGTGTTATAGCCGGACCAATACCCCACATAAGTATTATGCGATCCATCCACATTTGTGCGTCCGGCATTAAACCCTATAAAGGTGTTGCTCCCGCCCGCGGCATTATTATAGCCGGCCAGACGCCCCACGAAAGAGTTGCCTGCGCCTGTGGTGTTATAGTATCCGGCCTGAGCCCCCAGAACAGTGTTGCTATGCCCTGTGGTATTGCTAAAACCGGTCTGATACCCCAGAAAAGTGTTATCATAGCCAGAGCCATTTGTATAACCGGCAGTATTCCCTAAGAAAGTGTTAGCATAACCAGTGGCGTTTTTACGGCCGGCGCTGGAACCGATAAACAAATTGTAATCACCCGTACTGCCGGTACTTAGATCCATCCCCACGGCAAAACTGCCGCTGCCAGGTAATATCGCAAGCACCGTACTGCCGCTTATCCTATACCGCGCCGCGGTAATATCTCCGTTGGCGGTTATTGAGGATGTGGCCAGAATACCGCCTTCCACTCTTAATTTATGCGTCGGAGCGGTAGTCCCGATCCCCACGTCGCCCATATCCAGGATCCGCATTTTTTCACTAAAACCGGTCGCGGAGCTTCTGGTTGCGAAAACAAGATTGCCATATCCATTAGTATGGTCGCTGATCTGCGAACCGATGATCGCGCTGGGTCCCGAGACAGTTATCCCATTCCCGCCAAAAACCATCAGAACCCAGTCATTACTGGCGGGGTTAGTGTTCTGCAATGTTAAGGCATATTGAAGCGTGCTGCCGTTAAAAGAAGTATTATTCGTATCGACAGCGGATATCATTTTCCCGAACATGACAGTGGTCCCTATGCCGACATATCCGTTGATATAAACATGCGTACTCAAGGTTACCCCTACGGCCGTTGTTGTTATAGAGCTTACGCTTATTGTTGAAACGCCTACGATATTGTACGTATTCATGTTCAACGTTGTAGTGGCGACATGGTTCCCCAGATTATCACCGGGGATCGGCAGGGTAGTATAAAGTTTGCCGTCCGCCGTCATGGACGCCTTTACAACGCCATCGGAATTACGCCAGATCTGAGCGTACACGTTAGATGCCGTTCCGGTGGACACTATATCCAAAGCCGCCTGGGGGACACGCGTTGAGATGCCTATGGTTTTTGCGGACAGGTCACCGTAAATCAGACCGCCGATACTAAGTTCATTTATCGCCCCGACCGCGGAAGTGTCTTTGCCATATCCGATAACTATATTCCCAGTGCCATTTTGTATATTGTACCCGGACTGGAAACCGATAAGGATATTGTCATTACCGGCTTTAAGCTGGTATCCCGCCTGATACCCAATAAGCGTTGAACTGGAAAAAGACTGACCAGTTGCGCCGTAACCCGCTTCATTTCCGAATATCGCATTAGCGGAACCTGTCTGCGTGTAATAGCCGGCTTTGTACCCTAAGAACGTGTTCCTTCCACCCGCGGTGTTGCTAAACCCGCCATAATTTCCCATGAAAGTGTTATTGCCTCCGTAGGTGTTGGCATTGCCCGCATAATATCCCATGAAAGAATTTTCCTCGCCAATACTGTTATAGCCGGAATAAGATCCCAAAATAGAGTTTTTTCCGCCCGTGCTGTTCATCCCGGCGCTATACCCCACTATAGTGCTGTAATTCCCCGCAGTGTTGTTATAGCCGGCCTGATACCCCACAAAAGAGTTGGCGGCGCCACTGGTGTTAGAATAACCGGCGTTATACCCCAGGAAAGAGTTATTAGCCCCTGAAGTGTTTTTATAACCGGCGCTATTGCCCAGGAAAGAGTTGCGCGGACCTCCGGTGTTGCCGCGGCCCGCGCTGGAACCGATAAATAAATTATAGTTACCCGTATTGCCGGCGGGCAGATCCGCGCCCACGGCAAAACTGCCGCTGCCGGGCAATATTGCAAGCACCGTACTGCCGTTTATCTGATAGCGCGCGGCCGTAATATCGCTTGAGGTGACTATCCCGTAGATCCCCATCTGCAGCGTTGTGGTGGCCACATGGTTGCCCAGATTGTCCATCGGAAGATTGGTAAGCTCCGAACCGTCGCCATAATACTTAGCGGCGGACGAAAAACCCACAATATAAACATTGGTGGATATTTTTATGCCGGCGCCCGCCGTTATCGATGTTTCGGGTGAGATAACGCGGCTTGAATTCTCAAGGATTAGACCGGCGCCGGCGCCTCTGACGGTTACCGAACCGTCCATTACATCGAATCTGGATAAAGGCGCCGTAGTACCGACACCGACATTTCCGCTGTCCCCCACGATACGGAGCCGCTCGGCCAGGGCTTGAAAAGGATAAATCCCTTCATAGGTTTGCATCGCAATGTAGCCGGGACTGGGCGGGAAGCCGAAGCCGCTTTGCAGGATAACATTGCCCCCGATCGAATTATTGTCGAACGAGTTCCCGGCGGTCAGTGTAAGCGTCCCCCCCACGGCGCCATGCCCTCCGCCTTGAGCGGAAACAGTGACATTGTTCCCATTCTCGGAACCAACGGTCACCAGAGCGCTGTCATAGCCGAAGAAAGCCGAGTTGGCCTGGCCCGCTATATAAACATGGGTGCTTATATACACGCCGCCGGACTGCGCTAAGGAGGCGGACGAGATATACACATTGGATTTAAAGTTGACTGATGAAACATTCACGGCGTTCCAACTGTTCATATTAAGCGTGGTCGTAGCCACATGATTGCCCATATTGTCCCCGGGGACATTAGTAAGCGCGGAACCATCGCCATAATACTTGGCGGCGGATGAAAAGCCAACAATGTAAACGTTGGTGGATATCCTTATTCCGGCGCCAAGCATTATCGCCGTTTCGGATGAAATAACGCGGCTTGAATTTTCAAGGACCAAACCGGCGCCCTCCCCTCTTATGGTTATCGAACCGTTCATAACGTCGAATTTAGACAAAGGCGCGGTGGTCCCGACACCGACGTTGCCCGATGAATTGAACCGGATAAGCTCGTTGCCGCCCGTGGTAAAAGCCAGGATATCGGGACCGGGATGAAAGATGCCGGTATTGGAATCACTTGACGACCAGCCCCAGTGAATGACCGGCGAACCGGCACTGCCGTCATCGTTAAGCTGTATCCTGCCGACCAGACTCATTCCGGTATTATCAACCTCCATATAGGTATTACCCAATTTAAGGAGGGATCCGGACCCCTGAATATCAAGTCTTGCGCTTGGATTCGTGGTTCCTATACCGACGTTGCCGTTCATAACAAAAATATTCGTGCTGAAGGTTACCGCCGCGGCCGTTGTGGTTATGGAACTCACGCTTATGGTTGAAACGCTGATAATATTAAACCCCGCCATATTCAGCGTGGTGGTGGCGGTATGATTGCCAAGGCTGTCGCCCGGGATGTCCGCGTATAGTTTACCGTCGGCCGTCATGGACGCTTTTATCACCCCGTTGGAATTGCGCCAGATCTGCGCGTACACGTTTGACGCCGTACCGGTGGAGACTATATCCAAAGCGGCCTGAGGAACGCGCGTCGAAATACCTATGGTTTTCGCGGACAGGTCGCCGTACAACACCCCCCCGATATTAAGTTCATTATTCACGTCCGGCGCGGAAGTGTCTTTCGCGTATCCGATAACTATATTCCCGGCTCCGGTTGTGATAGCGTAGCCGGACTGGAATCCCACAAGGATATTATCTCCGCCGGTAGTAAGGCCGTATCCGGCGCGATACCCCATAAGCGTAGAGCTGGAGAATGATTTATTCACCACGCCATACCCGGCTTCTTCGCCAAATATTGCGTTGGCGGAACCTGTTACGTTATAAAGGCCGGCCCAGGACCCAAGAGCGGCGTTTTGTCCGCCCGTAGTGTTGTTTTGACCGGCATTATAGCCGACAAAAGTATTGCTTGAGCCAGCGGTGTTTGTAGTTCCGGCCTGATGCCCCAGGAATGTGTTATTCCCGCCGGCAGTATTTGCAAATCCGGTATTAGACCCAAGGAATGTGTTATTTAATCCGCTGGAGTTCACCTTGCCAGCATTATAACCGACGAAGGTGTTGTTATCGCTGGTAGTGTTGTTACGGCCGGCATTGTGACCGACGAATGTGTTATTGGCCCCACTGGTATTACTGCGGCCGGCGCTTGAACCTATGAATAAATTATAATTTCCGGTATTGCCGGTAGTTATATCCACACCCACGGCGAAACTGCCGCTGCCCGGCAAGATGGCAAGCACCGTACTGCCGCCTATCTGGTAGCGCGCGGCGGTGACAACGCTGGAGGTAACGATACCATATACCCCCATCTGAAGCGTGGTCGTAGCCACATGGTTGCCCAGATTATCACCGGGCACATTGGTAAGCGCCGAACCGTCGCCATAATACTTGGCGGCGGAAGAAAAACCCACGAGATAGACATTTGTCGATATTCGTATGCCGGCGCCAACAGTTGCGCTTGTTTCCGGAGATGCTACCCGGCTTGAATCTTCAAAGACCAGCCCCGCGTCCGCGCCCCGGATCGTTATTGAACCGTCCATGACGTCAAATTTAGACAGAGGCCCCACAGTTCCCACACCGACTTTACCTTGCGTTACCACAAAAGTTGAAGTCCCTACTGAAAACGCATTACCAAGGACTGTCATTGTTGAATTTGTAGCGATATACCCATTTGCGGTAATGCTGGCCACATTGACTATTCCGAAATTACCCATTTGGAGGGTAGTTGTGGCAATATGATTCCCGAGGTTATCACCAGGGGGGACTGAGGCTATGAGGTCCGCATAAAGCTTACCGTCCGCCGTCATGGAAGCTTTTATCACACCATCGGAATTGCGCCAGATCTGCGCGTACACATTTGACGCCGTACCGGTGGATACGATATCTAAAGCGGCCTGCGGGACGCGCGTTGAGATGCCTATAGTTTTTGCGGACAGGTCACTGTATAACACCCCGCCGATATTAAGTTCGTTGCTTACAGTGTTTGCGGAGGTATCTTTGGCATAACCTATTACTATATTCCCGGTACCGCTCTGGATGTTATACCCGGCCTGAAAGCCCAACAGGATATTGTCCGAGCCGGTGGTAAGTGAAAACCCAGCCTGAGACCCCATAACGGTGGAACTGGAGAATGAATTTGCACCAGAACCTTTACCCGCTTCATTACCGAATATGGCATTAGCCGAACCTGTTCGCGTGTTATAGCCGGCGCTATACCCTACTAAAGTGTTGCTTGAGCCAGTGGTGTTGTTGTAGCCGGCCCAATATCCCAGAAACACATTATTCATTCCTATGTTGTTGCTGATGCCGGTCTGATACCCAAGGAAAGAGTTGTTCGCCCCTGTAGTGTTGGACTGGCCGGCGCTGGCTCCAAAAAAAGAATTGTTATTCCCGGTAGTGTTGGACTGGCCGACTTTATACCCCAGGAAAGAGTTGCCAGAGGCTGTGGTGTTGTTATAACCGGCCTTATATCCAAGGAAAGAATTATTCACACCGGAACTGTTGTTATAGCCCGCGATATTCCCAAGAAAAGAGTTAGCGCCGCCGGAGATGTTGTTGTACCCGGCCTGATACCCCAGGAACGAATTGTTGTTACCCGAACTATTGTTGTAACCTGCGCCATTCCCGATGAAAGTGTTACTCATGCCAACGTCATTACTACGGCCCGCGCTGGAACCGACAAACAAGTTATAATTCCCCGTACTGCCGGTGCTAAGATCAGCGCCCACGGCAAAACTGCCGCTCCCGGGTAAGATCGCAAGCACCGTACTGCCGCCTATCTGATAGCGCGCGGCGGTAATATCGCTGGAGGTGACGATCCCATATACGCCCATCCGCAGAGTGGTTGTGGCCACATGGCTGCCCAGATTATCAATGGCCCCGGTAAGACCGGACCCGTCGCCGTAGTACTTTGCGGCGGAAGAAAAACCCACTATGTAAACATTTGTCGATATTCTTATGCCGGCGCCAAGCGTTATAGCTGTTTCAGAAGAGATTACGCGGCGTGAATCTTCAAAGACCAAACCTGCCTCCGCGCCCCGGATCGTTATCGAACCGTCAACAACATCAAATTTAGACAAAGGCCCCGCCGTACCGACACCCACATTCCCTTGCGTTACCACAAAAGTTGAGATCCCTACTGAAAAGGCATTGCCAAGGACTGTCATTGTTGAATTTGTAGCGATATACCCATTTGCGGTAATGCTGGCCGCGTTGACTATTCCGAAATTACCCATTTGCAGGGTAGTTGTGGCAATATGATTACCGAGGTTATCACCAGGGGGGACTGAGGCTATGAGATCCGCATAAAGCTTGCCGTCGGCGGTCATGGAAGCTTTTACCACGCCGTCGGAATTGCGCCAGATCTGTGCGTACACGTTCGACGCCGTGCCGGTGGAGACAATATCCAAAGCCGCCTGCGGAACGCGCGTCGAAATACCTATGGTCTTCGCGGACAGGTCGCCGTACAACACTCCCCCGATATTAAGTTCATTGCTTACAGTGTTTGCGGATGTATCTTTGGCATAGCCTATTACTATATTCCCGGTACCGTTCTGGATGTTATACCCGGCTTTGTAACCCAACAGGATATTATCCGAGCCGGTGGTAAGTGAAAACCCCGCCTGAGCCCCCATAATGGTTGAACTGGAAAAAGATTGATTAGTGGCTCCGTACCCCGCATGACCACCGAATATGGCATTTGCCGAACCTGTTTTTGTGTTGAAAGCAGCATAATAACCCATAACAGTATTAGAGGAACCTGAAACATTGTTCAGACCGGCATAATATCCCGCAAAAGTATTATTTCCCCCACTGATGTTATTGAGACCGGCGGCGGCGCCCAGAAAAGAATTATATTTACCCGTACTATTATTGTACCCGGCAGATCCCCCTAAGAAAGAGTTCCAATCGCCGGTCGTATTTGCATAACCGGCCTGATTACCCAGCAATGAGTTGCCACTCGCCGTGTTGTTATAGCCGGCATAATACCCCAGGAAAGCGTTCCCCCCGCCGCCGGAATTATTATGGCCGGCATTATATCCCAGGTAAGAATTGCTGGCGCCGTTGGTGTTGGCGTAACCAGCCTCATACCCCAGGAAAGAGTTGCCATTTCCGGATGTATTCGAGTAGCCCGCCGCATGGCCCACGAAAGAGTTGGCTAATCCCGTGATATTCCCCTGTCCGGCATACGCTCCCACAAAAGTGCCTGAAGAAGCGGCATTCTTATAACCGGCATAATACCCCAAAAAGGAATTGCTCATGCCCTTGCCGTTAGAGTAGCCGGCGGCATATCCCAAAAAAGAGTTGCGCCCACCGGTGGCATTGCTGCGGCCCGCGCTGGAACCCACAAACAAATTATAGTCGCCTGTATTTCCGGTTGTTATATCCACCCCCACCGCAAAACTGCCGATCCCCGGTAAGATCGCAAGCACCGTGCTGCCGTCTATCTGGTACCGTGCGGCTGTGATAACGCTGGAGGTTACTATCCCGTAAGCGCCCATCTGCAGGGTCATGGTGGCTACATGATTGCCCAAGCTGTCACCGGGAACATTGGTAAGCGCCGAACCGTCTCCGTAATATTGGGCGGCCGAAGCCACGCCGACTATATAGATATTGCTGCTTACGTACACACCGCCGAGTTGCGCCGGGGAAGCGGACGAAATATACACATTGGCCATAAAGTTAACGGATGAAACATTTATAATGTTCCAACTGTTCATATTCAGCGTTGTGGTGGCGATATGGCCGCCCAGGCTGTCGCTCATAGCGGCGGCATTATCCCAATAAAGATAACCGCCGCCGTTTTTGCGAAGTATCTGCCCGGGCGTTCCGTCATTTATGAAGATCTTATCCGCGCCGGTAAATGTTGAATTCCCAACAAAATAGGCGCCGGATGAAACGGATAAGTAACCGTTCACCACAACATTGCCGGGCCCCACTACCGCCCCGGTGTAGGCAGCCTGGGTGGAACCGAATACGGTGAAACCTTTTATTTCCACGTCGGGATCGTCCAGACTGCCATTAGTTCCAAGAACGCTTAGGTCGTCCTCGGAGCCGAGTTCGGTCTGGGCATATAGCGCAGGAGTAAGAGAAGAGGAAAACGGCAACAGGGGGCAGAATACAACGAACAAAAAGAGCGGTAGAAGCACAAAATGAAAAAAAAAGAACTCAACGCTTGTGTAAGCGCGTAATTTATTCCTTTGGACGCGTTTTATCCGTCCCATAAAATTTTCTCGCAACTAGTTATTATGGCCATATACCCGTCGAAAAACACCCACTGAGCTCTGCGAAAATAAAAATATAGCCGCTCATTGCCGGGCATTGAGTTTTGCCTTTAATTCGTCAATCTGTTTCTGCTGTTCCTGGATTGCCTTGGTAAGCACCGGAACTATTTGTTCATAAGATATGCCTTTATAACCTTCCTTATTGGTTGTAACCACTTCGGGCATAACACTTTCAACCTCCTGGGCTATAAATCCTATCTGGCGGCCTTCAGCGAAATTCAAACCCGGGAATTCATCCTTGCGCCAATCAAAGTCCACGGGGTTGAGCCGCATAATTTTGCTTAACGAACTCTGCAAAGGAGTTATGTTCTTTTTCCAGCGTTTATCCGAACCGGACCAGGCGGAGCTTGTTACCCAAGCCGTTCCGACTACGGTCAAAGCATATCCCGGCGCCGTAGTACCGATGCCGACATTGCCGGCGGCAACTACAAGCCCAGCATTATTAGTCGCTCCGGTTGCATAAAAATACCCGCCAGTATTTGATGTCGCCCCCGCACCGGTCGCATACCCGACTACTCCATAATTTGTTCCCGTAGTAGCGGTTTGATAACCGTAAACGGCTACCTGACCGGCAACTGCGCTACCAACCGCCAATTTGGCCGATGGCGCCGTAGTACCGATGCCGACGTTGCCGGCTGTATCTATTGACATCGCTATCCCGGGCGTATTATCCGCGGTTGTATAAAAATCCAGCCTCGAAGTGACGTCGGTTGTGTTTCCCCCGAATGTGCCTTTCATGCCGGCAAAAGCGATAGAGTAATCGCCGGAGGCATGCCTCCCGGTTAGGCCCATAAAAGCGCTTGCCCCCGGATTGTGCGCTCCGGAAAGAATATTCCCGTAAGCCATCACCGCCGCCGAAGTGGGATTATCCCCGGCAGCTAAGAAGGTGCCGAAGTTTGGCCCGGAAACTTGTAATGTGCCTCTGGGAATAGTAGTAGTACTGATACTGACCTTACCGTCGCTTTTCAATATTAGACTCGGCACCAAAGCCGTACCTGTAAAATTGCCGGAAGTCGCATTGACAAAACCGAATTCCCTATACCCGCCGGTTGGGGTAAACGCCTCATAGTAAGGTTTTTGTGCCAAAGTTGAATCAACCGTTCCGGCCCTTTCGCCTGTCCAGACCAGATTTTCGCCATATAACAGCGAGGGATTATCATTTGTATTCGTATAAAAATGAGCGACTGCTCTTTTAGAATTGTATCTTTGCAATTTAAGGCTATATTCAGTTACATTATCATTACCAACCTGGACAGGCCCCTGAATTTCCAACTTTGAAGCCGGCGCCGTCGTACCGATACCGACATTCCCCGCATTAACCACCAACCCGTAATTATTAGTAGCCCCGCTTGCGGTAAAATATCCGCCTACGTTTGTTGTCGCTCCCACACCGGTCGCTTGCCCGTAAATCCCCCAATTTAATCCCGTAGTACCGGTAATAGACCCGGAAATGGCGGCCTGACCGGAACCTCCTGAAGCCCTAACCTCCAATTTATCCGTAGGCGCCGTAGTCCCGATACCGATGTTGCCGGAAACCAGATCGCCGGAAATCAGGCCGCCGATACTAAGATGATTACTTGTGGTAGCGGCAGGCGCGGCTTGATCATAACCAATAATAATATTGCCTGTGCCGCTGGTTATATTGTATCCGGCCTTAAAACCCACCAAAATATTATCATTACCGGTAGTAAGCCCGAATCCAGCATGATAACCAATAAGCGTTGTACTGGAGAAAGACTGACCGGTTGCGCCATACCCCGCTTCATTACCGAATATGGAATTACCAGAACCTGTCTGGGTGAAATAGGCGGCCATATGCCCCACGATAGTGTTAGTGGAGCCTGTGGTGTTACTGAAAGCGGCCCTATACCCCGCCAAGGTGTTGTTTCCACCCGTATTATTATTGTACCCGGCATAAGACCCCAGGATAGAATTCTCTTTGCCGCTACTGTTGTTGTAACCGGCACCAGCCCCAACTAAAACGTTATATGAGGCCGTGTTGTAGTAGCCGGCAGATTGCCCCATGAAAACATTGCTTCCTCCCGAAACGTTGGAGCGGCCCGCCTGATACCCCATAAAAGTGTTACTCCCACCACTTTGATTTGAAACACCGGCATACCAACCTACAAAAGAGTTGGCGCTGCCAGAGGTGTTTGTGCCTCCGGCATAATACCCCAGGAAAGAGTTGGCATACCCCGTGGTTTCATTATAACCGGCATAAGCCCCCACAAAAGTGTTGCTTGAGGGCAGTGTATTCTTAAAGCCGGCCTGATATCCTATAAAAGTGTTGCTAGTGCCCCTACTATTGCTACGGCCGGCATTATATCCCAGGAAAGCATTGTTATTGCCATCAGTGAGGCTGCGGCCGGCGCTGGAGCCGACAAACACATTATAATCCCCCGTACTACCGGTGCTTATATCCGGCCCCACCGCGAAATTGCCGTTGCCGGGCAAGATCGCAAGCACCGTGCTGCCATTTATCATGTAGCGCGCTCCGGAAATATCGCCGGTGGCCGTTATTGATGATGTCGCCAGCACATCGCCTTCCACTCTTAATCTATGCGTCGGGTTCGTATTCCCGATACCGACGTTGCCGCTGGTATTAATAAGCATCCGTCCCGCGCTGTTGGAAATATCGTAAATATAAAAGTCTTTGGTGCCGTCATTACTGTAGCCCTGCCCTACAATCCATCCGCTTGTGAGACCAGAATTTACACCAAAACCGATTGTGGCTCTCTGAGTAGCATTATTTAAAATACTAATCCCTGGATTTAGTGATGGCTGGGCAACCTCTAATCTGAAATTCGGGGCCGTAGTCCCGATACCGACATATCCGCCTGAACTTATGGTTACCCTCTCTAAGTCTCCCGTTCCCAATGCAAGCCGCCCATTCGTATCGGTAGAATAAACAAACGAACCGCCGGTCCAACCAGAATATGCGTCGTCAGTAACACCAAGCCTTAATTTAGACGTACCCGAAATCACCCTGACTTCGGCATAAGCGGAACTGCCTGTATTGATATTACTGAATAGCCCTGGAAAGAGTACCCCATTCACGTCCCCATCAACGACCAACTTATATCCGGGATTCGTATTCCCAATGCCGACATTGCCCGTGCCTCTGTAAATATTAGACCCGTTAACGCTCCAGTTGGAACCCGTGCCCGGGGAAAGCAGAACGCCGTTGGCATAAACGGAAGTGGCGTTAAAACTGCCGGCCACATCTAATTTATAGCCTGGCGCCGTAGTCCCGATGCCTACGTTGCCGGCTTTATCAATCCGGACACGCTCACCAAGAGTGCCGGCATTCATCGTATAGAAGGAAAGCATGCCGCTGTTCGCAGTGCCGCCATCTCTCGTGCCTTGGATTAGGCTGAGCCGTAGATCGTTTGTTCCTTCTACGCCGGCGGCCTTATTAACAAATGAAATAACTCCGGGATCGCCATTGGTATGCGTCAGCACCAAACCGGAGGCGTTAGCGCCGACCGGCGCGATGGCCTCAATTGCCGTCCACATCTGGCTATTATAACTACTGTACAATTGCGTATGGGTGGTGGAAGATCCAAAAACCGCCTTAACAGCTTGCCCCGCATTATATACCGTAAGCTGTTCATTCGGCCCAGTAGTCCCTATACCGACATTACCGTTTCCCTTCACAACAAACACATCCGCCGCCGTAGTCCCAGTGGTGATCTTTATCATATCCTGGGACACCGACGCCGTAGTTGAGGAAATATGCAGATTAGCTCCAGGCGCAAGCGTCCCGATGCCGACTTTGCTTGTTGTTACGACCGAAGTAGTATTAAATGCCCAACTTTGGTCGGAACTTGCGCCGACCCAGTTACCCCAGTTATCCATTTTAATATTGCCGTTGACTGTTAGCATCTCGTATGGATTCGTAGTCCCGACACCGACTTTTCCGGTGACCAGATCTCCATCAATAATGCCGCCGATATTAAGGTGATTGCTTGTGGTAGCGGCAGGCGCGGCTTCATTATAGCCGATAATTATATTGCCGGTGCCGCTGGTGATATTGTATCCGGCCTGGAAGCCCACCAGGATATTGTCCGAACCGGTAGTAAGCCCGTAACCCGCACGATACCCCATAAGCGTTGAACTGGAAAAGGAATTACCAGTTGCGCCGTAACCAGCTTCCTTACCTAATATGGCATTTGCAGAACCTGTTTGCGTAAAATAGCCGGCATAAGCCCCTAGAAGAGTGTTATTCCCGCCTGTATTGTTATCATGGGCTGCAGCCTTACCCAGAAAAGTGTTGTACGAACCCGTGGTATTGCCGTAGCCTGCCGCCTGTCCAACGATAGTGTTATGGCCGCCAGTAGTGTTGAAGTATCCTGCGCCAGCACCCAAGATAGAGTTAGCAAGGCCCGTGCTGTTGATATAGCCGGCTTCAGACCCAATAAAAGTGTTGAGATAGCCAGTGGTATTGCTGCGACCTGTGCTGGAACCGACAAACACATTAGCATCCCCTGTATTCCCCGTACTTATATCCATACCCACTGCGAAACTCCCGCTGCCCGGTAAGATCGCCAGCACCGTGCTGCCGTTTATCATATAGCGCGCGCCGGAAATATCACCGCTGGCCGTTATTGAGGAGGTGGCTAAAACATCGCCTTCCACTCTTAATTTATGCGTCGGGTTAGTGGTCCCTATGCCCACATTGCCGCTATATCCAACTATCCGCAGTCTCTCGGCCAAGGTCTGGGATGGATACGTTCCCTGGTATG
>MGVA01000023.1 GCA_001800245.1 Elusimicrobia bacterium RIFOXYA12_FULL_51_18 | reverse complement strand
CGGGTCGAAAACCAAGCGCAATGCGCGCCAGGTTTTCGAGGGTGTATGCCGCGCGAAGCGCACCTGAGCTCCGCGAAGGGAAAAATTCAAATGAATTTTTCAGGCTAATATGCGAACAGTATGCCGGTATCGCAGCGCCTTAAATTGGAGGAGCCGCCTCAAATCCGCCATATGCGCCCGCTACAGACTCGTAGCCCGAAATATTTGCGGGGGAATTGGAAAGTTCAGGAATGATGTAATATTGCTATAACTTTTCCGAAACATCGGTTTTGTATAATTATCGCGGCATGTTCTTATGGAAAACAAAGATTCTATTTTTGCAAAGTTAAATCCGGCCCCGGCTCCGGCCCCGTTCCAGAGTGCGCGGGAACCGGGCCCGGCTCCGGCCCGGGCGGAGAACGACGCAAGGGTCGCGGGGCTGGAGGCCGCGGTCAAGGCCCTGCAGTCCGAAATAGCCGCGCTTAAGCAGGCCGCCTCCAGGCCTCAGCCGCCTCCCCCGCCTCCTCCGCTTTCTCTGCCGGCAAAACACGACAAAGATCTGATTTCGCGGCTTGAAAGGTCGGAAAGCGGCGTTTTGGAATTAAAAAACATGTTTTTTGAATATCAATCCCAGATGGAAAAACATCTGGAAGTAATAGCTTCCAAAAACGAGGTGTCGGAAAACGGCGTTCTGGGATTGAAAAATATGTTTTTGGAATACCAATCCCAGATAAAAAAGCATCTGGAGATTATTGCCTCTAAGAACGAGGCATCGGAAAACGGTGTTTTAGAATTCAAAACTATGTTTTCGGAGTATCGATCCCAGATGAAAAAACATCTGGAAATTATTACTTCCAAAAATGAGGAATTGGCGGCTCTAAGGGGGATGTCCGCGGAAAGTCTCACGGCTTTTGAAACGATGATGAAACATACGGTAAATGCGGAAGTGGATGCCGTAAAAGTAATGGTGTCGGACAAGTTGGCCGCTTTTGAGGCCATGAGGAAACGTACGGTTTCCGAGTATACCGCGGAATTTTCCGGTATTGAGCGCGAATGCCGCAAAACCCTGGGGGAAGTGAAGGGGTATCTTGAAAATGTGTCCCAGAAACTGGTGGCTGAAAGATTTGACGATTATCTGAAGGATTCTGTTTCGCGGTTAAGCGGAAAAGTGGCTGATGTTGAAAAAGCCATGCATACCGGGCTGGCCGACCTTTCCAGCCGGCTCATGAGCGACGAAGTTCTTTACGGGAAGATTTTTGTAGAGTCGGAAGACAGACTGCGGAAAGGACTGGAGCCGGATATGCAGGCGGTTAACGGGCAGTTGAAGAGCTTGCGCGAGAAATTAACCTGGCTTACGGATGAATATAGCATAGTAATGGAACGCAAAATGCGCGCCCTGGAAGTTAAATACTCGGCGTTTGACGTTATCTCCGCCAGAATGGACACTATCAACGAAGCACTGCGGTCTGAAAATGATAGCGGCGCGGAAAATCGAAAATCTCCTGGGATATAAGGTAACATATAGTACATATAATTGGCAGGCTTAAAGTTCAAGATTTTATGGTTTACTAGGAGCCTGTCCGACATAAGGCTTTCATGCCGAAATTGTCGGTTTTGAAGCCGAGCCGAAGCAACGCGAAACGAGCAGGCTCCAATGAACCTGTAAGTTGAGTGGTGCGAAGGCGCAGGCAAAAAGCGGCAATTGCAGGCGAAATTGCTTATGTTGGACAGGCTCCTAGATCAGGATGGCGGAGCCCGGCTGCCCCGGCAAACTGCTCAAATCATGTAATATTACCACAACTTTTTAGAAACAATCCATTTGTATAATTACGTTGGGTAAGATCAAGCAAGGAGGCGGTATGGATTTTAGTACTATTCTGGGCCTGGCGGCTTTTGCCCTTTTGATATTCGTGGGTATTGAAACCAAACAGCTTTCAGCCTCGCTGGTTAATATGCATGGCGTTGTTGTGGTGCTGGGCGGCTGTGCCGTGGCAATGCTGCTAAATACGCCGCTTAAATACCTGATCAAGGCCCTGACGGAGTTGAAGTCCCTTCTGCTTGACGATAGTACCGTTTCCATGTACAAGATCGTTCCGATTATAACCAATCTTGCGGAACAGTGCCGGATGAAAGGTCTTTCCGCCCTGAAAGACGCGGACCCCTCCATAGCGAAAGGTTTTTTGAGCCGCGCTTCGCTGGCCGCGTTGGAGTACAATGACTACAATTTCGTCAAACAGGTAATGGAGCAGGAGATAAACCAGGCTGCGGAGGAGACGAATGAAGTGGCGAACGTTTATCGCACCATGAGCGTTCTTATGCCCATGTTCGGCCTGCTGGGCACTTTGATTGGCATAATCGGAGTGCTGCGCGACCTTTCCAATCCCGAAAGCGTCGGCCCCGCCATGGGCGTTGCCATAACTTCCGCTTTTTACGGTATTTTTCTGGCCAACATGGTCTGCGTGCCCATAGCGGGTAAAATGCGTTCTAGGATATGGATGGATGTTAAAATGAAGGCCATGATCCTGGAGGGTGTTCTGGAGATCATGAAGGGCAGTATCCCGATAGTCGTAGAACGGAGGATGCAGTCTTACCTGGGCTGATCATAAGATATGACTTGCGGCGACATTTTACAAAAGATAGTCAAATTTCTAAAACCGGCTCTTCCGGTTTTGGGACTTTGCGTTTTTTTCCTGGTTTTCGGCGGCGTCGGAGCCAACTCGCAGTCCCTGCCCCTGGACGATAAGGCCAGGTATGAGAAGTCCCTGGAAGAGAAAGTGGAAGAGATCCTGCTGAAGCTGCTGGGCCCCAATCAGGCAAAGGTTGTAGTCCAGGCGTCCATGGATTTCACCAGGACCGAAAAATTTGACGTAACGTCGAGTTCCGAGAGCGACGCGGAGAGGAACAAGGCCTTTAAATGGGGGGGCAACTCGGGAGAGGTCCAGCCTTTTAACAATTATCTTCTGCCCGGCTTCCCGTCGCCGGATTCCGGTTCTTCCTCCGATGCCAGGTCCTACCAGAGGCAGATGCTTTTTCCCACCTCTTTCGTGAAGAAATTGAACGTGACTGTCATCGTTAATAAGACCATGACCGAACCAGAGATACAGAATGTAAGGACAGTGGTGTCGGAGATCCTGGAATTAAATCAGACGAGAGGGGATACTCTTTCCATGATAAAGACTCCTTTCGCGCCTATATGGAAAACTATCTGGTACTCGCCTGAGGCTTTGAACCTCGTGTTTAAATACGGCATTCTCACCATTATGGGTATAGTTGCTATGATCGTAGTCTCCATAGGTTTTTTGAAGCTGGCCGCCGCCATGAATACCATGGCCAAGGCTCAGCAGAGCCACCAGATTACCATGGACCTGGGCAAGGGGGCTATGGGCGGCGCGGCCGGGCTTCCGGGCGGACAAATGTCGCTGGGAATATCCGGCAAGGAGACCATGGAACTGATCAGCGGAGAAAAAAAAGAAATGGACGGAGGGGGTGGGGGAGACATCCAGCAGGAAGTGGTGTTCAATGTGCGGCCGGACCAGGTGGACTTTTTGGTCACCCTTATGGCCGGGGAAGATCCCTCAAATGTCGCGCTGGTCACCAGCCATTTGGAAAGCGCCATACGCAGCGATTTTCTCAATAAACTGCCTCCCGACATGTCTTCCGAAGTGATCTCTCATATGGCCAGCGTGCGCTTTGTGGAGGCGGAAGTCATAGATACGATAAAAGAGGAGCTTGAAAAGAAGCTTGGCGGCGCGGTGGGAGGAGTGGGGAAAGTTCTGGAGGCGCTGGATAAAGTCAGTCTTAAGGCTAAAAAGTCAATGCTTGATAAACTGGCGAAAAAACATCCCGATATAGCCGCCAAGGTCAGGGCGAAAGTGTTCCTGACCGATGACCTTGCCCGGCTTTCAGACAGGGATATTTCGGTGCTGGTGTCCTCCATAAAAATGGAAGAGCTTTCAGTGGCCGTCTGCGACCTCCCGGCTGTAGTTAAAGACAAAATAAAAGCCCAGATGACGGAGAAGAGCTGGCAGATGGTGGAGCAGACGATGAAGTACGGAATGCCGTCCGGGAATAAAATTGAAGAAGCCGTGGAAAGTCTTGTCGGTTTGGCGCTCAAGCTTATAAGGGAGGGCAAGATATCCAATGCGCTCTCCAACCCCTCGCCCAGGATAGAGGACCATTCCGCCGTACCGGGGCCGGAAGCAAAGGCCGGGTTGTTGAAGCCCGAAGCAAAGGGGGTCGCTTAAAATGGATTTCGACTCTCGCGGATCGGGGGGGCAGTCCGGCGGCGAAAAAAAGGAGTCTATTTTCGCCAGCCTTAGTCCTTCCACGCCTCCGGCCCATGCCATGCAGGGAGTTCCCAAGCAGGCGGACAGCAGTGAGTCCGTTTCCGCGCTGAAGCAGAAAATGGAGAGCATGGAGCGCAATATCGTTTCCATACTGGAGCAAAAACTGGCCGAGCAGTTGAAGCCCATGTCGCCTCCTCCTCCGCCCCCGAACAGGCCCGCGCCCCCTGAGATGGGGCTTTTGCTTAAAAAAATAGAGGAGTTGGAAAAGAAGCTGGCTGATTCCAGTCAGTTTTCGGCCGTCCAAATGAAGAATATAGAGGAATCCAAAATAAGCGCCCGGCGCGAAATAGAAGATCTGCTAAAGGCCGTCCGCGAACAACAGAAATATTCCGAGATGGACCGGCAGATGCACGAACAATTGGAGAAATCGTGGGGCAGGGTGGGAGAGCTGGAGAAGAAGCTTATGGACTTCTACAGCGCTATACTTGCCGTTCAGGCTCAGGGCGCGCAGGCTTCCGGCGAACATGCGTCCGGGGTCGCGGCTCTTACCGCCAGGGTAGATGGTCTTGCCGGGCAGTCCGCCTCTAATTTTAGGATGCTTGAGGAAAAACTGCTCGCTCTCGGCGCCAGTATGTCTCATCTGGCCGCTATGGATATTAGAGAGATGGTTAAAGCGCAGATGCATGAATTAAGGAAGGACCTCATCTTTTCGGCTGAAGAGAACGGAAAGACGTTCGCGCACAGTCTGGACGCTTTCAATGAAAAGACCAGGGAGCGCGTGTCGGAAGATATGGAAAAGATCCGGAAAAATTTTGAAGCCGGCATGGAAGATCTCCGAAGAAATTTCTCGGTCCAGGCGGAAGTGTTTTATGGGAAGCTGGAGGAATTCAGCCGTTTAGCCGGGGCCAATAAAGAGAAAGCCGGTGGAGCGGAGGCGGCATCTGGAAACCAGCCGGGAACGTCCGCTCCGGCTATTAACATTCCGGCGGGGAAAATTGATTCCAGGGGTAAAGCGCTTGCCTGTGAATTCACCGACGGGGTGGAGCGCGGCGAACGCGGCCGGGTAGAAAGTTCCAACGCAAAATACTCCGATGCGCTTACGTCGCGGTCCGCGGCGGCGAAGGTTTACAATTCAACCGATTTCCTTCAAAAAAAGCTTTCCTTTCTTGAGAAAGAACTCTCCGCATTTGTGAAGCAGGTGGATAAGGAGAGGTTCTCTTCGGCGCTGGGCGTTTCAGGCATGGTGCTCCGCAGGAATCTGGACACCATGGAAGATACCGCGGCTGAAATAAGGAGTCAGCTGGAAACTTTTGAGAGCGTGAAAAAACAGCTTGAGGCGGGTTTTAAAAGCGGTTTTGACGACAAAATAAAACCCGTTTAAACAGATATGGCCGTTTATAAGAACAGGCGGGATGAACTTGAGAACCAGCTCAATAAGGGCGCGTTGTGGGCGGTCACATACGGCGACCTGATGAGTTACCTTATGATCTTTTTCCTGGTCCTCTTTTCTTTTTCCATAGCAAAGACGGATAAGACAAAGAACCGTAAATACGAAGAATCTCTGAACAATATCCAGAAAGCTTTCGGCGGAAAAGTTGACGATAAGCGGCTCGAACGAGCCAAAACTCAGGAGCAGGAAGATAAGGTCGCGGACAAGATCAAAGAAAGCATGGCGAATAACCAGATGTCCAGCCTGGTGCAAATAGATTCAAACGAACATCGGGTTAAACTTGTGCTTACCGAGGCGGTGCTTTTTGATTCCGGCAAGGCGGAACTGAAAATCAGGGCCAAGGAGGTCCTTAAGCCGATAGCCGAGGAGCTTAAGAAACTGCCCAATGACGTGCTGGTTGAGGGGCATACCGACAATGTTCCCATAAAACATGGGCGCTACGCGACCAACTGGGAACTATCTATGGCCAGAGCCTACAGTGTAGTAAAATTTATAGAAGAGAATGGAGTAAGTTCCAAAAAACTGGCGGGCAGCGGCTATGGAGACAATCGTCCCGTGGCTGAAAATACCACGGTGGCGGGGCGCGCCAAAAACCGCCGGATAGAAATTTCCCTGATAAAGAGCGAATAAGCGGAAGATTTCAGCTATGCCGGTTCCGTACGGGTGTTGATATAACACCTGACTACAGGGCCGGTTTTTTTCTTTTAGGAGCCTGTCCGACATAAGCAATTTCGTCTGCAATTGCCGCTTTTTGCCTGCGCCATCGCGCCGCTCAACTTACAGGTTCATTGGAGCCTGCTCGTTTCGCGTCGCTTCAGCTCGGCTTCAAAATCGGCAATTTCGTCATGAAAGCCTTATGCCGGACAGGCTCCTAGGGTTTCCATATTTATAAGGTGCAAAATTATATATAATTAGCCTGAATCCTGCAGTTCAACTTGGTTTCCATTGGAAAATCAGGTGGACCAAAAAGCAATACCTGCGTAGGTGCCGTATCAGGGCCTATGGCCATCAGACGGCCAGGATTCCCCGCAGCAGCGGGGCGAAAACCAAGCGCAATGCGCGCGCCAGGTTTTCGAGGGTGTATGCCGCGCGAAGCGCACCTGAGCTCCGCGAAGGGAAAAATTCAACTGAATTTTTCGGGTTAGTTTTGTTTTTTACGCGTAAACCCCGTCTTTGGACAAGGAAAGAGCGGCGGTAAGGATATCTATAGATGACCACTGAAAATATGGATTACTCCAAGACGGTCTTCCTGCCGAAGACGGCTTTTTCCATGAAGGCCGACCTGGCCAAAAAAGAGCCGGGCCTGCTGGAATTCTGGAGCAAGATAGACTTGTACGGTAAGATGCTGGAAAAACGCAAGGCCGCTAAACCTTATATTCTGCACGACGGTCCGCCATATGCCAATGGCCATATCCATATCGGCCACGCGCTCAATAAGATTTTGAAGGATATAGTGGTAAAATCCCGCTGCTTGACAGGGCACTACACGCCCTATGTACCGGGCTGGGATTGTCATGGGCTCCCGATCGAGCAGGCGCTCCTGAAAGAGCTGAAGATGGGGAAAAGACATGTCGAAGACGTGGCCGCTTTCAGAAAAAAAGCCCGAGAGTTCGCCGGCAAGTTCCTGGATATCCAGCGCGAGGAGTTTAAGCGGCTGGGCGTGTTGGGCGACTGGAGCCGTCCCTATATCACCATGTCCAACGACTATGAGGGCACCGTAATAAAGGCTTTCCGGGAACTGCTGGAGAAGGGGTATATCCATCGGGACAAAAAGACCATTTACTGGTGCGTCTCCTGCGAGACGGCGCTGGCCGATGCCGAAATTGAGTACAAGGATAAGACCTCTCCTTCGATATTTGTAAAATTCAGTCTCCAGAACCCGCCCGCGTCGCTTTTCAGTTCCGTTACGGAAGGGCGCAAGATCTCAATTGTAATCTGGACCACCACTCCCTGGACCCTGCCTTCCAATATGGCGGCGGCGGTTTCAAAAGAAGAGAACTACCGCCTTTTGGATGTGGACGGGGAATGTCTGGTAGTGGCCGATAAACTGTCCGACGCTTTTCTCGCGGAGACCGGTCTTAGCGCGTCCAAAGGCGCGCAGATCCAGGGAGAAAAACTGGTGGGGCTGAAATATACCCATTGTCTGGCGCCTCATATGCCGGAGGGCAGACGGTTCCCCAGGGCCGTGATCTCCACCGATTTCGTGGATATGTCCACCGGCACCGGGATTGTGCACATAGCTCCCGGCCACGGCGAAGAGGATTTTCACGCCGGTAAAAAATGGGGGTTGGAAGTGTTCTGCCCCGTGGACGAAGCCGGGCGCTTTACCGGTGATGCCGGAATATTCGAAGGCTTAAAAGTTTTCGAGGCCAATGCAAAAGTTCTGGAGACCCTTAAAGGAGACGGGCTCTTGCTCGGCTCCAAGGTGATAACACATAGCTATCCCCACTGCTGGCGCTGCAAGCAGCCGGTCATTTTCCGCGCCACGGAACAATGGTTCCTTAAGGTTGATCTGAAAGATCTGCGTAAAACCCTGCTCAGGGAGGCCGATAAGGTGGAATGGATCCCCAAGGCCGGCCATGAGCGTATGCGCTCCATGCTTGAGCAGCGTCCCGACTGGTGTCTCTCCCGGCAACGCTATTGGGGCACCCCGATCATGTTCCTGTACTGCGAGGCCTGCGGCAAACCCCAGACGGACAGCCGGCTGCTCAAGAGTTTTGAGGACAGGGTTTTCAGGGAAGGCAGCGATTTCTGGTTTTCTGAAGAGATAAAAAACCTGCTGCCGGAGGGCTATAAATGCGCCTGCGGAGGAACCGCGTTTCGAAAGGAAAAAGACATCATGGATGTCTGGCTGGATTCGGGCGTTTCCTGGTATGCGGTGCTGAAAAGCGGACAACTGGGCAAGGACTTTTATCCCGCTGATATGTACCTGGAAGGCTCCGACCAGCATAGGGGCTGGTTCCAGACCTCGTTAATACCGTCCACAGCCCTGAACGGCCATCCGCCTTATAAGACCGTGCTCACTCACGGTTTTGTGCTGGACGATCAGGGCCGGGCTATGCACAAGTCCACCGGCAATGTAGTGGCTCCGCAGGAGGTTATCTCCAAATACGGCGCCGAAGTGCTGCGCCTATGGGTGGCCCTGAGCGATTATTCCGAGGATATCCGTATCTCCGAGAAGCTCCTGAGCGGCCCCGTGGATACCTACCGCAAGATCCGCAATACTCTGCGCTATCTGCTGGGTAACTTGAACGACTATAAACCCGAAAACCGGCTTGAGGACGCTGAACTCCTGGAAATAGACCGGTATATGCTTATGCGCCTGGCTGAAGTCACGGCTAAAGTGCGCGGGCACTACGATGCTTTTGAATACCGGCAGGCCATACGCGCCATCTCCGATTTTTGCATTCTGGACCTTTCGGCTTTCTACCTGGACGCTCTGAAAGACAGGCTTTATACCTGCGGCGCAGATTCCGTGGAGAGACGCTCGGCCCAGACCGCGCTCTATGACGTTCTGCTCAGCGTGTTGAAGATGCTCAGTCCCGTGCTCTCATTCACGGCGGAAGAAGGCTGGCAGACGCTTAAGGCGGAGATCTCCCCCGGCCTTGAAGAGAGCGTTTTCCTGAGCGATTATCCCGAGGTCCAGTCCGGCCGGTTGAATGCGGATATCGGCGGAAGATGGAGCCGCATGCTTGGTTTGCGCGAGACCGTTACGAAGGCGATAGAAGAACGCCGCCGGGAAGGAGTCGTGGGCTCTTCTCTGGAGGCTAAAGTGACTTTTCGTACTTCCAGCGGGGATATGAAAAAATTCCTCTCTGAGACCCTGCCTTTCTGGCCGCAGATGCTTATTGTCTCCGCTTGCGCGCTGGAATATGACCCCGCCGCCGGGGACTTCGACGTGAGGGTGGAACATGCGGATGGAACCAAGTGCCCGCGCTGCTGGCGGTGGATTTCGCCGTCCGATATCAAAGACTCCGCGGTTTGCGGCCGCTGTGCCGAAGCGCTGGATAAAACAAAGGATCAGGGAATAGCGTAAAGCATCTTTCCGGATTCCCGGCGTCTATACGGTAACCGCTATTTAATGAAATATAAATTGCTTGAACCTCTGCTGGTGCTGGCGGTTTTTTCCCTGGATCGCCTTGCCAAGTTTTTTATTCTTAAGCGCCTATATCTTAAGTCGGTGGAGGTTTTGCCTTTTCTTAAACTGACCTACGTGCAGAATACCGGAGTAGCATTCGGTATGTTCCGGGATAGTAATAATTTTTTTATAGTGTTTTCCGCCATTCTTATTGTCGCGCTGCTGCTCTTCAGAAGAAAAGTGCCGGACTTTGCGGCTTCCGGCGGTCATTTCTTCCGGGGGATCGAGCCGCAAGCGGAGACGGCTTTGCCGCAGTCCCGCGCCGATAGTGGATATGGCCCCGCCGCTGTTTCGGGTTTCATCGCGGCTAAAAAAAAATATTGGCGGCATTTGAATTCCCGCGCCGCGGCCGTCTGCTTTACCAGATTCGGCCTGGCCCTGGTGCTGGGTGGGGCCTTGGGTAATCTTTATGACAGGCTGGCTTATGGCTTTGTGGTGGATTTTTTTGACCTTTCTTTTTTCCCCGCGGTATTTAACGTAGCCGACAGCGCGATAACCGCGGGCGCCGTCCTGCTGGCCATGGGACTGAACAGCGGGCATGGCATAGGGGATGGAGACGGGAGGCGGGGATGACCAGAGCTATGGCCGGGATAAAGAATTTTGCGAAAATGAGGGCTTGGCTTGAAGCTCAGCCCGTATTATACGTTTTCTGCTCCTTATTTCCTTTTTGCTTTTTTATGTCCGCCTGTAATAGATCTCCGGAATATTATTTAGAGCGCGGCAACCGTCTTGCTTTGTCCGGCAGGGCCGGGGATTCTATTGAAATGTACAATAAATCCATCCTACTGAATGAAAGATATCCGGAAGCGCTGACTTCCCGCGGCATGGTCTATGAAAAGCTCGGAGACAGGCAAAAAGCCAAGTATGATTACGAGCGGGCCATATCGGTAGCTCCCGCGTACGCTCCGGCCTATAACAATCTGGCCGCGCTTTACATGGATGTCGGCGATTATAAGGAAGCGGTAAAACGCCTTTCAACAGTTCTGGAGTTCAATCCCGCGTACGCCTACGCCCTGCTCAACCGCGGCATGGCCCGGTATATGCTTTCGGATTATAACGGCGCCATGTCAGATCTTTCCAAAGCGATAGAATCGGATCCTAAACTTGAGCTGGCTTATTACCGGCGCGCGCTTTGCTCCGACAGGCTGGGCTATCAGTCCGCGGCGCTCAGTGATCTTGATCTTTTTATAAGCGCCAATCCCGGTGTCGCCGCGGGATGGTTTGAACGCGGCCGGCTGAAATATAATAAAAAAGACTATTCCGGAGCCGTTGAAGATTTTAAAAAAGCCGTTGAACTTAATCCCGGAGCGGCGGCCTATCTTTATTGGCGCGCCATGGCGTTGACCGCGGCCGGCCGCTGCGAGGAGGCGTTGCCGGACCTTGAGCTTGCGCTTAAGATGGCGCCGGTTTACGTCCAGGCATGGCTCCTTAAGGGTGACATCTACGCGCGGATGAAAACCCCGGACTACGCCAGGGAAAGCTATTCCAAGGCTTTGGAAATAGACCCGGATAATGCCCGTCTTTATAAGGCTCGGATAGCCGTTCTTTCCAGACCAGCGGCCGTTCCGGTAAAAAATCGCACAGATAACGGAGTAAAAGACAGAAGTTAAATGGGGATACCGAATGCCCGAAGAAAAGCAGATATCCGGCTGGCGTAAAAGGTTCCTGGCTAACAGGATGACCTTCGAAAGTATTTTATTCGAAAAAGAACTGGTAGTCCAGAAGAAGGAAAGTTTATACGCCGGTTTGGCTGGAGCCTTCGCCATAGCTCTGTTTGCGGCGTTGCTGCTGGCGCAGTGGATCCTGCGGCAGGGTTATTTCTTCAGCGCCGGAGACGCCGCCGGCTTCCGGATGGCGTTTAACTGTCTTGACCATTTTCGTTCAGGCGGCATCTGGAATCTCTTCAAACCTCTTTCAAGCGGTTTCGGCGCTCCTAGTATCCCACCGCTATATTACCTGACTTATGTGCCTGTGCTTAAATTTATCACCGCCGATCTTAACTGGGCTATGATTCTTGTGAATACGTTTTACCTGAGCGGTCTGTCACTGGCGCTCTTCATCGCGGTCAGGAAAAATCGCAATAATAAGTCCGCCTGGCTCGCCTCCGGTTTCGCCATGGCCATGCCGTTTATCGTTGAAACCGCCAGACATCCCGACCATAGATTGGCGACTATGGCGCTGGCCGCGGCGGCGTATGCGGCGTACATAAATTCGGAGGACTTCGAATACCCGTCCTGGAATTTATGGTTCGGCGTTTTCTTCGGTCTTGGCTTTTTCGCCGACACAATGTTCTGGATCTATATGCTGCCGCTAGTTCCGTTCCTGATAAGCGGCCTTTTTAATCAGCTGGCCGGCGCCTCTATATTAAAGGGGCTTGTGCCGGGGGCGGTTCTGGCGCTGCCATGGTATATTTTCGCAGCCGCTTCCTGGGCGCTTCAATATTCTTCAGGGAACGCCGCTCAGAAAGTATTCAGGCCGGGGCTCTGGCTCTACCTGGTAAATATTTCCAGTGCCGCCGGTCTGCCGCTTTTTCTGCTTGGAGCCTCGGCGCTTTTGTGGATGTATTTCTCAGTTTTTATGCCCTATTCCTCCAGAAAAATAGTCGCCGCCTGGTTCTGGGTCCCTTTCGTGCTGGTTTATTTTGTTTTCGGCGCCCGGCCGGAATATCTGTATCCGGCTCTATTGCCGCTCGCCATGGCCGTGGCCGTGATGACTCCCGGCAAGGTGCGGGGATATTTAACCGGCCTTGCCGTTTTTTTTCTGCTGGTCAATCAGTCCGGACTAGCGGCTCCTATATCATTGGGGAGAGCGCGTGTTGCCGGCGGTCCCAGGCCTTCAAAGGCGGAATACAGGGTTGCCGAGTTGATGGCGGACCTTAAGTCCGGAATTTCCGTGGAAAAGATCTACGCGGTGGCTCTGGTGGGCGAGGATGAAAATTTCAACCATGTGAGTTTCAATTATCTCGCGTCTAAAACCGGTGCCGCCGCGCTGAAATTCAGCGTCTATCAGCCTGAGACGCTGGGCCTGGCGGATTTAGTGGTCTATAAAACCGGCGCATTCAACACGCCTCGCAACGACGTTTCCGCCGCGCTTGCTCGCGAGATCTACCGGCCCTGGTTTGCCGGAGCTTTCTCCCAGGCCGCCTCATTCGACCTTCCGGATACTTCACGGCTCGTTATATACGCGAGGAACCCGGTATCCGCCCCGCCGTTCCACGACGGGCGGCACCAATTTAAAAAGATGAACCTGGGCGGGCTTTTAATGGACGAGGGGTCTCTTACGCTGTCCGGTTTTGATCCCGCAAAAGGTCTTTATGCGAAAGCTAAGCTTTTTTCGCCTTATGCCACATTTGCGGATTTTGATATTTACGGGCTGAATCTTGAGATCTCCGATTTTTCCGGCATTTCGGAAACAGGCGCTATTTCGGATATCAGGCTGACGCGGGCCGGGACCGTAAGGATATTATCGGCTAAGGTGACCAATTACGCGTTTGAACGATACCTGTCCGCCAGATATGCCGGGTTGAAAGCTCCTGAAGTGAGATTGGCCGGGACAGCGCGGATCTACGGTGCCAGTAATGGAAGGCAGGTTTATGGGGAGTTCTCCCTTTCGGCCGGACCGAAGGTTCTGGAGTTAAGTCTGATTGATTTTGCCTACGACAACTACAGGCTCCCCGGATTCATGCGGACCGTTTTTAATTTTAAATACGATCTGTCCGGTCTGCCTTGCGAGATCCTGTTCGATCGGATAAAACTTGAAAATCAGATGTTGGAGATTTCATAGGACAGCGGAGGGGATAAAAAAGGCGGAATAAAAATGAAAAACTTCTCTTATGTGAAAGAATCCCGTGCATTCTTCGCTGTGCGCCGCTTACAGGCTGGCGTTTGCTGCCTGGTGTTCTTTTTTATCTGCGGCTGCGTTCCAATGCCTGAAGAGGCGCTTCAGGATCTGCCGCCGGCCGCTCAGGCGAACGAACCGCCTTATAAAGGCCTTGAGCCTGGCTACAAAACTTATGAGACCGCGCATTTCCTGATAAAAGCCTACACTACCGAAATCGCGGTAGCCCAGTCCGTGATCTGCGAACAGGACTATAGCCGGATAATGAACGATTTGGGTCTTTATTCTTTTGCCCCGGTCAAGCCTTACAATGTGGTGGTTTATCGCGACTCGCAAGAATATATAAAACAGACCGGTCAGCCGCGCTGGTCGGGAGGTATGGCTTACGGTAATGCCATTCTGATCTACGATTCCGAAGGGGCCGCAGCTGTTCTCGCGCATGAAATGACTCATCTGATCTTTAATGAGTTTATGGGTCTGGCTAATAACGCGGATTTTAAATGGGTCAATGAGGGCTTGGCTGTCTATGAGGAAAATAGGGCGTCAGCCGTGTCCAAGGCCGCTTATTCCCGGCGCTTTTCTTCTACGGTGGCGACAAATCCCATTCCCTTTTCCCAGATGATCAATCTGGCCCCGCAGGGGGAGCAAAATGCTGTAGTTGAAAAGTGGTATGCCCAAGTGGGGTCGGTTGTCGCTTTCATGATAAAGGAAGGCGGAACTCTCGGATTCTCAATATTAATTATCAGGCTTAAGGCTGGAGATACCGTCAACGCCGCTATCGGCACGGCTTTTCCCGGCCTATGGAAAAACCTTCGTGATATTGAAAAAGCCTGGCTGCTTGAGATAAGCCGCTAGACAGCTAGACAGCTAGACAGCTAGACAGCTAGACAGCTAGACAGCTAGACAGCTAGACAGCTAGACAGCT
>MGVA01000022.1 GCA_001800245.1 Elusimicrobia bacterium RIFOXYA12_FULL_51_18 | reverse complement strand
TAGGCCTGACAAAATATTTTTTATCCTGCCTGAGTCCAGTAGGCCTTATCAAAAACGGCTGGCTTAAGCCCACAGTACAGATAACAACAGTATATTGGGAAGAGAAAAACCGCCAGATTGACGACATGATCAGCTGTTTTGATGATCCGAACTGCAACTACTAAGCGGCCAATCGATGGAAACAGGGGAGCTATGGGCCGGCGCGCTCCGGCGGCGATCTGTTTTGACGTCGGAAACTTTTGAATTTATGATTTGCCGCGCGCGGGACTGTTCCGAATTCCGCGCCACATAGTCTTCAAGGCCCTTATTTTTAATATAGTTGAAATAATGGATTTTTTGTGTTATGATAATTCATTAGGGCGTTGTCCAATACGTGCGCAGGGCCGTATCAAGCACGGTGTGCCTCAAACGTAGAGGAACCCGCTTGCGGTGTCGGTGTCCGCCTGTGGTCCGATCCCCAGGAAAGGATACCGCTGAAGAACAGCGCCGGGAGGAAGTATTATGGCAGTGGAAAGAACAGAATTCAAGGGCCAGCCGGTGATAGTGCTGAAAAGGAACGACACCGATAAATATCCGTTCTCTTTCGGTCTTTCAAAAGCCAGGCTGATAATCGAATATTTTGAAGAGATCAAAAAGTTCGTCGCCGAAGCCGACAATAAGCCCGAAGAAAAGAAATAGTTTTACCTCTTCGATATTAATTGAAAAATGCCGGATAAAAACCCCAACGCTATATCAGGGTTTTATGACGGCATTTTTCATTGTTACGACGCAGCTAACGTTTTCCTCACGCTGGGCCTTGACGGACGCTGGCGGCGCAAAGCCGCCCTTCTGGCTTTAGCCTCAAAACCGGAACATATCCTGGATGTGTGCTGCGGCACCGGGAGCCTGTCCATAGAGCTTAACCGGCTTTCAATGGGCCGCGCCTCTATTACCAGCCTGGACTTTAATGAAGCCATGCTCTCAAAGGCCCGCGCGAAAACCTCCGCCGTCAGCTTCATCCGGGGCGAAGCGGACGCCCTGCCCTTTCCCGACGGAACTTTTGACGCGTTGACCCTTTCTTTCGCCGCCCGCAACCTGAACGACGGCGGCGCCGGCCTTAAAAAATATTTCAACGAATTCCACCGGGTCCTCAGGCCGGGAGGCGTATTCGTGAACCTTGAAACAAGCCGACCCGGCAACCGTCTCATTCGCTCCCTATTCCACGCGTATGTCCGGCTTGCTACCGTCCCGGTCCGGTTCCTATCCCCCACACACAGAGCCGCTTACGACTTCCTCGCCGGCACTATAGCGGATTTTTATCCGCCAGAAGAACTTTCCGCGATCATCCTGGAAGCGGGCTTCTCAAAAGTGGAAGCCCACACTCTCATGTTCGGCGCCATCGCCATACACAGCGCGATAAAGTAGCCGGACCGGAGTGCGTTTTTACCGTCTTACACCCCATCCTTCGGCCTTCCGAAAACTGCCGGCGATATTCCCA
Organism: Elusimicrobia bacterium RIFOXYA12_FULL_51_18; assembly: GCA_001800245.1. GTDB lineage: Bacteria > Elusimicrobiota > Elusimicrobia > Elusimicrobiales > UBA9959 > YA12-FULL-51-18. The sequence goes on along the minus strand of MGVA01000022.1, from coordinate 57,231 downwards.
CACAGAATCCCGGGCAACCAAGGCTCCCCGGCTTGGACGATTTTAGAACTTTCTTACAGGTGCTAAAACTCGGTTTTTAAGCGAACCGGCATTCAAATCGACTCGAAACGGGAATTATAGGTGCAAGCTCTCGGGTTTATGGGGTTTTAGCACATAACCATGATATTTATAAAAAACGCAATCATGACATTTTAAAAAAATTTCGACAAATTCAAAATACCCCTTGCAGGCATAGGATTTGTGGCATATACTTTATAGTAGAAGCAATAAATAAGATGAATAGGGGGAATATCCAATGAGAATTTTATTTGTATTTATAATGCTACTTGGTTTGACTTCAAACATTTGGGCTAATGATTTGGTTTATAAGGTAAGGTTTAATAAAGGTGAAGGAGCAGTCAAACCAAAATCAGAACTAATACTCTTGAATAAAAGCGCGGGATTGATAATTACACCGATGTCAGCCTTTAGGTATGCTGGCAGAAGAGATGATAGCAAACTTCTGAATGACAAAAAACCGTCGAATGGCCAACACGACTATAGATATATCTATACGTGTATAGAAAACACTAAATTATGTTCAGAAATTCATCTGTTGAGCGGCATAGATGTCGGCTTCACCGCGTTCCGAAATGATGGGGCAACATCTTTTTCCGGTGGAATTGACTATGATAAAAAATCTAATAAAAAATCTCTAAACCATGCGATATGGATCACTGGTCCGATTAATAATAAAGTTAAAACTGAATATAAGAAATATCCTATAAAACTACAAAGAGGTAACAATCGCAAGGGGGAGGATTTGATTATACATGTTAACGACTATGGGCCGATGTCGGAGGAATTGGAGGCAGTATTGAGTGTCTTCTTGCATGCTTCGGCAAGTGGCTTTGTTCCGCCACTGCTATTGCAGAGATAATAATAGTAGTGTAGTAAAAATTACACATTTGTCGCCCGCAGATGGGTTGACAGGGTTGCTGTTTAACATTAGGGGATAATATGAACCGGCGGATTAAAATTTTGACGGCAATAGCTGCGTTTTCGCTATTCATCGGAAATTCTTTTGCGAAGCCTGTTTCGAATGACGCGAAATTGCGAAACATAAATTATAAGATGCTTATGAAGCATTGGACTGACAATGAGGCTTACAACTATCCTAAGTGCACCTTCGATAAATGCTTCCGCCGCTCGATTGAATTCCATATGGGAGTGTGCAAGGAACTTGTTGCCGAACTGAGGTCACTGCATCCGAAGAAAAAGACTGACAAGGATGTGATAAAAAAGAAAATAGAAAACTTGACTACAAAATACAACGAGGTTGACTACATCGCGACTACCCTAGAGTATAAGAACCCGGCCGACGAACGGCTGTCTAAGGCTTATCGTTACGCAGGCAAAGGTCATATCGATGAGCTAATTGCTAAAAGAGTGCAAACAATTTTCAAAGCGGCCTTGAAATATCCGAAGAGAAATTACAAAACCATAGTCCACAACAGCCAAAAATATGTCGATGCTGAACGCGATATCGTTCCCAACAAAAAAGTAACGGTGCGCAGCCCGCGCAGAAAGGTCAATTATAAAGAAATCGTGATTAATAATACTCTTTATATCAGCATATCCATAAGTGTGTTGGATACTCTACAACTGCTGGATAAAATACCCGGCGGCAAGGCGCTCGGCCCGCTATCCGAAGTTGTGGATCTGATTCTCCTGCCGCGGGATATAAAAGAATGGGCAAACACGGCACACGAAGATGTTACCGCAAAAAGTTTTACGAAGGATTTGCTCGGTTCTCTGGGTGTCGTAGGCCTTGTTAAAAACGGTTACCTGAAGCCTGCAATACAACTCAGCAAGATAAACCGTGATAAGATGGATAAAGCGATATACTGCTTTGAAGCAGACGACCCTGACTATTGCTTTGACGTGCGCACAGGAAACCGTTAAAGTAAGCCCTTGACGAGTGGTACCATATCTGGTACAATAAGGATATGATTACCATAACCACCAGCCAGGCCCGCGCGCAGCTCTTCAACCTTATTGATGCGGCTATGATTTCGCACAGGCCGGTACAGATAAAAGGGCGCCGCGCCTCTGCGGTCCTTGTTTCCTCAGAAGATTGGGAAGCGATCCAAGAGACGCTTTATCTCCTGTCCGTCCCTGGCATGCGCGAGTCCCTCATTAAAAACATGAAGACCCCTGTTGCCAAATGCTCAAAGAAGCTGCCATGGTGAGCTGGCAACTTGTTTTTACTCGGGATGCTTACAAGGACGCTAAGAAGATCCAAGCCTCCGGGCTTCGCGGCCGCGTTGACGCTCTGTTTGAGGTCTTACGCCTTAACCCATTCCAGAATCCCCCCCCTTACGAAAGACTCGTGGGTGATCTCGCCGGCGCTTACTCCCGGCGCATTAACATCAAGCACCGCCTAGTCTACCAGGTCTACAAAACCGAACACCTCATAAAGATCTTACGTATGTGGACCCATTACGAATAACCGCTCACCATATTAAGCATTTTCTAATCCAAGGATGAGCCTGAAATCCATAGTAGTAACTCCGTCGTGAATTTTTAACCATACCTTGCCTTCCCTCTAGGAGCACTCACTGCTGGGAAATTTCCGCTATTTTGGGGCCCTCTTTGTGTTTCACCGTATACTCGTAGTTATTAAACAAAATAGCCACTAACCTGAAAAATTCAGTTGAATTTTTCCATTCGCGGAGCTCAGGTGCGCTTCGCGCGGCATACACCCTGCTACTGCGGGGAATCCTGGCCGTCTGCTGGCCATAGGCCCTGATACGGCACCTACGCAGGTATTGCATTTTTTTTGTTCCCCTAATCTTCCAATGGAAACCAAGTTGAACTGCAGGATTCGGGATAATGGGGCTAAAAACTTAAAACTCCGGCGACTTTCGGGACTATATTTTTATGAAGATTTTTTTACGATAGAGGAGCCAGAAAGGCGCAAGCCACAGGAGAGCGTAGGAGAAAGCAAAAGCGGCCGAAGCGTTCAACGGAGAAAGCCAGGCCCCGAAAATACGGTCGCACAGCCAGATACGCAGCTGGATAGGTTCCCCGCCGGGAACATCCAGCTTGTAAAGGACCAGGAATTTTACCAGCAGTATGGGCGCGACATAAGCGGCTATGGCGTTCATGCCGAAGATCTCAAACGGCCGCCCCCATCCCTTTATACCCTTAACTTCTATAAGGCGATAACAAAGCGCGAATACCCACAAGGCCAGGCCGGCGGTGTATAAAACATAGGAACTGGTCCAGAGCGCCTTATTTATAGGGAACCAGATCCCCCAGAGCCGGCCGGCGGCGACAAGAACCGCGCCTGCCGCAAGCATGCCATATATTTTACTCTTGTCATCCCTCCCGCTCCTAAGCCAGAATCCGGTGAAAACGCCAAGCAACGCGGTAGCCAGAGACGGAACGGTGCTGAGTATGCCTTCGGGGTCGTATACTCCCTGCCTATAAGTGTGCGCTCCAAGCAGCGCCCTGTCGATAAACGAAGCCAGGCTGCCCTCTTTAGTCAGAACGCCCGCGCCGAAGCCGGGCACGGGAATGTAAGTCATGGCGAGCCAATAGCCCAGCAACGCGGCCGCGGCGATGCCTATCTGCGTTTTAAGGCTTGTCTTAATGAAAAGAATGGAAGTCACTCCGTAGCAGATGGCTATCCGCTGCAGGACGCCCAGGATCCTTATAGTGGAAGGGTGGTAGTTCGGAATAGCGTTTAGAAAAAGCCCCAGGCCGAATATTATGGCGGTCCTGCGCAGGATCTGCGCCGCAAGACCATTGGTCCGGCCGCGCTCCAGCCGCTTTGAAAGAGAGAACACCAGCGAGACCCCGGAAATAAAAAGAAAAAACGGGAAGACCAGATCGGTCAGGGTGCAGCCGCTCCACTCGGCGTGGCGCAGCTGCGTGTACGCCTCCTGATTGCCGGGCGTGTTCACGATTATCATGGCGGCGATGGTGATCCCCCGGAACACATCCAAAGAAAGGAGACGCGGGCTTTCCTGCGGTTGGACAATTTCCATTATTTATATCTTTTTTTGAACTCGGCTATTTTCAGGCGGACCACGGCGCGCCTCAAAGCGGCCTGCGCCGCGTCCAGATCCATATCCTTGCCGCGCATAGCCAGAGCGTCTTTGGCCTTCTGGTAAGCCTGCCTGGCGCGCTCTTCGTCTATCTCTTTGGCAAGCTCGGCTTCTTCCGCCAGTATCAGGACTTTGTCTCCGCATACCTCGGCAAAACCGCTCAACACCGCGAAGATCTCTTTTTTATGCCCGTCCTTATACCTAAGCACGCCCTCTTTCAACTGCACCACAAAAGAGATATGGCCTGGCAGTATTCCCATTTCCCCTTCAAAAGCGGGGATGGAAACGAAGTCCACTTCCTTGTCGGTAATAAAGGCTTTTTCAGGAGTTAAGATGGTTAATAAAAGTTTGTTCGGCATAAGCGGTTCTTAAATAGCGGCAATAGTGCGGCAGCCCGCCTACTTCTTATTCTCCTGCTCTTTCCCCCGCTCAAGCACCTCATCGATACCGCCGGCCAGATAAAACAACTGCTCCGGCAGGTGGTCCAGCTTGCCCTGTATGATCTCTTTGAATCCCCTGATAGTCTCTTTGAGAGGGACATATCTTCCCTCGCGGTCATTGAAAGCCGCCGCGACAAAAAGCGGCTGGGAAAGGAATTTTTGTATTTTCCTGGCCCGGGACACTATCAGTTTATCCTCGTCGGAAAGCTCATCTATGCCCAAAATGGCGATTATATCCTGCAGTTCCTTGTACCGCTGCAGGATCTTCTGCACGCCGCGGGCCGTTTGATAGTGTTCCTCTCCGATGATATTCGGGTCCAGGATCCGGGAAGTGGAGTCCAACGGGTCCACGGCCGGGTAGATAGCCATTTCAGCTATCTGGCGCGATAATACCACCGTGGCGTCCAGATGAGTGAAAACATTGGCGACTCCGGGGTCGGTAAGGTCGTCGGCCGGAACGTATACCGCCTGTATGGAGGTAATGGAACCTTTTTTTGTGGAGGTTATCCGTTCCTCCAGCCAGCCGATCTCGGTGGTCAGCGTAGGCTGGTAGCCCACGGCCGAAGGCATGCGCCCCAGCAGGGCCGAAACTTCGGCGTTGGCCAGCACGTATCTAAATACGTTATCCAGGAACAGAAGCACGTCCTGCCCTTTAACGTCGCGGAAATATTCGGCCTGGGTCAGCGCGGTGAGCGCAACGCGCGCCCTGGCGCCGGGAGGTTCGTTCATCTGGCCGTAAACCAGCGCGGTTTTGGAAAGCACGGTGCTGCCGTCCGAAAGTTTGGAGCTATTCATATCCATCCAAAGGTCGTTGCCTTCCCTGGAGCGCTCACCCACGCCGCCGAAAACCGAGTAGCCGTGATGTTCGCGCGCGACATTATTGATAAATTCCATAATAAGCACCGTTTTGCCCACTCCGGCGCCGCCAAACAGTCCGATCTTGCCGCCTTTCATAAAGGGCGCCAGCAGATCAACTACTTTGATGCCGGTCTCGAATATCTCCGGCTCGGTGCGCTGCTCGGTCAGGGGAGGAGGATCGCGGTGTATAGGAAGATACTCTTTGGTGTTTATCGGGCCCAGGGAATCTTTGGGCTCGCCCAGAACGTCCACCAGACGGCCGAGGCAGCCTTCGCCCACCGGCACTTTAAGCGGCCCCCCTGTATCCTTCACCTCTATACCCTTGCTCAAGCCGGTGGTAGTGCCGAGGGTAATGGCGCGCACCGTATTGTCGCCAAGATGCTGGGCCACTTCAGCCACAAGAGTTTTCTCCTGGCCGTCCTCTTTGTATTTGACCTTCAGGGCGTTATAGATCCTGGGCAATTCACCCTGTTTAAATTCCACGTCTATTACGGGGCCGATGATCTGGACTATTTTGCCGATATTCATATAAGCCGCTCCTTTAAAGTAGCGTGACAGTGAAATCTTTGAAAACCGTTATCCGCCCAGCGCTTCCGCGCCGCTGACTATCTCGTTGAGCTCGGTAGTGATCATGGTCTGGCGCATCTTGTTGAGCCTGAGCGTAAGGCCGTCTATAAGTTCGGACGCGTTCTTTGAAGCCGCCTCCATGGCGTTCATGCGCGCGGCAAGCTCCGCGGCCTGGGATTCCAGCAGCACCCGATAGAGCTGGGCGCTGATGTGCCTGGGGAGCAGGGTTTCGAGCAGCCGCCGTTTTCCCGGCTCAAAACTGAAGTCCCTGAATTTATGTTCGGCGGAACGGCGCTCCTGGTTGATGCGCTGTTTCAGCGGCAGCAGGTCCGTCCTGACTATTCGCTGGGCCAGCATGGATTTAAATTCGTTATATATAAGGGTGACGCTCCCCAGGTCCGGCCGCTCAAAAAGCCGGAGGACGTTCCCGGCCAGAAGATCCGCGTGGACATACCCGGCTTTCGGAAAGATCCCGACCATCTCATAAGCTATCTCAAGGTCCAGCCCCTTCAGCCGCCGCATGAAATCCCGGCTTTTACGCCCGACGCAGATAACCCGGATCTTTTTAGCGCGGTTTTCCCTAAGCCAGCCCGCGGCGGCCTTGAGCAGGTTGGAATTAAAAGATCCGCACAACCCTTTGTCCGCGGTGACAAGCACCAGGCCCGCCGAAAGCGCCCCCGGCCTTTCGTCGAAAAGCGAGCGCGCGGGGGAGGTTTTAAAATTCTCGCTTTCCATGTCGCCCCGCAGATCGGCAATCAGCTCTTCCATTTTAACGGCGAACGGCCGCGAAGAGAGAATGGAATTCTGGGCGCGCCTTATGCGGGCCGCGGCGACCATCTTCATGGCATAAGTTATCTGTTTTATGCTCTTGACCGATTTAATATGTTTTCTTATATCTCTTAAAGACGCCATAATTTTGTTCGCTAGACGGCTAGGCAACCAAGCGGTCTCGCTGTCTAGCTATCTGGCCGTCTAGCTGTCCAGCCGCCTAGCCGTCTCGCTGCCTAGCTGTTTTTCCGCTAAATCCCGCTCTTCTTCATTTCTTTAACGTAATCCGCTATCCCGTTCTCCAGGTTCCATTCCGGCCTATAGTTCAGGAGGGCTTTTGCGTGCCTGAGATCGGCCTGGGTTTTAAGCTGAAAAAAACCGTACGGATTATCGAAATACTCCGGGGCGATGTCCGTGCCCATAGCCTTATTAAGGCAATCTATGACTTTGTTGAAATTTTCAGGAGCGCCGGTGGCCGCGTTGACCACGCAGGATTTTTCCGCGTCCAAAGCGTTAAGATTGGCGCGCACGATATCTTTGACATACACGAAATCGCGCATCTGCTCGCCGAACTTGAATATTCTGGGCCGCTTCCCCGCCTTCATTTGCAGATAAAGCTGGTACATCATGCTGGCGGCGGCGCCCTTATAATATTCGCGGGGGCCGTACACGTTAAAATAGCGCAGACCGACCAAAGTCATGTCTTTGTGCGCCTCGGCAAATTCCCGCGCCACATTATCCATGATCGCTTTGGAAAACCCGTAAACATTCTCCGGAGTGAGGAATTGGTCCTCTTTCATGGGGCAGGCCCCGTTGCCGTAGACGCCGGCCGAAGAGGCGTAAACCACCCGCTTTACCCCGGTTTCCAGCGCGAAACGCAGCACATTCCTGAAGCCTTCCACATTGACGTCCATCATTTTATTCTGGTCGTGGATGGTGGTGTCGGTGATGGCGGCTTCATGAAAAACAGCGTCCACTGTGCCCGCTTTGTCGAACCAGGCGTCGTTCCGGATATCATCGGTTATGATATCTCCCTGGAACCCGTGGAGATTCTTAAAGTTTCCGGAAGAGAAATTATCAAGGATGGCCACTTTCGCCTTCCGTTCGCCGGAAAGCGTGAAGGCCAGATTAGCCCCTATAAAACCGGCGCCGCCCGTAACCAGGTATTTCATTAATGCCTCTTAACCGGTCAATTAAAGTTCTTTTTAAATTCCACAAGAATATCGGCCAGCTTACCCTCAAGCTCGACGTCCAGTTGTTTTTTCCGGACTATCTCGTCAAGAATATTCGCGTACCTGTCTTTCACGAACTTAAGCAGCCCCGTCTCGAATTTTTTGATCTTGGCCAGTTCAACGTCGTCCAGATAGCCGCGCGTTCCGGAGAAAAAGGCTACCACCTGCTCGGCCACCGGCATAGGCTTATACTGGTCCTGCTTGAGCAGTTCCACCAGACGCTCGCCGCGCTTAAGCTGTTCCGTGCTGGCCTTATCCAGATCGGAGCCGAACTGCGAGAAGGCGGCCAGTTCATTATATTGGGCCAAGTCGGACCTGAGCCGGCCCGCCACCTGGCGCATGGCCTTGATCTGGGCCGAGCCGCCCACGCGCGACACGGAAATGCCGACATTGACCGCCGGCCTGATGCCGGAATGGAATAAGGACGGCTCAAGATAGATCTGTCCATCCGTTATTGAGATCACATTTGTGGGGATATAGGCCGTAACGTCGTTGGCCTGTGTCTCGATTATGGGCAGGGCCGTTATGGAGCCGCCGCCGTTCTTATCAGAGAGTTTGCAGGCGCGCTCAAGAAGCCGGGAATGGAGATAAAACACGTCTCCGGGGTAAGCTTCGCGGCCGGGCGGGCGGCGCAGCAAAAGCGACATCTGCCGGTAAGCCTGGGCGTGCTTTGAGAGGTCGTCGTAGATCACCAGGGCATGCTTCCCTTCCCAAAGAAAGCCTTCGGCCACCGCGCAGGCGGAATAAGGCGCCAGATAAAGGAGCGAGGCGGGCTGGGAAGCCGTGGCCGAAACGATAATGGAATATTCCATGGCCCCGTGCTCCTCAAGGGTCTTGGCCACCCTGGCGACGGTGGATTCTTTCTGGCCGATGGCCACATAAATACAAATAGGACGCCTGTCGGCTGGCTCGGCCTTCTGGTTTATTATAGTGTCGATCGCGATGGCGGTCTTGCCGGTCTGCCGGTCGCCTATTATGAGCTCCCGCTGGCCGCGGCCTATCGGGATCATGCCGTCCACGGCCTTGATACCGGTCTGGAGGGCCTCCCTGACGGGCTGCCGTTCCAGAACGCCGGGCGCTATGACTTCAACGGGGCGCCTTTTTTTCGCGTTGAGGGGCCCCTTCCCGTCGATAGGATTGCCCAGAGGGTCCACCACCCGGCCTATGAGTTCCGGCCCCACCGGCATGTCCATAACGCGGTTCGTCCGCTTCACACGGTCGCCTTCCTTAATAAGGGCGTCGTGCCCCATCACCACAACTCCGACGTTCTCGCGCTCTATGTTAAGAACCATGCCGGAGACGCCGCCCTCAAATTCCACCAGTTCGCCTATGACGGCGTTATTCAGGCCATAGACGCGGGCGATACCGTCGCCCATCTGCAGAACCTGTCCGGTCTCTGACAGTTCGGCCTCGGGCACGAACTTCTGGATCCTGTTCTTTATAATGTCCGTAATTTCTTCAGGTCGTATCATTGTTCCGCCTTTTATATCTTTCTCAAATAAAAACCGAATCCGATCCCGGTTTCCGTATCAAAACGAAAGTATGTTTTTTTTAAGCCTTTCAAGCCTGCCCTTCACCGTATCGTCTATCAGCAAATCGCCGAACCGTATCTCCATGCCGCCTATAACCCTTTCAGAGACTATCTGCGTGACATGAACCTTCTTGCCGGTGGAGGCTGAAAGCGTCTTCGCGATATGGCGCAGCTCTTCCTCGTCAAGCGGGTGCCGGGAAACCACCTCGGCCCGCGCGACCCCGGCGTAAGCGTTATAAAACCTCATACAGTCTTCAAGCACCGGCTCCAGCAGGTAAAACCTGTTTTCCCTGAGCAGCAGCCGCACGAACGCGGCGGCCTGCGGGGCGACAGGATCTTTGGCCGTTTGCTGGGCATAGGCCTTTGTCACATCTCCGACGCTTACACTGGAAAGGAGCTTGGTCAGGACCTCGTTCTTATCGTCATAGCCCACCAGCGGGTGCAGGAATAAACGCCGGAACTGGCTGACGGCATTGCGTATTTTTTCCAGCTCCGCTATCCGGGCCCGCGCGGCGGATTCGCCGTGCTTATCAAAAGCGGCCCCGTCCAGGTCCATGTAGGCCCTGGCGTAGCGCTTTGACAGCATTTTATCCGCGGCTTTCATCTTTTTTGTTACCCCAGTTTATATTTGGCGTCCTTATTTTCAAGTTCATTCAAAAAATGGCCGACCAGCGCCTTGTTGGCTTTCTGGTCTATGGTTTTAAGCAGGACTTTTTCCGCGGCCAGAAAAGCGAGTTCGGTCACTTTATCTTTAAGCTCTTTCGCAAGGTCGTTTTTCTGGGCCTCCAGTTCCTTCTTGGCGGTTTCAATCAGCAATGAGGCGCTTTTGCGGGCGTCCTCTATTATAAGGAGCCGCTCCCTGCCCCCCTCAGCGACGGCGTCTTCGATGCGGCGGTCCATTTCCGCCCTGAACACGGCCATGCGCTGATCCAGGTCGGCCTTTATTTTCTCGGCTTCCGTCCTGGCTTTCTCCGCGCTTTCCCGGTCATGGCGGATGGCGTGTTCACGCTCCTCCACGGCCTTCAGAAGCGGCTTCCAGGCGGTTTTCGAGAGGATCAGGACCAGCAGGATGAAGATGCAGATGGTCCAGAACATCAGGCCGAACTCCGGCCGTATCAATGCTTCCATAATATTCTCCAGTGGACCGGGAACAATGCGCGGGCCATACGCTTATTAAGGAACATAAAAATATCCCCGTCTATGGTCCGCGGCATGGGACCCGCGTCTATTTATGCGCTTCCACCTGCGCGGCCGCGCCGGCCGGAGCCTCGGTCTTGGGCATACCGAAATTCATCACGGCAAGCAGGCAGATGACCAGCGCGAAGAAAGCGAGTCCTTCCACAAGGGCCGCCGCGATGATCATGGTGGTCCTGATAGCGCCGCCGGCTTCCGGCTGGCGGGCCGTACCCTCAAGAGCGCTGGCGGCCATTTTGCCTATACCAAGGCCCGCGCCCACCAACGTAAGGCCGGCGCCAAGGCCCGCGCCGATATAACCAAGTCCCAAAAACATCATGTCGTTCATAATTTTACTACCTCCATAGTTTAGATATCAGAAACTAATGCGGGTGCATCGCCGCGCCCGTAAATATAGCCGTCAAAAAAGTGAACACGTAAGCCTGGAGAAACGCCACAAAAAGTTCCAGCATATAAATAAACAGGACAAGCGCCACGGAGATAGGCGCGGCAAGGCCGAGGCCTAGCGCTATGTGCACCGCGCCGAAGATAAAAATGAAGCTTATAAAAGAAAGTATGACGATATGGCCGGCTATCATATTAGCGAAGAGACGGATGGCCAGGGCGAAGGTCTTGGTCAGCAGGCCGATGAGCTCTATCGGGAAAAGCAGCGGGTAGAGCCACAGAGGCACGCCTTTCGGCACGATATGGCTGAAGTAGCCCACCACGCCCTGCTCCCTCATACCGGCGAAATTAACCAGACAGAAAGTAGTAACAGCCAGGCCGCCGGTCACGGCGAGATTGCCCGTGGCGGTAGCGCCGTAGGGCAGCAGCCCCAGCAAATTCATCACCAGAATAAAAAAGAACAGCGTGGCGAAATAAGGAAGATAGGCGGCTGTTTTAGAACCGAGGTTCGGGCCCACCACCTCGTCCCTCAGAAATAGAACGATAATTTCTATTATGGACCTGAAAGGCGCGAAGGCCGGGCGCTTACCGGTGATCAGAAGCGGCAGCGCGAACAAGAGGATGGACGCGGAGATGAGCATCATCAGCACGTGTTTTGAGAACGGCAGGGTCAACGGACCAAGGCTGAAGAAGCTCCAGATATGATCCACGATATGGTGCTCAAGTATTGTTTTTAGTTCCATCTTCTTTGTCGCACCCCGCGCTTAATACCTGCGATCCGATCTTCTCATGACTGACGGCGCCCTTTCTTTAAAGGGATGACCTCGAAAATAAATTGCGTAAAGATCAGCGCGCCGGAAAACGGCAACAAAATTATATATTTTTTATCCCGGAGAAACCAAACCGCCCCCGCTAGAAAAACCAGCCTCCAGAAAAAACCGGCGGCGAATACCGCGTAAAAAACCTTGTCGGCCTTATCCAGCGCCTTCTGAAGAGCGCGGCGCGACAGCCCCCCGTTCATAAGCCCGAAAGCTCCCCCCCATGCGGCGGCCGACCAGGCTGAATCCATCATGGCTTGCCCTTCTTTCCGCTCTTAAAATCCTTTTCACGCGGAAGTTCCCGGACGATAAGATAAAAACCGGCGGCCAGGCCGGCGGCGGCTCCAAAGAGCATGAACCAGGGCGAAGTTCCGAATTTAGCGTCCATACTGTAACCGGCCCAGAAGCCAAGCCCCACCCCGGCGGCCAGCTCAAGTCCTATCTGGGCGTATTTGTAATAATTTATATCATCTCCGTCGGCCATATTGAGATTTTATCAAATACGGGGACGAATAAATGTTAAAATTATTTTATGGATGAGGACTTAAAAAAGAAAATACTCATCGTGGACAGCGACGCGGCCAATGCCGCGGAGCTTGCCGTTTTCCTGAAGCAGATGAATTACGGCGTCCAGACCTGCTCCGGCTACCAGACGGCCCTGGCCGCCGTTCAGGACTGGAAGCCGGACCTGGTTATCCTGAACATCATCATCGAAGCGTTCAACGCCCTGGATCTCATCTCGGAAGTTAAGAAAAATCCCTTTACGCAAAATCAGAAGTTCATCATCTTTTCCCGGACGCCAAAAGTGGATATTGTAACGGGTCCAGCGCCGAAAGTTAAGGGTTACCTTACCAAGCCCGTTGATTTCGAGCTCCTCAAATCCACGCTTCGCGGCATCGCTCCCGAACCGGGGCTCGGCCGGACCGTGACCGTAATGGTGGGCGACGACGACGAAGAATTCTCGGAGCTTATAAAAATGTTCCTGGAGGCCAATAATTACAACCCCGTGGTAATAAACGACCCGCTCCAGATCATGTCGCGCATAAAAGCCGAGAAACCGGACGTGCTCATTCTGGATATTATGATGCCGAAAAAAGACGGCTTCCAGATCATGAACGAGATGCAGGACGAAGCGGCCACCGCGGCGATCCCCATCATAGTGCTAAGCGCGCTCCGCCTCAATAATTTCCAGGAACGCGGCATCCTGACAGGCCTCCCCGAAATAATTTCGAAGGAAATGCCGGGCGACCTGCTGCTCTCTATAATCGCGAAAGAAATAGGCGGCGGCCCGGTCCGGGAGGCCATGGATACGCCCATAACAGCCATACCGGCCAAACCCAGGGTTCTGGTGGCGGACGACCAGACGGAACTGCTTTTGCTGATGAAAGAAACTATTGAAGCCGCGGGGTTCGAAGTCTGTATCGCCAGCGACGGGCAGGAGGCCCTTAAAGTCACTTTTGAGATGCATCCCGACATCGTGGTGCTTGACTACAATATGCCCATAAAAGACGGGCTGAGCGTGGCGCGGGACCTTAAGGATAACCCTCTTTTCGCCCATATCCCGATCATAATCTGCACCGCTTTAAGCGAGAAAAACACCAAAATAAAAGGGCTGAGCATGGGGATAGACGACTATCTCATCAAGCCCGTGGACACGGATGAACTTGTCGCCCGCATACGCATGATCCTGAAGCGCAACAAGCTGGTGCTGGACACCAACCCTCTCTCCAAGCTCCCCGGCAACCCGTCCATCCAGGCCAGGGTGGAGCGCGATATACAACAGGGCGGCCCCTTCGCCGTGCTCTATCTGGATCTGAACAATTTCAAAGCCTACAACGACATCTATGGGTTCGAATCCGGTGACCGCATTCTTAAGGCCACCGCCAATCTGCTGGTGAAGCTCACTATCCAGAACGAGAACTCAAGGGATTTCATCGGCCACATCGGCGGTGACGACTTTATAATCGTCACCGATTTTGAAAGAGCCGAGGAACTGGCCGGACGCATCGTTAAAGCCTTCGACGAGATCGCCCCCTCTTTTTACACCAAGGAAGACCGCGCGCGCGGCTACATTATCTCAACGGACCGGCAGAGCAATATTAAAAAATTCTCTTTCCTCGCCATAGCCATCGGCATCGTCCACAACACCCTGCGCCCGTTGGCTTCCTTCGCCCAGGTCAGCAATATCGGCTCGGAGCTTAAGAAAGCCGCCAAGAATCACGACGGCAGTTCATATATCATAGACAGAAGACGGGACTGACCGAAAAAAACCCGGCCGCTAAAACAGCGGCCGGGTTTTTCCGTAGTACAATTACAATTTCCAGGTTAAATTTCCATCGTCTCAACCCTGGAAGGCGCGGGATCCGGGTAATATACGGCCGGTTGAACCGAGGGGGCGTCGGAACCGGAGAAGTCCAGCTGCGGAAGCGGTTTGGCCGCCGGAGCGGGCTTGGAATCATTCCGCTCCTTACTGTCCAGGTACCGTTCCAATATGGTGACGGGCAGCAAGTCTTTTATCTCGCTTATCCTGGTCACATCTTCCCCCCTGCCTTCATCCTGGGGGAAAATCGCCGTCATGGTACCGCTTGAGGTGCTCACATAATCGTTGTCGCCCCTTACCAAGATCCCCTCTATCCTGAAAGTCCTGGCGTTGAACACGGGGCTGCCGGAATTGCCGTGAAAAGTGTCAAGATCGGTGTTGAAATAAGGCGCGTCGGCCGGCATGCTCCGCACTTTGGCGTTCCCCGCCACCTTAATGGGCAAACCTGACGGGTAGCCGATAACGAACACCCCGTCCCCGACCTCAAGATCATCTTCCCTGTTGATGGCGAGCGGCATGCGCCCCCTGACCTTGCGGTCCAGCTTGATGACCGCGAAATCCGACTGGGTCGCCGCATCAAGTTTCCAGGAAACTATCTCTTTACAGCCATAGACGTCCTTTTGGGGAAATTCCTTCGGCGCGGAACCGCCGTTCTCGGTGACGGCAAAACCGAAGGCCACTTTATCCTTGGCGCAATCGAAAAACCCGATTTGGGACTCCATGATGCAATGACCGGCGGTGAAGATCAAGTCGTCTCCCACAAGCGCCCCTGAACAAGGCGCCGCGGCCACCTGATCGGTGAATCTCTGGCCGGCGGCCATACCGCGGAGGGAACCGAGGGTTGCGGTACTGACAAGGCTATAGGAACCGGTCCCCGTATCTTTCAAAAGGCTGTAATCGGGAAAAAGAGCCGCCACCGATCCGGAAAGCGCCTGCATGTTCCAGGCCGAATCCACGACATCCTGCCGGTCGTCATTTCCATAAATCGAAACCGGGATAACCCTCGCGTTCCCGCCGTTCCTCTCAGCCATAAGCAAATTCCCGCAATTAAGGGAGGTGACGACCAGAGCCATCATCATTAATTTTTCAATTTTCATAATACCTCCTATAAATTTCCCGACCGGTACTTCCTTATTAATAGCATACATCGCATGTTGACTAAAATCAAGCAACCTTCGGCCCACCCCGGCCTGGGCCTAAAGACCCATCATGAGAACCGGGCACATCCTATTCAACCGCATCTAGCGGAGCACACCAATAAAAACGCCGTTCCCTTTCGGAAACGGCGTTAATATTGATTCTGATTGGAGCGGCGGCTTATTTCGCGTGCTTACCGATCAGTTTGGCAATTTCAAACATGCTTACCTGTTTCTTGCCATTGAACACTTTGGTGAGCTTCTCATCGCCATTGATCATCCTTCTGTTCTTCTTGTCCTGAAGGTTGTTCTTTTTGATGTAGGCCCAGAGTTTCTTTACGATCTCGGTCCGGGGTATGGGCTTAGCGCCTACGACTTCGGCGAGGATCGCGTCCGGGGTGATGGGGGCCATGAACTTCGAGTTTGTTTTAGCTGCGGGCATGTGTACTTCCTCCTATGGGGTTGGTTGCTACTTTAAGAGATATTACCTTATTTTCCCTTGTATTTGTCAAGCCTATGGCTGTGCCGTATCAGGGACTATGTCTATTAGACGGCCAATAGGAATCCTTCAACAAACCCGGAAGATCCCGTTTGTGTACGGCTCTTCCGGATTAAATTTGGGGACCGGCTTTCGCTATGTTTTCGTTTGCGACGTTGAATTTTTTAAAGTTCTTGGCGAAAAGCCCGGCTAATTCCGCATATGCTGCGTCATATTCCGCGGTATTCTTCCAGGCCGAGCGGGGGGCCATTATCTCGGCCGGTACGCCAGGGCAAGACGCCGGGATATCGAAACCGAAGACCGGATCTTTGAGGAACTTCACTTTTTCCAGAGCGCCGCCCAGCGCGCCGTTCAGAAGAGCGCGGGTGTGCCGGATACTTATGCGCTTGCCAACCCCGTAAGGCCCGCCGGCCAGGCCCGTGTTTATAAGCCAGCAGTTCACCTTATGCGCGCGCATTTTCTTTTCCAGGAGCTCAGCGTAAACCGAGGGATGATGGCTCATGAAAGGGGCCCCGAAGCAGGTGCTGAACGTGGCCTTGGGCTCTTTGATGCCCATCTCAGTATTGGCCACTTTGGCGGTATAGCCGGAAATAAAATGGTACATCGCCTGCTCATAGGAAAGCCTGGAAATAGGCGGCAGTACGCCAAAGGCGTCATAGGTCAACATAACGATGTTCTTCGGGTGCGCGAAATATTCCCCCCGTATGGCGTTGTCTATGCCTTCCAGCGGATAAGCGGCCCTGGTGTTTTCGGTTATGGTACCGTCGTCCAGATCCAGCTCCCTGGTGCGGGGGTCATATGCCACATTTTCAAGCACGGTGCCGAAGCGCCGCGTACACGCGTGTATCTGCGGCTCGGCTTCCGGGGAAAGGTGGATGACCTTGGCGTAACACCCGCCTTCGAAATTAAAAATACCGTCATCGCTCCAGCCGTGCTCGTCATCGCCTATAAGGCGGCGCTCAGGGTCCGAAGAAAGAGTGGTTTTACCGGTACCGGACAAACCGAAAAAGATCGCCGTATCCTTTTTCGGACCGATATTAGCTGAGCAGTGCATCGGCATAACGCCCTTTAGAGGCAGAAGATAATTCATAACCGTGAAAACGGATTTCTTTATCTCGCCCGCGTATGCCGTACCGCCTATGATCACCACCTGCTTTTCAAAATTGACCAGAATAAACGTGGAGCTTCCGACCCCGTCCGCGCCGGGGTCGGCCTTGCAGCCGGGGGCGCAGATAACGGTAAACCCGGGTTCGTGTTTCTGGGAGGCGGCCGCACCGTCCGGGCCCAGGAACATGTGCCTGGCAAAGAGATTATGCCAGGCATATTCCGTGACAATGCGCACCGGCATACGGTGTTTCAGGTCCGAGCCGGCATAACAGTCCCGGACATAAACGTCTTTATCTTTCAAATAGGAGGTTATCTTTTCATAAAGCCGGTCGAATTTGGCCGCGTCTAAAGCCGTGTTATAATCGCCCCACCAGATATGTGACGCGCTTGGCTCCCGCTTCACTATAAACTTATCCTGGGCGGCGCGGGCGGTATGTATGCCGGTGCGCATTATTACGGGGCCGTTATGGGCGATTACACCCTCTCCCCTGGAGATTATGTGTTCGTAAAGTACCGGCGGGCAAAGATTCCTGTAAATTCCTCCGGAAGTTTTTATTCCTATTTTTTCAAGATCCGCGGCTATCCGCCCCGTGTCCGCCGCCATGGTATCGGGCATATATTAAGAATCTCCTGGTGGAAAATAGACAGCTTTAACCGTCCAAGACTTTTTTTATCCTTGAAACGCCTTCAATAATATCCCGCTCCGGACCGCAGTAACTGATGCGCAGATGGCCGTCCAGGCCGAATTCCCTGCCGGGCACGGTAACCACCATGGCCTTATCAAGCAATAGCTTGGAAAGCTTTTCCGAATCGGGTTCGTAAGAGCTGAAATCGGGGAAGCTGTAGAAGGTGCCCTGCGGAAGGTGAAGTTTCACTTTTTTAAGTTTTTTGAGCTCCCCCATCAGCAGGTCCCGCTTTTTCTCAAGCTGCGCGCGCAGGTCATCCACAAAAGTTCCTTGTTCGGCCAAAGCGCCGGCGGCGGCCGCCTGGCTAAGAGCCGAAGGGCAGGAAGTTACCTGGGCCTGGATCTTTACCATGGCCCGGGAAACCGCCTCGCCGGCCACGCTCCAGCCGATACGGAAACCGGTCATCGAATAGGTCTTGGAAACCCCGTTTATGGAAACGATTATGGATTCGTCCAAAGGCCGCTTGGACATGGAAAAAGCGTTGGGCGCGGCCGCGCCGTCAAACACCAGACGGTTATAGATATCGTCCATCATCAGATAGACGCCGCGATATTCGCAGATCTCAACCAATTCGCGCACGAAAGATTCCGGATAGACCATGCCGGAAGGATTATTGGGGCTGTTCAGCATCACCGCGCGGGTATTGGAACCGATATACCGGTCCAGATCCTGCATATCCGGCAGGAGTTTACCAGGCTCCGGGCGCACGATCACAGGCGTGCCATACGCCAGCTTCACCATCTCAGGATAACTGACCCAATAAGGCGCGGGGAAAACAACCTCGGAACCGGGATCAACCACCGCCATCAGAAAATTATAAATAGCCTGCTTGGCCCCGCCGGAGACCACTATGTTCTTAGCGGCGGGCTTAAGGCCGTAGTTCTTTTCTGTGTAGGCGGCTATTTCTTTTTTAAGTTCCGGGATGCCCCCGGTGGCGGTGTAACGGACATATCTGGTTGCCAGTTTTTTTACCGCGGCGTCGTAGGCGCCCTGCGGTATTTTTTCCTCGGGCTCTCCGCCGCCTAGATGGATCACGGGTTTGCCTTCGGCTTTAAGGCTGTTGGCAAGCTCGTTCAATTTCAATGTGGCGGACTGGCCCACCGACATCGCCAAACGGCTAAGATGCATGACACCCCCGAAAAGGCTGAAGGTTTAAGCCTGAACCCGGCCGCCCTCGCTGACGCGAAGCTTTTCATCCACCGGATGCGCTCGGGTCGGCTTCGATTCCCATCAAATTTTAAAAGGCGCGGGTGGGAATCGAACCCACGAATAGAAGTTTTGCAGACTTCCGCCTTACCACTTGGCCACCGCGCCGTTATCATACTGCCGGAATACCTTTATTTTACTACTTTTATCTTTTTAAAGACAATTCTCAAAATCAAGCCGCGCATAGTCGGCCGCAATTACCGAATTCAGGCCCATCTTCTCCACTAGAAGCCCGTCCGACATAAGGCTCCTAAACTTCTTCGATAACATCTACGATCTGGTCCAAAACGTAGTCCAGGTCTTTCTCGGAGATGACGTAAGGCGGCATGACGTAGAGTACGTTCCCCAGGGGCCTGAGCAGCACGCCGCGTTTTAAGAACTCGGCGGCAAGCTCGCCTCCGGTCTTATCCAGATAGCCCCCCGCCTCCTTCGTCTTCTTGTCCCGCACAAGTTCAACGACGCCCACACCTCCCAGAACGCGCACGTCGCCTACGTGCGGAAGGGACTTCAGCGGAGTCAGTCTTTCGGTAAACCTGCGTTCGATCCACCGGATGCGCTCGAACACGGGTTCATCCTCGAAGATCCTGAAATTTTCCAGCGCCGAGGCGCAGGCGATGGGGTTGGCGGTGTAGGAATGCCCGTGATAAAAGGTTTTGGCCGGATCTTCGCTTAAAAAAGCCTCGTAAATCTTCCCGGTACACAGGGTGGCGGCCAGCGGCAGCACCCCGCCCGTGATCGCCTTCGACAGGCACATAATATCCGGGCTCACTCCCGCGTGTTCGCAGGCGAACATCTTCCCGGTCCGGCCGAAACCCGTCATAACCTCATCGGCGATGAAAAGAACTTCGTAGCGGTCGCAAAGCGTCCGCAGGCGCTTAAGATGCGCGGGCGGAGCGATGAGCATGCCTCCGGCGGCCTGGAGCAGCGGCTCTACTATCACCGCGGCGAGGGAGGAGGCGCGTTCCGCCAGGATCGCTTCCAGATCGTCCAGGCATTCGGCCCGGCAGGCCGCGGGGGCAAGCCCCTTCGGGCAGCGGTAGCAGTCCGGAGCCGCGGCACGGGAAACTTCGAAGAGCAGGGGGGCGAAGGCGCGGGTGAACACCGAGCGCGCGCTCACGGACATGGCGCCGACCGTGTCGCCGTGATACGCGTTCCCGAAAGCCGCGAAACCCCTTTTCTCCGGGCGGCCCGAGTTGCTCCAGTACTGAAGCGCCATCTTCAGGGCGACCTCCACGCTCGTGGAACCGTTGTCCGAGTAGAAAACCCGGGAGAGCCCCGAAGGGCACACGGCCAGAAGTTTTTCAGCGAGTTCCACCGCCGGGCGGTGCGTGAAGCCGGCAAAGATCACGTGGTCTAGCTTTTTTATCTGCTCGCAAACGGCCCGGCACAGGCGCGGGTGGCTGTGCCCGTGGATATTGACCCACCAGGAACTGACGGCATCAATGTAGGCCCGCCCATCCTCGCCATAAAGGCGCACGCCTTCCGCGCGCGCAATGGGGAGCGGCGGCGGAGAGGTAAGCAGCCGGGTGTAGGGGTGCCAGATGGCCTTTAGGTCCCTCTCAGAATAGTCTGCCGAGGAACCCGCGGGAGTCGAATCGTCTTTCAGCATAAACGCTAAACGCTCTCAATGTCCGGCTTTCCAGCCAGGGGATTTCTTCCAGCACCTTCGTGCCGCCGTATTTTTCTATGGACGCCTTGTTCCCCGGATTCAGCGGGCCGATCATAACTACACCGGCCACGGGGATGCGCCTTGCCCGCGCCGCTTCCAGGGTAAGAAGAGTGTGGTTAATGGTTCCCAGGTCCGATCGGGCCGCCAGGACCACGGGAAGCCCTGTCCGCCGGATAAAATCGGCCATCATGGCACGTCCATTGAGCGGGACCAGCAGTCCTCCGGCGCCCTCCACCACGAACACCGGATCTTTGAGCTTCAGCCGCCGGAGCCTTTCAAACAGAAATCCGGGCTTAAGCGTTTTCTTCTCAAAAGCGGCCGCGTGGTGCGGGGAAAGCGGTTTCTTGAGACGTATCCCGAAATCCAGAAAATTCCCGTCAGGAAGCCCGGAAAGACGCCTGACGGTCCGGGTATCATCATCGTCCGGTATACCCGTCTGTATGGGTTTCCAGTAGAGCAGGTCTTTTCTTGCCCCGTATTTGCGCAGCAGGCAGGCGGCGAGCGCGGTCTTTCCGATCCCCGTATCCGTCCCGGTGATAAAGACGCCCCTCATTGGCGGGACGCCCGCCGTTTGGCGGAATTTTGCGGGGATGAAGTCTGCCCATTAACGGCTAGACACAGCTTCTCAACGGCGGTTTTGAGGGTTTTAGAATCCAGTCCCGGAGTGATGGTCATACGCAGGCGCGCGGTCCCTTCCGGCACGGTGGGCGGGCGGATGGCCCTAAGATCGTAGCCCCCGGCGCGCAGAACCTCGGAGACCCGCACGGCCGCGGCGCTTTCGCCGATCATGACCGGCAGGATCTGGGACCGGGAGTTTCCGATCGAAAGCCCGGAATCCTGAAGCAGTTCGCGCGCTTCGCGGGAAAATTCCAGCAACCGCAGGCGCAGATTTTTTTCCCGCTCTACCACGCTTACGGCGGTCCGCAGACCGGCGGCCAGATGCGGCGGCATGGCCGTGGAGAAGATGAAACTGCGGCAGCGGTTGACCATAATTTCGATAATCTCTTTAGGACCGCAGACAAAAGCGCCGGTCAGGCCCAAAGCCTTCCCGCATGGATTTACGCTTATGACCGGCCCGCGCACGCCCTGTTCTTCCAGCAGGCCGCTTCCCTTCCCGCCGTAAATCCCGACCGCATGAGCTTCATCCACTATAAGCATCGCCGCGAATTTCTGCGCAAGGCCCGCCAGCTCGCCAAGCGGGGCGATGTCGCCTTCCATGCTGAAGAGGCTCTCGGTCACGATAAACCTGCGGCCGCAGACCGGCGCTTTTTTCAAGGCGTCTTCAAGCGCGGCCAGATCAAGATGTGGATAGACTACTTTCCGCGCGCCGCTCAACCGTATGCCGTCTATAAGGCTCGCGTGGTTGAGCGCGTCGGAAAAGATGGTATCTTCCGGTCCCGCCAAAGCCGGGAGAAGCCCGATATTGGCCATATAGCCGTTGGAAAAAAGCAAAGCGGCGGCTGCCCCTTTGAAAGCCGCAAATTTCGCTTCGGTCTCCTCGAAGACCGGATGGTTGCCCCGGACGAGCCTGGAACCGGTGGAGCCAAGAGGGAAGCTCTCAAGAGCCCGAACCATGGCGGCGCGGATCTCCGGATGCCCGGAAAGGCCGAGATAGTCGTTGGAGCAAAGATCGATCAGGCCGGAAAATTCCCGGGGAAGGCTGCGGTGCAGACCTTTGACTTTCAGCGCGTCCAGCGCCGCTCCCAGCGGCTTCATCGCTTCGGACCGGCGGACAGCTTGAGGGCCTTAAAAAGCTCTCTATCCTCATCCGAACAGGGGTTGGGGGTGGTGAGCAGCTTCTCTCCGGAGAAAACGGAGTTGGCCCCGGCGAGGAAACAGAGCGCCTGGACCTCGCGGCTGAGCTCCGCGCGGCCGGCGCTTATGCGGACATAAGCCTTGGGGATCAGAATGCGGGTCAGCGCGAACATGCGCACGAGTTCAAAAGGGTCCACTTCCCGCGCCTCCGCCAGGGGCGTCCCCTTTACGCGCACCAGCATATTGATCGGCACGGAATCCGGGTGCGGGGTCTGGGAGGACAGTTCCTGCAGGAGACGCAGCCGGTCGCGCAGGCTCTCGCCCATACCGATGATCCCGCCGCAGCACACCGAAATGCCGGCCTTGCGCACATGCGCGAGCGTGGGGAGCCTGTCCTCATATGTCCGCGTGCTGACGATGTTCGCGTAGTATTCCGGGGAAGTGTCCAGGTTATGATTATAGGAGACAAGTCCGGCCTCGGCGAGCCGCTCCGCCTGGCGCTGCGTCAGCATCCCCAGGGTACAGCAGGTCTCCAAACCCATGGCCGAAATGCGGCGGACCATGTCCAGGACCCTTTCAAAATCCGGGCCATCCTGAACTTCGCGCCAGGCCGCGCCCATGCAGATGCGGTTGGCCCCGTCCGCCTTAGCCTGGGCCGCGCGGCGCAGCACTTCCTCGGTATCCATGAGCGCCGTTCCGGCGGATGCGGCCCCGTGATGCGTGCTCTGGGAGCAATAGCCGCAGTTTTCCGGACAGCCTCCGGTCTTGATGCTTAAAAGGGCGCACATCTGGACCTTGTTCGGGTCATGATGGGCGCGCAGTGCCTGCTGAGCGTAAAAAACCAGGTCCGGAAGGCTGCTCGCGTAGAGCTCCTCTATCTCCTGCAACGTCCAGTCGTGGCGAACCGTACCCGGAAGGCTTTTCATTGATTTCTTCATAAAAATATTATCCCATTATGCCATTCCCATAGTCAATCTTACATCCGGCGATTGAATTCATCCACGGCGTATTATACAATGCTCTCATGTCGATCCCACGCGTTCTGGTCACAGGGCTCGGCCCCATCTGCTCGCTGGGCCGGGACCGCCGCGCGTTCTGGGATAACCTGATTGCCGGCCGCTGCTTTGCCGCCCGGGTCGGACGGCTTGAGGCCTCGCCCGTTCCCATCGGCGCGGAGGCGGGGCGGCTCCCAGATGGAGTGTTCTCGCCCAGAGATCTCCAACTCGATCTATCATCCCGGTTCGCCCTGGCCGCCGCGCACCGGGCCTTTGAAGATGCGGGGCTGGAGAAGGCGGACAATGACCGGGCCGGAGTCGTTATCGGCTCTTCGCGCGGCGCCGCGGAACTTCTGGAAGGATTTCACACCCGTTTTATCGAGGCCGGCCCAGGAGCCGTAGATTCGAAAGCCTCTCCCTACACTACCGCAGGGAATCTGGCCGGGATATTATCGCATCGCTTCCGTCTGCGCGGGCCCGGACTATTCGTATCGGCGGCCTGCTCGTCCTCCACCCAGGCCATAGGGCTGGCCTTCGAATCCATTCGCCGCGGCCGCACGGACATAATGCTCGCGGGAGGCACGGAGGCCTGCCTGACCCCCTTCTGCATGGCGATGTTCGAGGCCACCGGCATCCTGTCGCGCCGCATCGAAGAACCGGCACGCGCCTGCCGCCCTTTCGACAGGGACAGGGACGGCATCGTTATCGGCGAAGGCGCGGGGATGCTGGTGCTTGAGTCCGAAACGCACGCCAAATCGCGCGGAGCCAAAGCGTATTGCGAGCTGCGGGGCTTCGGCGCGACCTGCGACGCCTACAGCCTTACCGGGGTTCCGGAAAACGGCGAGGGCCTGGCACGCGCCATCCGGCTGACGCTGGAGGATGCGGGCCTGACGCCCGAAGAGATAGACTATATCAACGCGCACGGCACCGGAACCAGGGCCGGAGACCGAGCGGAAACCAGCGCGGTCAAAACGGCCTTGGGGGAACGCGCCGGGAAAGTCGCCATAAGCTCCACCAAATCCATGACCGGCCACCTGCTGGGCGCTGCGGGAGGGATCGAGGCTGCCGTCTGCGCCCTGGCAGTGGCAAATGGAGTAGTCCCCCCCACCATCAATCTTGAAAATCCGGACCCGGATTGCGACCTGGACTATGTCCCCAACAAGGCGCGACGCATTCCAGTAGGAGCCGCGCTCTCCTACTCCATGGGCTTCGGAGGGAATAACGCCTGCCTGGCCTTCTCCTCCTGCGACAGATGATAGACATCTTCAGCGAAAGCTTCCCGTCCTATTACCAAAAAAAATCCCATGAGCATAAGCCCATGGGATTTTCTCAACCGGCATGATTTAAATTTTAAGCTGTCAGCGCTTTACCGGGGAATAGAGATACCATTTCTCTATAAGGCCGTTGCGGTTTTCTACCGCACGGGGGTCCCCGCCGGCAAGCGTTTCCGTCTGCATATCCAGGATCTGTCCTTTCATGGCCTCGGTTATCACCGCGTGCGTAGCTTTCTGCGCCACGCCGTCAAGGCCCACCCAGTGGAGCCACTGGTCTATGCGCCAGTTGCCATCCGGAGTTACCTCCCAGTTTTCCGAAACCATGGTTACGAAATCCGGGAAAAACGCGCCTTCCATATTTGTATAGCCCCAGACGCTGAAATAATCAGCTTTATGCGAACCGTCATTAGGTCCCGCGATGTCCTGAAGGTACCTGCTGGCTGGAATTTCGCCGTCATCCTCGGTAAATATCCCATAGGCCAAAGTTTTTTTCAATATGGCGCCCCAGCGGCCCTCTGCGGGGGGATTAACGCCGCGCATACCGCGCTGTCCGCCGACAATCGGCCAATATTGACCTGTTTGCAGAATATATCCGCTACCGTTATAAACCGCGGGGACAAATTGCCCATTGGAGGCATAGATAAATCCTCCACTGACAGGTGTCACGGCATGAGACCGTCCGGTTTGAGTATCAAATATTATAAGAATCTTTTTAATCCGCGGGACGGCGGACGCATCCGGAAGCATTAGCCCGATATCTGATTTCGCTGCCAGGGACATGGCGCCCAATTGCGAAAACGCCGGCCCGGTTTGCGCCGCCAGCGCGGCGGCCTGGAAAACGGAAAAAACGAACAGAATTGATATTTTTTTCATTTAAATCCCCTTGAAAAACGGTTGCAGATACAAATTTACCACTTTCCAGCAACACTGTCAAACATGCGTTTTAACCCTAATCCATAATACGTATTCTACAAAAAAGGCGCACTATCTGCGCTGATTCAAGTGCGTCCCCACAGGGAGGGGGAATTTAAAAATGCGGGAAAGTGCGCTTTGGGCGGCCGCCCAAGCTTAATCCCGAACAACTTAAGCTGGCGCCACGGTTGATTGAGGAGGGAAAAGCCGCCCATGAGATAGCCGACACTTTCAATGTCTATGTCGCCACGATTTTCCGTTTTCTGAGGACCCCGGAAAGGAAGTGTTAGCGAATTATTTCCAGCGAGAATCCAGGTCGGCGGCCAACACTGACAGCGCCTGCTGATCGGCCGGCTTGAAAATCAGATCCATGTAGTCTGTTCTCTTGTCCAGGGCGTGCCCCAGCCCCTCAAAAAACCTGAAGTGCAGATTTGTCTTTTTCCATTTCAGAGTGTTCGCCAGTTGTATCGCTTTGGCGTTATAGGAGGGAGTCTGGTTGTCCAACTCACCCTGGAAGAATGAGATATCGAAAGCGGCCTCCTGTATTATAGTTGCAGGTCTTTTTAGCGCCGCTTCCTCTTGTCTCCACTCAATAGCGTTAGAGGCATCCAGCAAGATATTGCTCAGATTCCCGCCCATAAATTCTGAGCGTTCCAAAAACCCGTTCTTATTGAGGTCGAGGATTGCCATCTGACCGGAGATACTTTTCGCGACAGGTTCTTTCCCGCTTAATTCCTCCCGGGTCAAGACGCCGTTCCGGTCCGTGTCCAAAGAATCAAAGTACTGGAGGGGACGATTTACTATCTGATCAAAGATGACGGTGTCCCGCCCCTGCGTAATGAATCCTATAAGCGCCACACCCTCCACAAATTTACTTTTGTCGGCTACCTGCAGGGAAACATTGGCCCCCTCGCTATGCCCGAGCAAGTACACCTTAGCCTTTGGAAAATTTTTTGCCGCGAATCCGACGAAAGTTTCGGCGTCCTTTATAATAGCGTTAAGCTGATTGCGGGAAAGCTTTTTAAACTTCGAGGTTTTCGCGAAAGCCGGGTCTTTCTTTAGTTGTTCGTATAACTGATACATTCTTTTATTGTAGCGCAGAACGGCAAAACCCCTGGAGGTAAGGGCTTTAGCTAGGTCCGTGAAGAAGTAGTTCTTTGTTCCCGGTGCGGAAACCGCACTGAGGTCCTCCTTCATATCCTGCGGTCCGGAGCCATGTATCAAAACCACGACCCTTGAGATGTTTTTGTCCGTGGGATAGTCTATTTCGTAATCCAGGCGATAGCCAGCGAAGGATTTTAAACTTTGAACATCGTTCGCGCTGCAAACTGACGAGAGCAAGCCGGTTAAAAAGACAAAAGCTATCAATTTCATTTAACGTTCCTCCTGGCTTTTGCGGCGGCAATCGCCTGGTTCAGAGTTTTCACAAATTCCTGCGGACGCTCCGGGCCGACCACATATTTTTGCGGGCCCTGTACCAAAACCGGGTTTTTGCCGCTTCTCACGTATAGGTAATAAGGGCCCAGCCTGGCACTCTGATACTTTCCGTAGCGCCCCCACAGGCCGTCGTTGCCCAACAGTCGTATGGAGCCATACGTCAGCCCGGGGGTCGGGCCCTCCACCTCGGTAATATCCACAAGGGGAATAGTTATCGGCTTTAATTGTCTAACGATGGTCAGGCTTTCTTCCCCTATAGAATAGCCTTGAGGAGACAGCAGGTATGAGAGGATCATGGTCACAAACAGGGTTATCAGGACCAACACCCCCATAATCCTTGTTCCTGTCGCGGGAACGCTGAAGGTCTTCAGTAAGAAAAAAGACGCGGTCAGAAGAACTATAGAAAGCACAATAGTAGAGAGGATCAGGAGAGTGCTCCATTCGGCTTTGAATAATGATGGTGTCATAAGTTATGCCCCGTATCCGATTAGGTTGTTTACTTGCGTTGTCAGTTCTTTGACCCAACCATTCATTTAAAGGATGGTTTTCTTCTTACGATTTCTATAATCCCATGTGTATGCGGTTCGCCATGCGTATAATCTCTTAATGTCCCGGAAATGGAAATTATATCTTCGAGATGAGCTAGTTCTTTTTCAAGTTCACCATGCTCGAAGTAATGCATCATTAGCCCATTACTAAGTTTAACAGTATTTTTGTCTTCGCCGTTAAGACCTGATTGCACACTTGTATAGTCTATCCCTTGGGTTGAAAAAGTGCCGATATACAAAAATCCACCGGGGACAAGAGATTTTTCCAATTTTTTCAGAACAGGTAGTACATTTTTCGGTGAAATAAATTGGAAAACCCAGGCAGCTACAATTAATGAATATTTGTTTTCTTCCAATTCCTGATTCTCAATTGAGGCGGTGATGATTTTAATATTTAAGTTTTCTCTGGCCAGTTTTTCTTTGCATTCGACAGCGATGTCCGGATCTTTTTCAAGAGCTTCCACACTAAAGCCTTGCTGCGCAAGAAAGACGGAATTCTGCCCAAGTCCGGCCCCGACATCGAGAGCATATCCTTTGGAGACATCAGGAAGGAACCTAAGCAAAGTTGCTTCTGGAAAGTCATTATAGGCTTGTCTTGCATTTGAGAAGAATTCGGTCCAGGTAGACTTTGAAATTTGCATATTCTATTCCCTCCGATAGTTTGGTTTGGCCTTTCCCATTAAGCTTGAGCGAGAGTAAAAAGGAGAAGCAAAATAGTTTTTACTTCCCCTGACTGCACCGGATTAAGGTGCGGCCATAGATACTCTGGGGGCAAATCCCACGAAGCACAAGGAACATCATAAGTATAGTTTTGCATAAAATCACTCCCGGCGGAAGCGCCTTTGGCCCTAACCGGGGTTAGGGCCGCCGTTATACGGTTACCGTACGGCAACGATCAGCATGGCGGCACCCGCATTTTTTGCGCCTGGAACGCCATTAGCACCCGTTTTTGAAGCGGCCGCGATCAGCAATACCGCTATACCGGCCGTTACCACCGCGTTTATCAGTTTGTTTTTCATTTTGTTTTCTCCTCTTCCGGTTTACTTACGCGCCATACAGAGCAATTTTTATGCCAACACGGCGTTGTAACCGGTTGTACTGATTTTCATTTGGCAATTATCGTTTTACAGGGGGTTACGAAGGGCGGCCATGCGACAAAACATTTTCATTTGAAATACATATTTTCAAATGAAAATATTATCGATAAGATACCGGGCTGGAAAACATCCGCCGGAGGACCGGCGGGGGAATTTTTCGGATTAGAGGGCTAGTCGGAGAGCCATTCTTCGCTTTTTATCCCGCCCCGCATACCTACGATAATGTGCTTGACGGGAACCCTGCGCTTGGCCCCGCGCATAACCAACTTCACCATATTCAACAGACCCATGCAGCACGGGACCTCCATGGTCATAACGGTAAGCGTATTGATCCTGGCTTCGTCTATAAGGGCTGTTATCTTCTCGATATAATCTTCCTGCCGTTCGTCAAGCTTGGGACAGGCGATGGCCAGCGCCCTGCCTTTCAGGAATTCATTGTGAAAATTGCCGTAAGCGTAAGCTACGCAATCGGCGGCCAGTACCACATCGGCTTTTTGAAAGTACGGCGCCATAGGAGAAACCAGGTGCAGCTGCACCGGCCATTGGCGCAGACAGGATTTTATTTCAGCGGCTTTGCCGCCGCCGGCTTCACCGCTTGCGTCGGCGGCCTCAAAAGACATTTCCCGCGCCCCCGGACAGCCGCAGGGAGATTCCCCGCCCCCGGACGATTTGTGATTATTTTTCATATCTTCCTCCAACGGATTTGCGATGCCTTTTTCCTTCAAAAAATCCACCGCCTGCGCCAGAAAGTCCGTCAACCCATGGTTTTTCAGATGTTTAAGATGCGCGTGAACGGTATTTGCGCCTTGCTTTACCATATTCTCCATAACCTTTCTCTCGTCATACTCTTCCGCGGCCCTCTCCGCAACCTTTATCGCCCCCCGCGGGCATTCGCCCAGGCAGGCCCCAAGGCCGTCGCAGAGGAGATCGCTTATCAGCCGCGCTTTACCGTCTATCACCCGTAACGCCCCCTCGGGGCAGTTGGGGATGCAAAGCCCGCAGCCATCGCATTTGTCTTCATCTATCTCTATTATTTTTCGTTTTTTCATATACGAACCTCAGGCTATAAGAGTTTTCAAAGTTATTGCGTCAACTTCAGCCAGCATATTCTTCTCTATGATTCCCAGCTTGCGCCTGAGAAGACAGGTTTTATGGTTTTGACAAAGCCTGCCGCCGAACATGCAATCATTAAGGGCAATGGAGCCGCGGAAAATATTTATCAACTCTCTTAAAAATATCCTGTCCGGTTTTCTGGCCAGAACAAATCCTCCGCCTCGGCCTTTTTTAGACCGCAGGACCCCGGCCCTGTTAAGCTTCTGGAGTATTTTCCTCAAAAACGGCCTGGAAACGCCCAATTTATCCTCCATGAGGGTAACCGGCACCACTTCGGGGGCGTTCGCGGCGATATGGGCCAGCGCCCTCACCGAGTAATCCACATCCCTGTTTATAAGTTTCATAATATAATGATACCATATAAGTATCATTATGTCAAGCCTATGGCTGTGCCGTAACAAGCGCTATGCGCAACAGGCGGCCAAGCCTATGGCTGTGCCGTAACTGACCTATGGGCGTGCCGCATTAAGAGCTATGCTCATCAACGCGGCCCAGCGCTATGCGCAACAGGCGGCCAAGTCTATTCCTGCGCGTATCGTACCCGTAATCTAATTCCCCCGCGCGTATGATCGGCGCCGCCAATAACGCTATCCGGCAAAATATGGGGGAGCATTTGCTAAAATAAAGTAAGGATTGGGCTTGCGGAAACCGGCATCACTTCAGCGGCATCCCAGCCGGTATGCGGAGGAGCAAATGAAAGCATCAATATTCATCGTTTCGCTGTTGACTGCGCTTAACGGGTACGCCGACATCATAACTCTCAAGGACGGCACGCGCCTTGAAGGCTCCGTGGAAGGCGAGATGGACGGAGTGAAACTGATAAAAACCAAGTACGGCAGCCTGAATATAAACAAAAACGATATTCAAAATATTGAAGCGCCTGTAATAGCGGCGGCCGAACCGTTCAAATCCTCAACCGCCGCGGTTTCCATTTCCAGTCCGGCGGTTACGCCTCCGATAGAGACCATATCCCTTTCCACCCCGTCCGGCTCAGCCGCCACCGCTCCCGCCGAACTCCCGGCCGGGCCCGGGCCGGACCCCAAATGCACTTTTAAAACCGTGACCCTCAGCACTATTTCCCTGTCTTTTGAAAAAATTTATTTTGAAAACGATATCGCCATTGCCACCGAGACTTTTGACGCTAAAGGCGAATTGTTAGGCCTGCAGGGGTTTATCAAGGACGGCTCTTATAAAGAATATTATAACGACGGGAACCTTAAGACCGAAAAAACCATCATCAACACTAAAACTTCCGGCCCCCTCAAGGCCTATTATCCCAACGGAGTTCTTCAGAGCGAAGCTTATTATCAGGCCGGGAGGCTCAACGGGGCGGTACGCTTCTTTAACAAGAACGCCAAACTCATGTTCGAGCAGACCTTCAAGGACGGGATACAGGACGGTTTTTCCAGAGAATTCGATGAAACCGGAGACTTGAGATCGGAACTCTTTTACATAGCCGGGCGCACTGCGGAGAAACCCAAAACCGCGGAAACACCGGCGCCCGAAACGGAATCCGACCAGACATCGCCGGAATCCATGGTGACGGCTAAGATCCAGAGCCTGGCCAGAGGCGAACGATTTACTTTCTACCTGAATGACAAATATGTAGCAAAGCTGACTCTTGATAACGATTTAAATATCACCTCAAAAACCGGTAAGGTGCCGGACGGCATGGTCAAAGTTTACAATAAGGACGGAAAACTTGAGAAAGCGTTCGTCTTCGTGAAAAACGAGATCGGTTCGCTTAAGGTTTACAACAAAAGCGGGATGCCGGCCGAGGAATACACCTTTAATAAGAATGGGGAAGCCGTAAAGAAGTGACCTCGCCGTCCGCCGTTTTCCAATTAAAAGGCCGCCTTTTATCAAGGCGGCCTTTTAAAATTACTGGGCCCGGTAGGACTTGAACCTACGACCCGACGATTATGAGTCGTCTGCTCTAACCAACTGAGCTACGGGCCCGTTAAATCTGCGTTCCCTATTCTATAAATTATCCGCTGTTAAAACAATCTTACGGCCTGTGACTTGAGACTTGCGACTAGCCCGAAAAACCCCGTTTCCCGGGGTTAGCGGACTAGCAGTGTTTATGCGCCTCACAGGCGTCCATGCCGAACAGGGGTTTGCCGTCGGCAAAAGGCGAAATAGCCCGCAGACGCTCGATTATGGGGGGCAGCTCTTTCAATACCGCGTCCACATCTTCCCCGGTGTTATAAACGCTGAAAGAGAACCGGATGGACCCGTGGGCGTAAGTCTGCGGCACGGCCATAGAAAGCATCACGTGCGAAGGCTCAAGAGAACCGGAAGTGCAGGCCGAGCCGGACGAGGCGCAAATGCCCTTTTCACTCAGCATGATGAGGATGGATTCCCCTTCCACATACTCAAAACTGATGTTGGCGGTATTGGGCAGACGTTCTGCCCCCCCTCCGTTCACCCGCGCATTTTTAATAGTTTTGACCAGCCCGGCCTGGAGCCGGTCGCGCAAGCCCTTCACATAGACGTTCTCTTTTTCCATGTTATTGAGCGCGAGTTCCGCCGCTTTACCCAGGCCGACGATATACGGGACATTCTCCGTGCCGGCACGGCGGCCCCGCTCCTGGTGTCCGCCCATCATGAACGGCGAGAAGCGCGCACCTTTTCTGACATACAGCACGCCTATGCCTTTGGGAGCGTGAAACTTATGCCCGGAGAGCGAAAGCATATCTATCCTGGCGTCCTTAAGATTTATCGGGAGCTTACCCACGGCCTGCACGGCGTCGGTGTGGAACAGCGCCCCTTTGGCGTGAACGATGCGGGCAGCCTCTTCCACCGGAAAAACCACGCCGGTCTCATTATTCGCCCACATGATGGAAACGATGGCGGTTTCCGGCGTCACGGCAAGTTTCAGATCTTCCAGGTTCAACCGGCCTTCACCGTCAACCGGCAGATAGGTCACGCGCCAGCCCTGGGATTCGAGGAATTTGCACACGTTCAGCACTCCCGGATGCTCCACTTTGGTGGTCACGATATGTTTTTTCTCCGGATATGCGCGTAAAGCCGACCAGATCGCGGTAGAATCGCTTTCAGTTCCGCAGCTGGTGAAAACAATCTCTTCGGGGGCCGCGCCTATCAGCGCTCCCACTTTCTGCCTGGCTTCATCAAGGTGTTTTTGCACGCCGCCGCCGAAGAAATGCATGCTGGAGGGATTGCCGTACGCCTCGGTAAAAAAAGGCCGCATCGCTTCGGCCGCTTCCGGCGCCACCCGCGTGGTGGCGTTGTTATCTAAATAAATTACTTTTGGGTTTTCCATAAGCCTGCTCCGATAAACCGGCGATCCACGCCCCGCGATCACGCTCACAGTCTCATACTTTTATTACTGAGCTTCAATTACCAGCGCCGGATCTATCTTTTCCTTTAATTCTTTTTCAACCACGTTTTTAAGCGTCATAGCCGAAGAGGGGCAGCTTGAGCACATGCCCAGGAAGCGGACCTTTACCTTATCACCTTCCAGATCCACCAGCTCTATCCAGCCGCCGTCCAGTTTAAGTTTTGGATTAACTTCCTCGGCCAGCACTTTTTCCACCATTTTAACCTTTTCCACCACGGTCATTTTAGAGAATGTCTTGTGCTCGGCCCGGGCCCAATAATCCTTCAGGATCTTCTCTATCTCGCCCACGCATTGGCGGCATCCGCCGCCGGCCTTGGTAAAATTGGTAATCTCTTCCACGGTCTTCAGGTTGTTATCCCTTATAGCCCTCACGATCTTGCCCTCGGTCACGCTGAAACACTTGCA
The DNA here is from genome assembly GCA_001800245.1 of Elusimicrobia bacterium RIFOXYA12_FULL_51_18. Classification (GTDB taxonomy): domain Bacteria; phylum Elusimicrobiota; class Elusimicrobia; order Elusimicrobiales; family UBA9959; genus YA12-FULL-51-18. The sequence continues at coordinate 23,825 of MGVA01000022.1, read as the reverse complement.
CACGATACGCTCGCCCGCGCCCACAATGACCTTCTCGGCCTTGCCGCCGCGATAGTTCTTGATAGCCGCTTCCAGGGCTTCCATCCCCATAACGGAGCAGTGCATTTTCTCGCTGGGCAGGCCGCCCAGGTACTCGGCTATCTCATTGTTAGTGATCTTGGCGGCCTCATTGAGTGTTTTGCCCTTGATCATCTCGGTCAGCGCGGATGAGGAAGCGATGGCCGAGGCGCAGCCGAAAGTTTTGAACTTCGCGTCCAGGATCTTTTCGGTGGGTTTATCTATCCTGAGCGTCAGTTTAAGAGCGTCGCCGCAAATAATGCTTCCCACCTCGCCTGTTCCGTCGGGGTTCTCTATCTCTCCGACATTCTTGGGGTTTTTGAAATGCTCGTAAACTTTTTCAGTATAGTTCCACATAATCGCCTCCGAAAAACGATGAAAGAGAAACCGCCCGAAACCCCGCGCAGACGCAACACTATCGGCAAACCCTGCCGTTTCCGCCCCGCGCACGGGAACCTGTGGCCGGTGGACGCATGGGAACCGCCAAACGCCTAACCTGAAAAATTCAGTTGAATTTTTCCCTTCGCGGAGCTTCCGGTGCGCTTTGCGCGGCATACACCCCGCATTTCACCAAGTTGAACCGCAGGATTCGGGCTAAAAGAGATTATTTCCTTTTAAATTATACCAAGAAACAATCCATGGAAAACATCTCGCGACCATCGGGACCGGTATAACTTTAAAATCGCGGGGAAGCCCCTTGCTCAAAAAACTTATTGCGTGATCATTGCTTAGCCGCAAACGCCCGCGGCAAGACAAAAAAAACCGCCCCATGCTTCGGAGCGGTTTTTTTATTTAAGCCGGATCTCAGTAGTCTTTGGGGATAGACTGCGTGCGGCCCATATCCATCTGCTGCTGCGTTGAGACATTGCCTATGCGGGTGAACTTTACCGTCGCATAGAACATGCCGGTTTTTTCAACGTCCTTGAAGCCGATCTCATAGCTGGGGGCCGTGTCCAACTCCAGGTCGCGGATGTCGAAGAGCGAATCGCTGCCGCCTTTCTCTTTATAAAGCTCCACATGGAGCCTGATCTTCTCGCCCTGATAATACGCGGACCATTTATCGCTGAGCGCAAGGCTGAATTTAGAGCCTGACACTGAGAATGCTCCGACCGCAATGCCGTTCCTGTCCGGAGCGCTGGCTACTTTGTTCCCGATATTAATGTTGAAGTTATCACCCACCCTGTTGGTGGAATACGCAAACGCCGGATCGCCGGGCTGCTGAATGTTCATGCCGTAGCCGTTGAGCGTTACCGTGAAGTTATCGCTCTCCCAGGGAAGCATTTCCTGCGGATTGCGGTTCACTGTAACCACCGACTGCTTATTCATGGTAGCGCCATAATAAGTGGAGCACCGGGTTTCATAGCGGGTTTCATAGTGATATCCGCATCCATAACCGCCGCCGTTGTGATGACCATTATAGTTCCCGTACAATACCACTCCACGGTGATGTCCGCCGGGACCGCCGTGTCCGGGACCACCGGGACCGCCGTGTCCGGGACCGACAGGAGGCGGACAATAATTAGGCACAAGCGTCTGCACTGGTTCCTGATGGCATTCTTCTATTTCTTCGCGAATGCTGAGGTTGACCGTGTTTACAGGGCTCATGGACGGGCTTATCCATACAGACCCGGAATCAGAAGTCCATCTCTGGCTGCTTATATATTTAGGCAGCGGCACAGAAAAACCCGGCGCCGCATGCATATCGGAAATAACAGCTTTAACATCTATGTTCTGGTTGAAGTTCACATCCGCGGCATTTGCAGCTACAGAAACACAAAGCGCAAACGCCATAACCGACATCGTTTTTACCATTTGTCCTCCCTCCGTAATTGTCATCTGCTACCTCTATCTTACAAAGAACCACGAAACCCGGCTAGGGTCAATGTTCCCAGTTTGAGATGGTCTTAAGACCCAGGACAAAATAGGCCTTTGCTGTCCGAATCCGCAAAAACCGTCAAAGTTCAGGCGGGCTATTGATCGCGCGACAGTTGTAAAAACCGGAGCTGTTCGCCCTTTTGCTATTTCCCCCGCCGGCCCGATCTTTTATTTCCCGACATCCCGGCTGTTCACTTCTTTATATACAAGCCTGGAAATGCCCTTAATTACCGCGACAAGCTTGTTCATATCTTCACCGCGCGTCATAACCCCTAAAAGATAAGGGTGATCGGGATGGTACACAATTGCGCAGTCGTGAAGCTGTTTGACAAAAACTCCATCCTGGGTTCCGATAGCGCGCTCTCCGAACTTATGCGCTATCGCTATATTATGGGGGACCCCCGCGGCAATGCCCGCCTTAAATTCCGACTGGGCAAGATATTCAAGGGCTTTTTCCGACATGTCCCTTCTAAGGTAAGTGGAATTATAAAGAGACAGCAGCGCCATTAAAAATTGTTTCACGGTAAGGATATCGTCGTCGCTGCTCTCGTCAACTACCAGTCCGAAATCCTCATAGACCTGCCGCAACCCGGGCCCCTTGAAAATCGAATACAGGTGATCGGTCGCGTTATTATCGGAATATTTGATCATATGCAGCAACAGCTCTTCCACCGAATACACTTCTCCCGCGGTCAGCGTGCGCGACGGCAAAATTTCCGGGTACATAAGCGGGTCGTGGCTGACTATCCGCACCCGTTGCTTTAATATTTCCGGTTTTATTTCGGCTTCATGCAATACATGTATCATCAGATACAGCTTCATCAGGCTGGCAGGCTTGAATTTTTCATGTTCGTCAAAACCGAACCAGTAGCCTGTCTTGAGGGATTGAAAATATACCGATATGTGCGTGGCATTCCCTTCGCGCAGGTTTTTTTCCATCAAGGCGAAAACTTTCTGCTTAATCACCGGCAAGGGAATATGTTGCGCTTCTATTATCAACGGATTCAGGAACCTGTTTTTAGGCGCGGTGCCGCATCCGGCGGCGCTAAAACAGCATATCATCAGAATTAACCTGAAAAATGCAGTTGCATTTTTCCCCTTCTCAGTGCTCAGGGGCCGCTTCGCGACGGATACGCCCTCGTGAATTTTCGCGCATAGCGCTGAAAATTCACGACCCGCGGTTGCGGGGAATCCTGCATTTTCTTGTGCCGCCGGTTTGCCAATGGAAACCGGCTTAAATTGCAGGATTCGGGTTAACCGCTTATATGCAGCCATAACCGTATACTTTCACTCCTGTCTAAACGACGCTGATGGGGCGGCCGGGGCATTGGCCCTGACAAGTTTTTTAGCCAGCTCCAACGCCGCCGTTACTATAGAAGCGGCGGCCTGCCCGGAGGTGGAATAACCTATATTCCCCTCCGCGAACTGGCGGACCACCAGGAGATCGGCGGCCTGGTTTGTTTGCGGCTCATAAACCAGCTTTTGCCCCGACACTCCCGATCCGCCCAGTAAAAATCTCCGGAGCGAAGCGCCGAAGGATTTCTCCGGCGCTTGTATAAACCGCTCATAACCCTCTAAAAGACCGGCGCCTTTTTTACCGATCAGCACACAATACAGGTACGGATAATCTTTCCCCTGCACGCTGTTGATGGAAATCTGCGCCTGCATCCCGTAAAAAGCCGCCGGAGCCCCGACAAGCTTCACCAGCAGTCTTGCGTCCTCAGGCTCCGCCTTCCCCTCTCCCTTTCCGGCCAGCGCCAGCATCGGATATATTTGCACCTCGCTGGGCGCGGTCAGAAGCCCGATCATGCTCTCCAGAAGATTTATCTTTATGATAAGTTTGTCTTTGCGCAGGTATTCCCTGACGCCGGTAAGCCAGAGCGGCAGGAGAACAATGACCGCGTCCAACCCCACAAAGAACCAATAGCCGTGCGGGAAACCTAAATTTGCGGCCAGAATGACATACGCGCCGGCGCAAGCGGCGCAGACCGCGCCGAACATCAATACGCCGTACGTGTTGGTGATATCAAAGACATCCTCATCCCACCGCTTAAGCTGTTCGGCCTTAAGTTTTACCTTCGTGTATTCGTCCGGAGTAACACGCTCCCAGGTCGGCACGGAGGCGCCCTTAGGCCTGGCGTCGTACCCCTTTACCATCCCAAGCAGGGACGCGGCCGACAGGACCGCCAGGCCCGCCCAGAAAGACACCGTCAACTGCAGGCCCAGGCCGATCAGCAACAGCGCGGCGATCGACCACATACGCGGCTTATAGGCCAGGCCTTTGGCCGCCACGAATTTTATCTGCCCGTCTTTCTCGGGCGGAGGGAACAGGTTCATGATTTTCTCCCCGCTTCCAGCAATTCTTTGTAACCGGCTTTCTCCCAGTAAAGGGGACAGCCCCCGTTACAGACGGCGAAGTCCTCGCATTTTTTGCAAAGATCATGGGCGAAGCCCTTTTTCTGGAAAAATTTGAACGGCACGCTTTCCCACAATTCCCTGAAAGAACCTTTGTGCTCCAGAATATTACCCATCGGTTTCGGATAACTTGAACAGGGCAGGATATCGCCGTTCGGAGCCAGGCTCAAAAGCCCGTCGCAGGCGGCGCAGCCCTTATTGCCCAGCCCTTTGGCCACCGGGTTGAAAACGCACATCGGAGTCGGGGAATACCACATAAATTCCAGCCCCGCTCTTTCAGCCAGGCCGCGGATTTCCTCTATAACCGGACCGATCTCGGTGTAGGAGATAAAAGTTTCTTCCAGGTTCGCGCCTGCGGAGCCTACCGGCATCAGCATGTTCATGGAAAATTTACCAAGCCCCAAAGTTTTAACCAGTTCCACGATGTCAGGCAGGGAATCTTTGTTCAGCGCCGAAACCGTGGTATTGGTGTGCACCCGTATTCCGGCTTTCAGCAGATTTTTTATCCCGCTCACCGCCGCGTCGAACGCGCCGGACCGCGCCACTATACGGTCATGCGTCGGGGCCGCACCGCCCTCGATGCTGACCTGGGCGGAATCAAGGCCGGCGGCTTTGAGCGCGGCAACTTTTTCAGGAGTGAGCAAAGTGCCGTTGCTTATAAGGTTAGTCCACATGCCAAGGCTTTTGGCATATTCTACCAGCCCGGGCAGTTCCGGGCGCAGCAGCGGCTCCCCCCCGGTGAAGCTCACGGAGGGAACCTGCGCCTCTTTGCTGATAATATCCAGAATTTCTTTCAGCCGCCCGGCGGGAATATCGGGAACAGCCTCGTCTTTCTTACACCCGCAGGCCGCGTAGCAGAATCTGCAGGCGAGGTTGCAACGATAGGTGACGGCGATCTCACTTAAGACCGGCAGGGAATTGTAAGGCAGAGAAAAAGGCTTCTTCTCCACAGCCCGCCGCTCTTCCTTCTCATTATAACAGCCTTTTAAAAGCGCCGTCAGGTCCTTGAAGAAACAGTAAAGATCCAGCGACACCGCTTCCTTATCTTCATAACCGGCCAGCACATCCGCGATCTTCCCGCCTTCCATCAAATATTCCAGAACTTTAAGCCCCTGCGGGTTCAGTTTATAGGCCTGATTAGGTATCTTTATAAGCAGCGAATCGGCGCGGCGCACGCGCACATAAGGTTTTATGCGCGCGACATAGCCGTCTATCCAGTCCGTTCTGTTTACCCAGTCCTCTCCGGTATTTTCCATCGCTTTCAGTTCTCTGTTATCCGCTTTTTATTATAGGGTTATCCGCCTCTAATGTCCGCCGCTCACGCAAGCGGAATGACAGGCCCCGTGACAGGCAGAATGGCACGCGGAATGACACGCGGCGTGGCAAGCCGAATGGCAGGCGTCATGGCAAGCCGACCGGTTAAAAGCTCCCTCATAACAAGCCTGCGTTGTCCTGAAATGTTCAAAGGAGGAAGCGAGTTCCGGCACTTTGGCGCCCAGATCTTTGTTCACTCCCTCCACCCGCGCATAGATAGGATTTATGTAGCCGTTGTAGTGGCGGCGGTAACCGCCCCAGTAATAGTCGTTATCCGTGTCGGCTTTCCCGGGCCGGTAGTTGTCCAGGGTTTTTTTGTAATAGGCTTTGGTGGCCGCCAAGTCGGCGTCCCAGAGCTTCTGTTCCAGGCCGGCGGCGATGGTCTTTACCGTCTCATTCACCACGCTCTGATCCAGAGTCCCATCCGGTTTTATCGAGTTAAGAAGCACCGTCTCGTAGGGGTCGCCGCTGACAACGGCGCCGCGGGACCTTCTTGCCACCCGAAGCGGCTCCATCCCCTTTATTTCCAGCAGCCCCTTGCGCTCCATGTTGGCGACGATAAGCGACAGCAGTTCCCCCACAGGCATCTCCAGCAGGACCCCGGCTTCTATCGGCGTAAGATCCGCCGCCACTTTGCCGGGTTTGCGAAAAGTGCTCACCTGAATTTTGGGCGGCGTCCAATCAACTCCGTCCCAATTGACCGCGGAGAGTCCCTCCTGCGCGGTCAACATGGACCTATGCTTGACAGCCATTATGAAAAACGGAATTACGCAAAAGACCGCGGCAAGTATCATTACCAGGAAAAGCGCCTCGCCGCGGCCCGCCGGCACCGCGGCCAGCATGCCGCCGGGGAAATGACGATTGAAATAGTATTTCTCTCCGGCCGGCAGGTAGCCGGTTTTCCGCGGCGGCCCCTTAAGCAAGCCGCCGTAAGCCATTGTTTTAAGGCCGAAATACCGCGCGTCCAGATAGACTTGTATCTGAAAATGGTAACGGCTCCCGAGATCGCGCCGGAAAAAACGCGCGCTGAAAACGCCGGTCCCAGAAGAATCCTTCACTAAAGGGAAGTCCACCAGGTAACGCTCATTTACGAATTTTTCGGTCCTGAACCCTATCTTCTCCAAAAAAGCGGCGCCCGGATCCTCGCCGCGAACCGTTACCGGGAACCGTACGGTCACGGCCTGGTGCTCCATCGGGTCCCGCCATTGCACCGGCGCCCAATTGAAGACGGTAAGGTTTTTATTCCCGTCCCTGGTCTGAGTCAGGTTGCCGGAACTTTCCAGGTCCGCCGCGTAGCGGAAGAAATATGTGATCTGGCCGCTGGTGAAAGCCCTGCCCTCCCCGAGAATTACGTCGTATTTTTTATCCGAGATCCTGTTTATTTCAAGCGGGTATTTATTACCGGCCGCGTCCAGGGCATAGGCGCTCTCCGGATCAAAGACCGGGGTTTCCTGAAAACCCTCAAAACAGAAGCCGTGCAGCCGGCCGCCCGTGGCGGTCCATCTGACCGCGTAGGAAACCTGCGCGCGGCCGTCCCGATCCAGGATCACTTCGCTTTCCACCCAGTCCATTTTAAACCCGGCGCCGGCGGCGCGGGAAAAGGGCAGAAGCGTCAGAATAACCGCGGCCAGGATCCGTATTTTTAAGTTTCTCATAAAGTTATCGCTTAAACCCGAAAACCGCCCGCTGTTTCAGTCCGCGGGATCAACCGGCGCAAGCGCTCCCGGACGGCGGACAAACTCGCTGGTTATTTCCGGCCTTTCAAACCTTCTACCGACCCAAAAAGCGCAGGCGCCAAGGAGGAGCGCGATAAGCCGAAGCTGAAATTTTATCCGCGCAACGGCCGCGTTAAACTCCGGGGTTAGAGAAACCCCGCCGTAAATATAAGGCTTGGGCACCGCCAGGCCGGGGAAAAGAAGCATAATAAAGCAGGAGGCCGCGCCGATATAAAAAAGCCATTTGAAAGCGCTTAACGCCCAGGCCTTCCGCAGCAGGAGCCCGAACCCGGTGACGGCCACGGTCAACGAAACGAAGAAATAAAAAACGAAAACCAGCCGTATGTGTTCCACCGCCAGGCGCGCCAGAGGCGGCAATTCCACCGGGACGGTGGAACCGGCCAGCCCCAGCAGAACGCTCGGAGAAGAAAACATGGCGGCCAGCGAGAAATTACTGTGGGCGGCCATCACTCCATGATACCCCCCCATGAGCATAAGCATCCACGCGGCTGCGCTGACCAATAACGATTTTTTATTTTCAGACATTTAGTGTTGCGACAAAGAAATTATACACCATTAGTCAGCCCTGCCGAAAAGCCCCGCCGCCCCCGTGAACGGATTCACGGAGCAAATCCCGCTTGCGCAATTATATAAAATAATTACCTGTTGCTAATTTTGCGCAAAATTTATTACATTAATGATAGCGGATAAGAAAGGGAGATACCTAAAATGGCCGTCAAAATTGTCAGACAATACACCGTGTTTCTTCCAAATGTTCCCGGCGCGCTAAGCGGGTTTATAGAGCTCTTTGTAAACGAAGGCATAAATATAATAGGTATCGCCTCCGAACTCCGCGACGACTCCGGCGTGGTCCGCGTCACCGTGGATGCGGAGAAGAAGATCAGCTATGTGCTTACCAACGCGGGCTTCACGACCGTGGAATCGCTCATGATCTCAATAGAGTTGACCGACAAGCCTGGCGAACTCCTTAATATGACCAGAATGCTGGCCGCCAACAGCATCAACATCACCACCGTTTACGGCACCGCCCTGGGAGGGAAAACGGGCCGCATCCTCCTGAACGTCTCCGACGCCGACCGCGCCCTGGAGATCCTTAAAAAGGGAACAGCCGCGGAATAAAAGCCACCCGCCTTGAAGGAACGATTTCGCCTGCACACCCCCTTCAATCACACGCCCCCGCACCTTTCGCGTTAAGCATCTCTAAAATCCGAGAAATTAAAAGATCTAAAAATATACCCCGGATTTTTATACGCCGTTTTAAGGAGAACAAATCGGCGCCGGGTTCAAAACCCGCTTTTTTTACAAACAGATAAGAATAAGAAGCAGAACGAACAGGATACCGATGCCGCCTGCGGCCAATCGGCCCAACATCGTTCCCTGAGGAGGCTGATGCCAATGACTTTCCGTTTCGGAATCAGGCTTATCTTCCTCTGCGGCGGCCTCATCGTCGTCTTTTTTATCCGCCCCCTCATCCTCTACAACTTCTTGCGCCGCATACGCTGATTTTTGATAAACCAGCACGGCAGATTCTGTTATCCCCGGGGCCGTTTCGAACTCGGCCGCTTTGCAAGCCGGAGCGTTTTTTCCGTTGCGGCCGGCGCTATTGTACGGCTTTGCCGAGGCGGACGCGTTTTCGAAATAAACCGGGACGGCTGCGCTCTTAGCGGCGCCGATCCCCGCGTATAACTCATTTAATACTTCCTGAGCCCTGGAGGCGCCATTATTTATATCTATCGCAGCCACCTCTTCAACCGCGATGAAAAGATTTTCCATGATAACGTTTTTAGCGGCACCCTGATCGAGCGCTGAAACGGGCCCGACCGTGCTGAATCCGAAGATAACCGAACATATCGTAGTTTTTATCGCTTTATTCATGTCTTTATTTCTCCTCCGTGCCGCCTTTTATGCCCACCGACAGGCGTTATGCCCCATACAGAGCAATTTTTATGCCAAGATAGGCGGGAACCATGTTTTTGGGTTCTTCATTGGAGGGATTGTTTTGGGATTCTTGGAGATGCCTAAAACCGTATTAAAATATTTTCAAATGAAAATAGATATTTTCATTTGAAAATATTTATACATTCTGAAAACGTTTTTAAAACACCTCGCCCGTCATCGGGTGAGTTTCCTGTATTTTATCCTATGCGGAACGGCGGCCTCTTCGCCCAGGCGGGCGCGGCGGTTTTCCTCGTACTCTGAAAAATTACCTTCGAACCAGAATACCTTGCTGTCGCTTTCAAACGCCATGATGTGCGTGGCGATCCTGTCCAGGAACCAGCGGTCATGGCTTATGATCACGGCGCAGCCGCCGAAATTCTCTAAAGCCTCTTCCAGGGCGCGCATGGTGTTTACGTCCAGGTCGTTGGTCGGCTCGTCGAGAAGGATCAGGTTGGAACCTTCTTTGAGCATGACGGCCAGATGGACCCTGTTACGCTCTCCGCCGGATAATTCCGAAACTTTTTTCTGCTGGTCGGGCCCCATAAAGTTGAACCGCGCCACATACGCGCGAGAATTGACCTCCTGCTTGCCGAGCTTAACCACGTCCAAGCCGCCCGAGATGGCCTCCCAGACGTTCTTCGCCGGGTCCAGCGAGGAACGGGACTGGTCCACATAGGACAACTTAACGGTTTCCCCGACCTTGAAAGAACCCGCATCTGGTTTTTCAGCCCCGGTGATCATCTTAAATAGAGTGGTCTTACCGGCGCCGTTCGGCCCAATGACGCCCACGATGCCGCCGGGCGGGAGTTTGAAACTCAGATTTTCCATAAGTACTTTCTCGCCGTAAGCTTTTGCTACGTTCTGAGCCTCTATCACTATGCCACCCAGCCGCGGCCCGGCAGGAATATATATTTCCAGGTCCTTGGCCAGCTTTTCGTTGCCCTGGCTGAGCAGAGTTTCATAGGCGGTTATACGGGCCTGGGATTTGACCCGGCGGCCCTTAGGCGACATCCGTATCCATTCAAGTTCGCGCGCGAGGGTCTTCTGCCTTTCGGTTTCGCTCTTCTCTTCCACGCGCAGCCGGTCCTGTTTTTGTTCGAGCCAGGAGGAATAATTGCCCTTCCAGGGAATGCCGTGCCCGCGGTCCAGCTCCAGGATCCAGCCGGCCACATTGTCCAGGAAATAGCGGTCGTGCGTGACGGCGATAACAGTGCCTTTGTATTCCTTCAGGTGATGTTCCAGCCAGGCCACCGATTCTGCGTCCAGGTGGTTGGTGGGTTCGTCCAAAAGAAGGATGTCGGGTTTCTGCAACAGGAGCCGGCAAAGGGCGACGCGCCTCTTTTCTCCGCCGGAGATGACCTTGACCTGGGTATCGCCGTCGGGACAGCCGAGCGCGTCCATGGCCATTTCAAGGCGCGAGTCTATATCCCAGGCGTCCAGCGCGTCTATTTTTTCCTGCACCTTGGACTGCCTTTCGATCAGCGCGTTCATCGCTGCATCGCCCATGGGCTCGGCCATCTTTTCATTTATCTCGTTATACTCTTTGAGCACGGCGATGGTTTCCGGCACACCCTCCTCCACCACCTGGCGCACGGTCTTGTTTTCGTCCAGCTTCGGTTCCTGTTCAAGCAATCCCACCGTATGGCCCGGGGAAAGCACCGTTTCGCCTTTAAAATCGGGATCTTTACCGGCAAGGATCCGCAGAAGAGAACTTTTGCCGGAACCATTCAACCCCAGGACCCCGATCTTGGCGCCGTAATAGTAGGAAAGGTAAATCTCCTTAAGAACGGCCTTCTTGTCATAGAACTTACTGACCCCCACCATCGAGTAGATGATCTTTTCCGGTTTGTTTTCAGCCATAGCGGTATCCTTGCGATTTTAAATTTCCAGTCTATTATTATCCCAAAATTAGAGGCTCTAGTGTAGCGCGTCTCACATCTTTTGACTTTTGACTGGCCGAATTTGAAGCGAAGAGCGCAGCATAGCTGGGCTATGTAAGCGACGCGTGATGCAGTTGCAACCCGAAAGCAGCCGGCCAGCCCCTCCGCCGCCTTTTTTTTGTAAGATACAAATTAATGGCCGAACATAAATCATATTTTTTTCCGATACCGGGCTCTTTTGAAGAGAAATTCATCCGGGCCGGCGGGCATGGCGGACAGAACGTGAATAAAGTCGCCACCGCAGTGCAGCTTCGTTTTTTCCCAGCCCTGTCCGGTCTGCCCGCAGCGGTGCGGGAGCGGCTGAAGCTTTTGGCCGGAGCAAAGCTGACCGCGGACGGAGATATTCTGATCATCGCCGGAGAGCACAGGACGCAGGAACAGAACCGCCAGGCGGCGCGGGAACGGCTGCGGGCACTGGTGGAACGCGCATCGCGCCCCCCAAAACGCAGAAATCCCACAAGACCTTCTTACGGCTCAAAACAACGCCGCCTTGAAAGTAAAAAGCGACGGTCAGATGTAAAAAAAAACCGGCACGGAACTGATTCTTATTAGCGGTCCGCTAAAACATGATTATCCGCGATGCGGGCCCGGACAGTTTTCGCAGCCGCCCCCGCGCGGCCTGTCACCCTTATCGTAAATCCCTGTTATGTGAAGCGTCAAGCTGCTCCTTTACTAAGTCCCGGCGCAATAATCTCAATTCCAAACGTCTATTCCGGGTTTAGCATGGCGAACAGACGAGTTCCTTATCGCTGATTCCCACGTAACCCTGTGTCCGCCCCGGGTGGGGTTTTCCAGGGCCCAGGAGCCTGCGCGCTTAAAGCCGGCCTTGCGAACTCGCCTGTCGCGCATAGCGCTCCGGCTCAAACATTCGCGGCCGTCCCGGAGGGATTCGCTTTAAGCGCTTGTCTGAAAACCCCCGAATGGGGCGGACACAGGGTTACGCGTGAATCCGCGCGATCCACATAAACCGTCGGAAGAATCCGGTTCTATTATATCTTGTAAAACCTCATTATTCCGAAGCAAGACTAATTTTGGGGACGCGAGACTATCTGTTATTCGCGACTCCCCGGGGCTTACTACCGCTATAATTTGATAGGATTATATTCCGGCCGCGCAACAGCGCCGGTTTTCAGGCCTATAAATTGCCGGAGGACTATTATTAATTCGAATACCGGGTCGGACACGGAAAACAACGGCATGGATCGCTTCGCCTACGAAGCGCTGAGAACGTGCGCACTGACCCACAACTATAACAAGTGGATCCATGGAATATTTAAAGAATATATCTCGGACAGGACCGTCCTTGAGATCGGTTGCGGCATCGGTAATTTAACGCGGCTGTTCCTTGGCTCCTGTTCAAAGCTGATCGGTATCGACGCTTCATTGTTTTTCATCCGACATTTACAGATAGATCATCCGGAAATGGAGGTTTACAACTTTGACATTACGGATGACAGCGTTTTGCCGCTGGCCAGGCATAAGATAGAAGCGGTAATTTCGGTCAATGTTCTGGAACACATCAAAGACGACGAAAAAGCGCTGCGAAACATGCGCGAACTGCTCCAGCCGGGAGGTTATTTGCTGCTCTTTGTACCGGCCCTGAACCGGCTTTTCGGAACGCTGGACGAAAATGTGGACCACTACCGAAGATACGACAAAAAGGAGTTGAAATCCAAACTGGAAAGCGGGGGCTTTACCGTTGAAAAACTGTTTTTCAGCAACTTTCCAGGAATCTTCGGCTGGTTCGTAAACGGCAGGATCCTACGGAGAAAAAGTTTTCCGATCATGCAGCCTCTTTTATTCGACAAGCTTGTGCCCTTGATTTCCAGAGTCGAAAAAATTTTCAGGCCCCCATTAGGAATGAGCCTGATAGCGATAGCCAGAAAAAAGTAAGCGGCCCGGCGCGGCCCCCGCGCCGCGAACAACATCCCCTATACCCCGCGGAGAATTTGGTAATATTTAGGCGTTATCATTCCGAAGTCTCCGGAAAGCCGCAAAGTTAGCGGCGCCGGAGCAAAAGAGGAGACTATTATGGCAAATCCCAAATTCATGAAACCGCTTCAGCCCGACGCGGAACTTTCAGACGTCGTCGGCTGCGCCCCCATTCCAAGGACGGAAGTTATAAAGAAACTGTGGGACTATATAAAAGCGAACGGCCTTCAGGATAAGACGAATAAGAGGAATATCAATGCCGACGCCAAACTGTTGAAGATCTTCGGCAAACCGCAGATCAATATGTTCGAACTGGCGGGCATTATCTCCAAGCACCTTAAATAACACGGCTTCACCGGCGGAGATAGCCTCACTTTAAACCGGCGCGCGCGGGTTATAGCACACGCACCCAAGCGCAGGACAAGTATGAATTATATCCGATAAACGGCGTTTTTTGCGCGTTTCGGGTTTACTCCGGCTTGGCGAGGCGTTCTTCGTGGGTTTTAACAAGAGCTTCCAGGATTTCCACCCGCTTTTCCAATTGAGCCAGCCTGTCCGGGGACTCGGGGGCCCCGGCGGCGGGTTGAAACGGTTCTTCCAAAGCGCCTCCTGAAAAAAGATGCCGGAAACGCGCTTCCTTCTGTCCGGCCTGGCGGGGCAGGCGGGCCACAAAAGGGTCCGGGGTTGCCGCGCATAATTGCTGTAAAAGGCCTTCCACTTCCGCGGTGCCGGAGAACTCACAAAGCCTATCCGTGCGACCTTTGATCTCGCCGGGAGTTTGCGGCCCGCGCAGCAGCAGCACTGTTATAACTCCGACCAGCTTTGGATCCGTCCCGTTCAACAGCTTATATATATCATGCCGGAATTTAGGCACGCGGTCTCCGGGACCCTGCAAGCGTTCCACCAGCCTTTTTTCGATGAGCGTTTTTACGGCCCGGCCCATTGTCTCGGTGTCCAGGGTCATCACGGGTTCCCGGCTGGTCTTCTGATTGCAGGCGTTCAGCAACGCATTAAAAGTAAGCGGATACTGCTCCCGGGTCGTAAGAGATTTTTCCACCAGCGAGCCCAGAACCCGCGCTTCAACAACATCTAATTCGGTGATCATGGTCATATTACGAAAATCTCCTCAATAGAAATATACCGCGCATCTTCTCACAGAACCTGAAGCCGCCCTCTAACCCGAAAATTCCCAGAATCTATACTTCATATCAGCAGCATCCTTTATCATCGGTCCCATGGCAGACGCCGGAATCCGATTTATTCCAGGGCATAACGGCAAGAAGCCGGGCCAGACCGCAGAACCCGGTAAGCCCCGCAAAACTGAGGCCGGCTCCCACGAACGCGGCCACCCACACGATACGGCTGTCCACATATAGACTTAGCATGACCGAAACCAGGACTACCAGGCCGGCCGCCAGCTGCACCTGCCGCATGATCGGCAGAGGGGCGCTCTTGCGGGTCTCAACGGTTTTTCCCTGCCTGGCCCACTCAAGTATCCCGCCTGGGTAAACCTCCGCGGAGAGCTGGCCGCCGAAGCCGAGCTGCTCGATCTGTTCCATGGCAAGCTTCGCCCGGTTCCCGCTGCGGCACATAAGCGTTATCCGCCGGCCGGCCAGCGACTGGAGCACGCCCGGCGCCGAGCGGCCGAACTGCGATAAGGGCACCCATATCGAGCCGGGAATATGTTCGGCGGCGAACTCATCCTGTTCTCGTACATCAATAATAATCGGTTCCATACATCATCATCCTTGCCGGATTATAATCTAAAGGGTTCGACATAAAACTCCAGGACACTCTCTGCCAAACTCTTACCCAAACCAATAATATCAATTTTTGCGAAACATTCCCGCTTTCTTAAACCCGACTAGGAGCCTGTCCGACATAAAGCTTTCATGACGAAATTGGCCGTCTGAAACGCATAGCGCCTGATACGGCACTGCCATAGGCTTGCCGATTTTGAAGCCGAGCCGAAGCGATGCGAAACGAGCAGGCTCCAGTGAACCTGCAAGTTGAGCAGCGCGATGGCGCAGTAGGGGAAACCGCAGTGCGGTGTCCACCTGTGGGTAAGTTCCCCGGAAGGGGTCCCGCAAAAAGCGGCAATTGCAGGCGAAATTGCTTATGTCGGACAGGCTCCTAGGCCGGTTCTCTTTATCGACCCATTCCCCCTCCGATTTTGTGTAACATTTTGGATATTGACAGATATCAATCCCCCCTATATACTATTGATATCATAATATAAGGCACCACTGGTTCCGGCTGTCACGGAGAAAATACAGAACGGTCGCTTTATTGCTATGCGCGGCTGAATTTGCCTAATGAAATACTACTTTTCAAAACGGTTGTTTCAATATGCCTCCATACGCTCAGCCGCGTGGAGTTTTTTCCTTTTGACTCCGGCAGTCACAATCATTCTCACTCCTTTCCAGCTTTCAGCCCAAGAAGAACAGCCAACCATGGCACCGCTAAGCCCGGCATTTATAGCTTATACGGCCGCCCGCAGCAGGGTCAAAGCTGTACCGGCGGCCCCGACCGAACACGCCATGGGGGATTTGCCGTCGCCGAATGACATCTCCCATATGACAGGGCAACACCCGGCACCGGCTCCCGGAACACACCAAGTCCAGTTGGAGGGTTACGCGGCTTCTTACGACCTGCGCAGTCTTGGTAAGGTAACTTCGGTAAAAGACCAGGGGAGTTGCGGCGCATGCTGGACCTTCGCCACTATGGCCTCACTGGAATCCAAAATACTTACCGACGATTCCTGGGATTTTTCCGAGAACAATCTGGATGACACCGCCGGTTTTGACATTGCACCCTGTGGGGGTGGAACCACAGATATGTCTGTCGCCTACCTTGCCCGCTGGAGCGGCCCCTGGACTGAAACAGCCGACCCCTACACCGTAACCACCAACAAACAGTCGCCAACATACCCTTCACCCAACGCTCAGAAGCATGTGCAGGAAGTTCTACTCCTGCCGGATCGGGGAAGTTCCACCGATAACGACAATATAAAGTGGGCACTCACCACTCATGGCGCTTTGAAGACCAGTATCTATATGAATACGGCCTATTATCGTTCTGCCTACAAATCCTACTATTACAGCGGGACAAGCGGAACTAACCACGCCGTGACCATAGTAGGATGGGATGATAATTTCGCAGCCAGCAAGTTTACTACCACTCCCCCCGGGAACGGCGCTTTTATTGTTAAAAATTCCTGGGGCACCGGTTGGGGTGAAAGCGGGTATTTTTACGTCTCTTATTACGATGCAAATCTTAAGAATAACGCCGTCTTCATCGGCGCCGAATCTAATAGCAACTATTACCGGGTATACCAGCACGATCCGCTTGGAAACACCGGCGGCACAGGATATGGTTCAGGCACGGGCTGGTTCGCTAACTTTTTTACCGCAGCGGACGCTAACACTCAGGTGGACGCGGTCAGTTTTTATACCAGGGCCTTAAACTCAAGTTATACGGTTTATGTTTACTTGAACTCTGCGGCGGGTTCCCCCCGTTCCGGGACCCTGATGAGCAGCCAATCAGGCTCCTTCGCATACGCCGGCTATCATACCGTCCCGCTTACCACTAAAGTACCTCTTACCAACGGCCAAACATTCACGGTGGTGGTACAGATGACGACTCCGGGATACAACTTCCCTATACCTATCGAGGGACCCGTAGCCAATTATTCCAGCGGAGCTACCGCCAGCTTAGGGCAAAGCTATATAAGCTCCGCCGGAACCACCTGGACCGATCTTAACGCCACTACTCCGAACCGCAACGTCTGCTTAAAGGCATTCACCTCAAAGACTAACGATGCCACAGTGCCCTCCAACGTGACGACGGTGTATGACGGCACGACCCCAGGCGTGGACATAAATGCTGTGACTTCCCTCACGGAGCTCTCGGCTAACTGGACAGCCGCCAGCGACGGCGAAAGCGGCATAAGACGCTACTGGTACGCCATCGGCACTACGCCCGGAGGGACAAATGTGCGGAACTGGACGGATGCCGGCAACGTCACTGCGGTTACCAGAACCGGGCTCACGCTTGCAGGCGGGCAGACATATTACTTCTCGGTGAAAGCCGAAAACTGGGTAGGGCTGCAATCCGGCATTACAAGTTCCAACGGCCAAGCCGGTGATTCAACCCCGCCTACAGCCCCGGGCGCAGTTTATGACAGTCTCGGGGGCGACATAACTTACGTCAATTCCGCCACGCAGCTTGCGGCCAACTGGACCGCCAGCTCCGACCCGGAATCCGGCATATCCAAATATTATTACGCTATAGGCACATCCGCGGGTGGCACAAATATTCTGGGGTGGACCGACAACGGAACCGCTACTTCCGTCACCAGGAACGGACTAAGCTTAACCAACGGACAGATATATTATTTTGCGGTAAAAGCGGAGAACGGCGCGGGACTGCCATCGGGGGTTACAAATTCCAACGGCCAGCGGGTTGATACTACCGCCCCGACAAGCCCTGGAACGGTGAATGACGGGACCGGGGCCGACATAACTTATGCCAATTCCACCACACAGTTGTCCGCCAACTGGGGGACCAGTTCCGATTCGGAATCCGGCGTGGCTAGATATTATTACGCTATAGGCACCAGCCCCGGGGCGACTAATGTGGTTGGATGGACCGACAACGGAACCGCTACTTCCATCACCAGGGCCGGGCTAAGCTTAACCAACGGGCAGATCTACTACTTCACGGTAAAGGCGGAAAACGGCGCCGGACTGCCATCCGGAGTTGCAAATTCCAACGGTCAGACCGTGGATACCACCGCGCCTTCAGCCCCGGGCACCGTTAATGACGGCACCGGCGCCGATGTGGTTTACACTTCCGACCGGCTTTCAGCCAACTGGACTGCCTCTTCCGACGCGCAGAGTGGTATTACCAGATACTATTACGCCATAGGCACCACGGCCGGAGGAACCAACGTAAAAACCTGGGCTAATAACGGAACCGCCACCTCGGTCACGGAAACCAGCCTAAGCCTGACCAACGGACAGATATATTATTTCACGGTCAAGGCAGAAAATGGCGTAGGCCTGCCGTCGGGGGTTACAAATTCCAACGGCCAGACCGTGGACAACACCGCGCCTTCAGCCCCGGGCGCCGTTTATGACGGCGCTGGAATTGGGACGGACATAGCTTATAGTAGTTCTTCTTCCCAGCTTTCAGCAAACTGGACCGCCTCCACAGACGCGCAAAGCGGCATTGCCAAATACTATTACGCAATAGGCACTACGGCAGGCGCTACAAATACGGTGGGGTGGACCAACAACGGAACCGCTACTTCCGTCACCAAAACCGGGTTAAGCCTGACCAGCGGGCAGATATATTACTTCACGGTAAAGGCGGAGAATGGCGCGGGCACACCATCTTCCGTCCTTAATTCCAACGGCCAGACCGTGGACACCACCGCTCCGACAAGTCCCGCCCCGGTGAATGACGGGACCGGCGCGGACACAACATATGTCAATTCCACCACCCAACTGTCGGCCAACTGGACAGCCTCCACAGACGCGCAGAGCGGCATCGCTAAATACTGGTATGCCATAGGCACAACGGCAGGCGACAGGAATATTCTGAGCTGGACCAACAACGGAACCGCTACTTCAGTAACCAGGACCGGACTGAGCCTGACCAACGGACAGATATATCACTTCACGGTCATGGCGGAAAACGGAGCGGGGCTGCAAACCGCCGCGGCCAACTCTAACGGCCAGACCGTGGACACCACCGCGCCTTCAGCCCCCGGTACCGTTTATGACGGCACTGGCGCGGATATAACTTACTCAAGTTCCCCTTCCCAGCTTTCAGCCAACTGGACCGCCGCTTCGGATGCGCAGAGCGGCATCGCCAGATACGGGTACGCTATCGGCACCACACCCGGCGGTGGGGATGTGCTGGGCCTGACCGACAACGGAAACAATACTTCCGTAACCAAGACCGGACTAACCTTAACAAACGGCCAGATATATTATTTTACGGTCGGGGCCGAAAACGGCGTAGGGTTGCCATCCGTGCCGACAATTTCCAATGGCCAGACTGTGGATACCACCCCCCCTTCAGCCCCCGGCGCCGTTTATGACAGTACTGGCGCTGACATTACTTACACGAATTCCGCTTCACAACTTTCCGCAAACTGGACGGCTGCCTCCGACGCGCAAAGCGGCATAGCCAAATACTGGTACGCCATAGGCACCACGGCAGGCGGCACGAATGTTTTAACCTGGACCGATAACGGAACCAATATTTCCGTCACCAAAACCGGGCTAAGCCTGACCAGCGGACAGATATACTACTTCACGATCAAGGCGCAGAACGGAGCGGGCGGGCAGTCTTCCGCGCTTAATTCCAACGGACAGCGCGTTGATACCACCGCACCCACAAGTCCCGGCCCTGTAAATGACGGGAGCGACACGGACATAACTTATGTCAATTCCTCCGCACAACTGTCGGCAAACTGGGCAGCCGCCTCGGACGCGGAATCCGGGCTGGTCCGCTACTTGTATGCCATAGGCACTACGGCAGGCGGTACAAATATCGCGGGTTGGACCGACACCGGGACGAATACTTCCGCAACCAAATCCGGACTAAGTTTAACGAACGGCCAGATATATTATTTTACGGTAAAAGCGGAAAACGGCGCGGGCCTGCAAACCACCCCGGTCAACTCAAACGGCCAGCTCGTTGATATCAGCGCTCCTTCCGCCCCGGGCGCTGTTAACGACGGGACCGGAACCGACATAGCTTACTCAAGCTACTCTTCACAGCTTTCGGCCAACTGGACCGCCGCCTCCGACACACAGAGCGGCGTAGCCAGATACTATTACGCGATAGGCACTACGCCCGGCGCTACGGATATAACAGCCTGGACAGACAATAGCGCCAACACCTCCGTCACAAGGACCGGGCTGGGTCTGACCAGCGGCCAGACGTATTACTTTACGGTCGTGGCGGAGAACGGCGTAGGGATGCAGTCTGTGGCGACAACTTCCAACGGTCAGATCGTGGACACTTCCCCGCCTTCAGCCCCGGGCGCCGTTTATGACGGAACCGGCGCCGATATAACTTACACAATTTCCTCTTCCCAGCTTTCCGCCAACTGGACCACCGCCTCCGACGCACAGAGCGGAATCGCCAAGTACTACTACGCCATTGGAACTACGCCAGGCACTACGGGCATACTACCCTGGACTGACAATGGAACCAATACTTCCGTCACCAAGACCGGGTTAAGCCTGGCCAGCGGAACCACTTATTATTTCACGGTCAAGGCGCAAAATGGCGCGGGTACACAGTCTTCCGCCCTTAATTCTAACGGCCAGATGGTGGATACTTCCTCGCCGTCAAGCCCCGCGCCGGTGAATGACGGGACAGGGGCGGACATTTCTTACTCAAGTTCGTCTTCCCAGCTTTCGGCCAACTGGACCGCTGCCTCCGACGCGGAATCCGGGCTGGTCCGATATTTGTATGCTATCGGCACCAGCGCCGGGACGACTAATGTGGTCGGGTGGATGGACAACGGTATCAATACTTCAATCACTAAAACCGGTCTTAGCTTGAGCGAAACCACATATTATTTCACGGTCAAAGTAGAAAATGGCGCGGGCCTGCAAACCACCCCGGTCAACTCAAATGGCCAGCTCGTTGATATCAGCCCGCCTTCAGCCCCGGGCGCTGTTAACGACGGGACCGGAACCGACATAGCTTACTCAAGCTACTCTTCACAGCTTTCGGCCAACTGGACAGCCGCCTCCGACGCGCAAAGCGGCATAGCCAAATACTGGTATGCAATAGGCACTACGCCAGGCGCTACGGATATAACAACCTGGACAGACAATAGCGCCAACACCTCCGTCACAAGGACCGGGCTAGGTCTGACTAGCGGCACTACATATTATTTCACGGTCAAGGCGCAGAACGGCGCGGGCGCGCAGTCTTCCGCCCTTAATTCCGACGGCCAGCTAGTTGACACAAGTTCACCTTCAGCCCCGGGCGCCGTTTATGACGGAACCGGCGCCGATATAACTTACACAATTTCCTCTTCCCAGCTTTCCGCCAATTGGACGGCCTCCTCCGATGCGCAGAGCGGCATAGCCAAATATTGGTACGCTATAGGCACCTCGGCCGGCGCTACGGGTGTAACACCCTGGACTGACAACGGGACCAATACTTCCGTCACCAAGACCGGGTTAAGCCTGGCCAGCGGAACCACTTATTATTTCACGGTCAAGGCGCAGAACGGAGCCGGACTACAGTCTCCCACGATCAGTTCCACCGGTCAGACCGTGGACACTTCTCCTCCCGGCGCCATCGCTTCCGTAAACGACGGCATTGGCGCCGATGTTTCCGAAACCGGAGCAACAAACCAGCTGTCGGCCAATTGGACGGCCTCCTCCGATGCGCAGAGCGGCATAGCCAAATATTGGTACGCTATAGGCACCTCGGCCGGGGATACGGATATAGTAATCTGGACCGATAACGGCGCAAACACCTCCGTCACTAAAAACAACCTTAGCCTGGTCGATGGGGTCACATATTACTTTACGGTCAAAGCGGAAAATGGGGTGGGAATACAGGCCTCCGCGACTAACTCCAACGGTCAATTCGTGCATGTGGACGATACCCCGCCAACTGATGTTCCGCAGGTCAGGGACGGGACCGGGGCTGATTCGGCCTGGACAGGGGCACAATCACAGCTTTCGGCAAACTGGGATGCCAGTTCCGATGCGCAGAGCGACATAGCCAAATACTGGTACGCTATAGGCACTACAGCCGGCGGGAGGGAGGTCGCAGAATGGACCGACAACGGGACCGGCACTTCCGTCACCAGGTCCGGACTAAGTTTAGCCGACGGACAAACATATTACTTTACCCTCAAGGCGGAGAACGGAGCCGGACTGCAGTCCGGGGTTACAAATTCCGATGGCCAGACCGTTGATATAAGCTCATCTTCAATAATAGGCGCCGTTAATGACGGGGCCGGGGTTGACATAGCTTACTCAAGCGCCTCTTCTCAGCTTTCAGCCAACTGGACCGCCAGTACCGATCTGCAATCCGGACTGCTGCGATATTTGTATGCTATAGGCACCAGTGCCGGGGCTACCAATGTGGTCGGGTGGCTGGACAACGGTATCAATACTTCCACCACTACAACCGGACTGAACTTAACCGACGGCCAGACATATTACTTCACCCTCAAAGCGGAGAATGGCGCCGGACTGAAATCCGATATCACAAACTCCAACGGCCAATTGGTAGATACAAGTTCGCCTTCAATTACAGGCGCCGTTAATGACGGCATTGGAACAGACGCGGCTTACGCCATCTCATCATCCCAGTTGTCGGCCAACTGGACCACGTCTTCCGACCCTCACAGCGGCATAGCCAGATACTGGTACGCCATAGGCACTACCGCCGGGGGAACCAGCTTGACCGGCTGGACCGATAACGGAACCAATACTTCCACCACCACAACCGGACTGGGCTTAACCGACGGCCAGACATATTACTTCACCCTCAAGGCGGAGAATGGCGCCGGACTAAAATCCGACATTATAAACTCCAACGGCCAATTGGTAGATACAAGTTCGCCTTCAATTACAGGCGCCGTTAATGACGGCACGGGCGAGGATGCAGCATACGTCAACTCCAGCTCACAGCTTTCCGCCAACTGGACCGCCTCCTCCGACCCTCACAGCGGCATAGCCAGGTATTGGTACGCCATAGGCACTGCCGCCGGGGGAACCAGTTTGACCGGCTGGACCGATAACGGCGCCGGGACTTTCGTCACCAAGGCAGGACTCAGCCTGACGGATGGGGTTACCTATTACTTTACCGTCAAGGTGGAAAATGGAGCCGGACTGTATACCACCCCGGTCAATTCCAACGGCCAGATGGTAGATACGAGTTCCCCTTCGGCGCCAGGCCTGATAAACGACGGTACCGGATCGGACATTTCCTACATAAATTCATCTTCCCAATTGTCGGCGAACTGGACGGCTTCTTCCGACCCTCACAGCGGCATAGCCAGATACTGGTACGCTATCGGGGCAACAGCCGGCGCCACAAATATTGTACCGTGGACCGATAACGGAACCGGCACTTCCGTCACCAAGGCAGGACTCAGCCTGACGGACGGGGTTACCTATTATTTCACGGTCAAGGCGGAGAACGGCATGGGCCTGCAGTCTCCCCCCGTCAATTCCAACGGCCAGACCTCAGATACAAGCACGCCTTCCAATCCGGGCTCCGTGAACGACGGCACGGGCGCGGATATCGCCTGGTCCGCTTCGCTGACCCAGCTGTCGGCCAACTGGACCACGTCTTCCGACCCTCACAGCGGCATAGCCAGATACTGGTACGCTATAGGGACATTCGCGGGCGGCACCGATTTTATCGCCTGGACGGACAACGGTACGGGAACCTCGTTTACACAAACCGGTCTGACGCTGGTGGACGATAATGAGTATTATGTAACGGTCAAGGCGGAGAACGGAGCGGGACTGCAGTCCGGAGCCACGAACTCCAATGGCCAGACCATCGATCCCAGCGCGCCTTCCACCACCGGCGCCGTTAACGACGGGACCGGAGC
>MGVA01000021.1 GCA_001800245.1 Elusimicrobia bacterium RIFOXYA12_FULL_51_18 | reverse complement strand
TCTGGTCCAAGAGTCCACATCGACGACCAGGTTTGGCACCTCGATGTCGGCTCATCGCATCCTCCCGCTGAAGCAGGTGGGAAGGGTTGGGCTGTTCGCCCATTAAAGCGGTACGTGAGCTGGGTTCAGTACGTCGTGAGACAGTACGGTCTCTATCTGGTGTGCGCGAAGGAAACTTGAGGGGAGCTGTCCACAGTACGAGAGGACCTGGATGGACGAACCTCCCGTATACCAGTTGTCCTGCCAAGGGCATAAGCTGGGTAGCGGTGTTCGGTAGGGATAAACGCTGAAAGCATCTAAGCGTGAAACCCGCCCCAAGATTAGGTTTCCCTCCTCGATTAACGAGGCTGAAGGCCCCCGGAAGACTACCGGGTTGATAGGCGAGGTGTGTAAGCATGGTAACATGTTAAGCTAACTCGTACTAATCGGCCGTGAGGCTTGGCCTTATTTTTTGATCCTATAAAAGATCATCACAATATACTAATTCAGCGCTTGGTTATTAAATACTGCTAGACCGCTAGGCGGCTAGTCAGCTAGGCGGCAAGAAGTCTTTGCCGTCCAGCTGTCCAGCTGTCAAGCAGTCTAGCTGACCGCGTGTGATTTGTTAGACCGGTGGTTATTCCGGAGAGGTTACACCCGTTCCCATTCCGAACACGGCAGTTAAGGTCTCCAGGGCCGATGGTACTAACACCCAATCCGGTGTTGGCAGAGTAGGTCGCTGCCGGTCTTATAAATCACACGAGGTTTTTCCGGAATCGCGCATTAATTTTCAAAGAAATTGAAATCCTTAATATGAAACTTACCAAAACCGATAAAGTAACGCTTTCCAAAAAGCTGGGCGACGAATTCAAGGCGAAAGATGTTTTCTTTGCCTCTTTCCAGGGTCTTAAATTTAAGGATATCAGCACCCTTAAAGAGAGCCTGCGCCCCGCCAAATCCACTTTCAAAGTGATGCGGAACACCATAGTTTCGCACGCCATTTCAAACGCCGCGCTTAAATCCGAAGACGCCAAAGTGGCCAAGGGCCCTACCGCCGTCATCACAATGGACAGCGCCGATGACGTCACCAAGGCCGCAAAAGCCCTGTTGGCCTTCGCCAAGACGAACCCCGCTTTAAAGATCAAGGGCGGCTTCACTTCCAGCCGCTGGCTTACCCCCCAAGATTTGGAAAAACTTTCTAAGATCGGGTCCAAGACCGAACTGCTCTCGCAGCTGGCCGGAGTGCTTTACTCTAACCTGGCGCAGATCCGGTGGGTTCTTGAAGCTCCTACGACAAAACTCGCTTACGCGCTTGAAGCCGTAAAAGAAAAGAAAGCCAAAGAAACAAAATAACGTTATTTTGCCGCCGATCGCCGGTAGTTTTAACGGCGGGCAACGGCAGGATATCGACGATTTGTAAATAAAAATCCTGATAGTCCCCGGCAGTTCAGGGGGTAAACCGTCCGCTTGGAGCGGATAGGCTATTCAAGACACTAAGGAGAAAACACATGTCAGATAAACTCAACAAAGACCAGATAGTTGACGCCATTTCCACGCTCACCGTGATGGAACTGTCAGACCTCGTGAAAAGCATCGAGGATAAGTTCGGCGTAAAAGCCGCTCCCGCCATGGGAGTCGCCGTTGCCGCCGCCCCCGCCGCCGCGACCGGTACCGCCGCGGAAGAGCAGACCGAATTTACCGTAACGCTCAAATCAGTGACCGATCCGGCCAAGAAGATCAGCGTTATCAAGGTTGTCAGGGAACTGACAGGCCTCGGCTTGAAAGAGTCCAAGGACCTGGTTGAAGGCGCCCCTAAAACCGTGAAAGAGAACGTTGACAAGAAAACCGCGGAAGAAATAAGCAAAAAGCTCACCGAAGCCGGCGGCGCCGTCGAGTTGAAGTAACCTTAATAAGCAAACAAGAGGGTGGAGGTTGCGGCAAAACAGCCTGAAAACATGCTGTCGCGGCGCGGCTCCATCTACCGGAAACTGCAATAACAGTATTAATTACGACAGGGAAGTAGGAAAGCCGTGGATTATCCCGGCGGGCTAAATGTCCGTCGGGATTATCTGCTATCGGTGTTTTTTACGGTCCTGCCGGTTTTTGTGTATAGTCGTGACTAGCCTATGGCTGTGCCGTTTCAGGAGCTATGCTCCTCAGGCGGCCAGCTTATCAAAGAGGTGACGATGAAACAACTTAACTTCTCGCGTATATCCCAAATTCTCAAAGTGCCTGACCTGCTGGACATGCAGAAACAGTCCTTTGACTGGTTTTTACAGCTCGACACCGAGCCGGAAGCAAGAAAGATACAGGGCCTGCAGGCCTCTTTCGTGGACGTGTTCCCGATAGAATCCGCCGACGGCTCCATGGTGCTGGACTTCCTGAAGTTCGAACTCGGCACCCCCAAATATCACAGCCCCGAAGAAGCGCTGGTCCGCGGCGGCACCTACGCCGCTCCTCTGAAAGCTTTCCTTTCACTCAGTCTGAAGCAGGACAGCGGCAAACTTAAACACATAATCGACCAGGATGTAACCCTTTGCGACCTCCCCATAATGACCGATACCGGCTCTTTTATTTTCAATGGCGCCGAGCGTATCGTGGTCAGCCAGTTGCACCGTTCTCCCGGCATCATATTTGAGGATGACGACGAGGAAAAACAGTCGGTGCTCGGCAAACCGTTGTTTTTCGCCCGCATAATACCGTACCGCGGCGCCTGGGTGGAATTTGAATTCGACCTGGATAACGTGCTTTGGGTCAGGCTCGACAGGAAGAAAAAAATACTCGCCACCACTTTCCTGAAGGCCGCCGGCATCGAGACGAACGCCGAAGTGCTTCAGATCTTCTACGAGGCCGTGGACACGGCCGTAAACGCGGAGAACTCCCCCAACATTGTGGGTCATTACGCCATAGAAGATATTGTGGATACCAAGTCCGGAGAAGTCATCTGGAATCTGGAAGAGAAAGCCGCTCAGCCTATTGACGAAAAGACCGTCAAGATCATGATAGAGCGCAAGATAACCAAAGTCCGTCTTATAAAGGGCAGTCCCAAAGAAGACAACCCAGGCATAATTCTTGCGCTGGAAGGCAAGAATCAGCCCAAGAACGCCGCCGAGGCCCGTTACGAGATCTATAAAAAAATGCGCGGGCAGGACTTTATCGTCAAGGAGCAGGCCGACGAATATCTGGACAACATCCTCTTCAAGAGCCTGCGCCGCTATGATTTCTCCATAGTGGGCCGCTACAAAGCCGCCAGAAAGCTTACTCCTGTGTACGAGGAGCTGGCGCGGCAGGACAAGAAATTTAAAGTGCCCGCCGAGAATAAGCGGAATATCTGCATAGAGGATATCATAGTTACCGTGAAGTACCTCATGGCTATGAATTCCGGAGCCCCCGGGTTCGATTATAAGGGAGCCAAGTTCGAATACAAAGTGGACGACATCGACCATCTAGGCAACCGCCGCGTGCGCTCCATCGGGGAGCTTCTTGAAAACCAGATCCGCGTCGCCTTGGTTCAGATCTCCCGCCATGTGCGCGACCGCATGAACAAAGAAGACAAGACCATAACCCCGCGCACGCTCGTAAACGCCGCGCCGGTGGTGGCCATTATGAGGAAATTCTTCGGAACTTCCCAGCTTTCCCAGTTCATGGACCAGATCAACCCTCTGGCCGAGCTGACCCATAAGCGCCGCCTTTCGGCCCTCGGGCCCGGCGGTCTTAACCGCAAGCGCGCCGGCTTCGAGGTCCGCGACGTGCACTACACGCATTACGGCCGGGTCTGCCCCATTGAAACGCCCGAAGGTCCGAATATCGGCCTTATCGTTTCTCTGGCCGCTTACGCCAAGGTAAACCAGTACGGCCTTATAGAAACTCCCTACCGGAAAGTTTCGGCTAAGAAAATTACCGATGAGGTGGAATATCTTACCGCGTTCCGCGAGGACGATATTTTCGTTGGACAGGCCAATACGCCTATTGACGGCGGACGCCTAAGCAGCGACCAGGTTTATGGCCGCACCAAGGACGACTATGTGTTCGTGGACGCGGGCGACGTTAAATATATGGACGTTTCCCCTATGCAGGTCGTTTCCATCTCGGCCGCGTGCGTGCCGTTCCTGGAACACGACGACGCCAACCGCGCCTTGATGGGTTCCAACATGATGCGTCAGGCGGTCCCGCTGCTGGTGACCGAGCCCCCGCTGGTGGGAACCGGCATGGAGCCGGCCATCGCTAAGGACTCCCGCGCCTGCATCACGGCCCGTACCTCGGGCCGCGTCATCTACTCCTCCGGAGAGATGATCTCCATAAAGGCGGACAACTCCAAGGACCCCGACCTTTATCACCTCATTAAGTACCGCAGGTCCAACCAGGACACCTGCGTAAACCAGACGCCGACCGTCAGAAGCGGAGACTATGTGAAGAAAGGCGATGTTATCGCCGACGGCCCCGCCACGGGCGACGGCCGGCTGGCGCTGGGCAAGAACCTGCTGGTGGCGTTCATGAGCTGGGAAGGCTTTAACTACGAAGACGCCATTCTTGTCTCCGAAAAACTGGTAGAGGAAGACGCTTTAACCTCGGTATTCATCGAGGAATTTGAAGTGGAAGCCCGCGACACCAAGCTCGGTCCGGAAGAGATAACCCGCGACATTCCGAACGTCGGCTCCGACGCCCTGGAGCATATCGACTCCGAAGGCGTGGTCGTCCCTTCCACCATGGTCCGCCCCGGAGACATTCTGGTATGCAAGGTTTCCCCGAAAGGCGAACAGCAGCTTTCCCCTGAGGAAAGGCTTCTGAAGGTCATCTTCGGCAAGAAAGCCGAGGACGTGACCGATACTTCGCTGCGCGTTCCGCCCGGTGTGAACGGTAAGATCATCGGCACCCGCGTTTTCGTGCGCCGCGAGAAGCTCTCCAAGCCCGAAGAAAAGCGGCGCATGGACGAGATCAACGAGGAGATGAAAGAGAACCTTGAAGCCCTCAAGAACTTCCGCAAGGAAGCTATGAAGGAAGAGAAGAAAGGTTCCGACATCGAAGAGTTTTACAAGCTGATGGAGAAAAAGATCAAGGACAAGTACGCCAGGGAAAAAGAGCTCCTGAAGACCACCGGGGAACTGCCCGTGACCGTCAATAAGGTCGTAAAGGTCTACATAGCCCTGAAGCGCCGGCTGCGCGTCGGCGACAAACTCTCCGGCCGGCACGGTAACAAGGGCGTGGTCGCCCGCATACTGCCGAAAGAGGACATGCCGTATCTGCCCGACGGCACCCCGGTGGATATGGTGCTGTCCCCGCTGGGCGTCCCGTCCCGTATGAATATCGGCCAGATCCTTGAAACCATGCTGGGCTGGGCCGGCAAGCAGCTGGATACCCGCATGATCTGCCCCGTATTCGACAGCGCGGCCGAAGATAACCCCGGCTACTGGAAATACTGGGAAGAGAAACGCAGGAAGAAACGCGGCGAGATCACTGTGGACGACATCGTTAATGATCTTGAAACCCATCCGAACGCGGAAAAACCCGGCGTTATCCAGATGGTGCAGCTTGCGAAGGACCATTTAAAGAAGCAGGGCGTGGCGGAAGAGTACCTTCCGGACGATTACTGCCGTATAAATCTGTACGACGGCAGGACCGGAGAGGCGTTCCATGAAAAAGTGACGATAGGCTATATGTACATCCTCAAGCTTATCCACCTTGTGGAAGACAAAGTGCACGCCCGCTCCACGGGCCCGTACAGCCTCATTACCAGGCAGCCGTTGGGCGGCAAGGCCCTTTTCGGCGGCCAGCGCTTCGGTGAAATGGAAGTCTGGGCGCTTGAAGGTTACGGCGCCGCGTACGCCCTGCAGGAGATGCTTACCGTCAAGTCGGACGATTTCTCCGGCAGGACAAAGATGTATGAAGCTATTATCAAAGGCGATTTCCCGCCGCAGCCGGGGGTGCCGGAATCCTTTAAGGTGCTTGTGAAGGAAATGCAGGCCCTCGCCCTTGACGTGGACCTTATCAAAGCCGAGGACGAAGCGGTCCGCGTGGAAGGCGTGAAAGAAAAGGCCAAAAAGAAAGCGGCCGCCAAAGCCGTCAGCTAACCTGCCGTCCCGGGGCCGGCGCCAGGCGCGCCTGGCCCGGGGGCCGGTAGTACTATTCGCATCAGACCAATAAGAGTTTTGGAGAAAAAGATATGGATGGAATAACTTCAGAAGCCAGGAACTTTTTCGGTTTGCCCAAGACCTCCAAGAAACGCAAGGAGATAAACTACGACGATTTTGACGGAATGAAGATAGGGATCGCCAGCCCCCAGAAAATAAAGGTCTGGTCGTTCGGCGAAGTGAAGAAGCCCGAAACAATAAATTACCGCACCCTGAAGCCGGAACGCGACGGTTTGCTCTGCGAGCGCATATTCGGCCCCTCAAAAGACTACGAGTGCGCCTGCGGAAAATACCGCTGGGTAAAGTTCAAGGGCGTGGTTTGCGACCGCTGCGGAGTAGAAGTCACCGAATCGAAAGTCCGCCGCGAGCGCATGGGCCATATAGACCTGGCGGCCCCGGTCGCGCATATCTGGTTTTTGAGAAAAAGCCCGTCCCGCATCGGCATTATTCTAGACATGAAGCCTTCCGACCTTGAGAAGGTGGTTTATTACGCCGCTTACGTGGTCCTGGAAGACACCAAAGATCCCGTCACCGGCCGCGTCGAACACAATGTCGGCGACGTTATGACCGAATCCCAGCTCAACGAAACTAAAAAGAAATTTTCAAAGATAAAGGTCGGCATCGGCGCCGGCGCTATCCAGTCCCTGCTGGAGCAGATAGATCTTAAGAAAGAGGTCGAGGCCATCCAGCTGGAACTGACTAACGCCAAAGCAGACATGGATCGCTCCAAGCTGATCAAGCGCCTTAAGATGCTGGAAGGCTTTATCGCCAGCGGCAACCGCCCGGAATGGATGATCATGACCATCCTGCCGGTGCTGCCGCCGGACCTGCGGCCCCTGGTTCCCCTGGAAGGGGGACGTTTCGCCACCTCGGACCTTAACGACCTTTACAGAAGGATCATCAACCGGAACAACCGGCTGAAGCATATCGAGGCTTTAAGAGCGCCCCAGGTCATGATCTATAACGAAAAGCGCCTCCTGCAGGAAGCCGTGGACGCGCTTATAGAGAACGGCGCGCGCGGCAAAGTTGTTCTCGGAGCCGCCAACAGGCCGCTGAAATCCATTTCGGATATCCTAAAGGGCAAACAGGGCCGCTTCCGTCAGAACCTTCTGGGTAAGCGCGTGGACTATTCCGGCCGTTCCGTCATCGTAGTAGGCCCGAACCTCAAGCTTAACCAGTGCGGCCTCCCGAAAGAGATGGCGCTGGAGCTCTTCAAGCCCTTCGTGCTGGCCGAACTTATAAAGAAAGACAATATCACTCTCAAGGTCGCGAAAAAAAAGATGGAGCACGCGGACAATGAGATCTGGGACATTCTTGAGCGCGTGACCGTAAAACATCCGGTCATGCTTAACCGCGCCCCCACGCTGCACCGCCTTGGTATCCAGGCTTTTGAGCCGGTGCTGATCGAGGGTCTTGCCATCCAACTGCACCCGCTGACCTGCGCGGCTTTCAACGCCGACTTCGACGGCGACCAGATGGCCGTGCATGTGCCCATCAGCCAGGAAGCGCAGATGGAAGCGCGCATGCTTATGATGGCTACCAATAACATCCTGTCGCCCGCCTCCGGCCGCCCCATCGCCAACCCGTCGCACGACATGGTGCTCGGCATAAACTATCTGACCAAGGTAAAGCTCGGCGAACCCGGCCAGGGAAAGATCTTCGGAGACAAGGAAGAAGCCCTGACCGCCTATCAGCACGGCAAAGTGGATCTGCACGCCATCATCCATGTGCGCGGTATAACCGCCATGGCTAAGCTCGATTTCGAGAAGTTGCAGGATAAGGCCTTCCGCGACAAGAGCGAGAAAGCCAACGAGTTCACCACCGTGGGCCGCATCATCTTCCTGGACATCCTGCCCAAGAACATGGACCCCAAAAAATACAACAGGGTTATAGGCAAAAAAGACCTTTCCCAGCTGGTTTACGAGTGCTATAAGAACCCGGAGATCGGTCATCACGAAACCGTCACCCTGCTGGACAGGCTGATGAACCTCGGTTTCCATTACGCCACCGTTTCCGGGTTAAGCATCTCCCTGGCAGATATGTCCATCCCCACCAAGAAGACCGCTCGCATTGCGATAGCCCAGAAGCAGGTGCGCGAAATAGAAGGCCAGGCCAAGGACGGCGTCATCACCGAGAACGAACGCTATAACAGGATCATAGACATCTGGACGCATCTCGGAGACAAAGTGGCCGACGAGATGTTCGAAGAGATGCAGAAGCAGGAGAACAGGATCTATAAGTCCGACGAACCGCGCTTTAACGCCATTTTCATGATGGCCGACTCCGGCGCCCGCGGCTCCCGCCAGCAGGTAAAGCAGCTGGCCGGTATGCGCGGTCTTATGGCCAAGCCCCAGAAGAAATTGACCGGCGGCATCGGCGAGATCATAGAAAACCCGATCTTGTCCAACTTCCGCGAAGGTCTTACCGTGCTGGAATATTTCATTTCCACGCACGGCGGACGCAAAGGTCTTTCCGACACCGCCCTTAAAACCGCGGACGCCGGCTACCTCACCAGGAGGTTGGTGGACGTCGCGCATAATGTGGTCATCATGGAAGAGGATTGCGGCACCATCAACGGAGTGGAGATAAAAGATCTCAGGAGCGGCGACGAGGTTATCGAATCTATGGCCGAGCGCATCGAAGGCCGCGTCGCTCTGGAGGATCTGAAGATTCCGGACTCCGACGGCAAGATGCATACTATTGTCAAGAGAAACGAGATGATAAACCAGGAGAACGCCAGACTCCTGGAAAAAGCCAGGGGCAAGGAAGAAGGCGTTTACGTCCGCTCCGTGCTGACCTGCGAATCGGACGTGGGCATCTGCGCCAAATGTTACGGCCTTAACCTCGCCACCGGCAACCACGTGGAAGAAGGCGAAGCCGTGGGAATCATCGCCGCGCAGTCTATCGGCGAACCCGGCACCCAGCTGACTTTGAGGACGTTCCACATCGGCGGTACCGCGTCGCGCGTGCTTGAAAAATCGGAAGCCAAGGCAAAAGCGGAAGGCAAGGTGGAGTTCAAGGAATTGCGCATCATCAAGAACCGCGCCGGAGAGCATATCTGCGTCTCCCGCGGCGCGTCCATCGTCGTAAAGCATCCCGGCGGCAAAACTTTCGAGGAATTCAAACTCAGCTACGGCGCCAAGATAACCGTGGCGGATAAGGCTTCCGTCAAGGCCGGCGACAGGATAGCGGAATGGGACCCGCATACCGTTCCCATGATCGCCGAGCAAGACGGTAAAATTAAGTATCTGGACATCAAAGAAGGCGTCACGCTCCACGAGGAGCGCAACAAGGTGACCGGTATTATCGAGCGCAAGATCATCGAGCACCGCGGCACCAAACGCAATCCCCGCATCATTATAGAGAAAGGCGGGAAGATCGCCGGGTCCCACGCGCTTCCGACCAATACCATTATCATGATGGAGCAGGGCGAAGATGTGCTGGCGGGAGATATTATCGGTAAGATCCACCGCGACGTAGCCAAGACCAAGGACATCACGGGCGGTCTGCCGCGCGTGGCCGAACTCTTCGAGGTCCGGCGCCCCAAAAACGCCGCCATCATCACCAAGGTGGAGGGCATCGTTTCTCTGGGGACCACCGCCAAAGGCCTGGTGGAAGTTTCCGTGAAAAACCAGGAGACCGGCCAGGTGGAGCCTTACGCGATACCTTACGGCAAACATTTGGTGGTTTATGAGGGCGACCCTGTGGCCGCCGGAGAGGCGTTGACCGACGGCGCCGTGGATATGCACGATCTGCTGTCCGTCAAGGGCATCAAGGAACTGCAGAACTACATCGTGGACGCCATCCAGGAAGTGTACCGGCTGCAGGGCGTCAATATCAACGACAAGTACATCGAGATCATAGTGCGCCAGATGCTGGCCAATATCAAGATCACCGAGCCGGGCGGTACGGCGCTCCTTAAAGGCGAGATCGTGAATAAGATCGCTTTCAAGGCCGAGAACCAGCGCGCCGCGGATACCGGGCACGCGCCGGCCCAGGGAGAGCCGGTACTGCTCGGGATCTCCAAAGCTTCTTTGGCCTCGGAGTCGTTCATTTCGGCCGCCAGCTTCCAGGAAACCACGCGGGTGCTCACGGACGCCGCGACGACCAATAAGGTGGACTATTTAAAAGGCCTCAAGGAAAATGTTATAATAGGACATCTGGTGCCCGCGGGAAGCGGGTTCGCCAGGCGCAAGCTTTTCGAGGAAAGTCTTAAGGAGGAAGCCGCGAAGTGATCGGTAAATAGTTGTTAGCCGTTGGTCGTTTCGGCCGTAGAATACGCCTGAACTTCCGTCGCTACCCGCTATCCGCCGGCCGCTGACCACTGTAGCTTTACTATGTCAACCATTAACCAGCTGATCCGTAACGGAAGAGAATCGTTGAAGAAAGTCCGCAAGGCACCGGCTTTGATGTCTTGCCCGCAGAGAAGAGGCGTTTGCACCAGGGTCTATACCACGACCCCCAAGAAACCCAACTCCGCCCTTAGAAAAGTGGCCAGGGTAAAGTTGACTTCCAAGCAGGAAGTTACCGCTTACATACCCGGAGTCGGCCATAACCTCCAGGAACACTCCATTGTGCTGGTCAGAGG
Source organism: Elusimicrobia bacterium RIFOXYA12_FULL_51_18 (assembly GCA_001800245.1). Taxonomy (GTDB): domain Bacteria; phylum Elusimicrobiota; class Elusimicrobia; order Elusimicrobiales; family UBA9959; genus YA12-FULL-51-18. The sequence goes on along the minus strand of MGVA01000021.1, from coordinate 3,045 downwards.
CGGCAAGGTGAAAGATCTTCCCGGCTGCCGGTATCACATCATCAGGGGCGCTCTCGACGCCTCCGGCGTTGAAGGCCGCAAGCAGGGCCGTTCTCTTTACGGCGCCAAGCGCCCGAAAGCGGGCAAAACCGAAGCTAAAAAATAACAACGGAGCAATAATACTATGCCAAGAAAAGGTTTAAGACCCAGAGACAGAAGACCTCTCCCTCCGCCGGATTTTAAGTATAATTCCGTGCTGGTTTCCCGTTTTATCAATAAGATAAATTTCCAGGGCAAGAGGCTCGTCGCAGAGCGCATACTTTACAATGCCATGGACATTATAAAGGAGAAGACCAAGGAAGACGCCCTTCTGGTTTTCACCAAAGCTATAGAGAATATCCGCCCCATGGTGGAAGTAAAGGCCCGCCGGGTAGGCGGAGCCAATTATCAGGTGCCGATAGAAGTAAAACCCGGCCGCGGCTCTTCACTGGCCATGCGCTGGATCCTTGGAGCGGCACGCGACCGCAAGGGCGCCCATATGGAAGAGCATCTGGCCGAAGAACTGCTCCTCGCTTATAAAAAGGAAGGCTCGGCTTTCAAGAAAAGGGAAGACGCCCACAGGATGGCCGAGGCTAATAGGGCGTTCGCGCATTACAGATGGTAAAACGCTGAGCGTTTTACCGCCAGGCGGCAGGACGGCTGGGCAGCTAGGCTGCCAGAGACAGGACAGCCGGACATTAAAAAGCCGTCTAGCTGTCAAGCAGTCCAGCTGTCTAGCACTACATCACAGTTTATAAGGAAATCATGGCAGACTTCGATCTAACTAAAGTAAGGAATACCGGCATCATCGCGCATATCGACGCCGGCAAAACCACCACCACGGAGCGCATACTTTATTACACCGGCAAGTCGCACAAGATAGGCGAAGTGCACGACGGCAACACCACCACGGACTGGATGCCCCAAGAACGCGAACGCGGCATAACCATAACCGCCGCCGCCATAAGCACCACCTGGCATGATTACATCATCAATATAATAGACACCCCCGGACATGTGGACTTTACCGCCGAAGTGGAACGCTCGTTGCGCGTTTTAGACGGCGCCGTGACCGTGTTCGACGGAGTGCAGGGCGTGGAACCCCAGTCTGAAACCGTTTGGCGCCAGGCCGACCGCTACCATGTCCCACGCGTGGCTTATATCAACAAAATGGACCGTATAGGCGCGGACTTTTATATGTCCGCCAATTCCATAGTGGAGAAACTGGGCGCCAACGCCAGCCCCATACAGCTTCCGATAGGCGTTACCGAAACTTTCAAAGGCCTCGTGGACCTGGTGAAGATGAAGGCGCTGATCTGGGTCGGCGACGACCTGGGCGCGCATTTTGACGAGGTCGAGATACCCGCCGATATGGTGGAGCTCTCCAAGAAATACCGAGACCTGTTGGTGGAGAAACTCTCCGATTTCGATGATGCGATCATGACGAAGTACCTGGCCGGAGACCATAATTTCTCAGAGGCGGAACTTAAAGCCGCCATACGCCGCGGCACGCTAACCTGCAAGTTTTTCCCCGTTCTGTGCGGCTCTTCCTATAAGAACAAGGGCGTGCAGCCCATGCTTGACGCCGTGGTGGACTTCCTGCCCTCCCCGCTGGACGTCCCGCCCCTGATGTGCACCGATCCCAACACCGGCGAAGAAGTATTGCGCAAGGCCGACCCGAAAGATCCTTTTTGCGCGCTGCTGTTCAAGATCCAACCCGACCCTTTCGTGGGCAAGCTGACTTTCTTCCGTGTCTATTCCGGCACGCTTAAGCCGGGCGACACCGTCCATTTCTCCCGTAAGAATACCCAGGAGCGCATAGGCCGTATCCTCAGGATGCACGCCAACAAGCGCGAAGAGATCAAAGAGATCAGCGCCGGCGACATAGCCGCCACCGTGGCCATCAAGAGCGCCACCGTGGGCGAGACCATCTGCGATCCCGATCATCCCGTGATGCTGGAGGGCATGAACTTCCCCGAGCCGGTCATCTCCATCTCTATCGAGCCCAAATCCAAGGAAGACGAGCAGAAGATGGGGCTTGCCATGGGACGCCTCGCTGAGGAAGACCAGACTTTCAGGATCAAGACCGACGAAGAAACATCCCAGACCATCATCTCCGGCATGGGCGAACTCCACCTGGACATCATCGTGGACCGCCTCAAGCGTGAATTCAACGTGCAGGCCAATGTAGGGCGGCCGCAGGTCGCTTTCCGCGAATCCATCAAGAAGGCGGTGGAAGTGGAAGGCAAATTCATCCGCCAATCCGGCGGCCGCGGGCAGTACGGCCACGTGTGGCTCAAGCTTGAACCGCAGGCCCTGAACAAAGGGTTTGAGTTCGTGGACGGCATCAAGCAGGGCCGCATCCCCAAGGAATTTATCCCCGCCGTGGAGAAAGGTTGCCGCGAGGCGCTGGACTCCGGCGTGCTGGCCGGGTTCCCCGTGGTGGACGTGAAAGTGACGCTGTTCGACGGCTCCTTCCACGACGTGGACTCTTCCGAAATAGCTTTCAAGATAGCGGGTGCGATGGCGTTCAAGGACGGCTGCCGCAAGGCCGCCCCGTACCTGATGGAACCCATCATGAAAGTGGACGTCACCACTCCCGAAGTCAATATGGGCGACGTTATAGGCGACCTGAACTCCAGGCGCGCCAAGATCTCCGAGATGGGCAGCAGGGGCAACGCGCGTTTCGTGCGCGGCACCGTGCCGTTGTCGGAAATGTTCGGGTACGCAACGGTCGTCAGGTCCATCTCGCAGGGCCGCGCTTCGTTCAGCATGGAGCCCAGTCATTACGAAGAAGTTCCGTCGAACGTCGCGAAAACGGTTATCGAGAAGAGAACCCAGGCCGCCGAAGCGGTGTAGCAGTCAGGTGAAAACGGTATAGCCCGCGGTCTAGGCGGTCTATCCGGACACAAAACAATACAGGAGCGTAATAAACCATGGCAAAAGCTAAATTCGACAGAAAGAAACCGCACGTGAACGTGGGAACTATCGGCCACGTTGACCACGGCAAAACCACTCTGACGGCCG
>MGVA01000020.1 GCA_001800245.1 Elusimicrobia bacterium RIFOXYA12_FULL_51_18 | reverse complement strand
AAAAAGCGGCAATTGCAGGCGAAATTGCTTATGTCGGATAGGCTCCTAGTCATAGAAATGCGCCCTATAGAAGTACGGCATACGTGAAAGATAGGGAGTAAAAGAAAGGCCTTTTTTAGCCCCATATAAAGCTATGCGCTGATATGTGAAAATGCCCAGCGCATAGTTGTAAATATATTCGTCCACTTGCTCGGCTTTTTTCTTTAAGAGTTCAGGGTCGGTGGTCATAACCATATTGCTCAGCATGTCATCAAATCCCGGATCCCCCGCCAATGCGAAGGGAGACTTGGAATACAATGCCACGGCGGGAATAAAATATGAATGACACATCGGATCAGGAACATCTCCTATAGACATATCGTATTTCTGGCTTTTTACCTCTTTGCTGCCTGTCGCGTCGGAGGCCAGGATTATATCCAGCATTACGCCTACTTTCCGCAAATTGGAAGCGATAATTTTAGCCGTTCGTTCCGCGCTGTTCTTTACAAGGACTTTTAATCCGAATCCATCCGGATAGCCGGCCTTAACCAGCAGCTTTTTGGCTTTTGCCAAATCAAATTCATAAGGCACAAGGGAACTGTTATGACCGATCTCCCCGGCCATACTGAAAGTGGCGATAGGCAGACCGTTGCCCAACAGGTCGTAACGGATAAGACTTTGCTTATCTACGGCGTGGTTAAGAGCCTTTCGCACTTCCAGATTGCTCAAAGGCCCGGAGGAAAGATTAAAACACGGCGTAACGGTGTAAAAAGAAGCCTTCTTGATCACGGTAAGACGGGGGTTGGATTTAACGGAGAGGGTCTGGGTGCCCGAAAGGTTGGTCACAAGGTCGACTTCTCCGGAAAGAAGGGCCGCAAGCTGTTTCTCCTGCGGAATGAACTTGAAAACAAGGCCCTCTATTTTCGGATAGCCGGCCAGCCAGTATTCCTTGTTTGCGACAAGAGATATCTGTTTCCCTTTTTCCCATGACTTAAAAACAAACGCTCCGGTCCCCACCGGATTGGAGGCGAAATATTCCACGCCCTTTTCCTTTATATACAGCGGAGGAGAGATAAGGACAAAACCGGCTAAACGGTTAAGCAGTATTCCATCCGGATACTTGGTAATTATATCGGCGGTGTATTTATCCGGCGTTTCAACCCGGGCTATGGAATCTATGAACACCCTGGCCGGGAAATTAGTGGCGGGATCCAGATAACGCTCTATTGAAAATTTTACGGCCGCGGAATCAAAAGGTTCTCCATTATGAAAAGAAACCCCTTCGCGCAGTTTGAAGCGCATTCTGGCATCGTCTATTCTTTCCCAGGAAACGGCCAACGCGGGCTCAACTTTCCCATCCGGATCGAAACGGATAAGCCCATCGAAAATCTGCTGGCATATGGTATGAGTTTTCTCGGAAAACTGCCGTTGAGGGTCCATCGTAGTGGGGTCCGTTATGTCGTCAGAAACCACAAGATTCCTGGCGGACGCCGCCGGAACCGGCATAATGGACGCCAGCGCTATAAAAACCGCTATAAAGTTTTTCACGGTTTTCTCCCCACAATAATTTTTGACGGCTGGGCCGATCCGGAACAGACGTCCGATCCCAATATATTTTTGAACCCCGCCTCTTTCAGCCAGGTTTTATATTCATGCGATGAATATACCCGGCCCTTTTTTGTATAGACAAGCATGTGCACTGAAAACACGGCCGCGAACTCGGGGCTTGCCATATCCCGGTTGAGCATAAAATCATGTATCACCACCAGGCCGCCTTTGCGCATGGCGGAGAACGCTTTGCGCAGAAGATTCAGGTTTTCCACGGATCCCTCATCATGGGTCACGTGCGAAAACATAATAATATCGTATTTTTCCTTTCCGAAAGGCGTTTTATGATAATCGCCCGACAGGAACGAAACACGCCCGCTCAGAGGGTGCCCGGCGAAAATTTTGCGGGTGACCTTAAGAGTTTCCGGCAGATCCAGTATCGTGCCCCGCAGCTTCCTTTCCTTGTTCAGGAAGGCCGCGGTATAAGTTCCGGGCCCTCCTCCCACATCAAGCATCCGGGTCGAACCGGTAAGATCCAGCCTTTCGGCTATTTCGCAAGCCGGCCTGAGCGCGATATCGCTCATGCCGCGAATATATCCTTCCAGAAAATCATTTCTGCCGGAAAGGAGTTTTCTAAGCGGAAATCCGATTTTTCCTTTTTTGACCACATTCTCCAGTTTTGACCAGGCATCCCAGATAATGTTCTGATAATGCAGATTATGCCCCACATATTCCCGTTTCCCCGGCACAAGGAACCGATCGGAAACCGCGGAATTGCGATAAATACCAGACTTCTTTGTCAAAAATCCCATACCCGCCAGGGAATTCAGCAGTATGCCGGTCGCTCTGGGATCCGAACGCAGGGCTTTGATTATCCGCCCGGCCCCCGCGCCGGCGCCTCCGGTAAGGCAGAATAGATCCAAAGAAACGGCGACAAACAGGATCTTCGCCTTTCGGTATCCGCAAACAAGATCGCCTATCAGCTTTCGGTCGTCGTTCATTTATTTTACACCGCGAAGGTTTTATGCAGCACCTTTACCCTGTCTCCCATGGGCGGGGCTTCATCCCGGTCGGAGTTGACGTTTATCACGCAGGGACGCCCCGATTTCATCGCCGCCTTAAGGCAGCTTGTCAGTTCCCCCGGCCGGTTGACCTCGAAAGGCTCGGCCCCCAGGCTGCGCCCTATTTCGGCGGCGTTAAGCCTGCGCTTAAAGATCCCGCTTGTGAATTTCCCTCCGAATTGCAGCCGCTCTCCGTGGTAAACCAGCCCGTGCCCCCCGTTATTGAGCACCACCCAGATTACGGGGATATCCATTTCAACCGCCGTGTGCACTTCCATTCCGTTCATGGCGAACGCGGCGTCACCGACCAGCGCCACGACCGGCTTATCCGGCCTGGCAAGCCTGCCTCCTATGCACCCCGCGACCGCATGCCCCATAGAACCATGTCCGAGGTTAAGAAAAAAAGTTCCGGGTTCGCAGACAGGAAAATACTGAAGCGCCCAAAACATAACCGTGCCTATGTCCACGAACAATACCGCGTCGTCGGGAAGCGCGTCACGCAGCTCTTTTATGATCCTCTGCGGCTTCAACGGAATATCTTCCGATATAATTTTTTCCGGATCGTCGAACCGCGGGATCGAATTTTTGAACTCCTCTATCCATTTGCCGTCGGGACGGTCGTTTTTATCTATCCACCTGAGATCGCGCTCCACCTGATAATTAAGTTCGTTCAGCGCCACTTTCGCATCGCCCAGTATGCCGCGCGCCGCGGGATAATTTTTGCCTATTTCCCTTGGATCTATGTCTATCTGGATCAGTGCCTTGGACGGCTCCAGCCTCGGATCCCAGCCGCAGGTGACCGATTCCCCCAGGCTGGTCCCCACGGCCAGAAGAACATCCACCTCTCCGGATAAAAAATATTTCTCCGCGCGCATAGAGGCTCCGAAACCTAGAACGCCCATTGAATAAATATGGTTCTCGGGAAAAGCCCCCTTGGCTTTCGGCGACGTGGCTACGGGAATATTAAGCCTCTCGGAAAGGCGCCGTAATTCTTCCTGCGCGCCGGCAAGATTGACCCCATGTCCGGCCAGAATAGCCGGCCTTTTGGCATGGATCAGCTGTTTTGAGGCCTCCCTTATAGCGTCCCTGTCGAATTGGCAGGCGGTAACGCGGTATTGCTCCGGATGGACCATGCGCGCGTTCACGTTCTTTTTCATGAAATCGGCCGGAAGGTTTATATGGACCGGCCCCTTCCTTCCGCTCAGGGCTATGCGCAGGGACGCGCGTAAGACGTCGCTCATTTTCTCTGCGGAAGGAACCATAACGCTGCTTTTGGTTACCGACTTGAACATATCAACCACATCAATACCGTGATATGTGCTTTCCTGAACGGCCCCCTTGCCGAAAGATGAGATGGCCACCTGCGCGGTCAATACCAGCATGGGAATGGAATCCGCATAAGCGCAAGCCACTCCGGTAATAAGGTTTGTGGCCCCCGGGCCGGTTGTGGCGCAACAAACCCCCAGCTTTCCGCTAACCCTGGCATAGCCGTCCGCCATAAACGCCGCCCCCTCCTCATGTTTGGCCAGTATCGGCGTGATCCAACCTGTCTCAAAAAGGGCTTCGTAGAGCGGCATTAGCGGAGCGCCGGGTATCCCGAAAATGTAATCCACTCCTTCCTGCTTGAGATACCCCATGAGAAGTTTTGCCGCCGTAGTTTCTTTTACCGATGTCGCGGATTGCGCCGTTATCATAATGCCCCCTCAATGCGTCATCAATGCTTTTACTTTCCCCATCGGGACGTCTTTTCATGAAAGCCGCCCGAGCCTTTGCGCCGTTCAACTTACAGTCTCCTTCTAGAATGCCCGGTTCGCGTCGCTTCGGCTCCGTTTCCAAATCCGCTAAAACACCTTCGAGCGGGATCCTTCCGGAAGCTGTCGTGCGCGATCAGTCGAATTTTGTTTTCTTTTCCGGGCCGAGCAGGACGCAGTCCTTCATTGATCCGAAACGCTTTTCCACGGCCGGAAAAATAACGTCGCGCGTATATTCCTTCCGGTGGAAAACCGGGAAAAGCAAGTCCTCTTCACGCGAGATAACGCCGTCTTTCAGCGCCTGGCGGGCAAGAGGAGTTGAAGGATAAATGCGCACGCCTGTAATTATTCCGAAAAACGCCTTCTTCGCTTTCCGGACATTCCGCCAGGTTTCATTTACCGTCGCGACGCTCTCACCGGGGCCGCCGAACATGAGCAGAATGATGTAGGGCTGATCCATTTCGCCGCAGATGCCGGCTATACGCATCACATCGGAAGGCGCATAAGCTTTTCCAAGACCTTTCAATACCGTTTCGGAGGCGCTCTCCATACTCCAGACCATGCTGGTACAGCCGGCCCGCTTCATAAGGGAAATAAGGTCTTTGCCCGTATTTTCAGGGGTCAGATAACATGTCCATCCGATGCGGAGGTCATGTTTAAGCAAAGCCTCGCACACCGCCGCCGCATGGTCCGGACAGACATTGAATTCGGAATCCACAAAAAAGAATTTATCCACTATCCCCTTGCCGATAAACCGTCTTATTTCATCTATGATCTCTTCCGGTTCCCGCTTAATAATGGTCCGTCCTATAACATCGGGCTCAGCGCAGTAAGTGCAATTTTTATTACAGCCGCGCTTGGTCTGGATATTGGCAAGACTATGCGTCGGGTGACGCGAGAACAGTTCGTAATATTTAGGATGGTTAATCGTGCCGCGCTTAAGCTTCAACCGGAGCGGACGCCCCATCTCTCTGGGCGTGCAGACGATCTTACCGGTTTCTTTGTCCCTTATGACAAGGTTCGGCACACGGGCCGGATCGCCCAGATTTTCCAGCAGGCGCGGAAAAGACTCTTCGCCTTCGCCTATTATTCCATAATCGGCTTCAACCTCGCGCATGATCCCCGACGGAAGAAGGGAAAAACCCGCCCCACCCAGAACCACAGGGCCGCTGAAATAAACCCTTATGCCGGCAATAAGGGCTTTCAGTTCGGGAATGTAGCTGATGTTATTAAAAAGATGCCCGGTATCGATATTGCGCAGGGTAATACCGATGACGTCCGGGCGATATGCGCGGACCGACCGCTCAAGGCCCGCCGGGGACTCATGGGAAAAATCATAAATAACGGTTTCATGCCCCGCATTTTGCGCCGCCTCACATACGTATTCAAGGCCGATGGGGGGAACAGCGGGTTTATAGGGATTCCCATTAATAAATAATATTTTCATCGCAAGTTGTAAATGGCGGGAGCGTATCCCGCCCCCCTTACCTTAACCTGAAAAATTCAGTTGAATTTTTTCCTTCGCGGAGCTCAGGTGCGCTTCGCGCGGCATACACCATGCATTTTTTGTTCACCTGATCTTCCAATGGAAACCAAGTTGAATTGCAGGATTCGGGTTAAGCGGATCACATCAGCGCTCTTACCTTCTCCAGCATAACCGACGGAGAGAACGGCTTCTTTATTATGCATTCCGCGTTGCCTTTCAGATATTCTTCCTGTTCCTCCAAAAGCTGGTGTCCCGTTATAACGATTATTTTGATGCCGGCGGTGTCGGGATTCTGCTTAAGAGTGATGCAGACCTGGATTCCGTCCATATCGGGCATGACAACATCCAATATGATCAGGTCAAACCGGCTTTTTCCAAGCATCACAAGAGCTTCCATGCCGCTGGTGGTGGAACAAAACTCTATTTCTTCCGGATACTTCAAAAACGTCTTGCGCATCATGGACAGAACCTTTGTTTCGTCGTCCACCGCTAATATTCTAAACCTGCCGGAGCCAAGAGAATTGGGAACGGGAATCTTAAACTGCCTGAGAAAACGGACCAGATCCCACTGCTCTATGCGCCGGTGTCCACCGGGCGTTTCATGGGCCTTAAGTTTTCCTTCTCCTATCCAGCGTATAACCGTGGTATGCGCGACCCCGCAGATCTCTGCCGCTTCCGAAGTGGTTAAAAATTTTTTCATATTACCAGATTTATTAGTTTTGTTAATTTTGTTAATTTTGCCAAATAATTTGACCTATGTCAAGATACTCCGTTACACCCGCATGGCGTACGCCCCATATCGGCGCTCTTTTTATTTCCCACCTTATGAGACGCCTTGACCGCCGCGCAATTACCAGGTTAATAGTAAGTTCCTTTTCCAAAGCCGGACGCTCGGTCTTTAACCGTGTATTTTTCAAAAAACGGTGGGCACAGCAAAACTTAGAGCACAAAAACCGCGAGAATAAAGGCGGCGGCCGCCAACAAACATAGATGGATAAACCAGTCTCCGTGCGCCGCATACAAGCTGAGAGGCAGGCCGGAGTAAACGGGCGCTCTCATCGCCAAGACGCCCGACTCATTCAGGTCTTTCTTCGCCAGCACGCGGCCCCAGGGGTCTATGACCGCCGAGATGCCGTTATTAGCGGCGCGCACCACCAGTCTGCGGGTTTCCACCGCGCGGAAGATATTAGCTATAAAATGCTGGTAAGGCGCCGCCGTATCCAGATACCAGCCGTCGTTAGTTATATTAACGAAAACCACGGCCCCGGCTTTGGCGTCGGCGGTGAAAAGGTAAGTGAAGATAGATTCGTAGCAGATGGCGACGCCGATCTTTACGCTTTTTAAATCGAACAACTCCTGTTCAAGCCCGCCTTCCGCAAACTCCCCCAGTGCCGCCACCGGCGCTATGAATTTCCCGAGCAAACCGCGCAGCGGCACATATTCGCCGAACGGCACCAGGCGCCGTTTATAATAAGAAGCCGTTATTCTTCCTTTCGGGTCAAGGAGGAACGCCGCTACATGGCGCGCATCTCCCTTGGATACCGACCCCACAAGATTATAGCGCCCGCCATTCACGGATAAGGCCTTGAGCCAGGCCGCGTAGAACGGATCGTCTATCCAGCCCGGCAGCGCGTTCTCCGGCCAGATCACAAGTTCGGAGTCCCCGAGACCGCTCAAAAGTGTTTCCATCTTGCGCCGGATGACGCCGGCTTTTTCAGAGTCCCACTTATCGTAAAGATCAATGGCCGGCTGCAGCAGTGCCACATTTAAATAGCGGGGCGGCTTTTCAGCGCGGGCGTTTTTCAACTCACTCAGGCCATAGCCCCAGATCAGCGCGAAGACCAGGACGGCCGGCGTAAAGCGCATGACCTTCCGCCAGGGCGCGGAGTCGGATATCACCACCACTCCGGCCAAGGCGCCGCTGAAGCAAACAGCCGCGCCGAGACCGTATACGCCGGCCAGGGACGCCACCTGGATAACCGGCGTATACGCCCACTGCGTGTAGCCCAGCATGAACCAGGGGAACCATACCGCCTTAAGGCTCAGCAACACTTTGCCGTATTCCAGCAGCGCCCAGCCGGCCGCGAAGATATAAGGCCAGACGCGGGGGCCTGTTTTTTTCAGATAAAAACCGAACGCGGAAACAGCGATAAATTCCACCGACATCACCAGGCTTAAAGCAATAAGGCCGAAAGCCGAAACAGCCGGGATAACGTCTCCGGCGCGCATAGTGGGATAGATCCAGTAAAGAATCCCGGCGTAGAAAAAGAAGCCCGCCGTGAACCCGGCCAGCAGAGCTTGTTTAAGGTTTTTTGCCTTCCATATCGCTATGGTAAGCGGGGCCAGAGCAAACCAGGCCAGCCACCCCTGATTGAACTTTGGATAACTGAGAACAAGCAGAAGGGAAGTCAGCAGGGGAAGAAATGACGCGCAATAAGGGATAAAGGGTGAAAAAAGAAAATGGGGGATCTTTTTCCCCTTAACGCTCATTCCCTCATCGTTCATACCTACCCGTTTGCCCCATGGCATTTTTTATATTTCTTGCCGGAACCGCAGGGACAGGAGTCGTTCCTGCCTATCTTGAGATTGGCGTATTTTTCCTGGGGCTTTTTAGCGGTGGGCTTGGCCGGTTGGGCGCCCCCGGCGGGCTGCCCCCCGGATTCCTCTCCGGCCGGCCTAGGCCGGACCACGGGCGGCAGCTGTATCCTGAAAACATATTCCACCATCTGGTCCCTGACGCGGGCGAGCATCTTCTCGAACATCGCGTAGGATTCTTTCTGATACTCTATCAGCGGGTCTTTCTGGCCGTAAGCGCGCAAGCCCACGCCTTTTTTCAGGTGGTCGAGGTCGTAGAGGTGGTTCTTCCAGATATGGTCTATGATCTGCAGGAGCAATACTCGCTGCATTTCGTTAAAATCAACGCCGCGTTCGGAAAATTCCCTGAAGCGTAGGTCATAGATCTGCTCCACCTTTTCCCGCAGTTCGGTCTTAAGGGCGTCCTGCTGCATCGCATGGAGCTGATCCTTGCTGTAATCCAGTTTGAAGCCGAATGTTCTGGCCAGGTATAGATTAAGGTTCTCCATATTCCAGAGCTGGGAAGACTGGTCGGCGGGGGCGCACAGGTCTATCTGCTCCTCCAGGCCTTCCTGGACCATGCTTTTAACGCGCGGCGTTACTTCGGCGCCGTCAAGGATCACGTTCCTGAGTTCATAAATGGCCTGGCGCTGCTTGTTCATTACATTGTCGTAATCCAGCAGCTGTTTGCGGGCGTCGAAGTTCATTCCTTCCACGCGCTTCTGGGCGCCCTCTATCTGGCGGCTGACCAAAGCCGATTCTATAACCTCTCCCTCTTCCATGCCGAGCTTTTCCATGATCATGGAGATCCGCTCCGAGCCGAACAGGCGCATGAGTTCGTCCTCAAGCGACACGTAGAACACGGATGAGCCGTGGTCTCCCTGCCGGGCGCAGCGGCCGCGCAGCTGGTTGTCTATACGGCGGGACTCATGGCGCTCGGTGCCCATGACGTGCAGGCCTCCGACGGAGGCCACGTAGTTATGATTATCCTCGTCGGGCGGATTGCCGCCCAGAATAATATCGGTGCCCCGTCCGGCCATGTTGGTAGCGATGGTCACCTGGTTCTTTCTGCCGGCCTGCGCGATGATCTGGGCCTCCATCTCGTGATACTTGGCGTTGAGAACTTCATGCGGCACGCCCTTCTGGCGCAGCATCGCGGAAAGCTTTTCCGATTTATCTATGGAGCGGGTACCCACCAGCATCGGCTGGCCTTTTTTCCAGCGCTCTTCTATCTCCGAGACGATAGCGGCGTTCTTCTCGCGCTCCGTCCGGTAGATGCGGTCCGGAGAATCTTCCCTGATCATAGGGCGGTTCGGCGGGATCTCCACCACATCCAGTTTGTAGATCTCCCAGAATTCGTCGGCTTCCGTCATCGCCGTGCCGGTCATGCCCGACAGCTTGTTGTAGAGTTTGAAATAATTCTGAAAAGTTATAGTGGCCAGGGTCTGATTCTCTTCCTTGATACGCAGATTCTCCTTGGCTTCGATAGCCTGGTGCAGACCGTCCGACCAGCGGCGGCCGGGCATAAGACGGCCGGTAAATTCGTCCACGATTACGATCTCGCCGTCTTTCACCACATATTCCACGTCCTTGTTGAACAGGTGGTAGGCGCGGAGGGCCTGGTTCAGGTGGTGCGCCCATTCGGCGCCGACATCGTCGTAAATATTGCCCACGTTAAGGATCTTCTCGGCCTTTTTAACGCCCTCGTCGGTCATGATAACGGAATGGTTCTTTTCATCTATGACGGCGTCGTAACCCTTGCCCAGGTCCTCTTCATTTCGTTTCGCGTCTATCTCCTCTTTTTCAGTGATGAAACGGACATTCAACAGCGGGATGACGCGGTTGACGATGTAATATTTATCGGTGGACTCTTCGGCCGGGCCGGAGATGATAAGCGGGGTGCGGGCCTCGTCCACAAGGATGGAGTCCACTTCGTCCACTACGGCGTAGTTGCGGCAGCGCATGACGCGCTCGGATTTATCCATCACCATGTTGTCGCGCAGGTAGTCGAAACCGATCTCGTTATTGGTTACGTAAGTTATGTCACAGTCATACATCGCGCGGCGCTCTTCGTTGCGCATATCGTGCTGGACAAAACCCACGGTCAGGCCCAGGTACTCGTGCACGGGGCCCATCCAGAAGCGGTCTCGCTTGGCCAGGTAGTCGTTGACGGTGACAATATGCACGCCTTTGCCGGTCAGCGCGTTCAGGTAGGCGGCAAGCGTGGCCACCAGGGTCTTGCCCTCTCCGGTGCGCATTTCGGCGATCTTCCCCTGGTGCAGGATTATACCGCCAACCATCTGCATGTCGTAGTGGCGAAGTTTTATGGTGCGTTTGGCGGCTTCCCGCACGGTCGCAAAAACCTCCGGCAGGATATCGTCCAGCGTTTCGCCCTTGGCCAGCCGTTCCTTGAATTCTATGGTCTTGGAGCTAAGTTCTCCGTCGGTAAGTTTTACGAGCTCCTCTTCATAAGAATTTATTTGGGCCACTATCGGATGGATGGTTTTCAAAGCCCTTTCACTTTTGCTGCCGATAACCGATTCAACAAGTTTTTTAAGCATAGAGTCCTTATATATATAAAAGCCGACCCGGGCGCAGAACGTCTCATACTACATTGTGCCAAAATAGACTATCCGACTCAAGAGGGACGTTCTCCGCTTGCAAGCAACCCGGCGGCAATGTTCCGGCGGATCACGGATCCTCTTTTCGGTTTAAAGACGGGCGGGATAAGGACAAAGGCCGCGATCCCCGCGAAGGGAACCTTTGCAAACCCCATTAGACGATCGCCCCGCCCCCTGAAACGCCGGAAGAAGGCGGACTCGGGAAGGGTGCCGGATTATGGGAAATTTGCTACACTATTTACCGTCAGTGAGCGGATATTATATCGCGGTATGGATAGAAGCGTAAACCTGCGGCAACGCTTATGGTAATAACCAAAACACCCCATAGAATATCTTTTTTCGGCGGAGGAACGGATTATCCGGCCTGGTATATGGAGAATGGCGGGAAAGTGATCGGCGCCGCCATAGACAAATACTGTTATCTGGTGGTGCGGGAACTCCCTCCTTTTTTCGAATACAAACACAGGATAGTCTATTCCCGCATGGAAGACGTCAAAACCCTGGATGAAATCGCCCATCCATCGGTGCGGGAAGTCCTGAAGTATCTCAACTACCCCAAAGGGATCTCCATCCACCATGACGGAGATATCCCCGCCAGGTCGGGGATGGGCTCAAGTTCCGCGTTTACCGTGGGACTTCTCAACGCGATGTACGCCATGAACGGGAAGATCATCTCCAAAAACGATCTGGGCGCTCTGGCCATCCACATAGAACAACAAGTTATAAAGGAAAACGTGGGCTCGCAGGACCAGATCTTCGCCGCCCACGGAGGTTTTAACAAAATAGATTTCCTCAGGAACGGAGAAGTCAGGGTATCGCCGGTGGTCATGTCGAACGAGAACCTTTCGCTGTTCGAAGGCAAGCTCATGCTGTTCTTCACAGGCCTCTCCAGAAACGCCTCCGATATCGCGGAGGAACAGATAAAAAATATCAAGAAAAACAGGAACGAGCTGGCCCATATGAGCGCTCTCGTGGACGAAGCGTACGGCATCATAACCTCCCCGCGGCCCGAATTCGCCGCGTTCGGCCGCCTGCTGAATGAAACCTGGAAATTAAAAAAGAGCCTGTCGACAAAAATAACCAGCCGCCGCATAGACGAGATCTACGAAACGGCGGTAAAGAACGGCGCCGCCGGAGGGAAGCTTCTCGGGGCGGGCGGCGGCGGTTTTATCCTTTTTTACGCGGAACCGGAGAACCAGCCGAAAATAAAGAAAGCTCTGAAAGACCTCCTGTTAATACCCTTTAAATTTGAATATCTGGGCAGCCAGATAATTTACTATTCCCACGGAGTAGGCTACTAATGCCGCCGGGCGCAATAAGACCGTGGGCCGCGATATTATGCGGCGGAGCGGGGAAACGCCTGCGGAAAGTCCTGCGCGGCAGACCCAAACCGATGGCGCCCGTCGCCGGCGTTCCTTTCCTGGACTTTTTAATAGCCCATCTTTTGAAGTACGGCATCCGCGACATTGTTCTTTGCACAGGCTATAAATCCGGCGTGATAGAAAAACACTATAGGCGGGGAATACCCGGGGCTAGGATAGCCATCTCTAGAGAAGAAAAACCCCTGGGCACCGCGGGCGCGCTAAAACACGCCGCTGCGCGCATAAAAAGCGACCCGTTCTTTGTCCTGAACGGGGATTCCATCTGCGCCGCCGATCTCCGCCGCCTGCTCCGTTTCCATCTCAAAAAGAAAGCGCTGGCGTCGGTAGTGTTGACAAAGGCCGCCGGCCGCTCGGATGTCGGCTCCGTATTAACCGATAGAGCGGGCCTTGTGGTCAAATTCAGCGAAAAGAGCGGACGCTGCGCGTACGTGAACGCGGGAATATACCTGCTGGACAAAAAAGTCCTGGCGTTTATCCCTAAACGCCGCGCCTTTTCCCTAGAGTACGAGCTGTTCCCGAAATTAAAGAACTGTTATGGATTTAAAAGCCGGGCGGATCTCCTGGATATCGGGGTTCCGGAAAGATATAAAACGGCGCAACAGGTACTGAATCTGAAGACTCCGCCCGGCCATCCGGCGGACCTCCCGCTGAAACAGCTGGCAAAATACGGCCAAACTAAGAGGGGCTCACATGAAATATCCATTCGGCACCATAACGATAACGCCCAAGACAAAAAAACTGGTCAACACGATCCTTGACTCCGGGCGGATCTCCGGCGGGAAATACGTCCGGGAATTTGAGACAAAATTCGCCAAGCTGGTGGGAACCAAGGAGGCTGTAGCCCTCTCCTCCGGCACGGACGCCGACGCGCTAGCCCTGGCCGTGCTCTACGATTTCGGCGCCAGGAGAAACGACGAGGTCATAGTGCCGGCCCTGTCCTTTGTCGCCACCGGCAACGCCGTGCTTCAGGCCGGTTTCGTTCCCAGATTCGTGGATATCGATCTCCGCACGCTGAACATCGATCCGTCCAAAATAGAGAAGGCGATCACTCCCCGGACGAAAGCCATAATGCCCGTCCACCTTATGGGAAAGCCGGCGGATATGGACAGGATAAACCGGATAGCCAGGAAACACAAACTGCTGGTGGTGGAAGACGCGGCGGAAGCGCAAAGCGCCAGGTATAAAGGACGGGAGATAGGAACTCTGGGCGATATGGCCGCGTTCAGCCTGTACATAGCGCACATTATATCCACGGGGGAAGGCGGGATAATAACCACCGACAACTCCGCATACGCCGAGATTTTAAGGTCGCTGAGGGCCCACGGCAGAGCCTGCAAATGCGCGGCCTGCGTGCTCAACACCGGGAAAGGCGGATGCGCCAAAAGATTCAAATACAACACCGATATAAGGTTTATTTTCGAGAGGATAGGCTTTTCCGCCAAAATGAACGAGCTGGAAGCGGCGATAGGCCTTGGCTATCTGGATATTTACCCTGAGATATTCCGCAAACGGAAACGCAATTTTCTGTATATCCGAAAAAAGTTCGCCAAGTTCCGGCCCGCCCTCCTGACCATAGATCCGGGACCCGGAGAGGAAATGGCGCCCTACGCTTTCCCCGTGATCCTGTCGAAAGGCTTAAAATTCACGCGGGACGAGTTTGTCGCCTACCTCGAAGCGGCCGGCATCGACACCAGGAGCCTGTTCCTGTCCATGCCCACCCAATGCCGGGGATTCGGTTATTTAGGATATAAGCCTGGCGACTTCCCGGCGGCCGAATACGCCGCCGACAACGGCTTCCACATAGGCCTCCACCAGGACATAACGGAAGCGCACATCGATTACTTCATACGTCTGGTCGGAAAGTTCCTTGAGCTGAAAAATTAAACGCGGAGGATCCCATGAAATACGATATTCTGGTTACAGGCGGGGCGGGCTATATCGGGTCCGTGCTGGTTCCGGAACTGCTGTCGCTAGGGCACAAGGTGACCGTGCTTGATAATTTCATGTATTCGCAGAGCTCGCTTGCCGAATGCTGCCGGAACAAGGCTTTCAACGTGGTCCGGGGCGACGCCAGGGACTGGAGCAAACTCAAGCCGCTGCTGAAAAAAGCGGATATAATAATCCCCCTCGCGGCGCTGGTGGGCGCGCCGCTTTGCGACAGCGACACCACAGCCGCCAAGACGACCAACTTCGGCGCGGTAAAGCTCATAACGGACAAAGTCGGCGCGGCGCAGAGGATCATTTACCCCACCACGAACAGCGGGTACGGCATAGGCGCCAAGGACAAGTATTGCACGGAAAAGACCGCTTTGAACCCTATCTCCCTTTACGGCGTGGTCAAGGTGGACGCGGAGAAGACCGTTATGAGCCGGGCCAATTCCATCAGCCTGCGCCTCGCCACCGTGTTCGGCATGTCGTCCCGCATGCGCCTGGACCTTTTAGTGAATGATTTTGTTTACCGCGCGGTGAAGGACAGGTTCGTTATCGTCTTCGAAGGCCATTTCAAGAGAAATTATATCCACATTCTGGATGTTTCAAAGGCGTTCATTCATGCCGTCAGGAATTTTGAAAAGATGCGGGGCCAGTCTTACAATGTCGGCCTGTCCGAGGCGAACCTGTCCAAGATAGAGCTCTGCGAAAAGATACAGGAACATCTCCCGCAATTCGTGTTCCTCGAATCCTCCATCGGGGAGGACATTGATAAGCGGGATTACATAGTTTCTAACGAAAAGATAGAAAAAACCGGCTTTAAACCGGGACAATCGCTCGATGACGGGATCCAGGAACTGATCAAAGGGTACCGGATCCTGAGAAACTCCAAATACGGGAATATCTGACGACATGAAAACCAAAGAAAGAACCATGAGAAAAGTGGTCATCACAGGCATCACCGGCTCCGGCGGGAGCTATCTTGCCGATTATATAGCCCAAACCCATCCCGCGGTGAAGATCCACGGGATCTCAAGGTGGCACAGCACCGCTTCCGGCAAAAATCTTGCCTCATCGGCTTCAAAGATACTCATGCACGAATGCGACCTCACGGACCTCAGTTCCGTATTTTCGGTCCTGGATGAAGTCAGACCCGACGCCATTTTCCACATCGCCGCCCACGCCAATGTCCGGGCATCCTTTACCACGCCGCTGGCGGTGCTGAACAACAACATAATGGGCACCGCGAATCTTTTTGAAGCCGTGCGTTTGACCGGAACGGATCCCGTGATCCAGCTTTGCAGCACCTCGGAAGTGTACGGCCAGGTGGACCCTAAAAATGTGCCCATAACCGAAGACTGCCCGATGCTCCCCGCGAGCCCGTACGCGGTCTCAAAGGTCGCGCAGGACCTGCTGGGGCACGTTTATTTCAAAAGCTACAAAATGAAGATCATCAGGACCCGGATGTTCGCGTACATCAACCCCCGCCGGACCGATCTCTTCGCCACTTCTTTCGCGATGCAGGCG
Source organism: Elusimicrobia bacterium RIFOXYA12_FULL_51_18 (assembly GCA_001800245.1). GTDB lineage: Bacteria > Elusimicrobiota > Elusimicrobia > Elusimicrobiales > UBA9959 > YA12-FULL-51-18. The sequence continues at coordinate 35,537 of MGVA01000020.1, read as the reverse complement.
GCAAGGATAGAGGCGGGACTTCAGAAAGTGCTTCTGCACGGGAACCTGGATTCCACCAGGACCCTGATAGACGTCAGGGACGCCATGGAATCATACTGGGTCGCCACGGCAAAATGCGAATTCGGCGAGGCGTACAACATCGGCGGCGCGACCGTTATAACGGTCGGGGAATTCCTGGACACGCTCAGAACGTTCATGAAATGCCGGATCCCCGCCAAGGCGGATCCGAAACTTTTCAGGCCCTCGGATGTGACGCTTCAGATCCCGAACATCTCCAAATTCACGGGAAGGACCGGCTGGAAACCGAAATACACGTTCAAAGAAAGCGTTGAACACCTGCTTGCCCACTGCAGGCGCGCGGTGAAGAAGGAAGTCCGGGCATGAGCACGGCTTACGAAGAACTTTTCCGCCAGGCGCTGCGGATCAGGATGGCGGAAGAAAAGATAGCGGAACTATATCCCAGCGATAAGATACAAAGCCCCGTTCATCTTTCCATCGGACAGGAACCGCACGCGGCGGCCGTTATCGGGCAGTTGAGAAAAGGGGACGAGGTTTTCACCTCCTACAGGAACCACGCCGTTTATCTGGCCAAAGGCGGCGACATGAAAAAAATGTTCGCCGAACTTTACGGCAAAGCGGACGGTATCTCGAAGGGCAAGGCCGGCTCGATGCATCTTTGCGCACCCGAAGTCGGCATGATGGGGGCCTCGGCGATCGTGTCAGCCACTCTACCCCATGCTCTCGGAGCCGCATACGCTTTCAAGATCCTGCGCAAAAAAAACATCGCGGTATCCATCACGGGCGACGGCTCCACTGAAGAGGGCGTTTTTTGCGAATGCCTCAACTTCGCCTCTCTGAAAAAACTGCCCCTGCTGTTCGTGATAGAGAACAACGGGCTGGCCATTCATTCGCATATCGGAACGCGGCAGGCCTTTGATCTCAGAAAACTGGCGCTGGCCTATAATATCCCCTATTTGAATTCGGACGAAGGCTTCGACATGACGTCCATCGCGCTTAAAATGCGGGGGGCGGCGGCCCGGATCAGGAAAACTTCCACTCCGATGCTTTTTGAGATCCGCACCTGCAGGTACAAGCAGCATGTGGGCGTAAGCGAGGATTTCGACAAAGGATACCGGAGCCGGTCGGAATTCAACAAGTGGTACGCCAGGGACCCGCTTGTGCATAATAAAAAACTGATAAATAAATACCGGAGCGGCATCGAAAAAGAAATAAATAATGCCGTGGATTATGCGGAAAAAGCCCGCTTCCCCGGACGCGGCGAACTGCTAAAGGACGTCTGCTGATGGAAACAATCTCCTATCGTGACGCTATCACCCTGAGCATGCGCGACGCCATGCGGAAAAATCCCAGGGCCCTGGTTTACGGCCTGGGGGTCACCGATTTCACCGGAATATTCGGCACGACTTTGGGCCTGGAAAAGGAATTCGGTTCCGAAAGAGTTTTCGACACGCCCCTGGCGGAAGAGTCCATGACGGGTTTCGCGGTAGGCGCGGCGCTGAACGGCCTTTACCCCATCCACATCCACATAAGAACCGATTTTATGCTGCTGGCCATGAATCAGATCGTGAATTCTATCGCCAAATATAAGTATATGTACGGCGGTTTATTTAAACTGCCGATGCTGATACGGGCTGTAATAGGAAGAAGCTGGGGGCAGGGCGCGCAGCATTCCCAAAGCCTTCAGGCCCTTTTTTCCCATATTCCCGGACTGACCGTCATCATGCCGAGCTCCGCCCGGGCGGTCCTGGACGCTTATGATCACGCGGTAAACCGCTATAAAGCCCCTGTTATCTCCCTGGAACACCGCGCCTTGTACGATTGCACGTTCAACGTCTCCGAAAAGCGGAACTCCACCCCCCTGTCTTCGCATCTCGTAAGAAAAGGCCGGGACGTCACCATTGTGGCTACTTCGATAATGGTGGTGGACGCCATTCACGCGGCCCGATTTGTTAAAGAAAAAGAAGGCCTGGATGTTGAAATAATAGATCTGAATTGCCTTACCCATCCGAACAGGGAAATGATACTTTCAAGCGTCAAAAAAACCGGCAGGCTGATAGTGGCCGATACGGGCTGGGCTCCGTTCGGGGTATGCGCGGAGGTGTCGAGATTGATAGCGACCACCGCGCCCGGAATTCTGAAGGCGCCGATCATGGAAATATCGATGGCGCATTCGCCCTGCCCCACCGCGAAAACGCTTGAGAACTATTTCTACCCGGATATGGGCGCGATCGTGAATGATATTTATCGGCTGATTTTCAAGAAGCGGGCCGGCAAAAAAGAATTGCCTTCGGAAGAATACAAAAAACGCCTTTATAAAGAATTTAAGGGACCTTTCTGATAACCCGTAAAAAAAGCCCGCCGTCCGGACGGGCCCCCGCTGAAACAGCGGATGAGTTTTCAGGGAAGCTTACTTCCTCCCCATGAAATCGTTCGCCTCATAGATCGCCTGAACTTCCGAAATAGTCTCCGCCGGCAAGGGCCCCAGGCCGCTGGCGGCCGCGTTCTCCTCTACCTGTGCCGGCGTCAGCATCCCCGGTATCACCGATGTCACAGCCGGATACGAGATGCAAAACCGCAGGGCGCTTTGGGCCGGCGTCTGAGGCCGCTGTGTTTCCAGCGCCCCGGCGAACAACCGCGGGGCCTTATGCCATCGTTCGACCTGCTCCTTTGACCAGCGCCGGCGATGATCGCTTTCCGGCAGCGCGGAGGTATCCGGATATTGTCCGGTTAAAAAACCGAAACAGAGCGGAGTGCGCGCTATTATGCCGGTGTCGGTCTGCCTGCACAGCTCAAAAAGTCCGTCCGCCCTGGCGCGCTGATCGACAAGGTTAAAATTGACCTGCAGACACCCGACCTTATGCGCCCGTAAGAGAGTTATGCCGTCCTCTGGGGACCGGAGCGAAACGCCGTAGGAACGGATCCGGCCTTCCCGGACCAGCTCCTTCATCGTTTCAAGTATCCCGGGGGTCCGGATCAGCAGCTCCGCCGGCGGACTGTGCAGCTGATATACATCAAGATAATCGGTGTTGAGACGCCGCAACGTCCCATCCAATGAGGCGCGTATATGGGCGGGGGAAAAATCCTGCCGGCCGGCCGCGTCAACAAACCCGGCTTTGCCGGCAATGATCACCCGCTCCCTGCAAGCACCGAAGGCCCTGCCGATCAGGGTCTCGCTGTGCCCGAACCCGTAAAAATCGGCGGTGTCGAAGAATGTAATCCCCAGGTCCAGCGCGCGCCGCAGCGCGTATAAGGACTCGCTGTCATCCGTGGGGCCGTAAGCGCGGGAACCGCCTTTATCTCCCCCCAGGCCCCAGGCGCCGAAGCCTATTTCCGAGATATTCAGTTCGGTCGAACCCAGGCGCCGGTAATTCATAGCGCCTCGCAATTGTACAGATAAGTCCGCGTTTTGTTACCGAACCAGATCACATCCCTCAGCCAATCGTCCCAATTACTCCATTTAGTCGCCGTCCTGTCAACCCGGCAGCGGCACGCCTGAGGCTTTAACGGCATAGGGTTGCCGTCGAGAACGGATTTATAGTGTTCCCAGATATTGAAGCCGGAGGCTATTTCCGGGGCATCGCTCTGGAAGGGCAGCTTGATCAGACTCAGGTTTAAAACCATCGCGTCTTCCAGCCATGGGACCTGCGCTCCCCTACGCTCCGCCAATTCCCGCAGCAGGCTGCCCGCCTCCCGGTAAAAAGAGTCCAGTTGTTTTTCATAACACAACTTGATGAAGCTGTACTCATCGGTCATCCACCACATATTAAGCCATTGCGGCGCATGGCAATATTCCGGATTTCCGCGCTGAATATCGCGGGCTTTTTCCTCAAAAAATTTATAAATTCCCGCGGTAACCGGATACGCATCCGAAGGACGGTTCATAAAAGCCTCGATAAGCGCCCTGTAACCGATGCCGGCGTTAGTGTTTAAGAGCACGAACGGGAGCTGCAGGAGTTTATCGAAATGAAGGAGCATCGCCATCCAGGCGAATGACCGGGCCCGCACCCAATCTTCGGGCGGCATAGTCACGGTGGCTATCACCAGATCCTGGTATTCTGAGGCCTCTTCCGAAGATTCCGCCTGAATCCCATACCTATTGGTTATCTCCGAACGCACGGTGACCAGACCGTGGCGCCGGCGGTATTCCGGAGCGCCCATGATCGAATTGCTTAAGACGGACAGATTATTGAACTGGATCCGGTTATGCTGCCCGTTGGCGATGATGCGCTCGACCCCGTCGGCGAACGAATCAAAAGTTTCGCCGGGCAGTCCCAATATTATATCCGTGAACGTATCTATCCCGTCCCGCTTGAAACGCCGCTGAAGTTCATCGAACGCCTCCAGCGAGATGTTTTTCCGAGAGATCAAGTCCAGCGTCTCCGGGAACACCGATTGCAGAGCCAGCAGCGCGCCCTTGTTCAGGCCGTTTTTAGACAGAAGTTTTTGAATTTCATAAACGCGCTCCGGGGCGTTCTTACTGCCCTGCAGCGAAAAAGTGCGGGGATAGCCGTGCCGCATTTTAGCCTGGACCACATATTCCGCTATTTCAAGATCGCGCGGCAGGAGCCCGAAATTGGCGTCGCAGCAAAAAATAAATTCGATCTTATGCCGGGCCAGCCAGTCCAGCTCCGCCCGGACGCGTTCCAGCCCGAACGTGTAAACCTGGTTCATCGCCTTGGCGCCCCACTCGCAAAAGGCGCAGGAGAACGGGCAGCCGCGGTTGGTTTCCAATAATCCCAGCCATTTTATTTCCGGATATTCCGAAACCAGCTTGTCGAATGTGCCGTCCAAAAAAGGAGAAGGCAATTGCGAAAGATCGGTTACGCGGGATGTCCGGCTATGACTTTCACAAACGCCGTCGGCGCGCAGGTAGCTTACGGACGGGACGGTTGCCCAGTCTCTATCCCGCGCATGGTCGACTATCGCTTTAAAGACCTGCTCGCCCTCCCCGTGGCATACGATATCGATAAAACCATGCTCCCGCAGGAACGGCTCAACCCGGTCAGGCACCTGCGGACCGCCGAAAACTATCAAAACCCCGGGGTTGAGCGTTTTGAGTCTCCGGGCTATAGCCAGGGACAGGTTTACATTCCATTCATAGACGCTGAACGCGGCGACATCCGCGTCCGCCAGATGCCGCGCGGCCTGTTCTATTTTATCCCGCTTAAAAACCGGGGACAGGAACCGGTACTGGCCCGGCCGCTCTGCGTGTTTTTTAAGATACGCCTCAAGCATGCCCACCGAGAGCGGCAGATAATATTGTCCGGAAAACTCGTAATTGATCTGTACAAAACCCACCGCGACATCCCCGTATTTTGTCTGATTTTTTTCGTTGTCCATGGGCATAAACAATCTTTTGCGGCAGGCCGCGGGCCGGTTTCAGACTAGGGCGCCCGGCGGCGGCCGTAATAATTTATTAAGGGACTTTTCGCCCGACCAGAGCCAAAACAGCCTCTACTATCGCGGGAGCATCCAGCCCTGAACGGTTCAAAAACCATTCCCTGGCGCCATATTCTAAAAATTGTTTATCCGGCAAGGTAAGAGATATGAATGGGATCTTTTTGGAATGCCGCGCCAGGATCTCGCTAATGATCGTTCCCAGGCCGCCGCTGGCGGCATTCTCGTCCAAAACCACGAAAGACCGTGAACGATCCGCTAAATCCCTCAATGCCGATCCATCCACCGGTTTTAGACGGAAAATATCTATCACCCCGGCGCGCACATTTTGACTTTCCAGGGCATCCGCAACCGCGACCGCCTGCCGGGTCATAAAACCGCTGGCCACTATGGTAACATCGCTGTTCGCAACGTCCCGCAGCACCTTTAGCCCCGATGAGAAGTTGTCCCCGGAATTATAAAATTCCGGGAAAGTTCCCTTGTCTATCCGAATATACATCGGGCCTTTGCCTTCATACGCGAGGCGCGCGCATTGGGCCGCGGAAGCGCTGTCGCCCGGATTCAGGATCTCCATTTCCGGAAGCAGCCGCATTAGGCCTATGTCCTGCATCGCATGATGCGTCGGCCCGTCAAACCCGAACGACAGCCCCGCCCCCATCCCGATGATGGTCACAGGCAGCCGCATGCTGCAGATATTCACTTTGATCTGCTCATAACATCGGAAAGTGACGAATGACAGTATCCCGAAAACAAACACCCGTTTTCCGCAGGCCGCAAGGCCCGCGGCCACGTTGATCATATTCTGTTCCGCCACTCCGATATTTATAAATTGCCGCGGATAATCCTGCTTGAACTTCCGCAAGCTGAAAACATCCATATCATTGGTGATGATGACGACATTGGGATCGCGCGAACCTATTCGGCAAAGTTCGTCAAAAAAAGCGTCCCGGATATCTTTATCCGCCAAACTCATGGCCGCTCCTTCACTAACTCGGCTCTGGCCTTTTCCAATTCCGCGGCCGTGGGGACGGAGTGATGCCACTTTATCGTATTTTCCATGAACGAAACGCCTTTTCCCTTAATCGTTTGACAAATGATCAAAACCGGTTTTTCGGAGGTTTTAGCCTTCTGAAATGTTTCCAGCAGGGCCGGGATCGAATGGCCGTCCACATCATAACAATCCCAGCCAAGAGACCGGACCGCGTCAGGAAAACTGCGGAAGAAAGAATCATCGTCCAGCACCTCGGTCACCGATAACCGATTGCGATCGACAAGGGCCACCAGATTATTTAATTTCTTTTCTCCGGCAAAAGTGATCGCTTCCCAGATCGACCCTTCAGCGCACTCGGCGTCCCCCAAAAGCGTATAGGCACGATAATTTTTGCGGTCCATTTTTGCGGCAAGCGCCATCCCGGCGCAAACGCCTAAGGCGTGGCCTAAAGACCCGGTGTTCCATTCCACGCCGGGGATGCCGGTATCCAACTGGCCTCCGAGCCCGCCATTGTCCCCATAGGTGTCAAACCGTTCCTGGGACATAAACCCGAGATCGACCAGAATGGGATATAATCCCAAACAGGCATGACCCTTACTGAGAATAAACCGGTCCCGGTCGGGCCATTGGGGGCGGGAAGGATCAATTCCCAGACCCCCCCCGTAATATAACGCCACGAGAATATCCACGCAGGAAAAAGTCCCGCCCAGGTGGCCCTTTTTCTTGGCCACCGTCATCTCTAATGCTTTCAGCCGGATTTTTCCGGCGATGCGCTCCAGCTCCGCAGGGTTATTTATGTTCTTCATCGGTTCACAACGCCTGAAAGATCTGCTGGTTATGATCCGTCATGACTTCCACGAATAACGGCGAAGGATCGCTCATTATTTTCTTCAGTTTATCGTCGATGTCTTCGTATCGCTCTATGCATTCGTAATTCAAGTCGAAGGCCGCCGCGACCTTCCGCATGTTCAAGGTCCCGGTGCCCGTCGCCTCTTCCGTATCGATTCGCCTGCCTTCAAAACAAGCATCCTGCCATTTATGCATAGAGACGTAGCCGCCGTTATTGATAACGAATAACTTCAAGTTCAATTTGTAATGGGAAATGGTCTTTAATTCCTGAATGTTCAGTTCCAATGAACCGTCTCCGGTAACCGCCAGCACCTGAGAATCCGGAGCGGCGACGCAGGCTCCGATCGCCAGGGGAATCGTGGTTCCCATCGCCGCATTCGTCCCGGAAGTGATTTCCCGCTGCCCCTTTTCAAAACGAAAGACCTGGCCGCCGACGTAATAATTGGACCCGGCGTCCGTGATTAAAATATGGCGCCGGTCTGAAAGCCGGCCCAGGCGGTCCATAAAATAATAAAGATCGATAGGGTTGCGCTTTTGTTCGGGAAGCACCATCGGATGCGCCGCCTTGAGGGCCTGACATGTCTTTAGCCAGGGGCCCCAATGCGGGATCGCCGCCTTTTTTAATTTTGGAATAAACGCCTTCAGGAAATCCCCGACATCCGCATGGACCTTCAGAGAGAGGGCAACCCCGGGTTTATTCAATTCCGCTTTGTCGATATCAACCATCACTATTTTCGCCTGCGGAGCAAACCCCTCGAAGTTCAACCCGGCAAATTGCGGCGCGAGCCTGCTGCCGAGAGCGATAACGCAATCCGCCTGTCCCATCAAATCTTTGCAAAAACGCGACCCCTTGACTCCCGCTTTTCCAAAAACATTCGGATGCGTATGAGGCAGCAGATCCTGTCCCAGACGGGAGAAAACCGCCGGAAGGTCGAATCGCTCCAGCAAAATTTTCAATTCCCCTATCGCTTTCCCCTGGCGCACGCCCTGTCCGGCTACGATCAACGGCCGTTTTGCCTTGCGCAGCAGACGGAGAACCTTGTCAACCGCGCTCGTCAGATCAGTTTTCAAAAAAGCCGCGGCGGGAGGCGTATACCCCTTCAAGACTGCCGGATCGACCATTGCCTGCTGAATATCCAACGGAACATCCAGCCAGACCGGGCCGGGCCGGCCGGTCGTCGCCAGGCACAGCGCTTTTTCCAACAAATAACGGATCTTCCGCGGATCATCCACAACCGCGGCGAATTTTGTCAGATGTTGAACGATCGGCACGATATCTATCTCGGCTGTTCCAAACGTTCTTAAGCCCGGAATATTTGCGTAATGCGTGGTATGTTTTGACGTGACCTGGCCCGACAAAATCAGGACCGGCGCCGAATCCACGAAGGCTTCGGCCAGTCCCGGTACGGCATTCGTAGCGCCCGGCCCCGCCGTCACGCATACCGCGCCCAAAGACTGCCTCACACGGGCATAGGCCTCGGCCATCATGGGGGCGGTCGCCTCATTGCGCGTAGCATAATATCGGATGCCGGAAACCTTAATGGCGTCGTTTATATACATGGCGCCGGATCCAGTAAGCATGAATATATCCGCAACTCCCCGCTTTACCAGGAATTGCGCGATATAATCGCATAGCCGCATTTTTTTATCCGGCGCAGCTTTCCGTGATGATGCCTTTCGAAACTCTGTTGCCATAGATCAGCCTCTCCGCATAAAATCCCGCCATTGTAGGCAAGGCCCCCTGATATCCCCACCCTAAGCCGGCCCCTTAAAATCAATAATCCCTCCAGGCGCTCCTCCTCCCGGACGGACACGCCGCGCCGGCAAGCTGCGGGGATCTCATGCCAGCACGGCCGATTTCATATTATAACGTTAGAAAGCGTGCTTTGGCAACTTCTCCGCTTAAACTCTCGCAAAATGCCGCCAACATATATCCCAGGCTATACGGGACTACTCCGCCTTGCGCCAAAATTACAGATACGGCGGGGCGGGAACGAAAAACCGGCATTATAATAAAAGGTATAATACTTTTTTAATGAGAGGCCGGTTAAAATGAGCCAAAAAAAAAGATTCGCCCTTATTACCGGATCCGGAAGAGGATTGGGCAGGGAACTGGCTATTGTTTTCGCCAGGAACGGCTACGATATAATCCTTCATGGCAGGAATAAAAAGGACCTGGCAACGACAAAGACGGAGATCGATAAAGAAGGGGCGGTTTGCGATCTTTGCGCGGCTGATTTAAGCACGGACAGCGGGTTGAGAAAGATTTACAGGATGATACGCTTCCGGGAAATCGCGGTTTTCGTCAACAATGCCGGAGCACATTGTCCGCACCTTGGACTTGAAGAGATCACAGACGGACAAATTGACGAAATGATAACCACCAACCTGACGGCCCCTATAAAACTTTCAAGGGAAATTTACAGGCAATTCCTGAAAAAGTCGGCGGGCGCTCTTATTAATATTAATTCCGTGTGCGGACTTGAAGCCCGCGGTTTGCGGACCATTTACGCGGCAAGCAAGTGGGGCTTACGGGGATTCTCCGAATCTTTAAGGCTTGAGGCGGCTGAAAAGGGGATCAGAATTATTGATGTTTATCCGACCCGTATCAGAACGAAGCCTGTTTTCAGGGAAGGCATGTCGCCTAAGGCCGTCGCCCAAAAAATTTTTAATTTTTTTCGGAACACGGACTCAAGCAGGCTGATGCTGGACGAGAGGAAGTCAGCTAAAAAACAAAAATAAATTTCAGGGCGCATCGACGGGATATCTACGAATCAGCCGCTGGAACCGGACCCGGCAGACAGGTTTCACCGGCGCTTCATATCGGATCAAGCGTTACGGGAGTTGAAGGAGGCGTTTAACAATGGAATTGGGATTAAAAGGCAAATCCGCTCTTGTTACCGGCGGCAGCCACGGCATCGGGCGCGCCATATCTCTGGCGCTGGCGGATGAAGGCTGCAATATAGCAATTTGCGCGCGAAACAAAGAGCGGGTTGAAAAAACGGTTGAAGAAATAAAAAACAAAGGCGTAGAGAGCATTGGGATATGCGCCGATGCGACGGTTTTACCGGACATCGAAAATGTATTTAAAGCTGTTATAGGACGCTGGGCTACGGTCCACATATTGGTAAACAATGTAGGCGGGGGCGGCAGGTGGGGCAGAGAAAGCGTAGAAGAAACTCCCGAACATGTCTGGTCGGACGTTTACGACAAAAACGCGTTGGCGGCTATTCGTTTCACCATGAGAGCGATCCCGCATATGCGCAAGCAGAAGTGGGGCCGCGTGGTTACCGTGAGCTCCATAGTCGGCCGCGAAAGCGGCGGACGCCCCTGGTACAGCATGGCTAAAGCCGCGGAGATCAGTCTTATGAAGACATTAGCGGCAAACCCTTCTTTATCCAGGGACGGACTGACGTTCAACACGATCGCGCCGGGCGCCATAATGATACCGGATACGGGATGGGATGATGAACGGAAAAAAAATCCCGAAGAATTCGGAAAAATGGCGGATAGGAATTTCCCTCTCGGAAGGCCCGGCACCCCGGAAGAAGTCGCCGGACTCGCGGTTTTCATCTGTTCCGGAAGAGCAGGCTTGCTTAATGGCGCGACAATACCGATAGACGGGGGAGAGGGCCGGAGTTATTGATTTCCCCCCGTCATGTGGCCGGTCTGCGTCCCGAAAGCGCACACCGGCCCCGAAACCGGATATCTTTGGCATCAGAAAAAATTAGGAGGCGGAATGTTTTCAGTAGGCATAATAATTCCCAGTTGGCATTATTGGGCGAATCCCAGCAAAATACAACCGATGTACGAACTGCATTTCGCCACGGTAATTGATTCCCATTTTTCAAAAACCAAAGATGTAAAAGTCAGCATCATCGATCTGCGGGGTATCAGGTCCGACCAGCAGATCTACCATATTCCGGAACATGACGCCTACTTTTACTGGATACCCAAAACCGGGGATTACAAAGGCATGGTCAAAGTCGCCGGACAAATCAAACTTCATTATCCGAAGGCAAAGCATGCGGCCGGCGGGACCCACATTGATATATTCCGTGAAGACTGTGCCAATGATTTTGACGCGATCGTGATCGGCCCGGGAGAGGAATCGTTCATTTCCATTATTAAGGATTGCCGCAAAGGTTCGCTTAAGAAAATATACAAGGCGGATTATGCGGACATCCCCTATGGCGGCTATCCTTTTATGCGCCGCCACTACCTGCCCGATACCGCCATAGTGAACAATTTACTGTTCGAAAAGTACGGAGCGGACATAAGGAGCACCTGCGTGCTTTTTTCCAGGGGATGCTGTTTTAAGTGTAAGTTTTGCGTCTATAACGTCCCGTCGATAATTCAAATGAAAAGCCCGGCGATGATTGAGAACGAGATAAAATACCTCAAAGAGGAGTATTCCGTCCAGGCGATCAACTTAAAAGATGAGATCTGTATCCCTATCTCCCGTGATACGGCTATCCCGTTCATGGAAGCGATCGGGCGCGGCGGCGTCATGTGGCGGGGACAGACCACCGTAGTAGGGATAACCGAAGAAAAAATGGCCCTTGCAAAAAAGTCCGGTTGCATTGAACTTGCCGTCGGGGTGGAAAGCGTTTCGCAAAAAGTGCTGGACATTATAGACAAGAAAATCACAGTGGAGCAGATAAAACATTTCATAAAACTCTGTAAGGAACACGGGATCAAATGCAAAATGTGCCTCATTTTCGGTCTTCCCGGTGAACCTGAGAACATTGTGGATCTGACCCGCGCCTTTGTTGAAGAAGTAAAGCCGGATTACGTAAGCCTGTCGGGGCTGGACCCTGTTCCCGGCTCCGATATATATAGGAATCATAAGCGTTACGGCATTAAACACATCGACGAGAACTGGGAAAAACACGCTCATTTGCTGTACCGTTTTTCCGACAGCGAGGAAGTCGGCCTGCCGTTCGAATATGAAAAGGACACCAGCTGGGGAAAGGCGTTCTCCAGGGAAGACATAATCGAGAACATCCGCCGGATGCAGCAATATCTCAGAGATCAAAAGATGACATATTAACCCTGCAAACAAATGAAGAAAAAAAAGATCCTGGTATGCGGGGCAAGCGGCTTTATCGGAAGGAACATCTCCGAATTCTTCGCCGGTAAAGACGATTTCGAAGTTACCGGGACATTTCTGACCTCCCCCTCTTTGCGCATCCCGAACCTGAAAATGAAAAAAGTAAATCTCCTGAACAAGGAGGCTGTGAACGACGCGGTAAAGGGAACCGACATCCTGATACAGGCGGCCGCCACCACTTCCGGCGCCAACGACATCCTGAATAAACCTTATTATCATGTCACGGACAACGCGATAATGAACTCGCTTATTTTCCGGGCGGCGCATGATCACAATGTCTCCCGCGTGATATTCTTCAGTTGCACGACCATGTACCAATCAGGCGCCAAGCCCGTTAAAGAAACTGATTTTGACGCGAACAAGGAAATATATCCGGGCTACTTCGGCGGGGCATGGACAAAAGTTTACATAGAAAAGATGTGCGAATTTTATTCCCGTCTTGGAAGCACGAAATACACGGCCATACGACATTCGAACATCTATGGGCCTCATGACAAATTTGATCTTGAAAGATCGCATGTTTTCGGGGCCAGCATGACCAAGGTCATGTCCGCCGGGAATAAGGGGACGATCACCGTCTGGGGAGACGGGAAAGAGGCCAGGGATCTGTTGTACGTTTCGGATCTGGTTGATTTTGTCGATGCGGTTATTAGAAAGCAGGACTCCGCATTTGAGCTGTATAATGCGGGCTGCGGAAAGTTTCTCTCCGTACGGGAACTGGTGAAAAAAATAATAAATTATTCCGGAAAAGATTTGAGAGCGGCTTACGACCCGGCTAAACCGCACATAAAAACATCGCTGCGCCTGAATATCGATAAAGCCGGAGAAGATCTCGGGTGGCGGCCTAAAGTATCGCTGGAAGAAGGCATTAAAAGAACCTTGGAATGGTACAGACAGAATATCCGGATCGACGCGGCGGGAAGAATCAAGAAAGGCGGACGATGACCGATGCGGAATAAAAATATTTTATTTTTGACGCCCACTGACGACAGCCAGTATCTTAATTTTTTTGCCAGGGAATTAAGGAAGCATGTCGGCGATCTGCACGTGCTCAATGTGGTGCGATATTTTTTCAGCAATGGTCCTGAAAGAACGGAACAGCATGTGCGGGACCTGATAACCGATAAAAAGATCGGCATCATCTTCTTTTCCCCTTTCGCCACAAGCCATGAACTATCCGTGGAGTTTTACGCGTCCCTGAAAGGCAAGGTAAAGACCGTGCTCTGGATGTTCGACGATGAAATGTATTTCGACTCTTACAGCAAGTATTATGGTCAAATTGCGGATCTCGTGGTCACCAATGATTATTTCAGCGCCTTCGGCTATGAGAAAATAGGGATTCCCTCTGTCTATTTTATGGCTTGTTTCAGCAGGGAAACGTACTTCCCTGTTGAAACAAGTAAAGACATTGACGTCTGCTTTTTGGGAAATTGCAAAAAATCAGACAGAATGGAATATGTGAACTTTTTAAAAGAAAACGGGGTTTCAGTGGAGACTTTCGGGGTCGGCTCAAAAAATGGCCCTGTTGAAGAGAGTAAAATATCGGAAATATTTTCCCGGAGCAAAATCAATCTGGATTTCACAAAACCCGAATTAAGCTGGGCAAATCAGAAAGAGTTGCTGGTAAACAGAGCGCGGGTAGCTAAAGGACGATGGATCGAAATCGCTTTAACAAAATCATTTTGTCTCACCGAATACGCGCCTTCCACAAATATTTGCTTTGAAATCGGCAAAGAAATAGACGTTTTTTACAATAAGGAGGAATTGCTGGAAAAAGCGAGGTTTTATCTCGCAAACGGGGGAAAAAGAGCGGAAATCGCCGAAAACGCTTACAAACGCGCTCTTGCGGATCATGAATCGGAAACCGGCATCTCTAAAATACTGAAAAAAGTTGAAGAACTTTTAGAAAAATCCGGCGGGCAAAAAAAAGATTCCGATGAGATATATTTAAGCCGGAATTTCAAGGCAAGCTCCATAACCATGCTGACGTTTTCGATGCTTGTCCTGCTTAAAAACGGAAAATTATTCTATGCTCTGGAATTATTTTCGAAACTTTTCAAATACGGAAATTTTATTTTCTTTCGGGGTTTTTTCGGAGGGCTGATCCTGTCGGGTAAAAATATATACGCGAAAATCGCCTCTCAGCATGGACCGGACCCCTTAAGCTGAAAATCAATTTACGATCTGCTCGCTAATTCCATAATAAAGCAAAAACGTTTATGGATTTCTCCTTTCCACTATCCCCGCTGCGCATATAATGGCCCTTTAAATTTATGGCCACAGGACATCAGACCGGATTGACGCAGAGCCTTGCCCGTATCATCTGGTAGATCTTCCAAAACTCCTCAAGTTTAAAAACCGCGGAAATCACGAGAAAAGTCAGGACCCCCGCGCCGGCCGACGCGGCAAGCGTGATCGCCCTTGTCAACACGCTATCCTGAACAACACCGCTTATCCAGGCGTAAGTGAAGAAAACGGCCAGGCCGGAAACAGCGGAAAACGCCGTTATCCTAGACAACGACTTAAGAATTACCAGGCCGTGAAGGTTGGAGATCCGCTTTTTCAGGACAATAAAGTAAATGATGGCCGTAATAAAGGAACTGACCGCGGTCGACAGCGCTATGCCGCATGCCGGCGGGTTCATCAGTTTGATAAATATGAAATTCAAAATTATATTGATCACCAGGCCCGTGAACGCAATTTTCATAATGCTTATGGGGGCCTGAAAAGCGAACAACAGCCTCGCCATTATCGCGGTCGCGTAATTGGAAAAAAGAAGAAGGCAATAAAACACAAGTATTTTAGAGGTTAATTCCGTGGCGGCCGCGTCAAAAGCCCCCCGTTGGAAAAAAAGCTGTACGGCGGGTTTTGCAAGGATCATCATTGTAACCGCCAGGGGGATGAAGATGAAAGCGGACATCCGGATGCTCAATGAAACGGTATTCCTGATGTCTTCCGTCTTATTTTCCGCGGCCTGCGCGGATAAAAACGGATAAATGGAAGTGGCGATAGCGCCGGAAAAAATGATCAGGGGGACCTGCACCAGCTTATCCGCGTACGCAAGCGCCGTTATGCTTCCCGCCGGAAGCGACGAAGCCATATACCTGTTGACCACGGTATTAAGTCCCCAAAGAACTATGATTATCAGGTAAAGGAACATCAGATTCAAGGATTTCTGAATTTCAGGATGATTCAGGTCCACAACGGCGGAATGACGAAATCCGTATTTTTTCGCAAAATGCGCAAGGAGCAGGAACTGAAGGATCGTACCGGCAAGCAGCCCCCAGCCCAGCACAAAAACGCCCAATCTGTCCGTAAAAAACAGCATAAAAAAAATAGTGCATACCGTTATAAACATCCCCGAAATCGCCGGCCATAAAAAATGCTCGAACGCGTTTATTACGCCCGTTAAAATGTTTACCGCCCCGGTTAAAGTTATTCCGACGCTTATTATCCTCAGCATTTTCCCCGCGTTCGCAGCGGTTTCCGCGTCAAGCCCCGGGGAGAAAATGCGAATGACGTAGTCGGCAAATACGAAGGCAAGAATTGAGGCGGCAAAGAGAAAGATAAAAACAAGGTTTGAAACCGAACTGATGATACGGTTCGCTTCGCCCATATCTTTAGTCTTGTGCTTGGCGATAAGAGGAATGAAGATCATCGCGAAGGGAGACAGGAAAATGCCGTTTATCAGGTTGGGCACGGTCAGGGCCGCATAGAAAGAATCCATGGCTCTTGAAACGCCGAAGTAACTGGCGCTGAGAACTTCTTTTGCCAGCGACAGCGCATGGCCGAGGATGCTTGCGGCGACAAGGGTGGAGTACGCTTTTGCGATTTTTCTGTTAGTGCTCATTTACGAAGTTTCCCGCGCTTCAATTCCGCATGGCCGGCGTCTCTCAGCGTAATTCAGAAGGCGACTGATGCGGCATGCCGTTTAAGCGGGTCACACCGACCATTGGGGAAGGCGGGGGATCAATGCGGACACGCCTCTTCCGGCGTTTTTTCAAAAAAATCGGGAACGACCGACGGTTTACCGACCGCTCAGGAGCGCTAAACACTTTTTCCTGCCGCGCTCAAGGCCGAGCCGCCCGGTTTCTCACAGCGCCGGCCGCTTGATCTATTTCCAATACTTGGAGTTTTTGAGAACAGCCAGCTCTTCCGGCTTTATGGGGTAAGAATACTCGGCTCCCGGAAAACTCCTGTCGCGCACATGTTCGATATATGCTTTTATGGTCATCTCGGCCAGAACCAGCAGCCCGTCGCGCCTTTCTTCCCTGCCGTTCTTCCTTACATCCTTTATCCGCGAGATGTACTCCTTGAACTCACCGACCACCTCCGGGACGTAGCACTTGGCGAACCACGGGCGGAAAGCCTGATAAAAACCCATGAGGTCGTGCATTATAACCAACTGGCCGTCCACCTCGCCCCCGGCCCCTATGCCGTAAACCGGTATTTTAAGAGCCCTGGCTATCTGCCCGGCCGGCTCCGAAGGCATTGCCTCAAGCAGTATGGCGAATACTCCGGCTTCCTGAAGTTCCAGCGCGTCTTCCATCGTCTTTTCAAAGCTCGCGACGGATTTGCCCTGCACCCTGTAGCCGCCGAAAGAACCGGTGCTTTGAGGCGTAAGGCCAAGGTGTCCCATTACAAGCACCCCGGCGTCCACCATAGCTTTGACTTTAGGAATGATCCTGTGCCCACCTTCGCATTTTACGGCGTCCGAGCCGGCCTCTTTAATGAAGCGCAGGGCGCTTATTACGGCGTCCCTGTCCGAAGGTTCGTAAGATCCCTGCGGCATATCGCCTATGATAAAAGTGTTCGGCGCGCCCCGCTTGGCCGATTTTGCCAAAATGACCATCTCGTCCATGGTGACGGGATTTGTTGTGGAATATCCCAGTTGGACCATACCGCCGGAATCCCCGACAAGGATCATGTCGGTTCCCGCCTTCTCCGCGGCGCAGGCGAAGGGAAGATCATACGCGGTAACCCAGGCCACGGGAACGCCGTTCTTTTTCATTTTAGCCAGGTCTAAAAGGCTTCTCTTAGCATTGGCCAGCGGCTTTACCCCGACGAAATTACCGGCTTTGTTTGTTTGTTTTTTGTCTTCCATTATATTAGCCTCTTGAAGAATTGAGAATCTAAATGAACCGCCTACATCTTAACAAAATCACAGATAACAAAAAAGAGGACGAATTGCTTTTAAGAATCGCCTTTCTTCATGAGGAAGGGCTTTCCAGCGGCTCCCGCGGCCTCCGCTGTGGGCCCCCGCCTGCGACAGGCCACCATACCGCAGCCCCGCCTATCTTCCTTTTCTCAGCACATGTGTGTGAATATCGTCGGGCCTTATCTGCAATTCCATCCTTTTGTTTACTTCCCGCAAGGACTCGCGCACAAGGCTGAAAAAAGGCTTTTTCTTTTTGAATATTTTGCGGTAGATCACGCTGATCGTAGCCGTTAATCCGAAAGACGTCAGCATTATGCCGTATTTCAGCAAGAATCGTCTGATCCCCGCGGGCGCGAGCATGTAGATCGCCGCGTATTTATAGCGGTTGATCTTTTTGCGCTTTAAAGTTCTGAATAATCCGTGCTTTTTAATATACCCCGTTATCAGTTCCAGGAAGATGTAATGCTTCCAGTAGGCTGTTTCTTCCTTTTCGTAATCCGTGAAGTTCAGATAATGTTTGATATTATTCGCGTTCACGCCGTAAAGTCCTTTGACATATTGTTCTTCCGCCTCCAATGAAGGGCCGATCAGCCCCGCATTGCGCGCGTATTCGTATCCGGGAGTTCCCGGAACGGGTTGAAAATAGTTAACGACTATTTCGTAAGGCACCGTCATATCCTCCGGGATCACCTTGATAAGATTGCGGATGGTCTCGCTTATTGTCTCCTCGGTTTCTCCCGGCATGCCTATAAGCAGCAGAATCGCGGTAAAAACACCGTGCTTAAAGCACAGGTCGATCGCTTTTAAATTTTCCTCCACCGTGGTCCTTTTCTCCATCACATCCAGCATCTTCTGCGAACATGATTCTATACCGAAACTTATCAGCACGCACCCGGCCTCTCTCCATTTCAGGATCGCGCTTTCGTCGACCATGTTCACCCGGATCGCGCCTATGCTCCAGTTTAATTTGTTTAGTTTTAAATGATCTACGATCATTTCCGTCTTTTTTTTATCGCAGCCGAAAAGCTCTCCGAGGATCTGGATAAACCCTATGTCCCGCTTTTTCGCCAATTCATCGATATGGCTTATCACCAGGGACGGTTCAAAGGACGCATAACCTTTGAAAAATCTGTGGCAAAAGGTGCATCTTCCCACGCACCCCTTACTGGAGAAGACGCTGGCTATTCTTTTTTGGACATTCCCCGGAAAAAGAAATCCGTAAAAATCGCCCACCTCATCCTTATTTATCCAGTTTTTAAAAGGCCCCTCCGTGACATTAGGAAAAAAACGTTCTATATCGGTGAATTTAGACATTAAGCCGTAATTCATCTGGCCCAGGCCTTTTCCCTCCGACTCGGCGTGCCCGGTAAAGTACGGAACATCCCCGGACATGAAAACCAGGCCCTTTATATCCGAAAACAATTCCGGGACCGACAGATCGAATTTCGCGCCGCGCAGGCGGGCGATCAGAGCGCTGAACGCGGGTTCGGATTCTCCGGTGACGCAAAAATCAACTTCCGTGCGCTGAATGATCAGATTGGACAACACCGACATCTGCCCGCCAAGCACCTGCACGGTATCCGGGAATTCGCTTCTGAGAAATAAGGATAATTCTTTTAAATAGGAGTAGGCGTGGGTCAGGATAGCGCTGAAACCGATGATCTGCGGCGATATGGCGCTTATCCTGGCTTTGATCTCGTCGAACGACAGCCCGTAGTATTCCACGTCTATGAATTCTATTTCAGCGTCCAAAGACGGATCCAGACCGTCAATGACCCTTGAAATAGCTATCGGAAAAGCCTCCGAGGGCATGCCGCTGGGGATATTAAGAAGCGCGATTTTGGGACGACGGGAAGTATCCATATGCTTGACGGCAACCGATAAAAAGTTACACGTCATTATACCACATAAAATCAACCGGTCAGAAACGCATTCCAGCCACCAGCGTTCCAAAGCGAACGCGGTCTAATTCCGGCGAATTTCGACAGTAATTCCAGCTATGTTCCGAGCCATGGCGATACCGTAGAATGTCTGCTATACTATTGAGGTATGACACACTTTTTCCTGGCGGCTCTGCTCCTGTCTTCCTCGTTAGTTTTCGGGACGCTTCCGGCGCCGCGAGAGTCCCGTTTGCGGCTGTTCAATACCCATACACAGGAACACATCGACGTGGTCTACCGCCGTGACGGCGTCTACGATGCCAAAGCGCTGGACGAACTCGACCAATTCTTGCGTGACTGGCGGGTGAACAAGGTCAAACACTACGATCCGCGGCTTTTCGACCTGCTGAACGAACTAACAGTTAAAGCCAAGCTGCCGGATGGCGAGATATATATCATCTGCGGCTACCGCACACCGGGGACCAACGGAAAGCTCCGAAGCGCCAGTTCGGCGGTAGCCGGCAAAAGCCTGCATATGAAGGCGGAGGCCATCGATATCCGCCTGCCCGGCGTGCCGACCTCCCGCCTGCGCGACGCCGCGCTTGCGCTTCAGCGCGGCGGCGTTGGATACTATGCCGACTCCGATTTCGTTCATGTAGACATCGGCCGCGTTCGGCGCTGGTAAACCCCTTCCCACCACCACGATCCGCATCCTCTACTCTAAAACTGCCGCCTCCACCGCGGGGGCGCTTGTTTCACTGACGGAATCCCTGAAATCAGCCGGCGGGGGCGGCGGTACCGCGGCGTACCGCTTAGAGGAACCGTCGGGGGCCAAGATCCCGGGCAGCTCCGTTACCCGTTCGGCTTCCCCCTCCGTCATAAAAAGCACCTTGCCGGTATTTATATCAACGAGCCTGGCCTGAATTTTAAGTTTTTCGCCGGCCGCCAGCACCGTCCCCGTTACCACCGCGTCAACCGAGAGGAGATCCCGAAGTTTTTTCCTCCTGTCCGGCGAACTATTCGCAGCGGAAAAAACCCGCGCCTCCACCAGAACTTTTTCGAAGAAGGACTTTTCAATAAGGGCCGGCGTGGTTTGGCCGCCGAGTTGCGCGGTTATTTTTCCTGAAACATATTCCGCTTCTCCTTTTTCCGCCCCCTCTCCGGCCGCAAAGCCGGTCATGAGAATTTTATTCACATTACCGGTGTTCGCGTACCGGACGATCCGCATTGAAAGGTCTCTATAAACCTCATCCCCTGTACCGGTACCGGACGCGACCAGGTACGCCGGCAAGGCCAGCACACAGGCCATCGTAAAAGTCGCCGCAGTTTTTAAATTTATGTTTTTCATAATTCCGCCCTACTTATAGTATAGGGGACGGAACTACGGGAACCTTCCGGGAAGGTTCATATCTTTCTCATATATTCGGGAAATAGACAGGAAACGTGAAAAGTAAAAACGTTACTGCGCCACCGCAAGCCGCGCCCGCTGTTCAAAAGCGGCGCCCTCCGCCGCATCGCGGCTGTAGATGTCATCGAAGAAGCGGACCTCGCCGTTTTCCTCCACCTCCGCCGTTCCATACTGAATAAACACAGGGATCGGTTCCGTAAGTTTTACCGTGACCGTCTCCGTTCCCTCGATCGCCGCCCGGATGCGCTTGAGCGGCCAATCGGGTTGGTCGCGCAGCACCCAGGCCGCCAGCGCCTCGGGGTCTTTTACCCGGATGCAGCTGTGGCTGAAGTCCCGCCGCGATTCCATGAAACCGCGCCTTGCAGGCGTACCGTGAATATAGACGCTGTAAGCATTGGGCATAAGGAACTTTACCAAACCCAGAGAATTCTTGGGGCCGGACCTTTGCCGAAGGTAGAGCCGGCCCGCCCGGAGTTGGGCCAGAACCGCCGCGCTGACCGTCCCCGAGCTGACGATTGCGCCCTTGCTGTCTATAACGTCTAAGTGGTTTTTCTTCAGGTAGGCGGAGCTCTTCTCAATCTTCTGTACCAGCTCCCCAAGCTGTATGCTCATTGGAACGTTCCATGGCGGGCGAAAAACCACCTCGGTCAGCAGGCTCGAAAAAACCGGGGTCTCATGATCAAAGGCCACTCCGACCACCACTTTCTGTGGCGGAGTATCTCCGGCGTAAAGGCGGAATTCGGGAATGTTGACAATAATGGGCTGCCGTGAAAACCGGTGTGGCAGCCAGCGCCACCGCTCAAGGGTGAGGCGCAGCTGACGCAGACGCTGCTCCAGCGGCGTATTGAGCTGCTTAAGCGTCTGTTGGCTCAACAGGCCGTCGGGGGTCAGCCCGTGGCGGCGCTGAAAACGTTTAACGGCCTTAACCAACGGCCCCGCATACAGCTCCTGCGGCGAAGCCGCCTGCGGCGGAAGATCCCCTAAAAGTATCAACAGCCGCGTCAGCCGCGGCAATCCGGAATAGCGGTCCCCTGGTTTAATCCGGATCCCGGAAGCGGGCAACTGTCCGCCGTCATCCTCACGAGCGATCTCCATGTAGCGCTGCACGGCCTGAACCAGGCGGCGGTAGGAGGGGAACGGCGGCTCGACCGCGCTGAACGCCGCCGCCACATCCTCCGCGGGCACGACCCGTTTCCGGAGGAAATCCGAAGGGCCGCTGATGTCCGGCTCAATGTCGAGTATGGCGTGGAAAGGCCGCGGATTGATCCGGCCCAGGTGCAGATCGAGAATGTAACGTATTGCGCAGACAGTGAGCGCCAGGTCGAAGCGGATAAGCTGAGACTCTGAGGCGGGGTGGTCGGGAAGCTCCAGTTTAGCGAGGCGGTCCGCCCACAGGGGACTGTCGTAGTCTTGGGCCAGCAAGCCCTCGTTGTCGGCCGCCTGCAGCCGCTTAATTACGCTACGGGCCTTCGCCGTCGACCTGAATTTACTTACCCAAGCCAGAGTATAATCCCCGGACCGGTAAAATTCCCCGATCTCGGCCTGATAATCGCCGAACTTAGGCCACTGAAGGGTTTCCAGGCGCCCCACTGACACGATACTTATCAATTCTTTTTTCCC
Source organism: Elusimicrobia bacterium RIFOXYA12_FULL_51_18 (assembly GCA_001800245.1). Classification (GTDB taxonomy): domain Bacteria; phylum Elusimicrobiota; class Elusimicrobia; order Elusimicrobiales; family UBA9959; genus YA12-FULL-51-18. Next base: position 13,100 of record MGVA01000020.1, on the reverse strand, counting down.
TTGCGCGGAGAGTTGCTGCATTTCAGCCGCTCCATCTAAAATTCCTTCCGCCGGGCTTGAGGAAAGCGGAGAAAAAAAAAGCGCACAGATCACCGCGCAAAGACAACAGCCCGCCCGCGGCCCGGGCGTATATTTTTTAATCCTTGCTGACAGCATATACCCTGTTGTAGGCATAATTTCGCCTGAAAGCGCTTATTTCACCGCAGGGGCGCAACGCGGCTTATTTCCGCGGAAAAGACTTTATGCCTTCCTTCACGGTTTTTCCCGGCTGTTCCATCTTTTCGGTCATTTCATCTTTTTTCGCTTTTTCTTCTTTGGCTTTTTTACTTTCTTTAATTTTGTCGGCCTTTTCCTGCTTGCGAACCCCGGAGCCTATATTCCGGACTCCGCTTATCACCGGACCGAGCTTCAACCCGAACTCTTTGGCCACATTTCCCCAGCCCAGGACCGGCGGGCCCTGGCGCAGCGCCACGATCTTATACAGGTTTTCATCCCTTATACCGCGAGGCATATTCTGAGCCAGGCCCAACACTATGGCGATCTCCCCGTAACCCAGATGCTTGAGGCGCAGGCCCGCCACGCCGGTTTCATCCACGCCGAACTGCGCATTTATTTTGTCGGTCACGCGCTGCTGCCCCGACGGCCGGGTGGCGCTTTTGTCCAGCTCCGCCGAGTTGGCCTCAAGTTCCTTCACTTCTTTAGTTTCTTTCTGGGCGAAGGCGGGAATGACCGCCGCGCACAGGAAAAGCCCCGCGAACATTAACTGCAATTTTTTGTTTTTCATTTTTATACTCTCATTTTTTTCCACCATTAGCATAAAACCTGCGGCTAAGCCCCGCGCCCATACCATAATGCGGATTTAAGTTCTCAGATATAGGCGATATCCGCGGCCTACAGCGGACACCGGCGGATCATATGCGCAAAAGTGAAAAAAAGGGGCAGCAGGTTCGTCCGGTATTAAGGCCAGCTGCCCCCCATTTCATGACCGCAATAAAAACTTAGCGCTTGCCGCCCTTATCGGGTCTTTCCGGCCGCTCCATTTTCTCGGCTTTCTCGGGCTTTCCGGGCTTTTCAGGCTTCTCCATCTTTTCGCCCTTCTCTTTTTTAACCTTGTCGGCCTTTTCCTGCTTGCGCATCTTGGCGGACATTTTCTTCATATTACTCATAACCGGACCTAGCTTCAAACCGAGGTCCTTGGCCATCTTACCCCAGCCCATGACCGGCGGTCCCTGGCGCAGCGCCATTATCTTCTGTACGTTTTCGTCCGTGATGCCGCCGGGCAGACCCTGGGCCAGGCCCAGCGCTATGGAGATCTCACCATAACCCATATTCTTGTCGCGCAGGCCCTGTACGCGTGCGTCGTCCACGCCAAACTCCGCCTTTATCCTGGCAGCCGCGCGCTGAGCCCCTTCGGGTTTGGCGGCGCTTTTGTCCAGCTCGCGGGAGATGGTTTCAAGCTCCCTCTCTTCCCTGGAGTTTTTCTGGGCGAAGGCGGGAATTACCGCCGCGCACAGGAAAAGCCCCGCGAACATTAACCGCAGTCTCCTGTTTTTCATCTTTTCTCCTTTTATTTTTTCCGAATAATTACGCTAAAACTTCCGATTGAAACCCGCGCTTATGCCTATGTCCGGGCTGCCGTCAGATATGCCGAGCATCAATCCGCCGGAAAATTGAATTCCGCCCGGCGCGCTATAAGAAAGCGTGCCGCTGATACTGCGGGGGTCCGGGTTCCCGTCAACTATGGCGCTTGAGGTTTCGTAAAGTACGGTCAAGGCCAGGTTTTCGCGCAGCGGCCTGTAAAAGCCCACATCCAGAGAGACTTGACTGGAGTTAAACCCCATGCCGTCCGGAACGCCTATAATGGTATAGTACACGTCGCTAAGCAGACTCCAGCGCGGAGTGACCTCTTTGGAGAACTCAAGCCCAACCCCCTCGTCCATCTCACCTGTACCCAGCCCTTTGTTTTCGTCGGCGGTGGGCAGCTTCAGCTTGCCGGCCAGCGCCAGGTCGAAGGACTTCGGCCCTTCCCGCTTAAGCGTATAGGCGCCGCGCACCAGTATATCGCCAAGGCCGGATTCCGCGGAAGTTACCGCCACCCCGCTTCCCCTGCCCACACGCACCGGAATGCCGCCAACCCTGGTTACCTGCCCCGTTGAACTTTGACGCAGGTACGGCGCCGTTACGGACACATTCGCGTTGTCATAGTAACGCTTCAGCGTGAACGGTATATAGACCGAATCGGTGCGATCCGGCGTGCCGTATTTTCCGGTGTCATAGTTGATAGAAGAACTGAATTTCCAATCCTCCGCCCCGGCCTTTGCCGGCAGCAGCGCCGAACAGACTATCGCCGCCGCGAGAATGCAAACCAGAGCCAATAATGTTTTTATATGTGTGTTTTTGATCATTCTATATGATACCCCCCCGTACCTTTACCCGCAATACGAAGTTATACGCGCGACCATAGGTAATATCCGCTATCTTATCCCGAGCTTGAGGATGAGATCTATTACATAGGTGCCCTGGCTCGAGTTCTTCCCTTCCAGGCTCCATAAAGGCGTTATTGCGTATTCAGCGATCACCCGCTTTTCCCCCCCTGGGGAGAGCACCTGCCCATAACTTATAAAAAGCTTACTGGTCAGATATCGCCCAGCGGTGATATCGGCCGTCCTATCGCTTGTCATCCGGAGATTAAGCACGTCTATGTCGAGTTTGCGCACCAGAGACCCGGCCGCTTTCTGGGAGAGGTAATTGGCGACTATATTGGCCGCCGCTACCTGTGACCCGGCCGTGCCGGTCTGTGAAGCCTGGTCTCCCGGTTTCCTGGAAAACTCATAGAGCGGTTTACCCGTAAGCAGATACGACATGATGTCCCGCTGCTCCATCTCCGGGTCGGAAGAAAGTTCGAGTTTGGGGTTCCGGAAAGTCCCTGTGGCGTTCAGATAGATCTTTATGGGACTTTCCCTGGGCGCGTTGGCGGCTTTGACCTCTATCTTCGGGTTCGGCGGAACCTCTCCGCCGAAAACGAGGGTTCCGCTCTCAACGGTAAAAGTGTTCCCAAGGTAGGTGTAAAACCCCTTCAGAGCTTCCACCATGCCGATGACGATGAGCGGATTGTAAGGCGTCTTTTTCAGGATCAGTTCGCCTTTCGCCTCTATAGAATTCGGCGGATCCCTGTACCAGGCGTTGCGGTCGCTTTTGACCTTTATGTCCATAGTGAGCGATTCATAAAACCGGCCCCTGGGCCCTGGCGGCGGCGACTTGCGCCACTGCTCCATGTCGAATCTGCATTCCGGAAAATCCACCGCCCCGCTGAGCGCCGGCAGCGCCCACGTTCCCCGAAAGTCTAGATCGCCGTTGGCTGTTCCGGAAAAGCCCATGGGAGTTGAGAAAGGCAGTTTACGCGCCTTTATGACTATGCCCGGCCCCGATGCCCCCATACCCCCCTGTGCCGTAACGCCGCCGGCTTTAGTCTTAGCCGAAGCGGTTATCGATGCCTCTCGGCTTTCTTCGCCGTGTGCGGAAACGCTGAGTTCGCTGAGCGTCAGATTCAGCGGTATTATTTCCAGTTGCGGGGATTCAAGCCGGATAACGCCGCTGTTAGTGAGCGCGGAACCTTTAAGTTCTATCTCTACCGCGCCGTTAAGGAATATCGTTTCCGCTTTGATCTCCGGCATAAAAATAAGGAGCGGCGCCACGTTCAGAGTGGAAGCCGTAACGACAAAATGAAGGTCCGGCTCACGGGCGCCGATAGCTATGGTCCCGGCGGCGGAAAGTATCCCGTCGTACACCTTCCAATCCGCCCGCCGGATATCCAGGCGTTTTTTATTGAATCCGCCGTTCAGTCTGACAGACCCTAGATCCATATTCTTGAAACGCAGACCCGCGACCGAAAATTCCATGGTCCCATCTTCCGCTCCTTTAACATAATCCGCGCGCGCACTCACCAGACCGGCCGGGGACAATGGCAGATCCCTGAGTGTTTCCAGGCTTTCCAGAGAAAAATCGGAAAGCGTGAAATTACAATCTTCTATAGACCCGCCGGAGGCATGAACAGAGAGAGCCGCTCTGGCTGTGCCGTCCGAAGCGCAAAAACCGGAGAGCTGATACCGGACTTTAGAAAGCGCGGTGGAGAAGGGTCCGCAAATCCGCCAGGCCGGGGCATCCCTCAGCAGAAAAGAAGTCCATACGGCTTTCCATTCTCCGCCCTTGAATTCGGAGGTCCCGCCCAGGTCCGCTCCTAAATAGACCGAGGAAAGCGCTACATTTAGCGTGTTTGCGGCAGGCGTACCTTCCGTTTTTAATCGGGCGGAGCCAAGAGCCTTTTTGCCTGAAAAGATGTTTTTAACTTCCGCGGTTATTTTAAACCGGGGGTTGGTGCCGGCGCGGAATTCTCCCTCCGTCAAAACCATAGCCGCGCGTGCCGGGCCGTAGGCCGCGGTCGAAACCAAAACGTCCCAGGAAAAAACAGGGGCTGAAATCAGGCCGCTTATTGCTCCCTTCCCCTTGAAGGCGGCAATTGAGAACGTTTTTTCCAAGGGAAATAAAAACGCTTTTGTTGAATTCAGTTCCCATACGCCGTTAAGCGCTCCTGCGGTGTATTCCACCCTCAAGGTCCCTTCCGCTTCCGGGGATCTCAGCGCCGCGTTCAACCAGGCGGCATCCGGCGTGAACTTTATCCCGCCTTCAAGGACGGCTCCGCGCGGAAGAGTTGTGCGCAATTGGGCAAAACCCGTCATTTTCCCGGCGGTAAAATATCTGCCTGAAGCTTTAAGCGCGGACGCGGCGGTGAGATCCGGAAGATCCTCACGCGCGAGTGAACCCGGCAGGCCGGAGGAATCCAGCTCTAATTTCCATCTGCTTTCGGAGTCCAACGACGCGCCAAAGCGGAGTAAGGCGTCTTTCAAATGTCCCGCCGCCCGCAGGGTATGGCTGCCGTCCGCGTCAAGCGTGTAATCAAAGCGCAGGAGCAGATCCGGGCGCCGGGAGGACGCGTCGCCCGAAGCGTTTATCCTGTTTTTTTCGTATTCTCCGCTCAGCGTGACGATAACGCCGCGAAATTCACCGCGCAAGGACTTAATGAGCAACCGGCCGTTTTTGAGAGAAAGTTCGCCCGCGATACCGGTTACCGCGCTTTGAGCCCCGGCTTTGGACTGGAATTCCGCGCGGAGATCTTCTACGCGTATCTTTTTTATTTCCAGCCAGGCCGGCAGGCCGGGAGCGGACTTTTTAGCTGCCGGCGCAGGTTGCGCCGGGGCTGGTTTTATCACGGCCCCTGTTATGATCAGCTCGCTCACGATTATTTTTCCGCGCAAAAGCCCGCGAAAACCGGGCTCTATCTCGGCGCGCTGTATATACGCCGAGAAAGCCGCGGTTTTCGCCCGGATGCCGTAAAATCTGAATCCGCCCGCCAGATCTCCTTCCACCCGTTCCACTTGAAAAATATCGCCGCCGCGTCTTTTCAGGATATACGCCGCCACGCCGGCCTGGAAGACCCATAGCAGCAAGGCTCCGGCCGCCACGAAAGCGGGCAGGATATATCTGAATTTAAATATTAACCTGCGCATAGCCGCTAGAAAGCTTCTCCTATACTGAAGTGAATGCGCCAGGCATCTACGACCGCCGGTTTGTCCGGGTTTAACTTGTAGCCGAAGTCCAGCCTGATCGGTCCGACAGGGGTCCTATAGCGCAGCCCCGCGCCGGCGCCATATTGCCAGTTTGCCGGCGCGGCGCCCCGCAGGCTGTACGCCACCTGTCCGCCGTCCAGGAACACCGCTCCTCTCAGGCTTTTATAGACAGGGAACCGTAATTCGGCGTCGGCTTGCAGTGAGACCTTGCCGCCTATGGGGTTTCCGTTAGCGTCCGCCGGCCCAACGCCTCTTTCCGCGTAACCTCGCACCGAATTTCCTCCGCCCATAAAGAACCTTTCAAAGATAGGGACGTCCAGAGTGCGCCCGGTTTCGTGGATAAAGCCGCCAGAAGCGGAGATAAGACCTGTGAGCCCCCGGAAAAGCCCGCAGTACGCCGTGTGGCGCATGGTGGCTTTGTAGAAATCGATGTCTCCGCCCCAGATCCCGCCGGAACGTTCCAGGGCGGCCTCGGAACGGTTGCCCGTGGCCGGATAGAAAAAATCTTCGGTCGTGTCCCTGTTTACGGCCACCGATATAGACCTGGTACGGGAAAGCGAAGGTGCTTCTGCAAAAAGCAGGGTGTCCACATTAAAAATGAGAGTTCTCTGCAGCCTGTACTGGACTGAGCCGTAAAGAATCGGAGAGAGTTTCCTGCCCAGGCTGAGCAAATTCTTCACGCTTTCCATATCGTAGCCATCGCGATGTTCCCGGCGCCAGGTAATGCCGTCCCGCAATTCGGTTCGGCTCAGCAGGAAATGGCGGTTCAGTACTTCCACGTGGTAGTCAAGCCAGATCCTGGAAAACGTGGCAATCGCCTGCGCCTGGTAGCCTTTATTGAGAAAATTGTTATGGGTGAACCCCAGGGAAAGGCGTTCTTTTTCTTCGGAGCCGTAGCCTATGCCGGCCTTCATCCACAGCATCGGTTTTTCACGGACCTTTATCCGGATGTCTATTTCCCGCGAGGCGGGCGAGGAGGAGACGGACGTATGCAGTTCTTCGAACCAGTTGGCGGCATAGAGCCGGCTCTGGGAGTTTATCAGCTTCTCATAGTTGTAAGGATCTCCGTTTTCATAGCCCAGTTCTTTTGTGATTGTTCTTTCGCTCAGGGCGCCCATGCCTGTGATCATGGTGGAACCGAAGCGGTACACCGGGCCCTCTTTTATGTTGATCGTGATAAAAGCGGAAGTTCCGCTCAGCAGGGACGAGACGACGGCTTGCGCGTCCATATATCCGCGGTTATGATAAAACGACGTAAGTATTTCTTTGGCTAAAACCCCTTTCCCTGCGGTCCAGAAGACTCCCGGCCGCAGTTCAATGGCATTGCCGAGCTCAGCGGACGAAATCACTGCGTTGCCACTGAAAACCACCGAGGACACGGTGACCACTGACCCGCCGGACGGCTCTAAAGCGGCAGCCCTAAGGCCGGAAGGGGCCGAGATCAAAAGCGCGCAGCAGAAAATGGTTTTTCTAAACATTTTTTAAAATTCACCCCGGCGATATGCTTTCTCAGGCCGGCGCTTTCGCCCTGCCGCGGCGGGGCGCGGAAAGGCGGCCCTCCCACCCCCGCATGAACCGGAGCGGGGTTTTTTACCGGGAGCCCCCAATAAACAGCGCCCCTGCCGCAAGGCAGGGGCGCTTACCGTTCAAACCGACACCTCTGCTACTTTACTATAACCGTGAAAAGCACCCGCATATTGGACTTGGCGGCGGCCGAATCAGCATCACGCTTTTTCGGCGAAACTTCCTGCGTTAAAGGCCGCGTCTCGCCGTATCCGATAGTGGTGATCCGGCCCGGCTCAATACCGCCTTCCATGACCAGGAACTCCTCAACCGCCGCGGCCCTTCTCTCGCTCAACAGCTGGTTGTATTCTTCGGTGCCTCTCATGGAGGTGTAGCCCGCGATACGCACTTTGGTGTTCGGATTATCCTTCAGGAGTTGGATATTGTCCCTCAGCGCCGCCATGCCTTCCGGCTTGAGCGTAGATTTGTTAAAGTCGAAATGCGAATCTTCGAGAGTGAACGCCTTGAGCACTATGGGCGCCGGCTCAACTACGGGCTCCGGCTCAACAGGCACGAACACAGGCCTGGGCGCGGCGGTAGCGTACAACGTCGCCGGCTTAGGCGCGACCACGAGCGGAGGTTTAGACTTTTGCGGGCAATGGAACTTGATGGTCAAGCTCAATCTATGCGAGGCGCCCAAGTCGCCGGTCGGCACCATGGCGTAATCCAATACCGTGGTTTTGCTGAGGTTATATCCCAGGCCCATGGTCAGTCCGGTCAGGCCGGTCAATTGGGGATCCGGATAGTTGATAGCGTAGCCGGCGCGGAGAGCCAGAGCGTGGGCGTCATCTCTATCTTCGCCGATCCAGTATTCAGCTCCCAGTTGGATGCGGTTCACCGCACTGTTTTGCAGTTCGCCTGATACGGCCAAGAGCAAGCGGTCGTCCGCGGTCCAGGCCGCGCCTAGGCGCATGCCCGAAAACAGCCGGCCGATATTGCCTCCCAATTTGATATTGGAATAGGCCACACCCAGGTCCAGGGAAGAGATCACGTTCCACAACAGACCTATATCAGTGGCATAGGCGCGATAGCTGGTACGATTAAGTTCCGACTGATTGGACTTAAAAGCGACACCTCCGGAAAAGCCGGGCAGCAATTCCATGCCCCAGCCCAGACTGCCGGAATAATCCCGGGCGTGGTAATTCGCGGTTGGAAGTCCGTCGGCGTCCCTGCCGATGAAACTGCCATAGTCCACGTAGCCCAGAGAGGCGGCGAGGCTGCCCATAGAGCCGCCTGTGCAATTCCCTTTACGACCTTGTGTGCAATTCCCGTTGACCTCACCCAAAGGCGCGCCGAAGATAGCTGTCTCCTGGGTGATGTCGCTGAGGCCCGAATTGTGATGAATGCCGATTTCCGCGCATCTCACGCGGCTCAAACCGGCCGGGTTCCAGAGCAAAGACGCCGTCCCCTGAGGGGTCGCGACCACGGCCGATCCCATACCCGCGGCCCTGGCCGTCCCGCCCGCCTGCTGCAGGGGCAGGGCCTTGGTGCCCGCGGCATAATCGGTTTCCCCGGCCGAGGCTTGGCCGCAGAGCAAGGCGGCGCAGACACATCCTATTGCGATTGATAATACTTTCATGAAAATCCTCCCCTTAATATTAATGCTGCACCACGAATTTTTTCACTTTTGATGTAAAAGAATCACTGCCGCCATAGTTTTTTTCCAAGCGGTAGAGATAGACGCCCGGTGCCAGCCTTTCCGTGTTCAGGAATGAGCGCTGCGCGCCTGCCGCCCTGGCATCCTCCACCTTGGCCACCAGGTCCCCGATCGTATTGTAGACCCGAATCTTAGCGGTACCGGCCTTGTTCATACAATATGCGAAGGTACCTACTGCGCCGGTGGCAGGCGAAGGGAAGAAGTAGTCATCCCCACACACGCTGTCTGCGACCACGGTGGCGGTAAGGGTGTAGTTATAATTAGCCGAGCACGAGCCGACGGTGTTCCAAACCAGGAGCGGCACTGCCGGCCCGGCAGTAAGCGCGCCGGCAAGCGGATGCCTGGGCGATACCGCGGTGATCACGGTGGACGTAGTATTCACCGAATAGGACGCGGCGTTTACCCCGTCAAAAGTCACGGCGCCCGCGCCGTAGTCAGCGACGAAACCCGTGCCGTTGATGGTGACCGAGGCGCCCCCGTCCGAAAGCCCGGAACCCGGATTGATGCTGGTTATAGTACAAGCGATCAGCGGGGCTCCGAATATAGAGACCGGGGCTATCTTAACCACAAAACCGTCGGTTCCGGTAGCCTGTACTCCGGTACCGTTTATCTGTGTGGTGAAAACACCGGCTGTGCCGCCCATCAGCGAGCCATTCACAAGAGGGAAGGTGTTGGACGGGGTGATACCCCCCACATAAATATTATGGAGGTAGTCTATAACTATACTGTTCGCGGCCTGTTTGGTGGCGGTGCCGGGAGACCCTCCCAGGAAAGTATAGAAGGGCCGGTCCAGTCCCGTGGGACCGATCGCCGCCACGAAAGCGGTTTCATCGGTCGAGGTGTTCGTCTGCACAGCCCCGGTCACATTGACGCTTACGCACGGGGATATGCAGTCCGTAAGCGTATCGTTCCCGGCGGGAGCCATATTCGCCGACTTGGTCCAGCCGGAGATATAAGCGTCGTCACGGGAGTCCAAAGCCATGGAATAGGCCTGATCGAATCCGACGCCGCCCACGTACGTCGCATAGATCATCTCCAGGGGCGTATCCGCCACCCCGGGCGCCGGGAGCTGGTTGGGATTCAGTCTGAGTATGAACGCATCCCAGCCGCCGAAAAGCTCTTTTGAGTGGACGGCGGTGCGTATCCCTCCCGCGTAAAAAAGTTTGTAGGCGGTGGAGGGAAAGTCCGTGCTGGAATTAGTGTACCCGGCTACGAACACGTTATAGGGCGTCACCCCGCCGTTGTTCAATTTGATGGCGGTCGCCGTTTCCGCCACATTGCCGTTGATATAGGTCGCGTACAGCAATCCGGTCCCGGACGCTGTAACCTGGGCGACGAACGCATCGATGTCCGGGGCTCCCCCGGTCTTCGTGCTCGCGAAATGATGCAATGTGGCGTCGAAGCCGGCGGGAGAGAAGGTGAGAGCGTCCGTCATGCCCGCCACCCAAACCTGGCCGAGGGTATCGACAGCGATGGCGTTAGACCTGGTAATACCTGCCTGGGGTCCCAACAACATCGAATATGCCACGGAAGCTCCCGCGGGATTGATCTTCATAACAAAGCCGACTTCCGAAGCCGCTCCATTGGTACCATAAGGAGCGACGCTGGGAACGGGGCCGATGATCGGGAAGTGAAAGGCCCCGACGATAGGCATATTGAGCGCGGTAGCATCAGGGGCACTGAACGTTGTCCCCGTCACATAGGCCGCGCCGAGCGCGTCCACCGCAATAGCATTGCCTACGGTAGCCAGGGCGTCAACGGAGTCGCCCCAACAGGTAGAGTAGACAAGGGCGGGGATATTCGACGGCTGCGCCAGCTCCGCCACGAAGGCCAACGATCCCGGTGCGGGGTTAATATTACACGTCTGCATCGCCGGGCCGGCGGCCGGGAAAGCTGTGCCGGCGCTGTTCGATTTGGTCGTACCGGTGATAAAAACCTTAGGTTCACCCGCACTGGAGCTGTCCAGGGCGATGCTGTTCGCTTGGTCATCAAGACTACCGCCAAGCCAAGCCAGCCAGATCAGGGAGGCCCCGTCTTCGCTGAGCTTAGCCACGAACACGTCATTCTTCGCACCCGCGGGATTAACGGGACTGTTAGTGTTATCCAGCGCTGTCGCCGGATAGGTCTTTGTGGCCGGGGGAAAGCCCATTACGCCGCCGGAAGTGCTCATACCCGATTTAGTCCAACCGGTCACATAGGCCTGCCTCAGGCCATCCACCGCTATAGAGGTGATGGAATCATCGACATTACCGCCAAGGTAAGTCCCGTACATTATCGCGGGGTCGATCACCAGTTCCTTGCTCTCTATATAATTCCCTACTTCAAACCGGACATGGCTGTTCGCCGCCAGCACAAAGCGTCCTTTCACGGATACTTTTTTGGCGCCCAGCATCTGGTACAGTTCCGGTTTCTTGTAGGTCATCTCACCATCCGCTAAGCGGAGGACCAGGTTGCCACGGGGATCCAGCCGGAGGCTTTTAGCGCCTTCGAAGCCCATGAGGATACGCCAGGGTTTAGCTCCCGGCGCCACAACGAAATCATATTCGACATTACCCTTATCGAAGCGATAGACCATGTCGATGCCGGGATAGACCTGGCCGAACTTCACCTTATTGTATTGCTTCACGCCGGTCTGCCATTTAGAAGGGTCGCTGCCGTAGAAATAGCTGGTACGCCCAGGCAGTACATTTAGGCCCTGGATCAGAGGGTTGGCATTGGCGCCCTTCAGTTTCATGCGAACCACGCCAGGCTGCTGGCGCTTGGGGTCGGCAGGGGGCATGACCATGACGGATTCAGAAGCGGTCAGATACAGATTGTAGCCGCTCGCGCGGGAGAAGAACTTCACGGAATCGTCGGTCTGGCCGCGGTTGGCTTCGAAATACATCGGAAGCTTTAACTGGCCGGCAGGCTGAACCGTGTTCTTTTCGCCGCCCGGCCGGGAAGCAGCCTCTTCCTTATAATTAGAGGATAGCGGAGCTCCCGTCAGCCCCGCATAGACCGGGCCCGTGGGGCCGGCTATCAAGCTCAACGCTACGAGCACTCTGCTCATCCGAAGAATCAATGGAATCGATTTCATTTTTATACCCCTTTTACTGTTCTGCCAAAGTTGGCGCTAGATAAGTATAACCCATCGCCTATTCTGAATCTATTCGGAGTTTTGCTTGGTCTTCTCAGTAATACTACGGAAGGCGCGGATCGGCGGTGATTACGGACATACCACTTTCTCCGACGAAGAAAGAGCTGGAAATGGTTCCCGGATCCGAAATAATCGGGAATAAAAATAATTTAAAATTGGGAAATACTCCAACCCTTTCAATCGCAACCCTGGCCGGACATAAAAGCGAACCTCAGCAGTATTTAGAAGCCATCCGAAAACCTCTCCGCGTTTTCGCGTATCAAAGGGGTTTTTGGATGCCTTAGTCTGTAGCATTAGAACGCCCGATCTCAACCCATACCTTATGAGAATTGACCGTCGTACATAATAAAGTCATAGTTGCCCCTAACGATGTGGCGGCGGCAGGCGGGATCCAGATACCCGCGGTTGTGTGCAGCAATAGAATATTGTCCGCGGTAGGGGGACTGGGGGTATCAGTGAAACTTACGGCTCCGTTGGTAGCCCAGGTCGCGACTACGAAAGTGACTATTTGCCCTTGCCCCACGGTTCCCTCGCTGCAGCCGCCGATGGTCGCTATGGGATTGGCGGCGGTTAGTGTCATCAGAACCACTCCTGAGCCATTAGCCGCAAAGGTAGTTACACCGCCGAGACTGACATACTGGGAAGTATTTACAAAGCCTTTAGCGGTAACAGTAGAAATAAAGGTGTTCTGACCTGTGAAGGTTTGTGTGGATGCAAGATAAACATCCCCTCCTCCGCCGCCTCCAGGCTGCCAGCTTGCCAAACCGCCCGCATCAGAAGTCAACACTTTGTTCAAGCCCTGCGATCCGTCAACCAATTTAAACGTTCCGACAACTGTAAGAGTAGAGGTCGGCACAATAGTGCCGATACCGACGTTGCCGGCTGAAACTATCAACCCCGATGATATTGTAATCCCCGGCACGGAAGCATTTTGCGCGGTGAAAGTCGCCGTTGACGTAAAGGTGTTACCTCCCGTGAAAGTCTGCGTTGCGGCAAGAACCGCCTTCCCATTCAGCTGCGTCTGTATCGCGGATGTTACGCCGCCTACATACCCAAGTTCCGCACTACTGACCGCGCTCACACCAACCTTGCCGGCACCGTCGCTCACCAGCGCCAGATT
>MGVA01000019.1 GCA_001800245.1 Elusimicrobia bacterium RIFOXYA12_FULL_51_18 | reverse complement strand
CCGGATTAACGATGGGCGGGGCGTTGGATATGGGCGCCAATAATATCACAATGACCGGATCGTTGGGTGTTACCGGGTCGAGACTGTTAAAAGGGTGGTTTACCGATCTGGAGGTCACTAATCCTATCGCAGGTAGCGTGACCGGGTCAGCTGGTTCTGCGACGGGGAACGCGGGTACGGTGACCAACGGCGTGTATACGACGGCGGCTAATAATTTAACCGGGAACAATACGTTTACGTCGGCCACAGCTTCGCCGATCCTAATAAAGCCGGCTGGTGCGCCCGCGGCAGATGCCAAGCTGTTCGATATGCAGGCTACCGGTGCGGGCGTTACGAATTTTTCCGTGGACGCGGAAGGCGACGTGGTGGCGCATAGCTTTACCGGCAATTTGACGGGAAATGTGACGGGGAATGTATCCGGGACAGCTGGTTCCGTAACGGGGAATGCTGGTACAGCTACCGCCCTGGCGGCTGATCCTACAGACTGCGCGCTTCCTAATGTCGCGTTAGGCGTAAACGCGTCCGGTGTCGCCCAGTGCGGGCAGCCGAGCGACGTAACCGGAAGTGCGGCGACGGCCACGTCGGCTGCCACTGTAACCAACGCGGCGCAGACTGCGATCACCTCGGTCGGCACGCTTACCGGATTAACGATGGGCGGGGCGTTGGATATGGGCGCCAATAATATCACAATGACCGGATCATTGGGTGTTACCGGGTCGAGACTGTTAAAAGGGTGGTTTACCGATCTGGAGGTCACTAATCCTATCGCGGGTAGCGTGACCGGGTCAGCGGGTACGGTGACCAATGGCGTGTATACGACGGCGGCTAATAATTTAACCGGGAACAATACGTTTACGTCGGCCACAGCTTCGCCGATCCTGATAAAGCCGGCTGGTGCGCCCGCGGCAGATGCCAAGCTGTTCGATATGCAGGCTACCGGTGCGGGTGTTACGAATTTTTCCGTGGACGCGGAAGGCGACGTAGTGGCGCATAACTTAGGCGCGTCCGGGGATGTAGTTATTACCGGGGGTTTGGCTATCGGGACGGTAAGCCCGGACGCACTTTTTCATGTCCACAAGACTGCGTCTGCGGGGGCCGCGGAAACTTTAGCTGAATTTACTGTTTCAGATGGTTTAAATTCGGCTCTTAAGATAGTTAATGCCAGCGCTACTGATGCACAATTTATTCCATCTATCGCAGTTAACCAAAATGGCGGGACAGGCGACTTGTTTAAACTTTATACCACAGCCAATAATGACGCCGCATTTTACGGGCCTATGGTGGCCTTTGATTCAGGAAGTAGTGGCGCTGTGTTGCGGGACCTGTTCCATATTCGCAATTACGGTACCACTAAGTTTCAAGTTTCCGCGAATGGAAGCTTGACGGTCGGTATCGCCGGCGAAACCAATACGATCAATATACCCGGGTATGCCGGCTCCTATCAGGTGGCCGGGTATCCGGCGCTAAGTTGGGCTTCACCTGGGATACAAGTCGGAGGGCCTACTAGTAATGTCGCCATATCGGCTCTAGGCGCTTCCGGGATCCCGGATAATACAGCCGTTCCGATAACCACAATACTTAATGCTGGTATGAATTCCCAGATTTTAACTGCGGTCAAGATATCTCCCACTTTTAACCCTGGTATTTATACCGGCCTCCAGTATAACGGCCTTATTGTGGAAGATGGCAACGTTATTGTGGAAAATGGTAGCGTCGGTATCGGAAACACCAGTCCGGATCAGAAACTGGTGGTTAATGGAGCGGTCAGATTAGGAGATACGGCAATCAACAGTGCCGGTAGCATTCGTTACAATACATCAGCCGGCAACCATTTTCAGGGTTATAATGGCGCAAGCTGGACTAATTTCGACGTTTCAGGCGGCGGTTGGACCAACAGCGTCGGCGCAATATACACTGCCACTCTGGGCGATATCATCGGTGTCGGTATCGTTCCGACTACAGGACACAAATTGGAGGTATCCGCTTCCGGCGGGACTCTTAACCAGCACGGTATATACTCCTATATTTACCCGAGCGCTGGTCTCGCCACGACGAACTATGGGATTACGGGTTCAAAATCAGCTATTGCAGGACTTGCTAACTCAAATGGGGCGGTAACAAAAGTATTTGGCGTAGCCGGCTATCTATATGGCGCTGGTCAAACAGACTCGGCGGGGGTTTTTGGCGGAGCTGATAGAGGAGCGGCAGGGAATCCTGTTACCTGGGGAGCATTAGGTTATCGGGATGCGGGGGCGCGAGAATGGGCGGGCTATTTTAACGGCAGATTGTATGCGAGCAGTACCGCCACTGCGAGCGGGGAAGACACTATATATGCGTATCAGGGAACCAGCGGCGGCGGCAGTTCTCTAGGACTGACTGGCGCCAGAACGGCAATTGTCGGACATGCGAATGCGCCTGCCGGAGCGTTTAGCAACATTATCGGGGTTGCGGGATACCTTAATTCGGCTGGTCCGAAAGAATCGGCCGGTGTGTTAGGCGCTGTTGACGCAAGCGCCTCGGGACCATGGGGGGCCTTGGGCTATCTGGACGGCAGCGCCCTCAGTTGGGCGGGTTATTTTAATGGCGACGTGAATCTGGAAAGAAATTATTCACGCACGCGATTGTCTATCAGCGCCGCCGGAGATGACGCAACCTATTCGCCTTCTATCGTCACCAAAATGAAAAACAATATTGGCGTTATTCCTGCAAACAGTCCTTTATTCACGCTTGATTCCTACGGCTATAATAGTTTATCGTCCACGTATCAATCCGCCGCTAAAATATCAGTGGTGGCTGATGCGGCTACGGGCGACATTACCGCGGACATGCCGGGACGGATTGAGTTTGCCACAACTCCCGATGGTACAGATGTGTCCCAAACCAGAATGGTGATCAGGAATAACGGCAACGTAGGCATCGGGACCACGGCCCCAGTAACTAACGTGGATTTAGTGGGGACCTCGATCCCTGCTTTTACAGGAACAACACGGGGAATACTTTCCTTAAGTGCTCCGTATGTGCTGAACAATTATACGGCAATAGATTTTCTTAATACTATTGGATCGCTCCCGTCCGCAAGAATCGCCGCATATAGCGAGGCAAGTTCTTCAAGGCTTATGTTCGGCACCTCTAATAATATCGGAACAGGGATAACTAATACCGCGATGACTATTGACAGTAACGGCAACATTGGCATAGGGACGGTGGATCCTACAGCTAAATTCCATGTTGCCGGAAGGAATAGCTCTTCGCCGCTGCCAATAGTTTTACAAGCGGATAACAACATCTCAGCAGGTTCAGGTGGGTATATTAATTTAATAGCAGGTGCTGCTAATAGTGGCGTCGGAGGGCAAGTTTCCATAACGGCAGGTGCTACTGCGGCTGGTACGGGGCAAGGCGGCAGTGTTATGATTCAGGCTGGCGTAGGCGGTGGTTCTTCCGGGGGGGAAGGTGGAAATATTATTCTTATGCCTGGTAATGGTTACTCTGCCGGCGGTGTCGGCATCGGGACGGCATATCCTAATGCGAAACTTGACTTACAGCAGTCAATAAGCGATGCATATGCGGTAAAGATATCCAGCAATAACGGGACCGGCATGATGGTGATCACGAACAATGGCAGAGTAGGAATCGGGACGATTACACCCGCTTATAAACTACATGTGGCGGGTCCGGGGGGGACTATAGCTGGGCTCAGTACTTCCGCTAATTCCACTGATGCGGCGGTCTACGGCTGGGCTAATTTCGGAGCCGACGCCGTGAAAGGTGTTGCTAGCGGAGGAGGCTTTGCCGGCCGTTTCGAGGGAAATGTATATATTACAGATGGCGGGGGTCCCAGTTCCGGAAGCAAATTGGAAGTTAAAGGCGATACCAGCGATAGCACTAAATCCGCTCTTAATGTGACAAATTTCAGCGGGTATACTTTGCTGTTTGTGAGAAATGACGGCAGAGTGGGCATCGGAACTACGGAGCCTACAGCTAAGTTGCATGTTTATGGAAGCACTGTTTCTTCACCGCAGCCAATAATTTTGCAGGCAGATAATAACGGCGCGTCGGGTGTTGGGGGATTTATTAATTTGGAGGCAGGTACTACTAATAGCGCTGGCACTAAGGGGGGGCAAGTTGCCATAATTGCAGGTAATAATATCAATACTACCGCTACAGCTCCAGGTGGTGATGTTATAATTAAAGGTGGCAACAGTGGTTCTGCTACCGGGCAAGGTGGGAATGTGCTTCTTATGCCTGGAACTAATGGCGGTACTGTGGGAGGCAATGTCGGTATAGGGACGATAAATCCTCAGGCCACTTTGCATGTTAATGGTTATATGCGTTTGTCCAGATACGGGAGTCCGCCAGTAACATGTGATTCTGCCCATGATGGCGTGATCGCTTTAGGCAGTGCGTCAAAAAAATTATGTATTTGTGATGGCCCAGCCGCGACATGGAAATTGCCAGATGGGGCGACGTCATGTACTTGGTAGAGGAAAAGGTGCAATGGGTTCTGGGATAGGTCTTGGGTACTAAAAAGGTACCAGGTACCTTTTGAATTATGAGAACAGGAAAAACACTGTTTGGGGGTAAATTCCGGGCATTTTCGCCGGAATTTCTTGTTTTCCCATTTCTGCATTTTTTAATATTAGTCCTGTTGCCACTTTCTTTAACACACGCCGCCGGCATCAAGAGCGGCGGCGCTATTGTGGTCAGCGACGATATTATCGGCGCTCCGGCGGGCAATATTGAGATGACGGGGGGAATCTATAGCGCGCAGGGCTTCATCGGGTCGGTGGACAGCGGTATGCACGGCGGCGGCGCGGCGGTGGTGGAAGCCGGGTTTTATTCTTATCTGCTCAGCACTCCGTCCGCTTACGGCTATTCCGGCTTAGCGGAGGAATCTTTATCGTTAAGCTGGCTTGACGCCAATCCATCCGGCACCGATTATACGGTCTTTCTCTCCACTTACGCGGGTACTAATCCCTATCTGACTTTTAAAAGCACGCCCGCATACGCGGCGGGTTTTATCGGCCTGGGACCCAATACCACCTATTACGCTTATTTACAGCCGAATTACATGGAGAGCGACTTTACCGGGATGGTCTCCACGGCCGCGGTTACGCTCAGTTCGGGCGTTGTGGAAAACACCATGGGGTTTACCGATATCGGTCCCCGCTCTGTGAGCCTGCGTTACGCGAATTTTAAGAATCCGGGCGCGGTATTCAATACTCCTTGGACGCAGGAAACTCAGTCGGCCTTGCCTAAGGCGCTTTACGGTCACTGTTCGGCTCTGTACGATGGTTTTATCTATGCGGCCGGCGGACATGACGGGATAAGCTTCAGCAGTGCGGTTTATTCCGCGCCGGTTGACTCCGGCGGAGTTTGGAATTCCTGGAACGTGGCCGGTTATCTGCCGTCTGCCCGTTACGGCCTGGCGGTAGTGGCCGCTAAAGGCCGCCTGTACGCGCTGGGCGGTTATAATTCCGGAGGGGCCGCAAGCCAGGTCTGGTCGGCGGCTATATCAACAACGGGCGCGCTGGGCGCCTGGCGCGCTGAAGCGTCGCTTTCAGGCGCGCGATATCTGCACGCGGCGTCTCTTTATAAGGGACAGATCTATGTTGCCGGCGGTTATTCCTCCGGGGCGGACGCCGTGGTTGCCAGGGCTGTGCTGGGCGATGACGGGGTTATTTCAGCCTGGAACGCGGAAACGTCCCTGCCGTCCCCGCGTTACGGGCACGCGATGTCGGTATATAACGGGGTTATTTATGTAAGCGGCGGAAAGGACGGCGCCAACGCGCGCAGCACGGTCTGGACGGCGAATATCGGCGCCGACGGCGCGCTGGGAGCGTGGCAGACGCAAAGCCCGCTGCCTTCCGTGCGTTACGGTCATAAGACCGGTATTGTGGATGGACGCCTGGTGGTTGCCGGCGGAAATAACGGCTCCGCGGCCCAACTGCTTGTTTTTGGTTCCACTATTTCAGCGGATGGCGGCACCGGCGTTTGGACCGCGTTCAATCCTCTTTCCTCCCCGAGGCAGTTCCATACGCTTGAGAATATCGGCGGCAGGCTATGCCTGTTGGGCGGCTCGGACGGCTCGGCATCATACGCGAGCGTTTTGGTCTCCACTTTCGCCGGCACCGAGTATCTGGCCGAAGCGGCTTTGGTCTCCGGTTTCCCCGCGATCATGGCAAGTTCTACCTGGAACCCCGGCCACGGCTGGGACACCGCCGGCTTTACCCCGGACACCGATTATTATTTCCGCGTAAAAGCCAGGAACTGGGTGGGCACGGAAACCGCGTACTCTAATTACATAGCCACCCGCACTTACGCCGCCGTGCCGGCGCTCTCCAGTTGGACGGTGGTTAATCAGTCCAGCGCCACGGTGAGTTGGCGGGAGAATGGAAATCCCGGCGGGGTTAATTATTATTGCGAGATCTCAAGCTGTCCGGGCTACGTGCCATTGAGCGGTTCGTTGACCACCGCCGCCAATTATGCGGAGTTTACCGGACTTACTCCCGCCGTCACTTTTTATGCCAGGGTGCGCGCCGTGGACAGTCTTTCCCGGAATACCGCCTTTCTGGATTTGCCGCCGTTCAAGACGATGTTCGACGCAGCCCTGGATGTCAGCAGTCCCACGGTAGTGAATAATCAGGCCGCCGATAATGTCTGGCATAACGCAGATACTCAGCTCTATAATGTGGATTTTGCGGATGCCGGAGGTTCGGACCTTCTGAAGTTCCAGGTCCTGGCGGCTACGGATGCCGGCGGCGCCACCGGCATCGTCGCCGGCTGGACCAATGTGGCCGACACTATTAACCAGTCCGATTATACTCAGGATTGGGCCCTGCCCCAGTCCGTCTGGGACGTTATGCCGGAGGGGACGACCAGCTATATCTCGGTAAGGGCGTTCGATAACGTTTTTAATTCCACCACAGTGTTCGACGCCTTCTATGTACTGAAGGATACCACGCCTCCCGCTATCTCGGTCACTTATGTTTCGCCCGCGGGTTGGGCGGTTGAGAACCCGGGCCCGGTTTCCAGCGCAACTTTTGCCGAATCTGTTTCCGGCCTGAACCGCATACAGTACAGCGTTAGTTCCAACGGGCTGTCCGCGAGCGGAAATGTGATCCCCTGGACCGACATCGCGTCCGTCGCCGGTTTATCCGCTTTCGAGGCTGTCTGGAGCTATGATTTTACGCGTCTGGCCAACGGCACTTCAAATTATTTCAGTCTTAAGGCTGTGGATCAGGCCGGTAATGAAAATCTGTTTTTTGACGCTTTCGTGATAAGAAAAAATGTCAGCGGGCCCGTGGTGACTATAAGTTCTCCTACCGCTCTCTACCTCTCCACCATAACCCAGGTAAGCGGCTATAACATGGAGACGAACGCCAAGCCGGTATTGGCTACCGAACTATCAATCAAGGATAAGGCTGCCGGACTTTTTTGGAACGGCGGCGGCTTTCTTTCAGTGTCGCGTTTCTGGCATGTGGCCGCCGGCACTTACCCGTTCGTTTTCAATATGACAATGCCGTTGGTTACCGGCAGGCAGTATGAAGCGTCCGCCAGGTCTTCGGATACCGCGGGCAACTATTCCGCTTCCTACGCGACCTATACTTTCACTTTTGACTCCGCTCCGCCGGCGTTGGCTCTCCTGCATCCGGCCGACAACTCCGGCGTTTATTCCGAAAATTACCTGAGCGGAACGGCGGCTGATTCCGCCAGCGGGGTGTCGCGCGTGGAGGTGGCGCTAAAGCGCGTCTCCGACGGGAAATGGTGGGATCCGGCGCTTTCGGACTGGACGGCCACGCGCGCCGTGATGGATGCGGGGAGCGCCTCTTACTGGACTTATAATTTCACCGATATTATGGCGGCGTCGCTGACGAACGGGGCCAGTTATTATTGGACCGCGCGCGGGGTGGATAAGTCCGCTCCGGCTAATACCGGGGCTTTCGAGCTTTACGGCGCCACTTTTGCGTATTATGACACGGCCCGTCCGGGTGCTTCGGGCGATCTTGCCGTTTCCACCGGCGCGAATCCCGGCGGCGTGGCTTTGGCTTGGACCACTAGAGGTGACGATGGTCTAAGCGGTTATCTCCTTAATGGCGCGTTCGCTATACAATATTCCACCTTTCCGGAGGCTGATTTTTCCACAAATTCCGTCTCCGTGCTTATAAGCACTTCCGGCCTGGCGGCGGGCACGCGCGCCGGTTATAATATGATCGGCCTTACCACGGACAATACCTATTATTTCGCGCTTTGGACCAGGGATGACGCGGGCAACTGGTCGGATATCTCGAACATAGCCTCCGGTCAAGCAACCCTGTCCGCTAGTGGGGCCATTTCCGGCGCGGTTACCCAGGTTTCAAGCCAGCCGATACAGGGCGTCATGGTTGAAGCGTACACTCCCGGCGGAAGCCTGGCGGCTTCCAACACAACGTCCAGCGCGGGAACGTACGCCCTGTCCGGCCTGAGCGCCGGAAAATATACCGTTAAAGTCATCTGGACCGCTTATGATATCACCAGTTCGGTCTCCAAAGGGGGCGTGGACTGCGGCGCTTCCGGGGTCAATTTTACCCTGAGTATTTCCTACCAGTTGGCGGCGGTTACCGGCATAATTCCCTCCGGCTATCAGCCTTCCGGGCGCTTCCGGGCGTCGTCCGTCGCTCCTGAAGAGACCCGGCCTTACGTTGAGTTGTTCCAGCGGGGCAGACGTGTGGCTAGGGCTTATGCGGACGAGCAGGGCAGGTTTTCGCTGGACAATCTGCTGCCCGGCACTTATTCCATCAGGGTTTATAACGGCAGGGATTTTACCGAACCGCAGACCGTCAAGCTGAAAGACGGAGAACGGTTGGTCTTTACGCCCAAATGGGAAGTGCTTAATAAAGAGGCCGTATTTGCCTACCCCAATCCGGCTAAGAACGAGGTCAATTTTCATTTTGACACAGGCCTTACTATTTTAGATATGGAACTGAAAATAAGCGTCTTCGATATCGCCGGACGGCTGGTTAAACAATTCTCAAGGGCCGAT
This sequence comes from Elusimicrobia bacterium RIFOXYA12_FULL_51_18, assembly GCA_001800245.1. Lineage (GTDB taxonomy): Bacteria > Elusimicrobiota > Elusimicrobia > Elusimicrobiales > UBA9959 > YA12-FULL-51-18. Next base: position 7,486 of record MGVA01000019.1, on the reverse strand, counting down.
GTAACGGTAGATACACAGGCCGGCGGATACCGGGTCAACTGGCAGTTGAGGGGGGAAAAGGTGGCTTCCGGGGTTTATATCTATGCCCTCAATGTTAAGGATCCTCAAACCGGGGAACACGCGCGGAGCATTAAGAAATTTGCGATAATAAGATAGTTTTTGCAACTATGCGTACAACTAAATTGATCCTGCTTCTTTGTCTATCCTTCCCACTCAGCCTTTGGGCTGAGGATTCCGCGACACTCCAATTCACCGTAGCGGCGCCGGATCCGGTAGTGGCCGGCGAAAACGTTAAATTTCAAACCCTGGTGGTCAATACCGGCCCCGGCCAATGGGAAAAAGGCTCCTATTACTGGGTGGCCGAAGTCTATACCACCGAGAACGAAGAAACCAAGTTCCTGGCCCAGACGGAGCCGATAACCCCGGTGGAAAGCGTTCCCTCCGGGGGCGCCAACGGCGTGCAGCTGGTCTTTACGGTGCCGGATACCTTCAGCGGGCGGCGGCTGCTGTACAAAGTCATCCTGATAAAAGACGGCCGGCGCCTTATGGAGACGGATTTTAAGGGGTTTCAGGTTATTGAAAAGAAGTTCACCCAGCCTCCGCCCCAGGACTTTAAGGCGGGCGGAGATATCAGCGTCACCTACAAAAATTCCAGCACCGGAGGCTGGCGCAAACATAAGGTGATAACTTCCGCCAATATCGTAGGCAAGGTTAAGCGTGCCTCGTTCCTGTTCAACACTTACCTGGTCCATACTTACAGCAGACCTGTGACCCCCAGCATAATCCTTTTCAACCTTTACGCTCCATGGGGGACTCTGAGCGCCGGCGACATCTCCCCTACGCTTACGCCGCTGAGTCTGGACGGGCAGGGTATGATGGGCGTTTCATACGAAAGGGTTAAGAACCGCTGGGCCTTCATCGGACTGGCCGGACGGATAGTTGCTCCTCAGGAACCCACCGCTTCTTTCTCGGGGCGCTTTGCCAGGTATACGGGCGGCGGAAAAGTCACTTACAATGTGCTGCCTTCCCTTAAACTCTCTCTGGATGCGTCACTCAGCAAGGACGACGCCTTTTCCATTACTATAGATACCGCCGCCAATACGCTGAAACCCCAGCAGAGTTCCGTTTCCGGCGTAGCCCTGGAATGGAAATTTCTGCGCGCTTTCACGTTTAACGGCGAATACCAGGCCAGCGCTTTTACGGCGGATCTGAACGGAGAAGAACCGTCTGTAAGCGGGACGGGGTACAGGCAGGAACTGAAGTACAAATCCGGGCTTGTCGGGCTCAAAGCCGGTTTAAGCCGGGTTAACGCGAAGTTTATGTCCCTATCCTGCCCGTCCGCCATCCCGGATCGACTGACTTACGATGCGGAAGCCGGCGTCTATCCGGCCGATTGGCTGTCCTTTTCTGCGGCCTATAACCGTTACAGGGATAATCTGGACAATGACCCCGCTAAAACCGCCACTACCCAGAACCAGACTAACCTGTCCAACACGCTGCGGCTGTTCGGCAGTTCCATGCTCACCACATCCATCCTCTCCAATACCGCCCTCGGCAAGCCGGCCGGGGTGCAGGACAATAAAACCGATACGCGCAGCGTCTCGCTGATGCAGCCGATAGGCGTCCACACGCTGAATATTTCCGCTCAAACCAGCGACTTTAAAGATAATACCCGCCTCTCCCACGACCTAGCCTCCAGCCTCCTCTCGCTTAACGGTTCGTTCCGTATTTCGTCGAAAATGTCGCTTTCCTCCGGTATGGTGAATTCCATCACTAAAGACAAGATCGACGGTTCTTCCAATAAGAATAATTCTTTCACCGGAAACGTTACCTGCGCCATGCCGCGCCGCGCCATAGCGCTGCAGCTTTGGGCCACGCTTTCCTCCAATAAGAGCGAAACGCCCGTCACGCCGAGCGATACAAGCCTCTTAAGCATGAACCTTGAGACGTTATGGCTGAAAAGTCAGAGTTCCAAATTTACTTTCGGGGTGGGGACCAACATAAAGACCGATAACCGCGACAGCGCCAATAACACCAGGGAATTGACGTTTCTTACCAGAATGAATTACTCATTCTGAGCGCTGTTCGCGGGTTTTCTGCCTTTCTCTTTTTTTGATCTTTTAGGGGAGGAGGCCTGGGGAATGCTGTCCAGGGCTCCCATGTATTCTTTTAACTGCGCGTCTTCCGGCGCCAGTTTGAGGGCTTTTTCCCAGGCTTCACGGGCTCTTTGGTAGTCTTTAAGCTGGACATAGGTGGACCCCAGCCGTTTCAAAGCCGTGGTATCTTCCGGTTCAAGTTTTAACGTGTCTTCCAGTTCCCTGACAGCCAGGTAGAACTTTGAATCATAAATGTAATGCAGTGCCACCTCTTTCTTGTGGTCAAGGACGCCCGCCTGCTCCGGTTTTGTGTCGTTTAATTTCACCTGGGGGGACTCTTCCTCCAGCATCGCCGTAAGCTTTTCAAAGCGGGGGTCCTTCGCATTGAGTTCGGCGGCGTAGCGGAAAGCGTCGTAGGCAAAGGGCAGGTTCTCTTCCTCATTCACAAAATTGAATACTCCCTGCGCGGCGATGTTCCATGGTTTGGCGTTCGACGGCTTGTTCTCCACTATGGCGCAGACTTTTTTCAGCCTGCCGACCAGCCGGGGGAAGCGGGGATTAGAAGGGTCCACCGCGGCCATCTCCTCAATTTTCAGCAGCGCCTCCCCGTATTTACCGCGCGCTACCAGCGCGTAAAACTTCCCTTTCTGTCCAGAGGTGGAACCCGCCAGTTTCTGCCGGGCTTCCACTATCATATTCTTGGCCGTCACCTGATTGGAATCCAGCCGCAATATCCGGTTCCAATGATCGATGGCTTTCTGATATTCTCCGGCCAGGTAGCTCTCAAAGGCTTTATCGTAAGCCAGAGTCACTTCCCGGCTTTCCGGAGTGGATTGCGCTTCCGCGGAGGGGGGAGATTCCTGTGCGTTGCCCAGGGGACCGTAGGCCGTGCAGATAGCGAAGCCGCTGACCAGCGCTATAAATAATGTCGTTTTTGTTTTCATGATTTGCCGCCGTCCGTGTCCTGCCGGATCACCGTGATCTCGATGCGTCTGTTCTTGCCGCGGCCCTCTTCCGTGTCGTTCTGCGCGAGAGGGCGGTATTCGCCATAGCCGTAGGCGCTCAATTTCCCGGCCGGAAAACCGCCGGCTACAAGATAGTTGATCACCGAAAAAGCCCGCATGAGGGATAATTCCCGGTTTGAACGGAATTTTTTGCCAAGCATCCGCGCGGAGTCGGTGTGCCCTTCAACCAGCACCGGACTATCCATCTTCTTGAGGTTTTCCGCCACGCTTCGCAGGAGCTCCTTTGCTCCTCTCTTCAGATCCGCCGAGCCGGAATCGAAAAGCATTGGAGCCGCAAAAGTCAGTTTTATTTTAGAGGTGGTGACCTCGATGCCCAACTGTTCGTCCTGGATCTCTTTTTTAAGGTCCTCTTCCACTTTTTTGGTGAGGTCCATATCTTTTATTTTTTTATCAGCGGACTCTACGCCCAGCTCTTTTTGCAGGGTGGCGATCGCTTTTTCATATTCGCTTTTTTTATTATTGTAAGAGAATGCGTACAACGATAGAAAAAGTATGACCAGCGTGGACATCAGGTCGGCGAACGGTATGAGCCAGAGCTGGTTGTTCAATTTTTGCGACACTTCGAATCTCCCTCGGTAGATGAGCCCTTATTTTCTTGTCACCACTATCTCTATTCTTCTGTTCTTGGCCCGGCCTTGCGGCGTCTTATTGTCCGCGATAGGGCGGTATTCCCCGTAGGCCGCCGATATGAGCTTCTCCTGCGGGATGCCGAAACCGGACGCCAGATAGTCCACTACGGAATTTGCTCTCGCGGCTGAAAGCGCCCAGTTTGTGGGATAGTCCCCGCTTTTTACCGGGATATTATCGGTGTGCCCCTCTATAAGGATATCGTTCTGCTTAAGCTTTTCAAGGAGCTTGCCCATAACGGTAAGCACTTTTATGGCGTCCGGCTCTAGTTTTGCCGCGCCCGATCTGAAAAGTATCGGGGCCGAGATGTTCACCCGGATAAGTTTGTCGGTCATCTGCACTTCGGCCAGGTCCTTTAACCCCGCTTTTTCCAGTTCATCCCGAAGGGTTTCCGCGACATCCTTTTCCTTGAATTTCTGGAGCACTTCCTGCGCCTTTTTTTCTTTTTCCTCTTCTATGTGTTTTTTGTCGAAGCCGTTCAGAAAAACAGCGTGAGCTTCGCTTTCCGGACGAAGACTGAACACGTAAAGGATAAGAAAAAATAGCATCAGGTTGGTCATGATGTCGGAAAGCACTATAAGCCAGAGGGGATTCTCCTGCGTTTTGTGCGGGGAATAACGTTCGATGAAAAATTTCACTCAACAGCCTCCGCAAAATAACTTAACCGTAAAAAATCCGGTGGAATATTTCCCCTTGGCGCCGGATCCCGCCAACCTGTGGTTATAAGGATGAAAACCTGCGGCCGCCTTGACTCTACTTTTTTTTCAACGATTTTCTCCGTAGTGCCAGGGACAGGTAACCTTCAAGTTTCTTTGAGACCAGCCATGGGATGTCGCCTTCATGCAGGGAGACTATGCCTTTAGCTATGATCTCGCGCAACAGGATGTCCTCTTCGGAATAATAACCGAGCTTGCTGGCTATGGGCAGGAAAAGAAAATTAGCCGAGAAGATGCCGTAGAAGGACGCTGTCATGGCTATGGCCATGGAGGACCCCATCATCTGCGGATTCTGGATGTTGCGCAAGACCTGCACGACGCCTATCAGTGTGCCCAGAAGGCCGAAGATCGGGGCGAAAGTGCCCGCTGAGTTGAAAATATTGGTCTGTTGCTGGTGGCGCAGGCGCGTGGTGTTGATATCGTGCTCCATGCGCTCTTGCAGTATATGTTCGTCCACTCCGTCCACTATCATCTGGCAGGCGTCGGCCAGGAAAGGATGCGGGAGCCGGGGGATCTCCGGCGCTATGGCTTCAAGGCCGTTCTTTTTGGAGATGTCCGCGAGTTTCACTATAACCCGTATTATATCGGAGATCGGGGGGCGCTTGGGCGGGAATAGAACTATACGGAAGGAATTGGAGGTCCACTTGAGCGCCGCCCAGGGATACGAGATCATTACCGAGCCCAGCGTGCCGCCGAATATCAGAACTATGGCTTCCCAGTTAAGCAGGAACCGAAGCATGCCTCCGGAGGAAAGGACGAAAACTATAACCCCGATACCGAAAACTGCTCCAAAAAAAGTCATCAAATCCATCGTAGTCTCCTTCTTTGTCGCACCCCGCGCCAACTCATGCGCGGGGCGGATGACGCCGGACCTCTTAAGGTTATCGGTCCGGTGCTCCCGGAGGGGGATTCCATCCCCCTTCCGCGTTTGCTTCCTTCGCCGGGGCTCAGTCGCGGCACTGAACCCCCTGCTGCGGAAATCTCCCGAATACTAAGGAATCAAATCTGCTTATCTTTGTCGCACCCCGCGCTTAACTTTTTTTATCCGTTGCCGCCGGGACTACCGGCTTATGTTGAACGCCTTGGAGCGGAGGCTTTTGCGCCGGAGCCTTGGCCGCGGGTTGTTGCGCCTCGCCTGAACCTGCGGGGCGCGGACCGGCTGCGGCAGGCTTGCCCTGGATGGTATTAGCGGAGCGGGAAGCCTGTGCGTTTTTTCCCAAGACCATAAAACCTTCTTTGACCAGTTTTTTGATTTCCTGAGCCACGCGGACCCGCTCCGAGCGCTGGACTTCGGGAGAAGGATTTCTTGTGAGATCCAGCTCCTGCTGGAATCTTTCCTGCATACCTTCCGACAGCTTCTTTAAAAAGACCTGGGCGAGATCGGAATTTTTAAGCGCCAGCGCAAGATTACGCATTGGTATCCTGCGCATCAGCATCTGTGCCTGGGCGCTTTCCATATCCTTGATATCCGCGAAGCGGACTATGCTCCTTGACAGTTTTGCGGAGAACGCGGGGTTTTGCGTGGAGAACGACAGGACTGCTTTATCCTGCATAGTGTCGGGGAGTTGTTCTACGATGTTTATCGTCTTATCTTCGCTGCCGACGACATAATCCAGCGCGGAAAAAAGCTCGGCTTCAAGGCCCTTTATTCTGGCTTCCGGCATAAGGGTAACCTTGGGAAGGCCGGCCAGGGCGTCGATGCTTTTCGGATAAAGGGCCTCGATAAGAATCGTGGCCACGCTTTCAGGGACGTAGCTTAAAACTATGGTTATATCCTCAACCGGCTTTAGCCGCAGGATGAACGCCAGATTGCCGGCATTTTCCGGAGTCAGGAACCAGAAGGGCGGTTTTCTTGCGGGGTCCGACCAGGGCGATTCACTCTTATCCTTAGACCTGCTTTCACCTTCCGCGCCGGCAGAAGCGGAAGACGCAAGCATTTCCGGGCCCGCGCTCTGCCCTTGAGCATCGCTTGTTTTAGCCCCAAGAACACTGACCAGGTCCCTTGCGCTGCCGGCGAACGGTTTAAAGAAAGTGAATATGGCAAGAGCCCCGAGGATCGTGGCAAGCAGGGTCCAGATCAGGTTCCAGAGATTGGGGGGGAGAAGAAGATCGGCTGTGGAAAAAGGCCGGGTTTTCCGGAAATCCATTTTTTCCACGGTTATAAGATCTTCTCTTTCCGGAGGCAGACCCAGGAGACCCGCCGCAAGTTTTTTAGCCAGTTTGTAATCATCGGCCGGCAGGTTCCGGTCCAGAATGAGCGTGGCGGATATTTTCTTTACCATGGTTAAAGAACTGGATAGCGAGATCTCCCCTACTTTTTCCTTTTCCGGAATACCGGGGAGAAAATCAAAAGCCTGTTTTTTATGTTCTTCCTGAAGTTCGGCTGAAATGATAATTATTATGTCTCCGGTGCCGAGCGCTTCGGAAAGGACCATTTGTATCCTTTTTTCAAGCGCCCCCTCAAGCGCCAATTTCGCCTCTATGGAGGACCGGGATGAAACTTCCGCCGTCCGCCCCGCGGGACCTGAAAAAAACAGAATAAATGCCGCAAGTAGGGAGACAAAGCAGATATAACCGCTTGAGCGCCGGGGAAGAGTGAGGCGACATGCCCCGGGGACAAGCACTTTGAAACAGTACCCGCGCAGATATTCCAGTGAGGGCTGAGTGAAAAATCTTTTCATTTTATAAGCTCCCGTATGCTATGGCGGTCCACCTTCCGGGGAATCGAATTATAAGCGAATACCACAAAGCTATTTCCCCTGTGATTAAGCCCGCCATGGTCATTATAATAATTAACCAATTCAATTTCAAAACATATAACGCCTTTTGAAACAAAATTAAAAAACGCCGGCCGGTTATGCCGAGTCTCCGGTTATTGAGCCTCACATAAGTAATGTCCCAGCTGGCCGGGCCGATTTTGGAGCGAAACAAGGAACGCGGAGCGCAGCATAGCTGGGCTATGTAAGCGACGCGTGACGCAGTTGCAGCCCAAAAGCGCCCGGCCCTTTCCCTCTGGGAAAGG
>MGVA01000018.1 GCA_001800245.1 Elusimicrobia bacterium RIFOXYA12_FULL_51_18 | reverse complement strand
TCAGAGGCGGCACAAAAAATGCCGCCAGGGGGAGTGCATCCTCTTGACTTCCCTTTTCATAGATGAGAGGGTTTGAGACGGAGGTATTTTCCGATGGGTGCTGTCCCCGCCACTTCACCTCCGATTCGATAAACCCGATTCGGCGGTTTTTTGTTGTCTTTACTGGTTTGCTCCCGCCCCTCACAAACGGCGGGATTATGTAAATCCGGCAAATTACCCTCCTCAGGATTTTAAAACCTGTGTATTGGCAAGCCTAAGCCTGCGTATCAGCTTCTTAGCCTCCACAGCGAAGAAGACCACCGAAGAAAGCCCGAAAACTATAAGCAGCTCGCGCGGTGACAGCGGGGCTGTGCGGAAGATTTTATTAAGCCATGGCATATAAATAACGGCCAACTGAAGGGCCACGGTCAGCAGCACTGAAAACAGCAGCGGCTTATTAGACAAAACTCCCATCTGGAAAAGAGACCGCGTCTCTGATCGTATAGCCAGCGCGTGGCCAAGCTGGCTGAAACAGAGTACCGCAAGCACAATGGTCTGCCAGTGCAAGCCCGCCTTAATGGCCCATGCCTGCGTGCCAAGACACAGAAGCCCGATAAGCACGCCCACCCATAAAACATGCAGCCCCAGCCCACCCGCAAAAAGGCTTTCGCCCGGGTTGCGGGGAGGTTTCTTCATTATATCCGGTTCTGCGGCCTCTGTCGCCAGCGCCAGCCCCGGCAGCCCATCCGTAACTAGGTTTATCCACAGGATCTGTATGGGTATAAAAGGTATAGGCAGCCCAAGGAAAGGTGCTAGGAAAATAGTCCAGACTTCCCCGGAATTACCGGTAAGTATGTAGAGAATGAACCGCTTGATATTATTGAAGATCCTGCGGCCCTCGGCCACCGCCTTAACTATGGTGGCAAAGTTGTCGTCGAGCAGTATCATATGGGCCGCTTCCTTGGAAACGTCGGTGCCGGTTATGCCCATAGCTATGCCGATGTCCGCCCGCTTAAGCGCCGGGGCGTCGTTTACGCCGTCGCCGGTCATGGCGGCAAAGTGGCCGCGCGCCTGCAGCGCCTTAACAATGCGCAGTTTCTGCTCCGGCGCAACCCTGGCGTAAACCCTTACGCACTCAACCATAAGCGCAAAATCTTCCGGTGAGATCTTTTCCAGTTCCGTGCCGGTCAGCATGGCATCGGGTTCGCCAGGCTTTATTATCCCCAGCCGTTCCGCTATATTGCGCGCCGTAACCGGGTGGTCGCCGGTTATCATAACCGTCACAATGCCCGCCCCGCGACATTGCGCGATTGCGGCTTTAGCCTCTTCCCTGGGCGGGTCGGCTATGCCCGCAAGCCCTATAAAGACCAGATCTTTCTCTGCCTCAGCCGGAGTTGGCATCCCGGGGAGGGCGTCCCACTGCCGGGCGGCCAGGCCCAGCACGCGCAGGCCCCTGGCGGCCATCTCCTCGGCCGCGGCGCGTATTTTATCCTTGCCCTCCGGGCCGATCCCGGAGGAGTACATTATATTCGCGGACTTATCCAGCAGCCCTTCCACCGCGCCTTTGGTGACCGAGAAAAAGACCCCGCCTTCCCAGCCGGCCAGTTGACCGGTGTGAAAGGTTGTCATGCGCTTGCGCGCCGAATCAAAAGGCAGTTCAGCCGCGCGCGGGTGCTTTGCGTCCAGTTTTTGCTTTTCGAAACCGCCTGCCGACGCCAGCGCGCAAAGGGCGGTTTCCGTAGGATCCCCGGCCCAGTTGCCGTCTTTAAGGAGGGAGTCGTTATTAAGCGCAAAACCTGTAAGCAACCGCGCGTAAAGACCTGGCTGAGGCGGAGCCTCACCAGCCTTTAACAGTGCCCCGTCAAAGTAAATTTCTTCCACTGTCATCTTGTTCTGCGTAAGTGTGCCGGTCTTGTCGGTACAAATATAGGTTATAGAGCCCAGAGTCTCAACGGCCAGAAGTTTGCGTATCAGCGCGTTCTGCTTAACCATCTTACCCGCGCCCATTGCCAGGGCTATGCTCATCACTGCGGGCAGCGCTTCGGGTATGGCTGCCACCGCCAGCGACACCGCCGTTAAAAACATAAGTGCGGGGGCTTCACCGCGCAGCAGGCCAAAGCCGAACACCACCGCGCAGATGGCCAACACCGCCCAGACCAGTTTCCTTCCGAAGACCGTCAGCCGCTTCTGCAGCGGGGTCTGCATCTCTTCCTCGTCCTGCAGCATGCCGGCTATTTTACCCAGTTCTGTATCCATGCCGGTGGCTGTGACCACGCCTTTTCCCCTGCCGTAAGAAACGGCCGTGCCGCTGTAGGCAATGTTCCGCCTGTCACCCAGCGCCGGGTTATCCTCCGCAATCGGGTTGGCGTGTTTCTCTACAGAAAGAGATTCCCCGGTAAGCACGGCTTCCTCGGTTTTAAGCGAAGCCGCCTCTATAAGGCGCAGGTCTGCCGGCACTACGCTGCCAGCCTCCAGCAACACGATATCTCCCGGCACCAGCGCATCGGCGGGTATTGACGCGGGTTTCCCGTCCCTTATTACAGAGGCGCCGGGAGCCGCCATTTTCTTAAGGGCCTCCATGGCTTTCTGGGCGCGATACTCCTGCACAAAGCCTAGTACGGCGTTAAGAATAACTATAGCCGCTATCACGGCGGCGTCCAGCAGTTCCCCTATGGCTCCCGAAATCACGGCCGCCGCTATAAGTACCGCTATCATGAAGTTTTTAAACTGGTCAAAAAACATGGCCAGTGCGGTGCGTTTTGGTTTTTCTTTAAGGGAGTTCCTGCCGTATTTCTCCGCGCGGAGCGCGGTCTCGGCAGTGTTGAGTCCGGCCTGACCGGAGCCCAGTTCTTTTAAAACTTCTTCTATGCTTCTTTTATGCCAGTCGTTAATTCTGGCGGAATCAGCGGGTATTGTCATTTGTATAATACGGTTCTCTTCGCAATAATGGTTTTCTCGGGTTCTGTTGATGATTTTTCCTTTAGTCGCTCACCGGGTGTTTGCCCATTTAGCGCCCTTTCAAGATTATAGTGCTTTTCCCATTCTGAATGCTTGTACACGCTCTCCGTTCATGCTCCGGGGCCAGTTTAGCCTCCAGGAAAAGGCAAACCCGGGCAAAAATAAGGTTTTTTCTTCCGATTTGGCGGGAAAATAGTTCAAATTCGGTCTTGCTTCAGCTGTGCCGTCACCCACTTATCAGCAAAAATGACCACCTCGGTGCGGTGGTTGTTTTATTGGAAGCCGACGGATAAAGATTTTACCCGGATTTAGCAGGGATTTGCACCCGATTTTCATATTTCCCACTATACTATCCATATTATGGAGAATCTTCGATATGTTCAGCGCGATCATTACATTCTTTTTAGGGCTTACCGGGACGCTGCCCATGGCAACGCCCGTGGAGCTGGCTTCATACACGAAATGCCAACCGGACCGCATAAGCCACTGGATAGGACAGCGTATTTCCTACGAACACACCAAGGGATGGGAATCGGCGGAAACATGCATGGCCCGCGGCATCGGAGATTGCAAGTGTATGGCGGTGGTGGCACAGGAGACGATTAATTCCTGCGTGGGGATGGATGCCTGGATAATTATCCTTAAAAATGAAACCGGAAGCCTCCACGCTGTCACATTTTTCAGGGACCATACCGCGGGAATAGGATTCATAAATGGGATAATCCGGAAGCAATTTCCGCCTGAAACCGATTGGAGGGACATAGTCGCGGATATAAGCGGGGGACCGTGGACGATAATAGAGCAGCGGCATGCCTCCAATCATCCCGGCGACGGCACCCACCCATTCCCGCAGGGATCCCCGGCTCCTCCGGCCTCAGTTGCCGCCGAGCCGGAAACGGTCATGCTTGGGAATGTCGCCGAAGATCCGATCGGGAAGTCGGCCGCTTCACAACTACGCCTTCCGGCCATTTAGTATTAACGGCAAGTTCTCAAATTCAGCCAACCCGGCAGTGCCGGGAGCGGAGACCGGCGGTTCTCTGATAAAACCGTTCGGTATAGATGAGGTACTGGACATGGCGGGGCGGAGGTTTCCTCCGGATATCCGCGCGGTTGCTGGGCCGCGCAGCGGCAGAGCTATTCGAATTTATATCCGTGGCCTAGAACGCTGATTATGTGGCCGCCTATCTCCGGCCCCAATTTCTTCCGCAGGGAAGAAACATGGACCCTCACGGTGTGAGGGTCGTTATAGTCGGCGGGATTGTAGCCCCACACCGTTTCAAGCAGATATATTACGCTCAAAAGATGCCCCTCGCCGGTTATAAGCGCCGTAAGCAGATCGAATTCTTTACGCGTAAGGCCGACAATTCCGCCCCCGATAGTGACCGTCCTGTCGGAAGGGTTTATCACCATGCCCAACTTTGCGATTTTTTCGTTCCCCGCGTGAAAGGTTTCGTAACGTTTCAGCACTACATTGATCTTGGCCGCCAATACGGAGAATGAGAAAGGTTTGGTAAGGTAGTCGTCGGCGCCTTTCTCGTAGCCAGCTACAATATCATCGTCTCCGATCTTTCTGCCAGAAATTATTATTATCGGGACAGCGGCGGTTTCGGCCCGGCATTTTATGGCCTTGCACAAGCCTAAGCCGTCAAGACCGGGCAGTACAACATCCGCGACTATCAGATCCGGTTTTGAGTCGCGCACCAGGAACAACGCTTCGGAACCATTGTCGGTAAAAATAACGGAAAAGCCGAGATTTTCAAGATACCGCCGCATTAAATCCAGCGCCGCATGATCGTCGTCAACCAATAATATCTTTTTCATCGCTCGCACCTTATCGGCAGTCTAAGCCTTTGACTTATAAGCGGGGCCGTCCAGGACCTCGCGAAGCTTCTTTTTCAATTCATCGTGGCTGAACGGTTTATTAATAAGCGCAAGCCCCGGTTCCAGCACGCTGTGGCGGGTTATTATTTCATCCGTATAGCCGGACATAAACAGCGTCCGCGCCGCCAGCTTCCTGCGCGAAGCCTCCTTAGCCAGTTCGTGGCCGTTCATCTCCGGCATAACCACGTCCGTCAGCAGCAGGTCCACAACCCTGTCTCGTCCCTCTAAAAGCTTTAACGCATCCTGTCCGCCGGCAGCCGTCAGGACTGTGTACCCGCACTCACTGAGAAAGCGCGCGGTAAGGCTCAGGGCCAGTTCATCATCGTCAACTACCAGGATCGTTTCGCGCCCGCCCAGCGACTGCTCCGTACTTTCCACCGTATCATCGGCCATAATAGCGCCTTCCGCGCATGGAAGATATATGCGGAATACAGCCCCGGCCCCCGGCGCGCTCTCCACATCTATCTCGCCGCCGCTTTGCTTAATTATCCCGTAAGCCGTGGAAAGCCCCAGGCCGACGCCTTTTCCCTTTTCTTTAGTGGTAAAGAACGGCTCAAAGATACGGCTCCTGACATCCGCGGTCATACCGTGGCCCGTATCGCCCACCGTCATACAGGCAAGCGGGCCGCGCGGCAGACTGGGATGCGCGTCAAAAAACGCCCGGTCGGGGGAAATAAGCCCTATTTCCATGGTAAGCGTTCCCCCTGTAGGCATAGCGTCACGCGCGTTTACCGCCAAATTCATTATTACCTGCTCGATCTGGCCGGAATCGACCTTGACCGCGCATGGGACGGGGGATGGGTTGATAGTTAACCGTATGTCTTCGCCGATAAGGCGTCTAAGCATTATGTTTGTCTCAACCAATATCGCATTGAGGTCCATAATACGTGGTGACAGGACCTGGCTCCGGCTGAAGGCGGAGAGGTGGCGCGTAAGCGCCGCGGCGCGGTTAACCGCGGTCAATATCCCCCCGACATCCGCCTGTTTGGGGTCCCGCGTAGGCAGGCTTTTCTGAAGGAACTCGGCGTAGCCTTGTATGGCGAGCAGGATATTATTAAAGTCGTGCACCACCCCGCCGGCCAACCGGCCCACTGAGTCCATTTTCTGAGAATGAACGAATCTTTCCTGCAACTTTTTGCGCGCGGTGATGTCGACACCGATCCCCACCAGGTATGGGCGGCCGTCAATGACCATTTGCCGCCCCGTCAGAAGGAACCATCTGAACGCCGGCCCGCCGCGCAGAAGAAGCCGCACTTCCACGATCTCGTCCGCGCCGTTTTTCAGCACATTCTTTATTTTTGATTGGATGAGCACCCGGTCGTCCGGATGTACGGCATCTATTACGGAGATGCCGGCGATATGATCTTCCGGTTTGCCGACTATTTTATCGCGATGATAGGCATTCCACCGCACATAGCGGCCATTGTCATCGAGCATGTAGAAAGTACCGGGAATACTGTCGATAACGGCATTAGTCAGGGTCTGCTCTTTTTTTGTGGCCTCTTCCGCCCGCTTACGCCCGGTGATGTCGCGCGAGATAAATAAAATAGACTTTACGGCGCCGGCGGGAGTTTTAATAGGCACAAGATGTGTCTCCTGATAATTGACCACCTCGCCAAAATCCGTCCTCAGTTCAATGAACTGCGGTAAACCATTAGAGAAGACCAGGTCCAGACTTTGTTTTTGCTGTATCGAAACCTGAGGCGGAAAAAGCGAAGCATGCGGGCGGCCTATAACCTCTGACGCCTTTCTGCGCAGATGCTTAAGCGCGGCCTGGTTCGCATACTGAACGGTCTCATCCCTGTCTATCAGATATATCAGGTCGAAAGAAGCTTCCATAAGCGTGCGGTATTTCAATTCACTGGCGGCAAGCCAATCCCGCTCCTGCGATAGTTGCAGTGCGCGCCGTTCAAGTGAGATCCGCAATTTATAACGGCCTATATGGGTTCGCACTTTCGCCAGTAATTCCGCACGCTCGAACGGCTTTGAAATAAAATCCACAGCTCCGAGTTTTAACCCTTCAACACGTTCGGCGGTTCCCGAGATAGCGCTTAAAAAGATTACAGGGACCGTACTACTTTCGGATTTTGCCTTGAGGCGGCTAAGAACCTCAAACCCGTTAATCCCGGGCATACGGACATCCAGAAGAATAAGCTCTGGAACTTTCGCCGCGACCGCCTCAAGAGCCGATTCCCCGGTTTCAGCCGGACGCACTACGTAACCTTCAGCCGTCAGCATTACAGTAAGCATCGTAAGGATGTCGCGCGCATCCTCGACCACTAAAATATCGCCGTTACCGGTCATTTAGCCTCTTAATTCCACGAGCTTTTAAAATACCGGCATATTCCTACCCGCCGGAACCCCGCCTAACTGAGCAACCAGTTCAAAAATCCTGATCCGCTCATCCGCGGAAAGGATTACCTGTCCCACGGCCGCGTTATAGCGCTTCAAGATTGTTGCAGATAATGATATTAAAAAAACACGTCCCTTATATCATTTTACTATTTATCCCCAAAAGATGTGAGCAGCCAACCCGCCGCTTATTAAGCAATTCAACCACCACGGTTCGGTGGTTGTTCCGCTTACATTTCGGTTTCGCACTCCATTATTCCGGCGAGCCGCAACCCCTGGTATCCGTTAAATTGTTATAATTTCACCATGGAAAACAAAACCGAAGAACAGCAGCTTAAGTCCAATTTTATAAGGGAGATAATAGACGCGGACCTGGCGGCCGGCAAGAACAACGGCCGCGTCCATACCCGCTTCCCGCCCGAACCGAACGGCTATCTCCATATCGGACACGCCAAATCCATCTGCCTCAATTCCGGCATAGCCAGGGACTATAAGGGCAAGTTCAATCTTCGCTTCGACGACACCAACCCCTCCAAAGAGGAACAGGAATACGTGGATTCCATCATAGAGGACGTAAAATGGCTGGGCGGAGATTTCGAGGACCGGCTGTTCTACGCCTCCGACTATTTCGCGGCTATGCATGCCTGGGCCGTAGAGCTTATTAAAAAAGGCAAAGCCTATGTCTGCGATCTCTCGCCGGAGGAAGTGCGCAGCTATCGCGGCGCCCCGGCCGAGTCCGGCAAGGACAGCCCGACCCGTAACCGCACGGTGGAGGAAAACCTGGATCTGTTCGCGCGCATGACCAAAGGCGAATTCCCCGACGGCTCCCGCACGCTGCGCGCCAAAATAGACATGGCCCACCCCAACCTGAACATGCGCGACCCGGTGATGTACAGGATCCTGCACGCTTCGCATCACCGCCAGGGCGATAAATGGTTCGTCTATCCGATGTACGACTGGGCGCACGGGCTTGAGGATTCCACCGAGGGCATAACCCACTCCATCTGCACGCTTGAGTTCGAGGATCACCGACCCCTCTATGACTGGTTCCTGGACCAGCTTGGGATATACCACCCCCGCCAGATAGAGTTCGCCCGGTTGAACCTCGGCAACACCGTGCTCAGCAAGCGCAAACTGCTGGAGCTGGTCAAGAACTCCCACGTGGACGGCTGGGACGACCCACGCATGCCAACCATCTCCGGCATACGCCGCCGCGGCTACACCGCCGCATCCATCCACGCTTTCTGCGAAGAGATAGGCGTCTCCAAATTCAACAGCATCATAGACATCTGGGTGCTGGAGAACGCCGTCCGCAACGAACTCAATAAAACCGCGCCGCGCGCGATGGCCGTGCTGCGGCCGCTGAAAGTGGTGCTGACCAATTACCCGGAGGACAAGACGGAGGAGATGGAAGCCGTGAACAATCCGGAAGATCCGTCAACCGGCACACGCAAGGTGCCGTTCTGCCGGGAACTCTATATTGAGCGGGACGATTTCATGGAAGTTCCGCCGAAAAAGTTCTTCCGCATGACGCCCGGGCAGGAAGTGCGCCTGCGCTACGCCTACATAATCAAGTGCGAGAAGGCGGTGCATGACGCTGCCGGGAATATAACCGAGGTACATTGCTCTTACGACCCCGCCACCCGCGGCGGCACGACGCAGGACGGCCGCAAGATAAAAGGAACGATACACTGGGTCTCGGCCCGGCACGCTTTTTCGGCGAGGGTGCATCTCTACGACGCGCTTTTCACCAAACGCGACCCCGAAGACGTGGAAGAAGGGCGCGACTACAAGGAAAATATAAATCCATCCTCGCTGGAAATTTTTGACGCCAGCCTGGAGCCCGGCCTTAAGAACGCCGCCGCCGGCTCACGCTTCCAGTTCGAACGTTTAGGTTATTTCTTCGCCGACCCGAAGGATTCCAGGCCCGGGACGCCGGTATTCAACCGCACGGTCACGCTAAGGGACAGCTGGGCGAAGATGGAAAAAAAGCCGTAGCATGGGGCCGGGGCGTGTTTTTGAGCCACGCCAAAAACTACCACAGGAACACTATTAAAAGGATCCTAAATATGACGGGAGTAAGAACAAGATTTGCGCCGAGTCCGACCGGATACATGCATATCGGCAATTTAAGGACCGCCCTGTATGCATATCTGCATGCGAGAAAAAACAAGGGGAAGTTTATTTTAAGAATAGAGGATACCGACCAGACAAGGCTTGTGGAGGACAGTATCAGGGTTATTTATGACAGTCTTGCCGTTACAGGCCTGGAGTATGACGAGGGACCTGACAAAGGGGGTCCTGTCGGGCCTTATGTGCAGAGTGAGCGGCGCCCGATTTACAGGGAACATGCTGAAAAGCTGCTGAACGAGGGTTCCGCATACAGGTGTTTTTGCAATAAGGATGGGAACAGCGAAAAGCAGCCGACTGATGATCCGGCCGATCCCATTCTCGGCTATGATGGAAGATGCCGGAAGTTATCCGCGGCTGAAACACAGGAGAAGCTCGCCAAGGGCCTTCCATACGTCATAAGGCAGAAAATCGACAAGGAAGGGCGGACGATCTTCAATGATTTCGTCTATGGCGAGATAACCGTTGATCACAAACAGCTGGACGACCAGATTCTGCTCAAGAGCGACGGGTACCCCACTTATAATTTCGCAAACGTGGTGGATGATCATCTTATGGGGATAACCCATGTTATGAGGGGGTGCGAGTATATTTCCTCCACTCCGAAGTATATTCTTCTTTATCGCGCTTTTGGATGGGAAATTCCCGAACATATTCATCTGCCGCATATTTTAAACGAGAGCGGCCGCAAACTATCGAAGCGCGAAGGGAGCGTGGCCCTTTCCAGTTTCCTGGAAAAAGGGTATCTGCCCGAAGCGATTTTAAATTACATCGCGCTTCTGGGGTGGAATCCCGGAACCGAAGAGGAGTTTTTTTCAAAGGAAGGCCTCATTGAAAAATTCGACATCGCAAGGATCGGCAAGGCCCCCTCTATTTTTGATGAAAAGAAACTTTTGTGGCTCAACAGCCGGCACATAAAAGCCAGGAAGCCTGAAGAGATACACGAATTGTTCCTGAAGTTCTATCCTGACGCGATAGTGAACAAATTTGACGTCAAACAGATCACCGGCCTTATCCAGGGCCGGGTCGAAAAAATGTCGGACATTCCGCAGATGGTGTCCTTCCTGATGGAACTTGATGAAAATTATTCTAAAGAACTTTTCGTAAATAAGAAGAACAAGACCACTCTTGAAGGGAGTCTTGCCGTATTAAAGGATCTGGAATCGCTTCTGTCAGGTATCGCCTCATGGAACTATGACGGGATCTATGGCGCCGTTAATTCCTATGCGGAAGCCAAAGGCGTCAAGATCGGCGCGATTATGTGGCCGCTAAGAGTCGCCATCTCCGGTCTTACGGTCACCCCGGGCGGCGCGGTTGAAATCGCCGAACTGCTCGGCAAATCCGAATCCATCCGCAGGATCTCCCTGGCGATCAGAAAATTATAGCACCGCCATCAGGCGGCCTCACTCCGTTGTGCCGTGCCGGATTATTAAATCCTATATTTCGCCGGGAGTCACAGCGCAGCACATTCCGGACGATAATCCGACCATACGCCGTCTCCGATGCGTATCACGTCCCGATTACTGCCGGGTTTGCTATAATAACCTCGTCAAATAAGCTGGGGGCATCCTATGGCGGCAGAAAAGCCTAAACGTTCCGGTAAAAAACAGCCTTCGCGTAAAATCAGTTTGAAAGTTTGCCACACCATTTTCGAACATTCCCCGGACGCCATCTACATCCACGACCTAAAAGGCAAAATACTGCAGGCCAACCGGACCGCCTCCGGAATAATGGGCTACTCCCTGGAAGAATTCCAAAAAATGCGGATCACGGACATAGCCCGTCCGAATGCCTCCGCAAAGATGCCGGAAAGAATAAAAGAAGTGCTGAAAAAAGGTTCCCTCATATTTGAATCCAACCACATAAAGCGCGGCGGCGGGATTTTCCCGGTTGAGGTAAACGCCCGGTCCATAGATTACCATGGAAAACCGGCGGTAATGGCCATCATACGCGACATTACCCAACGCAGACTTGTGGAAAAACTTCTCCTGGAATCTGAAAACAAATTCAGGACCCTGACCGAAAATTCCATGGTCGGCGCCTATCTTATACAGAATCGGCTGTTTAAATATTCCAACCCCAGGCTGGGAGAGATCTTCGGTTATGGCTCCGGAGAATTAACGGATAAGAAAGGCCCCCAGGACCTGGTTTCGCCGGAAGATTGGCCGCTGGTCAGCGAGAATCTGAGGAAACGCCTCGCGGGAGAAATAAAATCGGAAAATTATGAGTTCAAGGGAATAAAAAAGAACGGAGAAGTTATTTTTGTGGAAGTTTACGGCGCCACAACGGATTATGGCGGCAAACCCGCCATAATAGGCACGCTGATAGACAGGACGGAACGCAAGAAGGCTGAAGAGGAAATACGCGGACTGAACCTGAAGCTTGAACAGCGCGTCCAGGAGCGCACTTTGGAGCTTCAAATGAAAATAGCGGAGCACAAAAAACGGAAGCGGCGCTGCATGAACAACTTTCCATCCTCGAAGCCTACCCCGCCCAGGTAAGCCTGGTAGATATGAACGGCCTTCATACCTACATAAACCCCGCCGGAGCCAGGATGTTGGGCTATAACACCCCGGCGGAGGTCATCGGGATCACGCGTATCTCCGACGCCCACACGCCGGAAGATTTTAAATATGTGATGGAGGTATGCATCCCCGCCGCCCTAAAAAACGGCTCCTGGTCCGGAGAAAACAGGCTATTGCGGCCCGATGGGTCTATCCTACCGGTAGATCAGACGATCGTAGCGATCAAGGATAAAAACGGCCGGCCCAGTTCTATGGGGTCTATTATGACGGACCTCACCGAACGCAAGCGAACCGAGCAGGAGCTTCAGGAATCCCGGACTTTGATAGAATCGGTGGTGGAAAACGCGCCGTTCATGATCTTCGTCAAAGAGGCGGCAGACCTTCGGTTCATCATCTTCAACCATGCCGGAGAGGAACTTGTGGGACGAAGCCGCAAAGACCTGCTCGGTAAAAACGATTTCGATTTCTTTCCCCCTGAACAGGCGAAATGGTTTACCGCCAAGGACCGCGAGGTACTTGAGAAGGACGGGATCTATGATATTCCGGAAGAACCCATCCTGACCGCCAAAAAAGGCCAAAGGATACTTCATACCAAGAAGATAAGCATCAAAGGGCCTGACAAGACCACAAAATATCTGTTGGGCATCTCCGAAGACATCACCGAGCGCAAACTGGCGGAAGAGAAGATAACCGAACTTAACGAAGACCTGAAACTTACCGTAAGCAAAATGGAGACCGCAAACAAAGAGCTTGAAACTTTCACCTATTCCGTATCACATGACCTGCGTACCCCGCTCCGGCACATAACAGCCTTCGCCAAACTCCTGGACAAAGAAGCCGGGGACCAACTTAAAGGAGAGACTCGGCACTATCTCGAAGTCATTTCCGCTTCCGCGGTTAAAATGGACGAACTCATCACCAGCCTGCTGGCGTTTTCCAAACTGGCGCGCACCAGGCTGAAAGTACATATTTTTTCCGGCAGGGAACTGGCGGAAGAAGCGGCGGCAGACATCAAAGGGGAACATCGCGACAGGGAAATAGAATGGCGAATAGGAGAGATCCCGCAACTTAACGGCGACCGTTTTATGCTTAAGCAGGTCTTCATAAACCTGCTGGACAACGCGGTTAAATATTCCCGCGGCAAAAATCCGGCGAGAATAGAGATTTTCTCCCACTCCACCGGGGATGAAACGATCATAGGTGTGCGGGACAACGGAACTGGTTTTAACATGAAACTTTATGACAGGCTTTTCGGCGTTTTTCAGCGTCTGCACACCGATCAGGAGTTTGAAGGCACTGGGATAGGCCTGGCCAATGTCAAAAGCGTTATTTCAAAACACGGCGGCAGGGTTTGGGCGGAAAGCATGCCGGACAAAGAAACCACGTTTTATTTCAGCCTGCCGGCCTCGGACCACGAAGTAAAACAGGCAGGATAAGCGGCCGCTCCAACGCCGGAGGCGCGCTAAGCAAAAAACAATGGAGACTAAGAATGAATAAACTACCCTTGACAAACACCGACGTAGTGGAATTCGGCAAAATGGTGAGAAAGATAAAATTTTTCGCCAACATAAATATGGGGCTCCTGGAAATGATCCTGGAGCGGATAAACCTTTACCAATACGCTAAAGGCGAAAAAGTATGCCGGCAGGGCGGTGAAGGGGACTCTTTTTACGTCGTAAGCCAGGGCAAACTTAAGGTAAGCGTACGGGAGGGTTTTGTTTTTTCAAAAACTTTGGCGCACCTTTCTCCGGGAGACTGTTTCGGCGAGATGGCTCTTATTAACCGCGCGGCCAGGAACGCGACCGTGACCTGCGAAGAGGACACGAAGCTGTTTGTTCTACTGACGGACACCTTCGATCAGATGCTGAAAGAAAATACGGCTTTCGCCGTAGAAATAAAGCGGCTCGCCAACGAACGCGGCTTCGAACTCAAAAGCCGCTAAACACTATTACAACCGCGCTATTATTTGGACTATAACGAGAAAATCTCAAAATGTATCCTGGTTTTGGACAAACCTAAAGAGATAAGAGAAGCCTTGACGGCGGCGAGCATTGGCGGCGGGCCGCACAGAAAGGCATCCCGCTCGGCAAAATCCGGGACCAGACGTTTTATGCGCTCCGCATCCAAATAACCTTTTTCACCAGGCCACCCCGGTTCGGAGCTGAGCACATGGTGCACGCTAAAGCCGCCTTTTTGCTCCAGCTCCCGCAGTTCCCTCCTGAAAACGATGTCTTTCTGCGAACGATTGGCGTATAGCAGAACGCAATTTTTTCCCAAAGACTGAAACCGTTCCGCCAATGAACTCAAAGGCGTTATTCCTATGCCTCCGGCTATAAGCAGAGCTTTGTCCCCGAGGCACTTTTTTTCCGTAAATACGCCATGCGGTCCGTCTATAATAACCGGCGCGCCGGGCCTTAGTGAATGATGCACAGCGGCGGTAAAATCACCCAGCTTCTTTATGCTGAAGCGCAAATATTTCCCGTCGGGCATTCTGGAAATGGAGAAAGGGTGCGCCTGAGTCCTGAACCCGGGACCCCAGAAGCGCAGCAGGGCGAACTGCCCGGATTCAGCCGGCAGGGCGGCCAGGCCGCGGCCGGTTACCCAGATAGACTCCACCTCGGTGGTCTCAGGCATGATCTTCTCAACCGTAAATCTATGGCGGCGGTAAAGCCAGAGCGGTTTCAAAACCCGGCCCCAGAGCAAATTCGCCAGCACGAAGACATAAAGCGCATACCATGTCCCGGCAAAATACGGATTGCCGTTAATATCTCCGCCCAGCTCCAATTGATGCCCCACGGCCAGACCGAAGCCGGCATAAAGAAACAGGTGGGAAGAATGCCAGATTTCATAACTAAAGCGGCGCGCGAAAGGGAGCGACATTATGACCGGACCGATAATCAGAAGGACGCCGGCTCCGGCGGCCAACGTATCCTCCCAGCCCAGGATCGCTCTGAACTGAGTCATGAAAGACACGCCTCCCTGGCCGGCATGATACATGGTGATAAGGATGGGGTGCAGCACAAGCGCTAAAGGGATCACAAGCCCGGAGAGATGATGAGCCCTGGTCAGATGGTCCAGGCCAAAAAGGGGTTCAAGCCATTTGGCGCGGGAAACCAGCAGCAGCTGCGCTAATATCCCGGCCGCGGCGAGCAGGCCGGCCAGGCGCCCTAGAGCCAGGAGCAGACCGGAAGCGTCGCTGAAAAGACTTCCCATGGGCGCGTTCACACAGTCAAAATACCAAAAGACCATAGCCGCGCCTACACCTATGGGAAACAGCGCCAGGAAAATCTTTTTCATAGGAATTAATCCCCGCGTCCAGGATCGAACCGGGACGCGGACAGCCTCGACAAATCACTCTATCTCGGTGAATTGCGAACGAGGCTGAGAACACACAGGGCAGAGCTTAAGTTTAAGGTCGGCCGTAGTATAGCCGCAGGTCTGACAGACCAGGAATTTACGATTAGCCTTCCAGGCCTCAAGGTTTGAAAGGGCCTGTGAATAAAGTCTTGAATGCTCTTTTTCCGCGGCCATGGCGCCCTTGAAACCATACATAGCCTGCCGGTTCTTATCGGCCTTGGCTTTTTTAAGGAAAGCGGGATACATTTTCTTGCTTTCGTGATTTTCACCGTTGATCGCCTCTTTAAGGTTTTCCTTAGTGGATCCGACAACCGGCGTTTCCAAGTCGACTTTAGCAACAGCGCCCAGGGCTTCTATAGCTTTGGAGTGCTTAGCCGCATGTATCCCCTCGGACACAGCAACGGCGCGGAATAAACCGGAGACGCCCAGATAACCTTCCATTTCGGCCCTGGCGGCGAACATCTCATATTTGATTTTAGCGTTCCATTCTCCGTTATAGGCGGCCTGAAGATTCTCCAGGGTCGTGGGCTCGCTTTTGGCCGGAGCCTTCTTTTCAACGGCCCGAACTGTTCCGACCATTAGCGCGAAAGCGACGCCGCACAACACTGTGATTTTCATTTTTCTTACTTTCCCCTCCTGACATTCACACGCTCTGCGACCGGAGATATTATATAACTTCTCCCGTATGGACCAAAAAATCAAACCGCCTCAAGTTCCACCTGCTGATCCCCCCAATATTTTGCGGTTATTTTCACAGCCATGATCATCCCCGATCTCCTGATATTTTAGCTATTATACTACTTTAATCCGCGGCTCTCCTTCCAGGGGATTTAACGGACGTTTAATTCTTAGTATTGAAAACTATCACCAAAAAAGGCAGAATTTATACTTATGAAGATCGTAACTATCCTCAGACTTATAGCCTTTTCAGTTATATTGACCGCCGTGGCCTGCTCAAACAATAAGCAGGAAACGGCTCCGACCGAAGAAATAACCGCCGCAACTCCGACTACGCAACAGTCTGCCGGAGGCAGCGGCGTTAAGGAGACAAAAAAAGATATGCAGGCACTTTTAAACCCCTCAAAAGCTAATGAAAAATCTCCGGAAACATTCAAAGTGAACTTCAAAACCACCAAAGGAGATTTCACCGTAGATGTCACCCGTGCCTGGGCCCCGCTGGGCGCCGACCGGTTCTACAATCTGGTCAAGATCGGATATTTCACCGATCTGGCCTTCTTTCGCGTAATATCCGGCTTTATGGTCCAGTTCGGCATCCACGGCGACCCCGCGGTCAGCGCCAAATGGAGGGAAGCCGGCATAGCGGATGATGTTCCGGCCCAGTCCAATCTCAAAGGCTATATAACCTACGCAATGGCCGGACCCGACACCCGGACCACACAGTTGTTCATCAACTACGGAGATAACTCCCGCTTGGATTCCATGAACTTCGCGCCATTCGGCAAAGTAACAAAAGGGATGGAAGTAGTGGAGAGCATTTATTCCGGCTACGGAGAAGGCGCTCCGTCCGGCATGGGCCCGGAACAGGGCCGCGCCCAGATGCAGGGCAACGCATACTTCAAGAAAGACTTCCCCAAACTGGATTACATAACCAGCGCGTCGTTGGAGTAACCTTTCGGGCACTAACGAAAAGGGCGTCCGTTCAAGACGGGCGCCCTTTTTTCACATCCGGCAGTTTGCCAAGCGGGGTGTTAATTACGCGCGGCCGGCTATTTTTGCGAACGTCAAAACATCCAACCGGCATGCAGGAAATAATAATTATCCCGATAATAATGCGAGGCGGTCAAGGACCAGCCGGCTTTGAGGTTCAGGCAGGTTGAAAAGTCCTTGTATAAAACCAGCGAGGGATGGAACGACAGGTAGGCGCTTTCATCATAAGCGATGGCGCATTTAAATTCGTAATACGTATCTGCGGCCCCGTAATACAGGCCTTCTTCGCCTATATTTTTTTTAAAGACCTGGGTAAACGAATAAGTATTATAATCTTTGGGGGCGAAATAATAACCGGAATGGCGGTTATACCGCCGCTTTTCGTATCGCAGTATCGAATAAAAAGCCGCGGGTTCCTCATAATACATCAGGCGCGCGTCGGCGCCGTACATCTCGAATTTATTTCCATCGTTGATCTTACCGCCGCGCCAATCCGCTCCAGCCAGCATAAACCTGTTCGCATCCCAATCGGCGCGCAGGTTCCGGTATGAATTATCCCTGGATTCTTTTACATTGGCATAGTTGTTCAGCAGATTCTCTTTCCCGGCCGCGGCCGAGATACTCAAATTCTCCAGCGCTTTTTTCCACCCGTAAACGCTATAACTCTCACGAGAGCTTACGTTCTGAACATAAGCTTTCTTCGCATAAGACACCCCGGCGCCGCATTCAAAACCGCCGCTATAATCGAGCGCCAGCCCTCCCCCCCGCTCATCCAGCGAGGGGGCTCCTTTAAAAGAATAGCGTCCGGCGGATCCCGTGCCGGTGAGCATGAACCGCCGGTCCAGACGTTTTGAGAGCGCGGCAAAATAGTTAAGACGCCGCACATCGGTCATTCTCTCGGAACTGTGCGCGTCCCAGAGATCGGCTCCTGTAAAAAGTCTGAACTTATCCAAATTAACAGAGTTCTTTCCCGCTGATCTGATAGCGGCCGTATGATATGGCGCTGTTTTCAGCAGACGGTCGTAATACGACCGGGCGCGCTCATATTCACCGCTTCCGGAATAGAACTGCGCCAAATCGAAAAGAACTTCGGTATCTCCGTCATTAAGTTCCGCCGCTTTTTCCAGATGCCTGAGCCCGGTGGCGGGCCTGCGGCTCCACATGTTCTCCTTACCGAGCCTTTCCTCTTCTATCCAGGCCTGTTTTGAGATTTCAAAAGCCGTCTTGTAAGCCAAAGACGCTTCTATATATCTTTTATCCCAGCCCAGCACCCTGGCTTTTTCCACTGCCGAGCTGAAATCAGCCGGATCCAACGAAATGACCGCATCATAAGCGGCCACTGATTCGCTGAACCGGTTGGTCCAGCTGTACAGTCTGGCCAGATTGCGCAGGCTGTCTTTATCCTGGTTGGCCGATTTCGACACCTTGCCAAAAGATACGGCCGCCTCTTTTAGCCGGCCCTGGGCCAGCTGGCTTTCAGCAAGCAGCTTGAGACATGGAAGGTCCAGAGTACCGGGGATAGCCAACAAAATCTTTTCGGCCTCCGCAAAACCACCTTTATCATACAATACCCGGGCCGGCGCGCAATCGGCGGCGGAAAGTATCCCGGCCTTGAAAAAAACAAGGGATGCAGCCAACAGAGTCTTTATTTTCATTAAATATTCTTCAGGTCAATAGTGTAATTCTATAAAATCAGGCTTCGTTCTTGAAATAATTTAAACCTTTTGATTTCTTTTTCCAGCGCGCAGGGAGGAGCCTGACACCTACGGCTGCGGGGGCTTCAGACAATCGGGGGAATCGTTTTCGGGGGAATTCACCATAGCTGAAACTTTGTAGCCGTGCATAAGCCCGGAATCGTAAGCCCTCAGAATAGGCAACAGTTCTTCGGTATTGCTGGAACGCATATCCAGCCAGAGCTTTTCCCGCTCTTTGTCCAGTATCACCGGCATCCGGTGCTGAACGCTCTTTATGAGAGCGTTGGATAAGCAGGTAACTATGGCGTAAGTACCGGTCGTTTCGTCATAAACGCCGGCCATGGCAAAAAGTTCTTTATCCCGGAGTTCGAACCTGTATGGCACTTTCTCACCCGCTGTGTGCGCCCATTCATAGAACCCGTCTGCGGGCACTACACATCGGCTTTTATAAAAAGCCGTCTTAAAAGCGGGCCTTGAGGTTATGCCTTCCGCGCGTACGTTTATGATCCCCTCATGTATATCGTTTCCGGCCCAGCCGGGTATAAAGCCCCACTTCAGTATTTTGATAACGCCGCCGGCTATCACCGGAGCGCTCTGTCCAGCCGAAATATTATAACTGGGGCGCACCGGCATGCTCGGCTGCTTCACTCCGAAACGTTTTATAAGAGAACCGGTTTCAAAGGTTTGCGAATATCTTACGCACATAAGATTTAGACCTGTTTTGTCTCCACAAGTTTCCCTAATATCAATAGTATCATTACGCGGATAGCTTAAGCCATCCATGTCAACTTTCAGATGATCAGATTATGGCGGGGCCAGTGCGCAAAGCCTGTCCAGCCTCCGTCCCGGCTTCCGGATTTTATTTTTGCTATCATAATCATCGTATCGCAACTTATGAGAGATGAGGACGAAAAACAATAATGTCCGCTTTCGTAGCCATAGATTTTGAAACAGCCGATTACGGCAGAGATTCAGCTTGTTCCGTGGGACTGGTACGCGTGGAGGACAACAAGATAGTCCGCAGCGAACACCACCTGATCAGGCCGCCGCGGCAGACGTTCGTGTTTACCGAGATCCACGGCCTGACCTGGGCGGATGTAAAAAAAGCCCCTACCTTCGGACAGCTCTGGAACAAAATGGATGAATTTTTTAAAGGCGCGGAATTTTTCGTCGCGCATAACGCAAGCTTTGACAAGGGCGTGCTTCACGCCTGCTGCACCCAGGCAGGAGTTAGCATCCCGAAACAGCCCTTCCGATGCACCGTAAAACTGGCCCGAAAAGTCCTTAAGATCTCCCCCGCCAAACTTTCCCACGTATGCCACCATTTAAGCATTCCGCTTAAACATCACAACGCGCTCTCGGACGCCGCGGCCTGCGCACAGATAATGATAACTGTCCTTCAAACCGAAGCCGAAGAACAGGAATAGCCGCTTTAAATGCAACCGGGCACGGCCGTTTACTGCCGTGCCCGGAGATATATCTATAAGACCTCAAGAATCAAAACATCCTGACGCCCGCGGCTTCACTTCGCGATACGGAACCCGATGATGTCGCTGCTGGAGTCGGGTCCGGTTTGATTGCGGAAATCGGCCCGCAAATTTCTGGCGGTAACATTGTAGAAGGAACCGCCGCGTATCACCCGGAGGGAACCCGCAGCTTCAAACGCGCCGCCGTCGGCGGGCGCGCCGTTATACGAGTTCTGATATTTATCCTGCACCCACTGCCAGACGTTCCCGGCCATATCGCACAATCCCTGCGCAGTGTCGCCGGCGGGCTTAGAGCAAACCGGCATTGTGCCGTAGTTATCCATCACAGCCAGGTCGCTGGTGGCGTCCGCATTGCCCCATGGGTACTTCTGATTCTTTCCGCCGCTGGTGGCAGCATATTCCCATTCCGACTCGCTGGCAAGCCTTCCGCCTTTGAATCCTGCATATTGATTCGCCTGAGCCCAACTCACGCAGTTGACCGGATGATTTTGCCGCCCCGTCTCGCCCCAGTTGCAATAATCGCCCTTGGCGGGTTCCGTGCATTTACCCTTGCTTACACATTCGGCATATTGCTCCACGGTCACCAGCGTTTTGGACATTTGAAAAGTCTTGATGGCTACCTCATGGATCGGTTTCGCGTCTACAAATCCGTCCGCGTCCGTTCCCATCGTAAATTTCCCGCCGGGAATAGACACCCACTCAACAGGCTTTACCGGCACGCCCGCCGACGGATCATTGCCCGCGACATAGCCTTTGGTAATAGTCGGGGGTACGATTCCACTTTTCTCGGACAGAGCTTTCAAGTCGGAAGCCGTCACTCCTAAATCGCTTAAGTCAGCGGCATACGCGCCGCCGGCCATTCCCATCATAACTAGCGTCATTAGAATCTTATTCATGCATACCTCCATTATTTTAACCCGGCATACTCGGTGTTTACACACCTATAGTATCGCATATCGCACCGATACCCACATGAGCCCAAGAGCCCCCATCCCCTTAAGGAAAAAGACCCAGGCGTTTCTAGGCCATTTGGCCCTGCAAAAAACGCCGGCGGATTCCATTTAGAAGCGCAACCATGGTCTAATATAGACGAGGTTGCATGCCAAAATTGCTTATATCGGACAGGCTCCTAACGCGACTCTCTGAGGCGGGCTATGCGCTCGTCAAGCGCGGGATGGGTGGCGAACAGCGCCATCACCCCTCCTGATCTGCCGGATATCTTAAGAGCGGCCACAGCTTGCTTGCCGGTAAGGTCAACATAAGGGAGACTCCGTTTAAGCGCCTCAAGGGCTGAGATCATCTTCTCCCGGCCGGCGAGTCCGGCGCCTCCCGCATCCGCCCGGAACTCCCTGAAGCGGGAAAAAGCCGCCACCACCACCATACCCAGCGCGCTGAGCGCGATTTCAAGAACCATGGTCAGCAGGAAGCTTGGAGCGGCACTCTCATCGTCGCGACCGCGGTTGGCGATAAAGAAAGAGATCACACGGGCCAGGAACATCACAAAAGCGTTGATAATACCCTGCAATAAGGTCATGGTGACCATATCTCCGTTGGCGATGTGAGCTATCTCGTGCGCCAACACGCCTTCCAGCTGTTCCCTGTCCAAAGCTTCCAACAGGCCGGTGGAAACCGCCACAAGCGCCCGGCTTTTTGTCGGACCGGTCGCAAAAGCGTTGATCTCGGGACTGGGATAATACCCAACCTCCGGCATTCTGGGGAGATTTGCGGCCCGGGCCAGGCTGTGAACGGTCTGGACCAGCCGGGCCAGTTCCGGTTCGCCGACGCCGGGATCGATAACTTTAACACCCATCATCCACTTGGCCATGATACGGGAAAGGCCAAGAGAGATAAAAGCCCCCCCCATGCCCCAGACAAGGCAGAAAACCATCAAAGCCTGATAGTCCATGCCGCGCGCACTGAGATAAGGCCTCACTCCCAGGATATTCAGCGTTATGGACAGCGTAATCAGTATAAGCAGATTGACGGCTAAAAAAAGTGAAACCCTTTTTATCATTTTCATACTTTAATATCCTCCACCCTCCACGCTGCCGGTTTTACCGCGGACCCAATGAAACACCATATAATATAATTCTATCAAAAATAGCCGTTAATCCAGGAGCCTGTCCGACATAAGTTTTTTAAAGCGAAATTGTCGGTTTTGAGGCCGAGCCGAAGCGACGCGAAACGAGCATTCTCTACGGAGACTGTAAGTTGAGCGGCGCAAAGGCGCAGTAGGGGAAACCGCAATGCGGTGTCCACCTGTGGGTAAATCCCGGAAAGGGTCCCGCAAAAAACGGCAATTGCAGCCAAAATTCCTTATGTCGGACAGGCTCCTACCCCCTCGCAAAAGATTCATATTTCATCCCCGGCGGCATAAACATTCATCTACAAGCCCTCTGGTTACCGCCGTCATAAGACCCGAAAATCGCCGTTTACCCGCAGCTCTTCCGATAAAAACGCTTCAGCCGCGACTTCAAGTCAGACCTGTTTTTTGCCACCGGCCCTGTAAATGGCCCCGCGTCCGAACTTTGCCCGTATCGCTTCCACCGCTTTGTGCATCCCCTCAAGTTTTTTATCCGTTTCTTCTTCAAAAAGGGATTCACTGACTCCGGCCGGCATCAGACCCGAAACTTTTACCCCCAGCAGACGAACTTTCCTTCCGCCGCGTTTGCCCTCCTGAGGCGCACCAGCGCCCGCGCAAACATTGAACTCCCCGTAAAGCTTCAGGATCCGGTCATGTATGACATCGGTATAATTCGTGGCAAAACCCATGCTCGCGGCGCGTGTAAAGGTCAGGAATCCCTCCAGACGTATTTTAAGCGTTATCGTGCGCCCCTTGACCCCCTCCATCCGGAGACGGGACGAGACTTTGTCGCATAAGGCCAGGAGCGCTTCAGAGATCTCCCGCTCGTCCGATGTATCCGTTTCAAAAGTATATTCATTACCCACGGATTTAGCTTCGCCTTCCGCCAGTACTTCCCGTTCATCATGGCCTAATGCCAGTTCCCGTAATTCAGGGCCGTGCTTGCCTAACAGCCTGTGAAGTTCGGCCGCGCTTGTTTCCGCCAATCGGCCTATTGTATGAATGCCCCGCTCCCTGAGGATATCGGCCGTCCTGGGACCCAGGCCCCAGATACGTCCGATGTCCAACGGGCATAAAAATTCCCGTATCCCGCCTTCCCTCACCTCGACAAGGCCGTCAGGTTTTTTCAGGTCGGACGCGATCTTAGCCGCCATTTTGGTTGGAGCCAGTCCTACCGACGCCGTCAGCCCTGTCTCCGCCTTGATGCGCGTCTTTATCAGCCGGCAGACCTCCAGCGGCGAACCAAAAAGTTTATAGCTGTTTGTAATATCCAGGAATGCTTCATCTATACTGATCGGCTCTATGTCAGGGGTAAAATCGTAGAAAATCTTATGTATTATCTCCGAGGCGGCCGAATATGCGCTGAAATCGGGCGTCACGAATACGCCCTGGGGACACCTGCGCCAAGCCTCGGATATCGGCATAGCCGACCTGACTCCGAATTTGCGGGCTTCATAAGAGCAGGTGGACACCACGCCCCGCCCTTTGCCGTTCTTAGGATCCGCGCCCACGATAACGGGCTTGCCGCGCAAGGCGGGATTATCGCGCTGTTCCACGGCGGCGAAGAAGGCATCCATATCGACATGTATAATGAATCTTTCAGCCATAGCCGCTCTTTATTCGGAATTAAACAACAAATACTAACAACGACTGAAAAACTGTTCAGCGCTAATTACAAAAGCGAAGGGAAATAAAAGAAAAGAAACCACGGGAGAATCATTTCTTAAGATCAGAGCAAATATCCGGCAGACCATGCATCTTTGAAAGCAGCCAGGCCATATTTCCGCCCAACACCTTCATGGTCGTCATGCCTTCTTTGTCATTTTCCACTTCTCCGATAGCGCGGCCTACTCCTACGTTCCAGTAATTAGAACCTGGAATTATCATCTGACTGATAGTGAAAAAATGATTTATGGTGTCAAAAGCGTGCACCGCGCCGCCACGCCTGACCGCCACCACCGCGGCTCCGGCTTTACGTTTTAAAAGCCCGCCATTTGCCATGCTGACAAAACCCGTCCGCTCTATCAGAGCCTTAGTATCGCTGCTCACATCCGCGAAATACGTCGGCGAACCTATAAATATCCCGGCGGAGTCTTCCATCTTGGCGATATAGCCGTTCAAGCCGTCGTCAGGCAGAACGCATTTTTTATCCTTGTTCTTAAAACAGCCATTGCAAGCCGTGCAGCCCCTTAAAGGCTTGCCCGCCAGTTGGACCAGTTCCGTCTCAAAACCCGCGTCCTTAAGTTCCGCCAATGCCGCGTTTAAAAGGATGGCGGTGTTTCCGTCCCTGCGGGCGCTACCGTTGAAAGCAGTTACCTTAAGCATAGTTTCTCCTTAGGGATAAAGACCAAGACGCAAAAAACTTCTGTTTTTCCGTGCCTTTCGCCTCATCCCTCATACTTTATCTTTCCGATGCGGCAGAATTTCTATCCAGTAGCCGTCCGGATCCTCTATAAAATAAATACCCATGCCCTCATTTACATAACAGACACAGCCCATCTTTTTATGCAGCGCATGCGCCGCCTTAAAATCATCGGTTATAAAAGCCAGGTGGAACTCGTTATCTCCCAGGCCATATTTTGCCTTGCGGCCTTTCAACCAGGTAAGTTCCAATTTATGCGGCGTCTCGCCGTCTCCAAGGAACACCAGCGTAAAGCTGCCGTCCTGTGCTTTTATCCGGCGGGTCTCGGCAAGCCCCAGAGCCTCCTTATAGAACTTCAGGCTTTTATCCAGATCCAGAACGTTAAAATTATTATGCGCGAAAGTGAATTTCATCAGTTCCTCCTATTCACCGGAAATATTCTACAATACTTGCGTAGGTGCCGTAACAAAGCACTAGCCTATGGCAGTGCCGTAACAAGGCCTATGGCCATCAAACGGCCTGTGTGCCTCAGACGTAGGGGGAACCGCTGTAGCGGTGCCCACCTGTGGTTCAATCCCCAGGAGGGGGTACCGCCAATACCAGCCTATGGCTGTGCCGTAACAAGGGCGATGCCCGTCAAACGGCATTGCGTAGGTGCCGCATCAGGGCCTATGGCCATCAGACGGCCTATGTGCCTCAACCACGAACATTCCCCGCCGTACTCCAAAATTTTATATGCTTTTATTATCAGGGGAGGAGACCAATATGCGATATGCCTTGCTAGCCGCTCTTCTTGCGGCCGCCGCGCCTGCCATGGCGCAGACCGGGCCCGGCGACATCCGGTACCAAAGCGTTGAAGAACTAAAAAAGACAGCGGCGGATCTTGAAGAAACCGTCAAACAACAGCCCGGCAACGTGGAACTTTACATAAAGCTCGGCTTTACCTATACCAGGCTTGAAAAGGCCGATGAAGCGCAGAAGGCCTTTGAAAACGCCGCCCGCCTTGACCCGACTAAGGCGATTACACATTATATGCTCGGACTTATCTATGAGAAGAAAGGCCTTAAAGAGAAAGCCCGAGCCGCCTGGAAAACTTGTCTTGAGACCGCCGCTGAGCCGCATTTGCGCGAAACCGCCCGCAAACACCTGCATCATTTATCCGCAAACCAATGAGAACCGTAAAAATACTTCTTGTCCTCCCATTGTTGGGCCTTTTAGCCGCCTGCGCTACACCGCGCGTGGCCGTGAACCCGCGCGCCGATTTTTCCGCCGTCAAGCGGGTGGCGGTGATGCCGTTCAGCGGCCCCAAAGGAGACTTGGCGGCCGATATGCTTACCCAGAGCCTGGTGGCTCAGGGGGCCGATGTAATAGAACGCCAGCGGCTTGACGATGTCATTAGGGAGCATTCGCTTTCAACCTCAAGCGCTTTTGATCCCGCCACGGCAAAAGAATTAGGCAAGCTGCTGGGGGTGGACGCGCTGTTCCTGGGAACCGTGGCTGAAAGCACTCCGCCAAGCACATATCTGGTCAGCGCTTCCGAAAACCCGCGGGTCACAAGCGTAACGCAGATCTCCAACACCAACATTACCCCTGAAGGCTCGGTCATGGGCATCCCCAACTCCCAATTGCTGGGCACCACGGCCAATGTCTCGCTGATCTCCCGAATGGTGGACGCGCAAACCGGTTCCATAATGTGGTCCGCATCCATGACTTATGAGGGGTTCGACATTTCCTCCGCCATGGCCGGCATAACCGACGCGTTCATACGCTCTCTCACGCCTATCTGGCCCGGTCTTTACAGGGTAAAATAGCGTATCCCCACAAAAAAACCGGGCCCTGAGGGACCCGGTTTTTATATAACTTACGACAACAAGAATAGCGCAAAAACCACTTTGATCAATCCATCAGGCGCTTCTGGCCTTCCAAACGCCTTATCTCCTCAACGTCCTGGGTAAATTCAAGGCAGCCGATATATTTTTTTTTATCGTCCCGCAGGGCGTAAAATTCTATAAGTATTTTGTGTTTGGGCTCTCCTTTTTTCACCTCCAGGTCTATCCAAAAGCGTACCTTATCCCTCGCGCCGGTTTTCATCTCGGCTATAAGCTTTTCCACCATGGCAAGGCTCTTCTCCGGATGGCATTGCCTGAAATTCATGCCCATGGCTTCCATGGGCCGCCTGAACAGCCTGGTTTCGTGCTTATTCCAGCCAACAACCTCGTCGTTGGCATCTATTACCGTGACTTCGGCGGGGATGCACTCTATCATGGCCTTCACCATGTCCGCGCTCATCTTGTCAAAAAGCATTTTTCCTCCCGGAAACAAGATTCTCTACGCCCCGCATAAAAAGGCTCGGGCGGGTTCCGCCTTGCCCTTTAATTTTATCACTTTTTCTTCCGCGGAACGGAACATATCGCCGGATTCCCTATATATATCCGCCGATATCAGCGCTTTTCCCGGCTCGCAATTGGCTTCCAGCCGCTGGGCGGTGTTAACCGCGTCGCCTATAAAGGTATACTCCCTGCGGCCGGGAGCTCCCACGTTGCCGCGCACCGCACGCCCCCCGTTAAGCCCTATCCTGACGCTGAACGTATTGCCGGCTCCAGGCTCCCTGAAAAGCAGCAGGATGGCCCGCGCCGCGGCCGAGGCGTCCCTGGCGGAATTAAAGCAGGCGAAGATGCAATCGCCTATGAATTTATCCACATCCCCGCCGTTCTTATAAATCAGATCCGTAGCCGGCGTAAATATCCCGTTCAGGGCTTTCACGACTTCGGCTGAAGTATGGCCCTCACAATAAGCCGTAAACCCCTTCACATCCATGAACATAAAAACACCGGTGAATTCGGCGTTCTTCAATTCCCGTCCGCCGGACAAAGCCACGGCCCCGGCCTCTTTCCATACGCCGTGCGGCGTATAGGCGTGGATGATCTCGTGCTGCCTGCGCAGCAGTTCTCCGTCTTTATAAGATTTCCGGCTTAGGTTAGCCAGAAAGCTCTCGGTGTTGTCCAGAAGTTCTTCGCTTCGCTCCAGCATAGCCCTCGTCCGGATAAGTTCTTCAGCCGGATCTGTTTTTGCGGCGCAGCGAACCTTGAGCGCCGGTTTCTTCACCGGGTCTTTGCCGTAAAAAGCCATCAGCGCCACCGTGGTGGCATGGTAACGCGAGCCGTGCGGCCCGGTTTCCGGGCTGGTTACGCCGCCATAACTGTTGAGCCACGGAACTATCTCGCCGCCGGAATAGAAACCGAAAACCGGAGTATCCGCGCCGAAGACGGACCTAACGGCGTCCACTTCTTCGTTCTCCCGGCTGTGCAGGATATGCGAGCGCGAACAGCAGCTGACCATGAAAACCAGGTCCGGCTTCCTGCCGGGAACAGCTCCGGCACACTCTTTTGCGGCCGTACGCGCGCCTTCTATCAAGCTTACCCGGCTGGCCTGGATCAGCCGCACCTTTTTACCCGACATATCTTCCGCCGGAAAATATCGGATAGAACCTTTTTTAAAATCGCAGGAGACCGGCAGTTTCAAAATGCTCCTCTCCGCGCAGGGCGCCACTATGGAGAACCCGTACCGCTGGACCATCAATTCAAAGAATTTATCTTTCGCCTCGCGCCCCAGAAACTGCCGGTAGAACTCTATTACCGGAACGCCGTCAACTTCTAAAACTTCCGGACCGTCGGCGCGGGTCACGGTCAATTCCGAACCCAGCGGCTCCCAGCCATGGCCGTAGCCGAAAGACACCTCGCACCCTTCCGGCAGTTCAAGCGCCGTCAACAGCGCGCCGGTCTTGTTCAGTTCGCCGCCGCAGTACTGATAATTGGTCCAGAAATCAGGATGATTCATGCCCCGGTCGTAATCCCCGCAGGTCAGCCCTCCGAAAACAGGCAGAGGGCCCAGCTTTTCCCCTATCGCGTCCACCATATTCTGCTCATAGCCGGTGGTCATGGAGCCGAAAATCAGCGCAAGTTTTCTCGCCGCGTCTTTTGAAAAGGGCGGGACGCCTCCGGCCAGGGCGAAACCGGTCTTGCGACAATCCTCAAAGACCTTTGAAACGCTGAACGAGGCTTTAAGGCCTTCAAGAGAGAGAAGCATAATGGCCACGCTGTTCTTAGAGACGCCCGCGTTGGTTATTTCCGCGTAACTGGATCCCCCGGTAAGTATGGCCGGGGCCAAATTGCGGCACAGGGCCTTGTGCACTTTCTCCTGATCAAGATGTATTGAAGCAAAAGCTACGGCCAAGTCAGGCTTAGGCACCGTTTTAAGGGCTTCTTTTGCCGCGGCCTCAGCCGCCATCCCCGGTTCCCCAAGGCCAAGTCCTAGGGCTATTTTCATATTTATAATATTACCATTTTGCCAGTCTCCTCTTTTAAAAAGCGTCTATTGAGTCTCACATAAATAATGTCCGGGTTGGAGGCTTGGATTTGAGATGAATGCGAGGAGCAACGAACGAGCAGACCGTTGGTCTGTGAGCGAGGAGCAACGAAGCAGTCGCTCAAGCCTATGGTAGTGCCGTGACAGACGCTATGCGTATCAAACGGCCAAAGGCAAGCCTCCCTTTCCCTGATGGGAAAGGGCCGGGCACTTTTGGGCTGCAACTGCGTCACGCGTCGCTTACATAGCCCAGCTATGCTGCGCTCCGAGTTCCTTATTTCGCCCCAAAATCGGCCCGGCCAGCGCGGACATTATTTATGTGAGGCTCAATAGGCCCAGCCGCACTGTGGCGCCCGGAACAGGAACCGTCATTACATCAGGTTCCTCTGTTTAAAGCTGGAGAATGCCGCCTTAGTCACTATCACGTGGTCCAGCACCTCAATACCCAGTAGTTTGCCGGCCTGCACCAGGCGCTTGTTAAGACTCAGGTCCTCATCGGAAGGTTCAAGGCAGCCTGAGGGATGATTATGCGCCAGGATTATGCCCGCAGCCAGGTTCCTTATGGCCGGTTCAAACACCTCGCGCGGGTGGACCAGATTATAGTTAAGCGTTCCGATGGAGACTATATCCCTTTTTATCTCCTGGTTGCGCGTATCCAGATGAAAGGTGACAAAGTGCTCTTTTTTATTTTCCCTTATGTCCTTAAGTTCGTCCCAAACATCGCTCGGCTTCAGATAAATATTGGTCTTCTTACCCGTGAAGAACCGCCGGCCCAATTCAAAAGCCGCCACGATCTCGCACGCTTTAGCCGGCCCCAGCCCCGGATGCTTCTTAAGGCCGTCAAAACCGGCGTTGGTGATATTTTCCCGCCGGAACTCGCCCAGGATATCCCCCGCCAGATCCAATACCCCGCGTTCTTTTGTGCCAGTACGCAGCAATATGGCCAGCAGTTCTGTGTCCGAGAGCTTGTCGGGACCGTAGCGCATCAGTTTTTCCCTGGGCCGCTCCAACTTTTCCATTTCCATTATGTCATGTGTCATATACCCCCCTTCCGCATTTAGTGCCTTTGTAAAAGCTCAGTCGCCGCGCCGCCCTCCGCTTCGAAAAGCTCCCGATATACAACAACGCTCATTCCCCCCTTTAGCATAAGGCGTATAGTATATTTATGGATATTATAGACAACGACCCCGACAGCGTAGTGTCGTGTTATAAGAACGACAAGTTTTCGTATAATATCCAAAGAGCCGCTTGTTGGGCATAGACACTGCCGCGGCATCCGCACGGGCGTTGGTTTTTGGGTAGAGTAAAGAAACGCAATATCCGCGCGGGTATTGGATTCAGCGGTAAATGTAAAGCGTTGAAAGGACGCGTGATATGGAACAAAATAAATTTGAACGGTTTTCAGCGGTCAGAAACACCATAAACAAAACCCTGTGCGTAGTGGTCAATGTGGCCGGAGACAATGTAACCGTATATACCAAAACCGGCGGCAAAATGACTTTCAAAGCCCAATATCTTGAGCCGCTATCGGAAGACGAGGCGCAGCCGATCAAATTAATGATAGACCAGCTCAAAAAAGAGGAAGAAAGCAAAAAAACAAGTACGACTAGAATAGCGGATCCGGAATTGATCCGCTCGGAGTGTGATAAGTTTGTACGACATATATCCCTCCGTTATCCGAAATCGGC
This sequence comes from Elusimicrobia bacterium RIFOXYA12_FULL_51_18, assembly GCA_001800245.1. Classification (GTDB taxonomy): domain Bacteria; phylum Elusimicrobiota; class Elusimicrobia; order Elusimicrobiales; family UBA9959; genus YA12-FULL-51-18. The sequence goes on along the minus strand of MGVA01000018.1, from coordinate 61,650 downwards.
GGACGCTTTTAAAGTCTTCTGGGCCGAACTCCTGGCCATAGCCGGCGACCAACCCGGTAAAACATGGGAGATGAAGCCAAATACCTCCAGCAATCCCTGCCCTGTGCTGAAGATCCTGAACCCGGCCACGCAAAAGTGGGTATACTGCCTTAATTTGCTGGCCGGCTACGGCCTTAGAATTGAAATAAAGAAAGAGTTCCTGCCGCCCGGCTGCGAAGCGCTGTTTCCCATAGACCACGCCATGTTCGGCGCCGGACGCGCCGTGGAGCTGAACTACAAGGATTTTACCCCGGAAAAACGCCGCCCCTACCTGGACTGCGTTAAGCTCATCTACAAGAACTCCGCACAACAGTAACCGCCCTCTTTATGGACCGGCGCGCTCCTACCCACGTCCGAAAAAAATCAAATCAGCGGTAATATCTGTCGGGATTATAGATAAAGTAAAAATCAAACGGTTCCAGGCGCGGCAATGAGACGTACCGCTGTCCCTTTTCATCCACCTTTTCTTCCGAAGTGATGCGTGGTTTGGCACGATTATCCATTGCGTCAGGATTCTTGGTAAAACCGGTTTCCTCTATCTCATCCACCACGCTGGTGGCCCAATGGTATTCAACGGCCTTGTCGCCAAATTCTTTCCAATCCCCGTCAGAATTCCTCTCATACATCTTCTTACGGAATTCCTCCAGTGTTATCCCCATCCTTTTGGCCACTGGCACGGCCAGACGTCTTTCCCATTCCCTGGCCAGTTCAAGCTGCTCTTTGAGCTGGGTCATATTGCCCCAGTTCATAGTGGACATCTGATGATGCAGTATGATGGCGTTTGGATAGACATACGATTTGTCCGCCAACGTTGTAATAGCCGCGGCCATGCTTGCGGCAAATGATTTGACCACCACATATACCGGCGCGCGGCTGGCCTGCATACCCTTGAGTATGCGGTAGCCCTCCATAACGGAACCGCCGGGAGAACGGTCTATCACCAAAAATATCGGACTGCTGGAAATATTGTTATAGTAATGTATACGTTCGCACACATAGTCCGCCACGCCGGTGAATATAGGCCCGTTAAGGGAAATGCGGCGGTCGCTTATGACAAGTTTATTATTGCTGAAAGGCTTGTCCAGGTATACAGGCTCTTTGTTGGCTTCTTTTTTCCACTCCTCTTTCCTGCCGCGCATTTCAAGATCGCTCTTGAGCTGGTCCATTTTGCTGTCGATACTCATTTTCTCCAGCTTCAGCCGGCGCTCAGCGAGGTCCAGGCGCTTGATCTCCAGATCGATGGCGTTCTTCTCTTTAGCGTCGGCTATAGTCAGTTCTCGTTGCCGCTCGTTCTTCAGGTCGTTCTCCGCCTTCATCATATCCAGCCGCTGGGAGATCAGGGACATATCTTTTTTGTTCTTTTCTTCGGAAAGTTTATTCTCAAGACTCAGCTTCTGCAATTCATCGTTCTGTTTGGAAACCTGAGCCACGGATTTTCCCGCCACAAGCTTATTTTGCGCCGTCACCGTCTGATATTCACTTTCCAGGGCGGCTATCTCCGCTTTGCGTTTTTCCTCGGCAAGTTTATTCTCCAATGTGGCTTTTTCAAGCTGGTCCTGCAGCGCCGAGATGTCAATCTGGTGTTTTTCGGCCGAGATCTTATTTTCGGTGCTCAGACGGGAAAACTCCGCTTCAAGGGCGGCCACCGTTGACTTCTGTTTCTGCATATCCAATGCGTATTGCGCCGCAAGCGCTTCTTTCTCGCTATTGAGCTGTTGGAGCTTTTTTTTGGTTTTTTGATCCGAAATCAGGTTCTCGGTTGTCAGCTTGCTCAGTTCCAGTTGTTCGGGAGACTGAGGCTGGACGCGCGGGGACGCGCCCTGGTCCGCGACAACTCCGGACATCTGAGCGCGGAGCGGGAGCGCCGCAAATACTAAAGTCAGGAACGATATTAAAAAACTACAGGAAATATTCATTATGAACTACCTCCATCATGGTTGCCGTGCCCTTTACGGGACGCGTTTTTTCAAGTTTTACATTTTCAAATTTTACTATGGACTCTGTGCTATGCTCCATGATAACCTTATCGATCTTTAACCCTTGATCACACCCAGCCGCTTCAATTCCCAGAAACATTTTATCATGGCCGAAACGTCGGCGGCCGCGTTGTGCGCGGATTCAAAACCCGCGTGAAACAATTTAGAGTGAAGCTCCAGGAGTTTCGGCCACTTATAACCGTACGGACCGGGAATGGCGCAATAATCAGTTGAGCTGTGCATGGTGCAGATCCGCGTTTTTGAGGGCAAGGGGTCGGTCATACCGTTTCGCAGGAATTCAGCTCCCACTATCTTTTCGTCAAAGCTCATATTGTGCGCTATCACATACTCCGCCCGATCGACTGCCGCATGAAAATCACGCAGGACGGGCAACAGGTCATAACCTTCTTTATTTGCCCGCTCCGTGGAAATGCCGTGGATACGCGCGGCCTCTTCGGGGATGGTAAAGCCCTCCGGCTTGATGATAAAATTCCCTCCCGAGATATTGTTTCCATCGGCATCGGAAAGTAAATATGCCAACTGTATCATCCTGGGCCAGTTGGCCAGGTCGGTTATTGGCGCTTTCCAGTTCTTAGGAAGGCCGGTAGTTTCGGTGTCTAAAAATAGGTACATGCCGGTACTATGCTCCCCAAAGTCTAAGGATTTCCCGCTCCTCTTCGGCGGACGCCACTTTCTTAAACCGCGCCCCCGAAACGCCGTTCACGCGCTGGCGGCAACCGGCCCAGGTTGGATGGCGCTCAAGGCGGCCCGCCACTAAGCTAAGGTAATACCCGCCTTTGCTCTTTGGTTTGGAAGAAGATGTTTTTCCGCCAGTGGAAGATTCTCTAAGGTGCTCCGGACCAGGCTCCAGCAGCGAATATCCGCAGCCCACCGCGGGGCCGTCGTAAAGCCTGGTATTCGTTGCCTTGGAGAAGGCCACCGCTATCACGTCGCAGCGTTCGTTTATCTCATGGCCGGCGTGGCCTTTCACATGCCCCCAGGAGAGCCGCCTTTTACGGGCCTGAGTTAACGAGAGCAGGCGCTCCCAGAGGTCCCGGTTGACCACGGGCTTGCCTGCCGCCGTCATCCAGCCGTTTCGCCGCCAACCCCCGATCCACTTGGTTATGCCGTTGATGAGAAGGGCGGAATCGGTAAAGAGCTTTACCGGCTCGGGCCGGTCCTGTACGGCGCTTAGAGCCGCTATAGCGCCCGCCATCTCCATACGGTTGTTGGTAGTAAGCCTTTCCCCGCCGCCCATCTCGCGCACTAGCCCTTCGGGATAGATAATAACAACGGCCCAGCCGCCCGGCCCGGGATTCCCCGAGCAGGCGCCGTCGCAATAGATGAAGATGGTCTCCTTCATCGCGGTTGATCCTGATTTTTATCTGACTTTTCTGGCGAACTTATCCTTCACATTGTTTTCTATGAAAGTGCCCAGACCTTTGCCGGCCAGCGCAAGAACCTTCATCTTGCCGACATTTTCCCTGCCCGCGCTCTGGTTGGAATAGCGATAAACTTCCTGCGACGCGAACCGGATAGTCACAAAGTCTTTGGCCAGTTCATACATCGCAACCGTGGATTTTCCACTGACGTTCTTATAGCTTTTCATTGCATCCTCTCTTTACCGTTATTATTTAAAATCCCTGCCTAAAAAAGCCGGAGTCCCGCTTCTAAACAAAACCCGCCGGCTGAACGAAATGAGTTTTGGGCGCGCAACACCTATATCTTAACAAATCCCCCCGCCCCAAAAACAAAAAATTGAGAAATAGTCAGTTCAGCACCCATATGCCCTTACTTAACCTTAGCCAGAAGCATCTTTATCGCCGTATTGGCTATAGTGAGGCCGAAGATGCCGGTAATGGTGGGCAAACTTCCCAGTGCGACCCTCGGGTGCAGGGAAAACCGCTGTGCGGCGCCCCCCGTGTCTAAATCCCCAGGAAGGGACGCCGCGCGGTCGAAATGATCCCGCTCCGCGGGATCGGACTGCCGGGCCTTGCGAAGTTTGTCCACCGGCTCCAGGGAATAAACGCAGGTGAAATCCAGCGGCGAATTATGCTTCTTTAGCCAGTACTTCAGCCGGGCGGCCAGCGGGCAGCCGCGCGTCTCTCGCAAAGGCCCCACACGGATGGCGCCAGGATCGGTACGCAGGGCGGCGCCCATGCTGGAGATAAGCCGAAGCTTCCTGTTACAGACCTCGGTAATAAGGTTCGTCTTGGGGCCCATCGAGTCTATGGCATCTATAACTATATCCGGGCCGCTTTCAAGTATGGCGTCAAAACTTCCCCTGTCGGCGAACAGGTTCAGCTGTTCCACGCGGCAATGCGGATTTATATCCAGTACCCGCCCGGCGGCGACCGAGGTTTTATGCCGGCCTAGCGTGGAACTCAGCGCGTAAAGCTGACGGTTTATGTTACTGGCTTTTACGATATCGAAATCCACCAGGCGGAGCCGCCCCACGCCGGCGCGGGCCAGCCCTTCCACGGCGTAACTCCCCACCGCGCCCAACCCCACCACGGTCACAAAGGAACTCTTGAGGCGGTTTACACCCTCATCACCCAACAGCAGCCTTATCCGCGCCAATCTGTCTTCTGTCATAAATTCACTTCTTATTTCTTCGGCATCCCCATTCCGCCAGAATGCGCCGGGCTTCAGCCACAAAAGCCGGCAAGGCTTCGCGGGCTTCGGGAGTGAGGGTTTCCCGGAACACCGTGGGGTCCCCCACTTCCACGCACACCACCCGCAGCTCGCGCGGGAAGCTCATTTCCAGCCGCTCGGCTAATTCCAATATATGCGGCAGCCCGGCGGCGTGCTGCGACGGGGACACGCAGCGGCGGAAATCTTCCCGGTCCCAGCAAAGGACCGTGCCCGGCGCGCATTTGCCGGTGGCCACCGCGTCCAGGATCAGCGCCCGCTCGCAGTGTTCCAGATGATCAAGCAAAGCCAGCCCCGCCTCGCTGGTTTCCACCACCTCCACGTCATCAGGGAATTCCTCACGCAGGAGCCTAGCCGCGTGGAAACCGATACCATCATCCCCCAAAATATCATTCCCCAGCGCCAGCACCAACGTTCTATTTAACTTTTTCATAATGGCGTTCGACCGACCATCAAAAAATTGACTTTTTGCCGGATTGGTTTTTATAATTTCTAAAAAACATGCCTGTTGAAGACTGCATTCCGAACCGTTTATAAAATCCCTGCAAATCCGCGTCGCATAGCAAATCTATCATATATGATTTTTTGAGTTTCTGAAACATCTTGCGGACCAAAGCCTGCCCGATTCCTTTCCCCTGATACTCCGGCAAAACTTCCAAAAAAGGAATATAACAGGATAAGATCTTGTCGCTTATAGCAGTAATAAATCCCACAACAATCCGTTTTTTTGTGTCTATCGCCAAAACAACCGCATCGCTGTTCTTGAGCAATTTTAGATGCGTTTCGGGCGCGGGAGGATTGGGCCAATCCACAAAAAATCCATGCAACATTGCCGGGGTTATATTATCTGTAGAATGGTTATACTTAATCATAAATTTACTTTAACCTAAAATTGAATGAATATTACTATTTAAACCTTTATCAATGAAAAATAATCTATAACTTAAGATTACATACAACTATTTTTACCCGATACACAAGGGCGGGGGCGGGTTCCCTGTCCGTTCCATTCAAGGGTTTTAAGCCCGGTGTCTGGAGCGAATCCCTGTCATTAGGGACGGCGAGGACCGGTCAAGCCGGACCGCTATGTCGGTCCGGCGCGTTCCACAGCCGGCGTAAAACACCGGGCTTCTTCCCCGGAAAACCCGGTCCCGGAACGGACAGGGAACACGTCACCGCCTGTTCGAGCCAACACCACCCCGCCTACCCGGAAAAGGCAAAGGCTGAAGGAAATACCTTCAGCCTTCAGCTCATGCAATTAGCTTCCCTTAGCGCCTTATCTCTCGGATGATTTCGCCCTTCATATCACGCAGGGTCACGACCAGGGGCATCTCGCCGGGCAAAGTATGCGTGGCGCAGCCGAAGCAGGGGTCGTAGGCCCTGAAGGCCATTTCCACCATGTTCAGCAGACCGTCGTTAACCTTGCCGTCCTTGATCAGGCCCTTGGCCGCCTTGTCCACGCTCATGGCGATGCGCGCGGAATTGTTAAGAGTCGCCACTATAAGGTTCGACCGGAGTATCAAACCGTTCTCGTCGGTCTCATAGTGGTGGATAAGCGTGCCGCGCGGGGCTTCCACCGCGCCTACTCCCGCTTTCGGGGTCTTGGCGGGGACAGTGCGGAATTCCTTGCCGGTCAGCTCAGGGTCATTGGTCAATTCCACCATCCGTTCGGCCGCCTGTATCATTTCAACCACGCGCGCCCAGTGGTTGGCCAGCGTATGGTGCACTGGTTTGCCGCCCAGCACCTTAAAATATTCCTCGTACGCCCTCTGCGCTTCCGGCGTAGCCATGCCGTCGGCCGCGTTGAGCCGCGCCATGGGGGCCACCGCGAAAACACCGCTGGCTCCGCCTTCCGTAAAACCATGCCACCCGACCTTTTTAAGGAACGGGAACTTTATATAGCTCCAGGGCTCCACGTGTTCCGCTATATGCTCCAAATAATCCTGTACGGGGAATTTGGCGAATTCTTTACCCTCGGGCGTGACCACCCGCAGTTCGCCGTCGTAGAAGTTCACTTTATTGTTCTTATCCACCATGCCCATATAGTAGGTTTTATGGGTGAAGGCGTCCGAAGTGATGATCTTCACGTAGGCGTCATTCTTCAGGACAATGTCGTGGAAGACCTGCAGCGTGAACTTGGCGAACTCCAGTGCGTCCTTGGCCACCTCTCGGAATTTGGCGATCTCCGAAGGAGCGATGCCCTTGGCCACACCGCCGGGCAGGCCCATCACCGGGTGTATGACCTTGCCGCCGACGTAGTTTATGATCTCGCGTACGCGTCTGCGCGTAGAGATGACTTTTTTACCTACGTCCAGCCCCACCTTGCCGATAACGCCCAGGATATTGCGCTGCTCCTTCGGAGCATCCGGGCCCACTATAAAGTCGGGGCCTCCGAGGACATAGACGTGCAAAGCGTGATCCTCGAACATGAACGCGTTATAGACCAGTTCCCGTATTTTTCTGCCCACCGGGTGGCATTCCACACCGTACAGGTCGTCCAGAGTCTTGGCCGCGGCCATGTGATGCGCCGTGGGGCAGACGCCGCAGATGCGCGAAGTGAGCTGCGGCATATCCTCGGCCGGACGGCCCTGGCAGAACACCTCGAAACCCCGGAGTTCCGGGATCTGTAGATAGGCACGATCCACGTTACCCTGGTCGTTCATGAAGATCTCTATCTTGCCGTGGCCTTCCAGGCGGGTGATAGGGTCGATGGTGACGGTGCGCCGGCCGGAGTTGGCCTGCTGGTGCGCCTGGTTCCAAACTTTCTGAGCGTTAGTGTCCATGATATGGCTCCTGGTCTACTGTAATTTGCGCCGCAGCAGGCACTTTGAAAGGCCGTAACGGTAAAAAGTCCCGATAGGATCGGGGATGCCGTCGAGGACCGCGTCTATCTCTTTTTCCTCTTTCGGGGCGATGTTCGAGAACACCGAGGAGACGAACTTGGCCCCCTGGTCCTTTACGCGGGAAGTGGGCCCGAAGCAGCCGGTGCAGGCCATGTTACCGGCGGGACAGAGGGCTTCGCAGCCGCCGCGCGTGGCCGGGCCCATGCAGACTAGGCCCTGCGCCAGCAGGCACTTTTCCGGATCTATCTGTATCTGGTGCGGCCGCTTAAACTCGGTCAAAGCGAGATCGGCGGGTTTGGAGTCCTTGCGTTTGCATTCCTCGCACAGCGCGATATCCGGAGAGAGCACCGTCCCCTTGGGCGGGAGCTTGCCGGACAGGAGCGCCTGCACCGCGGCCATAATGATCTTGGGCGTGGGCGGACAGCCGGGCAGATAGTAATCCACTTCTATGACCTGGTCCAGCGAGCGGACCATGCCGCGAAACTCCGGCAGAGTCAAAGTGCGGCCCTCATCCTTGCTCTCGGGTTGAGGCCGGGTCTTGCCCGGGTTATCCATGCCGGGGCAGTCCTCGTAAACATATTTCAGAATGCTCTCTTTCTGGAACTGATTGGCCAGCGCCGGGATGCCGCCGGAGTTGGCACAGGCGCCGAAGGAAACCACTACCTGGCACTTGCGCCGCAGCATGCGCACCCACTCCTCCTGCTCGGAGGTGCGTATGGCGCCGTTGATAAAGCCGGCCACGATGGACTTATCCGGCCGGGCTTCGACGTCCGCCTTCTTGAAATCCATGGCCACGGGCCAGAGTACTATATCCACGGCCTCCACAACCTTCAGGATGTCCTCGGCCAGGTCCACAACAGCTTCCTCACAGCCGCCGCAGGAAGCGCACCAGTAGAAAGCTACTTTGGGTTTATCGGGCATGTGTCGTCTCCCCTTTTTTGGAATCCTTATTCACATGGGCTTCGAGTTCTTCCATCTCTTTATCCCACTCCTTGAATTTGCCGGGCAGGTCGAGCGGGCCCAGGGCGCGCACCTTCTTCGTCATATCGTTTATCACGGCCTTGACCTTGTCGCCCTCGGCGCCGGAGATCCATTCCAGGCGGAAACGCCCGTCATGGATGCCCATGCCCTTGAGCATCCGCTCCAGCATCCGCATGCGGCGCAAAGTCTTATAGTTGCCTTCCGCGTAATGGCAGTCGCCGGGGTGGCAGCCCCCGAGCAGCACGCCGTCGGCACCGCGCGCGAAAGCGTCCAGCACGAACTGCGGGTCCACGCGGCCCGAACACATGACCCGTATCACGCTCACGTTCGGGGCGTATTTCAGGCGTGATACGCCGGCTAGGTCCGCGGCCGTGTACGTGCACCAGTTGCAGAAGAACGCCACTATTTTAGGTTCGAATTGTTCGTTCATTTCAGTATCCCCCGGATCTCGCTGAAGATCTCGTCGTCGTCGAACAGGTTCTGCACTATCGAGCCAGACGGGCAGGCCGCCGCGCAGACACCGCAGCCCTTGCAGAGCACCTCGTTGATGACAGCCTTTTTCTTGACCTCGTCGAAGGTGATGGCTGAATAAGGGCAGAGCGGCACGCAGGATTTGCAGCCGCAGCACTCGTCCTCTATCACGTGCGAAGTGTTGGGTTCCAGCTCAACGAACCCGGCGTCGATAAGCGCCAGCGCCTCGGCCGCCGCGGCCCCGGCCTGCGCCACCGTGTCCGGAATATCGCGCGGCGCCTGGCAGGCCCCGGCAATGTAGATCCCGTCGGTAAAGGTATTGACCGGGGCGAGCTTGGGATGCCGCTCCTGGAAGAAGCCCTCGGTGCCGCAGCCGATATTGAAGCGGCGGCGGACCTCCTGTGCATCGGCCTGCGGCTCGAGCCCCGTGGAGAGCACCACCATGTCCACCGGGATGCGCCGCACGAAGCCGGCCAGGGTGTCTTCCACCCGCAGAACCAGTTTGCCTTCCTCGTCAGGCGTCATGGCCCAGTCCGTAACCTCGTCAACGCGGCCGCGGATGAAGTGCACGCCTTCGCCCAGCAGCTTGTCGTAGAATTCCTCGTAGGCCTTGCCCGGGGCGCGCATATCGATGTAGAAGTTGTAGACTTCGGCGCCGGAGTGTTCCTTGATCAAATGGGCCAGTTTAAGTGAATACATGCAGCAGACGCGGGAGCACCACTTGTTGGTCTTCGCGTCGCGCGAACCCACGCAGTGTATGATTCCTACGGCCTTGGGATGTTTGCCGTCCCGCAGTGTGATCTCGCCCGAAGTGGGGCCGGAGGCGTTGACCAGGCGCTCTATCTCCAGCGCCGTATAGACGCCCGGATAGCGGCCGTAGCCGTATTGCGGCGAGCGGGCGGGATCGAACGCCTTGAAACCCGTGGCCAGCACGATGGCGCCGACCTGCAGTTCCTTCGTTTCCTCTTTCTGGTTGAAATCGAAGGCCTTGCGGTCGCAGGCGGTGGCGCAGGACTGTTTACACTTACCGGTCTTAAAGTGCAGGCAGGTGTCCTTGTCTATAAGTACCACTTTCGGCGTGGCCTGCGGGAAGTCTATGTAAACGGGCTTGCGCTTGCCCAGGCCCTGGTTGAACTTGTCAGCGAACTTGGCTTCCTTGAAAACGCAGGCGTCGATGCACTCCATACAGCCGACGCAGAGGTCCTCTTTGACATAGCGGGGTTTGCGCTTTACCGTAACCTTGTAGTTGCCGACATAGCCCTCGACCTTTTCAACTTCGGAATAGGTCCAGAGCGTGATGTTGGGGTGGGCTTTGACGGCTGACATCTTAGGCGTCAGGATGCAGGCCGCGCAGTCGAGCGTGGGGAAGGTCTTGTCGAACAGGGCCATGTGGCCGCCGATGGTGGCCTCGCGCTCGACCAAAGTGACTTTCTTGCCGGCGTTAGCGAGCGTCAGTGCGGCGTGGATGCCGGCTATACCCCCGCCCACAACCATAACATTGGGATCCACCGGTACGCGCTTCTTGTCCAGGGCCTGGTGGAAGGCTACGCGGGCTATGGCCGCGCTGACGAGCTGCATGGCCTTTTCGGTAGCGGCCTTTTTGTCGGTATGCACCCAGGCCACATGTTCGCGGATATTCACCATCTGGAAATAGAATGGGTTAAGCCCGCCCCTGGCCGCGGCCTTGCGGAAAGTCTCCTCGTGCAGGTTCGGCGAGCAGGCGGACACCACCAGGCGCTCCAGCTTGTGCTCTTTTATATCCTTGGCTATCATCTCCTGGCCGGGATCGGAACACATGTATTTGTAATCGCGCGAAACTACCACACCAGGCAATCCGGCCGCGTATTTCTGCACGGCAGCCACGTCCACCATGGACGAGATGTTGCTCCCGCAGTGGCAGACGTAGAAACCGATGCGGGGCAGGTTTTCCTGTTTGGGTTTATTTTCAGACATAGTTTATCTCCCCGCCAGCGCCGCTTGGGCGGAAATTATACCGCGCTTTATTCCCAGTTCCGACTCGGGCAGGCCCATGGCAAGCCCAAGGATCTGCGTAAAGTAAAGGGTGGGAATATCGACCCGCTCGAACTTGCGGGCTATCTGGTCCTGGTAGCCGTCCAGGTTGAACTGGCAGAGCGGGCAGAGCGTCACGACGGCGGCCGCCCCGCGTTTTTTGGCTTCCTTGACGAGGATGTAGGCCAATTTCAGCCCGACTTCCGGCAGCGTTCCGGTAAGACTGCCGCCGCAGCAGCGGGTCTTCAGGGGCCAGGACACGCATTCCGCTCCGACCGCCTCGATAAGCTTATCCATGGTCACCGGGTTATACTGGTCGTCAAAAGTTGAGTAGGGCCGTACCACTTGGCAGCCGTAGTAGGGCGCTATCTTCAGGCCCTTCAGAGGGTTTTTGATGAACTTGGCCAGCTTTTCCACGCCAACGTCGTTGATCAGGACGTCCAGAGGATGGCGGACCCTGACCTTGCCCTTATAGTCCAGGCCGGCGGACTTCAGAGCGTTGACCACCTTGCGGCGGAGTTCCGGATTATCCTTAAGACCATGCTGGGTCTTATTAAGCACTAGGTAACAGGCGCTGCAGGGGGCTATAACATCCAGGTCTTCGCGCTCCGCGATGGCCAGGTTCCGGCCGGCCAAAGCGTAGGATTTGGTTTCGTCCACCGACATATAGGCGGTGGCGCCGCAGCAGTTCCAATCCTCCAGCTCGCGGACTTCCAGGCCCAGGGCCTTGAACACGGCCAGGAAAGATTCCTCGTAGGCCCTGCCGGTCCCTTTGAGCGAACAGCCGGGGAAATAAAGGTATTTCATGACAAGGCCTCCTTCTTTTCTTTCTTCTCTTCAGCGTCAAGCGCTTCCAGGACCTTGCGCAGTTCGCCGCGGCGCTTTATGGTATCCGGCAGGAACGACATGCGGCCCGTTCGCATAAGGTTCAGCCCCAGGCCGATCATGCCCAGGAACTTGAACCAGTTAGTGCGGAGAAAAAGGTCGGTGACCAGCAGGGTCTCGTTGACGCGGCCGAACATAAAGATCATGCGGCCGAACTCGCGCGCCAGAACCGGGATAGGGAAACTCCGCGGATACACGCCTTCTTCAATAGCACGGCGCTTCAAAAGGTACATGATATCCGTAATGTGGATCTCCTTGGGACATTCCACCCTGCAGGCGTAGCAGCTGGAGCACAGCCAGATGGTGAAAGAACTTAAAACTTCTTTTCTAAATCCCTCTCGGGCAAGATTGATGATCCTGCGGGGCGTGTAATCCATGTAAAGGGAAAGCGGACAGGCGGCGCTGCAGATCCCGCACTGTATGCAGTGCCGGAGATTTTCTCCGCCGATCTCACCAACCACCCATTTGGCGAATTCCGGATCGCAATCCCCCTCGTATTTGACCTTTTGTTCTAGCGGCATAGAAGTGTCTCCTTCTCTGTATTACCCTGCTTTACGCATGTCAGGAGCTGATTCCCGTCAGGTTTTATAAGGCGGCACCCGGCGCCTGTTCACTAATTACGCAATTTATATCGCCTCTAGTAATGATATCATTGCGGCGGCTGTATCTGCCACCCACTTCTTTTTATGATGATATAAGTTAAACTAATAATCAATAATACGGTCTTAATTGACCTTATTTGCACCCCTCCGGTTTCCACAACCATAAACCAGGCGCAGATGAAAGGATTACCGCGCGTGACCGAAAAATCAGCCGCACAAGTAGAATTACCGGGGCGAGATAGTCGCGATCCTTAGCGGGGATGCGTATATGTGTAAACCGCAATAGTTATCCCCTCCATTCGATGCTGAAATCCGGTTTTATGATTTCAGATAACCAGGGAATAACTCACCCATGAAAATTTCAGCGTTGCGCCAGGTCAATTCGCCCAACGCCTCCGGGCTTTGAGCAAGCGCGGCGGCCGCCGCTCGGATAACTTCAACAAGCGGATACCCCTCCCTGGAATTTGCCGCGGGGAACGCCACACCGGGGTTTTCACTACCCTGGGACCCGGAGCGCCGGGCTTCTGAATCCGGATCGGAAGATTCGGTTTCGAACAGCAGTCTATTCAGCGGCACGGTCATTAAGGCCTGGCGCAGTTTTTCACGTTTCGAATCCATCAGCCCGGCATTGAAAGAAAAATAAGCGCCCAACTCCGCCAGTTTTTTCACCATTTCGGGCGCCCCTCCGTAGGCATGCAGCATAAAGGCCGGCGGCGCTTCTTCCTTGAGAATACCCGCCAGCCTGTCCCAGGCCTTCACGCAATGTATTGAAACCGGTCTTTTAAGCCTTTTGGCGAGTTGAAGCTGCGCGCGGAAAATTTTCTCCTGTTCATTTAAATCCGTGTTAACGGTTCTATCAAGACCTATCTCTCCCACTCCGGAAGGCGCGCGGAGAAGAAAATCGCCAAGAAGTTCAAGCCAGCCGGATTCAGCTTTGCTGATAAACCAGGGATGAAGGCCGAAGAACGGAAAAACGCCTTTGCGTCCCGCCAGGTCCAGGACCTTTTTCCAGTCGCCCGGATTGGTGCCGTTGCAAAGCGTCAGCTTTACTCCGGCGGAGCAATCCTTTTCAAGAACTTTTTGGGGGTCTGTTTCGCCGGGATAGTTCTGCAGGTGGTTGTGCGCGTCAAAAAGCCGTATTTCCGCCATCAGAAGCCCCGGCTTTCTTTTATCAGTTCACGGGCATGTTTCAGCCCCAGTTCCGTTGACTTGGTTTTGCCGCCGAGCATACGCGCTATCTCAAGCACTCCGGCTTCAGGATCCAGCTTCGAGACCGTTATCGCAGAGATACCGCGCCTGACGTTCTTTTCCACATAATAGTGCGCGCCGGCGAAAGCCGCTATCTGGGGCATATGGGTAATACAGAAGAGCTGTTTTGCGCCGGCAAGAGCGGAAAGCTTCTCTCCCAGCAGGCGCGCCACAGTGCTGCCGACGCCTGTGTCCAATTCGTCGAAGACCAGCACCGGGATGTTATCGTTTGCGGCCAGCACGGTCTTAAGCCCCAGCATCACGCGGGACATCTCGCCGCCGGAAGCGGTCAGTTTCAGCGGCTTCAACGGATATCCCGGGTTGGCCGAGAACATGAATTCAACGGTATCCATGCCGGAGGCGGTAAAGCGCCCTTCCTCGGTTTCGAGCGCGGCGGAAAATCTGATCTCCTTAAACCCCAGGCCGGAGATCTCGGAAACCACGGCGGCGGATAATTTTTTAGCCGCGGCGGCGCGCTTGGCGTGCAGCGCTTCGCCCAGCTCCGTCAGCCGGCTCCCGGCTTTTTCAAGTTCGGACGCCAACTCCTTCTTGTCGAAAGAGGCGTTCTCAAGCCCGTCTATCTTTTCACGCAATCCGGCTTCTTTCTTCAGAACGTCCGCAAGCTCCGGGCCGTACTTTTTCTTCAAAACTGATATTTTATCCAATCTTGAAAGAACCGCGTCCAGACCGGCGGGATCAGTATCCAGATTCTTTGAATATTTGTAAAGACTTTCCTCTATATCTTTTAAAGCGAGGACGGCCTGGGCGAGGTTCTCCTTAAGCGGCGCGGCGGTTTCATCCGTTTCCGCGAGAGCTTCCAGATCCTTTAATGCCTTCTCAAGCCCGGCCAAAGCCGGCGCCTCGCCTCCGGAAAGAAGTTCGTATGCGCGGCTTGAAAGCGTAAAAAGCCTGTTGGCGTTCTTCAGGCGGGGATACAGAACCTGAAGCTCGCCTTCCTCCCCTTCCTTCAGCTCCGCCGACTCTATTTCTTTGAGCTGGAAGCGGTAAAGGTCGATAAGGCGGGCGCGCTCCTCTTCGGAAAGGGAAACGGCGTTCAGACGCTCCAACAGACGGCGGCGCTCTTCAAAGACCGCCCCGTAAGCCGCGGCTTCTTTTTCAAGCCTCGCATAACGATCCAGCAGCTCCAGTTGAACTTCCGCCTTCATCAGGCTCTGATGTTCGTTCTGGCCGTGAAAATCCACCAGCGCGTCTCCCAGCCCGGACAAAAAAGCCGCCGTCACGGGGCGGCCTTCTAAAAATCCCCTGGTCTTGCCGCCAGCGTCCAGCTGCCTGCGCACGGAAAATTCCGCGCTATTTATTCCGTAGGCCGCCAAAAGCTTTTTCGGCAGCGTGCCGGAGTTAAAAACTCCGGAGACTTCCGCCTGGGCCGCGCCGGTCCTGACCAGTTCAGAACTGGCGCGTTCGCCCAGCAGGAAGCCTATGGCTTCGACTATTATGGATTTTCCGGCGCCGGTCTCTCCGGTGAAGACGTTAAGTCCCGGCCCGAACTCCAGAACCAGCCGGTCTATGATAGCGAAATCCTTGATCTCAAGTTTTTTTAACATGCTAATTGAGTTGAATGCCGGCGGCTGCGAGTTCGGGGTCCCGCCGGAAATAATAAATGGTTATCTTTTTCCCCATCTCAATTTTTTGCGCAAAATATCGAAATATGAAAAATCCCGCGGCACCAGCATCTCGAAATTTTTGGGGTATTTACGGATAACGATCCTGTCGCCGGTTTCAAGAACGGAATTCTCCTGGCCGTCAAGAGACAATGAGACGCAGTGATCATGGCCCGGACGGTTGCCTATAACTATCGTAATATCCTCAAGCGAAGAGAGCACTATTGGACGGTGGGTCAAGGTGTGCGGGCAGACCGGGGACAGGAGAAAGACTTCAAGCTGAGGCAGAACGATAGGCCCCAGGGCCGCCAGGTTATACGCCGTGGAACCGGTAGGCGTGGAAATGATCAGCCCGTCTCCGAAATATTCGCTTAAAAACTGGCTGCCGAAAAAGGCGCGCAGGCTGAAAGCGCGGGCTTCGGCGCTTCGGATGACGCAATCGTTAAGCGCCGGATACGGACCGAAAACCTTTTTGCCGCGGCGAAAGACTTCCACCGACAACAGCTGCCGGCGTACTTTATTAAAATCGTTGTTCAGGAAAGCGTCCAGATATTTTTTAAAACCCGAACGCTCTATACCGCTGAGAAATCCGAGCCCCCCGGCATTAATGCCCAGGACGGGAATGCCGTACTTTATGACATGGCGGGCCGCGTATAGCACCGTGCCGTCGCCTCCGACGGTAATAGCGGCGTCGGCCTTTTCAAATTTGCAGACCGGTGAATTTACGCAGACCTTTGAGAACCGGACCCCCCGGTTTTTAAGGATCCGTTCGATTCCGACGGCAAAAGTTATGGCTCTCTTCCTTTTAGAATTGTAAAACAGGACCACGCTTTTAATACGTTTCATAATAGGGCCTAAATATAATACAAAAATCTAAGACTTAGGACTCGCAACGAAATAATAGGCCTATATGACTGAGCCGATTTTGGAGCGAGCCCTTATATTTCCATTTCCACCGCGGCGCCGGGGCGGTTTTCAATAAGACGCTCCGCCACTGAGCCGGGAGGACCTTTCACCGCCACGCGGGAACCGCCGCCCAGCACCGCAACTTCAAAGCCGTGGGCTTTCAGCCGCCAGTCCAAGCCTTCCCACGGGCCCCGCCCGGTATACCCGACCGTCTTAAATCGCAGATCCCTGGAAACCGCCCAGTCCGGACGCACTTCCAGTTGCCCGAAGAGGAGCTCATCCCGCGGCCAGACGTGCTCGACCGGGACCCCGGCTGCGGAAATCCTGACGAGAGCCGCCTCAAGCTCCGGCGGCCGAACGCCGTAAGGTAATACGACTTTTTTTATCTTAATAAGCCGGGCCAGCTCTTCCAGCCCGCTCCAGTCCCGCCGTGCCGGAGTGGAAATAAATACCGCCTCCAATTCCCTAAAACCGTAATGCAGGACCGAATTCGCAAGTTTACGCCCGCTGATGCCGGGATTAACAAGGAAAAGGCCGGAGCTTGCGTGCCGGATCAGCACGGAACGGGTATCGGAATCTGAAAACGCGGACACCAGGTTTTTCTCCGGCAGAAAGCCGGCGGCGGACAGAATAAACAGCGGGACCGCCGCCAGAACGTACAGGCGGCGCCGCCTGAAACCCAGCAGCGGAGCGTGCAACAGGACGAAAACAAAAAAGAAAAATGCCGCGAGCATCAGCGCGGAAGGAGGACTTACCGGAACCGAAGCATACTTAAAAGCGGCGAACCACTTTATCAGCCGGATGAATACCGCGAGACCGAAGCCGGTAACCGTTTTCATGATCAAGAACAGCCGCGCCGGCCAGGAAATCAGCAGCGTCGCGAAGCCCAGCCCCATAATAACTCCGGAAGCCGGCACAAGAATCACATTGGATAATATGGAAATCAGGGAAACTTTATGAAAGTAGAGCGCCATCAGCGGATACAGACCGGCCTGGGCAAAAAAGCTTACCAGCAAAATACGGACAAGGGAGAGCGCCGGACCTTTAAGCCGTATCAGATTATCCCAGAGCGTCATGCCCACCGTGATGCCGTACGAAGCCATGAAGGACATCTGGAAACCGGCATCGAAGAGCGCGGAAGGCTCTACCGAAAGTATGGCGAGGCATGCTATTATAAGCCCCTGGAAGACTCCGGAATCCCTATCTAGCAGATAGCCCGCCAGCGCGGCCGAGAACATCACATATCCCCGGATCAGAGGAGCTTCAAGCCCCGCCACAAGCACATAAAAACCCGAACACACGATTGCCAGCAGACCGGAATATTTTTTTCCGATTCTGAGCTTTGAGCACAGGAAATAGACGACAAAAGTCACAAAACCCACATTCGAACCGGAAGCCACCAGAAGGTGCCTGGCGCCTGAGTCCTGAAACGCGGCCTTGAGTTCCTCTGAAACGCTTTTTTTCTCACCCAGAACTATACCGCCGAGGACCGAGGCCTGATCGACCGTAAAATTGCGCTCAAAGACTTCAAGCGCCCTGGTACGGAACGATGCCGCAAGTCCGACGGGAAACGGAGCTTTTTTTATTATTTCAAGACGGCCCCCCCTGGCTTCGGCTCTTATTCCGCGCTCGGCAAGATAATTCCGCCAGTCAAGATTCCCGGGAATAGCGTAATTGAACGGTTCGGACAACTCCGCCGTGAAAACCGTTTTATCTCCGTAAGAGGCGCCTCCCATATCGCCCGCATAAACCATTACCGGAGTATTCGCGGCAACCCCGTCAATGGAGGAAACTTTAAGCGCGAAACGCCATAAATTCCCGCTATGCACCGGATATTGGGCCACGCGGCCTTCCAGACGTACGCCTGACGCCGGAAGGGGAGGCAGATCCCGGGAAATATCACGCGCTCCGCCGGACTTGAACGCGGCTATAAGCGCGGCCCAGCAAAGCAGCAAAATAAAGAGATGCCGTTTATAATAGGAAAACCGCATACCCCCCACCCCTAAAACCCTTATCCCCTAAACCTTCGTTCTCCCCTTGAGGGCATAACCGAGAGTTACTTCATCCATATAATCTATATCCCCACCTAACGGCACGCCGTAGGCGATACGCGTAATACCCGTAACATGATCTTTTAAAAGCCTGGTAAGGTAAATGGCGGTCGTTTCCCCTTCGGTATCGGGGTTGGTGGCGATTATCAGCTCGGCTACGGCGCCGTCCGCTTTGTGTATCCGCTCAATGAGTTCTTTAAGCTTAAGACCGGTGGAATTAACGCCATCCATAGGGGAGATGACGCCGTGCAGAACATGATAAACGCCATTGAAGGTCTTGGCCTTCTCTATGGCCGCCACGTCTTGCGGCTGCGAAACGACACAGATTACGGAACGATCCCTGGAATGGTCCTCGCAGACGCTGCAAGTGTCTCCTTCCGCATAATTATAGCACTCGCGGCAATAAGCCACAGAACTTTTAACCGCCCTCAAAGCCTCCACCAGTTCTTCTATCTGGCTGCCCGGCGTCTTTATTACATAAAGGGCAAAGCGTTCCGCCTGCTTGGGGCCCACTCCCGGGAAGCGTCTAAAATGGGTTATTATCTTCTCTAAAGCTTTCATAAAGCGATGACTTGTTAGTAATTGGCGGTTAGTTGTTGGTTGTTAATGGTTATGAGATGGTGGGCGAGATTTAAGGAACTCCACACCCTGTCTGCCAACTGCTATTGACCTTTTATTTTCTGTATCCTGGTTATCCGGCCGTGAAAAACTTTGTTAAGATGTTTTAGTTCCGGTTCTTCTTCGGGCGTCCGCGCGCCCATGTCTTCCCATCTCATCTCCACGGCCGGTTGAGACGCAAGCGGAGATTGTTGCAACGGTTTTCCACCTTCTACGGTGTTGGCCGGGGGATGGGGCGCCGCCGGTAAATCAGCCTCCGGCGCAATTCCGGCATCGGCTTCCGTATCTTCGGCTTCCAATACTTCGGCTGATTCCAGAACTTGCTCCGTATCCTCTTCCTGCACGGGGGCGGCCTTCGCGTCCTCGTTATGCCCCACTGTTAGCCCGATCGCGCGGCCGGCCAGGCGCTCAAGGTTACCCTCAAGCTCCTTGCGGGCTTTTTCTATGATATCGGCTTCAAATTTACTGGCGGAAGAAAGCTTCCAGGTATTTTCCTGGTCAAAGACCACCCGAACGGAGAGCAGTATATTGTAAAGGATTGGTTTATTTACGGAAATGACGCCTAGAAGCCGTTTCCAGAGCGCTGAAGAAGGCAGTTTTTCATTTTTTTTTTGCCCGTCCGCCTCGCCGCCGGCCTCCGGTTGATAAGCTCCTGGCGCGGTAGTCTGAGAACCGGCGCCACCGCCCGGCGCGGCTTTGGTTACGGCGCCCGCGCCGGTATTGGGGATGCCTGAAGAAAGCCGGCCTTCAAGCGCCTCCAGTCTTTTTACCAGTGCGTCCAGGTCCCGCGGGGTTTCCACTAAAGTAAAAAGAGCTATCTCCGAGGCCAAAGCCGGGGAATCGGAAAACTTCACTTCGTCTATCACAACGTTCAGCTTCCTGGAAAGTCTGGCCAGCGTAATGGGAGGACAGTCCATGGCCGATAGGGCCAGGGCGGTGGGAACCTTTGAGAAGCCCTGGAGATGCAGGAAGGTCTCGGACAACGTATTGCGCAGGTCGCGGAGTATCGTAACTGGATCGTAACCTTCCCGCGCGATTTTCTCAAATCCGGAGTAAAGGGCGGCCGCGTCCCTTTTGATCAAAGCCAGCGCCACTTCCTTTATAAGGTCGGGGCTGGCGTGGCCGAGCAGTTCGTTAAGAACACCCAGTTCCACGGAACCTTTGCCGAAAGAAGCCGCGCGGTCCAGCAGGGTCAGAGCGTCGCGCATGGCGCCGCCGGCCGAGGCGGCTATCACCGTCAGCGCCTCATCAGAAACTTTGAGGTTCTCCTTCGTAACAACGTCCCGGAGCCTTTCGATTATCAGGTCCTCCGGGATGGGCCGGAAACGGAAGCATTGGGAACGTGAAAGTATGGTAACCGGCACCTTGGTCTGATCGGTGGTGGCCATGATAAAAACCACATGGGCCGGCGGCTCCTCTATGGTCTTTAAAAGAGCGTTAAAGGATTGCTTGGACAGCATGTGGACTTCGTCCAATATGTAGATCTTGTATTTATCGCGGGAAGGGGCCAGGCCGACATTATCTATGATAACGTTGCGCACGTTGTCCACATCGGTGTGGCTGGCGGCGTCTATCTCTAAAACGTCCATGGACTTTGACTCGGCGATCTCGGAACAGGAGGCGCATTTATCGCAGGGCTTGCCGTTCCTGGCGTCCAGGCAGTTAAGGGTCTTGGCGAGGATCCTGGCGATAGTGGTCTTGCCGCATCCGCGTGGCCCGTAAAAGACATAGGCGTGCGCCAAACGTCCCAGTTTTACGGAATTGGCAAGCGTGGTCTTTATAGCGGCCTGCCCCATAACCTCTTCAAGGTTCCTGGGGCGGTACTTGATTGCGAGATTTTCGTAAGACATAGATTATAGGGACGCCAGGCGGTTATACCGTTAAAAGAGCCTCCGTAAATTCCTAACGCCGCTGGGCGGACCAGAACCGTCAGAACCTGATGCCGGCGCCTACCGAGATGAAACTGACGCTCGCCGAGCCTCTGTCGAATATCTGGTAGCTGACATTCGCCGCCACCATGCTCAGGTCTACATAGGTCCCGAACAGGTAGGCGGAGCTGTCCTGCACGCTATCCATGTACTTGGTGCCGGTATAAGCCACGAAAGGAGTGAGCATGGGCATTCCGGGAAGGTCCAGGCGAGTGTTAACGCTGGACTTCGGAGCGGCTCCGTAAACGAAATTATGCCCGGGGATAGGGTTGATGAGCGGCACTATTTTACGGGTCCCATAGTTATAACCGGTGTAGGAAGCCGAAAGGTTTATCATAAGGACCTTCGCGCCGGCGAAAAGAGAGTACTGAGTCTGATCCGTTTTAATGCGGACGGCGCCGGTATACTCGTGCATGGTCTGCCGCAGGCCTGCGCCCACATCGATGCGGGTCACGCCTGTGCCGCCGCGGGTTACGTTGCGGGAACCCGGCCCCGCCAGGCGGGCCTTGCCGCCCTCCCCCGGAGTGAGCGAGAAAGTTATATCGCCGCCGGCGAACTTATTGGAATAGTCGTTGACTTCAGGGGTGGCCCCGACTTCGCCGGCCACGGTGTACTTGTCCGCTTCCCAGGCTCCGCGCAGTCCATAGGTGCGGTAAGTATGATCCAGGAGGTCGGAAGTATAAGCGGCTATGGAAGGCTCAACCGCGACATTCCCTGAGCCTATGACCAGGTTCAGCCTGGTCCCGCGATAAGCGTCAGGCCCGGTGGTCATATTGGCCCCGCCGTCAAAATAAGCCGAGGCATTCACAGCCGCCATAAACAAGCCGCAGAATAATATGCTTTTCATTTTCATTTCCTCCCCCTATATATTTTGCATCAACACATGCCGGTCAAAAACGCCAGCCAGCGCCCTAAGAACTCCGGCAAGCCTTAGAATACGCGCTCTAACACGCTTTTACCAGTTCCTTATTAAGAAAGTCGGAATAGCATTTCGCTTTCCGGCTCTTCCAGGCGCCTTTGTGATAGCCATAGCCGGCAATGAGCGGCATGGCCAGCGTGGCTTCGGAGTAAACCATCTGCTCGTGTGTGGTCTCGACCTTGCCCCAGGAGCTGGCTTCCTTAAGCGTGGAACTGGAAAGCGCGCCGTCACGCACATCCGCCACGGTCACTTGTACCGCATATTTGTGCATGGGACATTCTTTGCCCAGGATGTCGGCCGCAACCACGGTATCCTGGGTGAAATTCTTGGGCACGCCGCCGCCTATCATAAAGATGCCGGTGTCCCTGGCCTCTATTTTAACCTTGGTCAGTTCCAGGAAATCTTTGGCCGAATCCATGGACATATGTTTATCCGGATTATTCCACTGGTGCTCCAGCATGCCGAAGCCGGCTGAACAGTCGGAGAAAGCGGGCACAAAAATGGGCACGCGCTTCTCGTAGGCGGCAAGCACCACTGAATCCTTGTTTTTGCCGTGCTTTGCAAGATATCTCCCCATTTCTTCTATGAATTCGCGGGAGGAGTACGGCCTGGGCTCCAGCGAGTCGGCTATTTTTTTGGTGGTATCATCGCAGACCCGGAGCTCATCTTCGTCTATAAAAGTGTCGTAGATGCGGTCTATGTGCAGATCGCGCAGAATATTGTCGTCTATCCCGTAAGGCGTTCCCTTATAGTGCTTGAAACCGAGACCCTCGAAGAAGTCCTGGTCCACTATGATAGCGCCGGTGGAAACTATGGCGTCCACCATGTTGTTGCGTATCATGTCCACCACTATTTTTTTGAGTCCGGCCGAAAAAAGAGAGCCGGCCATGGTAAGTATTACCGAACATTTTTTATCGGCCAGCATCATATTGTATATCCGGGCGGCGCGCGCAAGGTCCCTGGCGGAGAAAGCCATGTCGTCCATGGCGTCCACCATGGCCGTCACATTATGCCTGGTGATCTCAAAATGTTTTACGGTTTCTTTAAGATAATCGGATTTGTTGGGTTTGGACATTTGTTCTTATTTCCTCCGGATACTATTATTATAAAAAACATCGTAATGGCCGGCAGGTGCGCAGCCATTGTTTAAGATATTATATGATTTTAGTGGGCATGGGATAAATAAAAAACAAGCCCCGCGGATTTAACTCCGCGGGGCCGGATCCGTAAATAAAAGACTCGCGCTGACTATTCCGGCTTTGGTCCGGCGGCGATCTGCCCGCCGGCAACCTGTCCGGCGGCGATCTGCCCGCCGCCGGAGACCTGCGCGGCATCGGAGGGTTTTACGCCCGCCGGATCCAAGGAAACGCCGATATCATTGAGCTGTGTTTTCCACCCCGCGATTTTGGAATCCAACTGATCCATTCCCTCCATTATCTCCGCGGTCAAGCCATTGGCGCTCTTTATGTCGTACGGCAGAGCCTGCACGCCGCGTATGGAGAGGGTGACGTAATCAGAACCGATCTCGCCGGCGGGGCTTAACCCTCCGTCTATTTTTCTGGACTCAAGACGTTTGAACGGACTGAGGGGCGCCCAATACTCGCTTTCCGTTTTTTTAACACCGCTGTCATCCACCATATTATTATTCAACAACTTATCAGGATCAGCGCCGCGCCAGTTGATGGCCGCGGATATGTACGGATCGGACTCGCCGGTTGCCGGAGCTTTAGGCGCCGCCGGAACAACTTGCGCTGAATTAGCGGCGGGCGGCGCCGTAGGGATAGAGTCTTTCAGCCCCGTAAGTCTGGCGAAAGTTTCCTTAATTTTAGCCGCATTATCCGGAAGCACCGCCGTATCCGGGGTTATCCCCTCCAACTTAACAAGTTCCGCCACTTTGCCGTTAGTTTTGGATACCTCGTTAACCATATTACCGGCTTTATCGGTTATTAAAACCGACTGCTCGGCATAGAATATCTCGGCTTGCTTATGGAACTTCAGTTTATTCTCAGCCACGACTATTGAACCGTTCTGATAGTCCTCCGCCTCAGCCTTTACCGCTTTAAGGACCGCCACCGGAGTAACCCCGTTACCCGCCTGAACAACTTCGGCGTCCCCCACCTGGGCCGTTTTGGCGCCGCTTTCATACTTGCCTATTTCCGAAGCCACTTTACCTATGAAAGCGTCATATTTATTTCTAACCCCGGCTAATTTCGTTTCCGCCGTAAGTATGGCGGTATGGTAGGAAACCTTTTCCGCATTAACAAGCGCCGGGGTCTTGACGTTGACATCTTTATACACCACCTGTGCAAGGCTTGAGCACTTGTACAGGCTGTCACCCAACGCTTTTACATATTTCAAAAGTATTTTGGGGTCCGACGCCTTCTCTCCATTCCTGGCGTTAAACGCCATATCGGTAAGAGCCTGGTCATAATTCTTTATTGTTTCCACATAACCGTCCGGAACCGTGTCTGGCAGCGCCATGGAAACGTGGGAGGCTTCGGCTCCGTTAACGATTTCTTCGGCTTCTGCCGCTGCCGCATCCGGACCGATATCAGGAGCCCCGCCTATACCGCATATGCAACTAAAATTGGGGTTCCAAGTTATCTTCCCGTCCTTATCTTTGAAGAGGGGCGTTTTCAAAACGCCTTTAAGACAATCGTTCGTATCGGTGGAATTAGGCTTCACCTTGGGCGACCAACAGTAACTGGCGGGAGCGGGGCCCGGGGTCTGGCCGGTAAGATCGTCCGCCACTCCGCCGATAAACTTACCGAGCGAACCGGTGAAACCGCTAACCATGGCCGTGGTGATCTCTTTTAATATACCGTGCTTTAAATACTCGTCCCATTCCTGCTGTTTCTGCTGCCTGAACTTGGCAGCGGCCTGCTCCAAAGTCTCCCCGCCCAAGCTTCTCTTGTCGCTGATGTTGGAACCTGTGGGGTTCGCGTATTTTTCGCCGTCACGCCCGCTCATGCCGCCGAGACTTTTCCCGATATCCACGGAATCAGCCGCGGCTTTATCAAGGGAACGGATGGAACTGTCGCCATCAAAATTGCTCGCCGCTTTACTGGCCTGCGCGCGCAGTTTATCTAAAGATCCTTTACTGGCGCTGTTAGGGCTGGAAGACGCTCCTTTATACCCGGCGCCTCCCACGGGGCCCACCATGGAACGCGGATTGGCCTTACCGGATGCGTTTTTGGCGCTACTGAGTATTTTATCACCGCCTAAAGAGCCGGTGGTCCTGGTGCCTTCACCGCCGCTAAAAAAAGAACCCATGCCTCTGAGCGAACTCTGCATCCTGGGAATAACAGTGGGAACGCCGGCGGATTTGGAAGCCTCGGAAAAAGCGTTGCGGGCGGATTCCTTCATGGAATCCCGGAAGTCCGTCTTTGGCGCCGGCTGCTGGGGAGGCATTTCCGGAGGCTGGGAAGGCTGTGACCCCATGATCAGGGACGCGGGGTCCCTTGAGCTTAAAGGCGTGACCACTTCGCCAGTGCCGTCCGGAGAACCCTGGCTTAGAGAGTTGATGCCAGGTTCGTAGAGAGAACCGCCGGCCTCCGCGCGCGAACCGAAACCTCCCGTAAGCAGATCTGCGCCCGCGGGTTTAGACATCATATACTCGGCCACAGGCGCCGTAACTAGAACACCCAGGCCGACAGCTACAAAAGCCAGGTCTTTTTTGGAAAGATTTTTAATCCTATCCATAAGGCTCCCGGCCGCCCTGGAGAAAGCGGGCGACCTCCCGAAAGTGGAAATCTTTTTGAAAGAAGCTCCCGGCTTGCCCAAAATCGGGGGAGTTCCTTCGCGCTTTTCTTCCTCGTTGTTATTGCTCATAGAACCTCCTGAAAATCTGTAAAAGACGCCCTGATACACAATATACTCTACTTAATATCCCCTGTCAAACCAAGTGTCAATAGACCCTGTCTTTCATAGGCCTTTCGACCTATTTTTTCTTGAATTTATCGTTATTGTTACTATCCTCATCGCCGTTATCATCACTGTTTTTGTCATTTTCCTTGTCGCCTTTGTCCTCATCGTCTTTATCGTCGTCTTTGTCCTTGTCATCACTATCTTTACCATCGCCACCCGCATCACCGCCATGCGCGGCATCACCATCCGTCATGGTTTTGTCCTGATACTTAGAATCACTGTCTCCACCACCTCCGCCACCGCCAAGCATGGAAGATGCTATATACGCAAGTATGGCCGCGATAAATGCTATCAAGGGGGTGAGGATACCAGTAAGAACAAGAATCACAAGCACGACAATAGCTATCAGCATCGCTAACAAATTGCCTTTCCCTTTCGGCTTTTTACATTTGCTTATGATCATGCCGTTGGCATTCGTACCCCGTTCATATATACCGCAGTCCATAGGAGTATTGCTGGTCTGGCATGCGCCCGCAAGAATAGTCTGGTTTTTATTAAAATCACGGCATAATCTTGACCGCTGGGCCACGCTTTCATTCCACGGACCGATATCATCGTAACAATTGGGCGGAGTTCGCCACTGTAAAGTTATCCTGTCGATCTCCGCGCCGTCGCTGGACATTTTAGCGCCCTGAACGGACTGCGACTTCGCGCAGTCCTCCGCCCGTTGCTGAATGTCGGCGGCGCCGTTTATCGAGTCGCCGGCGAAACCGGTGTCGGGAACAGACGGCGGGGTATCGTCGGTCTGGATCACATTAAGATTCACCGCGTTGCCGTCGTAGGTGGTACCGGTATATGCGGCCTGGTACTCAGGGGCCGTATTCTTGTCACGGGAAGCGGAACTGGTCATGCCGAAAGTTTCAGCCAGCTGGAACATCGGTCGTTTGCTGTTAAGCCTGACATCCATTTTGGCGTTTCTCGTCTTATATCCGACATTTTTCCAGGAAAATCCGGAAGCGCGGCCCATCATTTTTGTTTTGAGCTTCTGGGGCTTGGCGGGCACCGGAACTCTGTCGTTCGCCTTGATAAAAGAGCTGGAATATAAACTTTCCACGCGGCTGACCGAACCTCCGGGCTGGGAGACCAGGTTTTTATCGGCATATGGTCCGGCACTCTCCCCGGAAGAATACCTGCCCGCCAAACTATCTCCCATTAAGTCACCGTAAAGTCCGCGGCCATCGGCGCCGGCCGGATTGTTTAATATGCCATCCAGGTCCACCGTATCGGCTCCCTCTCCGCGGGCCTGATCCTCCACGCTGACCGCACTTTTCACCTTGCCGGGACGGCTGGCCCCTCCCTTAAATATTTCCGCTCCGCCCTTTACCATAGCCAGCGAAGAGTCTCCGCCGGATCTTGTCCCAAACGGAAGGACCGCCCCCATAAGTCTGCTCCAGTAAGAGGCTTGCGCGCTATTATCCGCCGCGGCCTTGTCTATGGCCGCTTTTACGAATTCGCGGGAATATGTTGGGTTGAGGGAGGAGACTACACTGCCCAGGCCCACCATCCGGAGCGCGGCCGCCACCGGCGGCATCTCAAAAAACCTCGCGGCCATTTCGGCTGAAACCACAAAAGGCAGGGAGGCAACCGCAACAAGCAGAACTATGACAACATATTTGGCCCGGCCCGCGAACATAAACAGGAGCGAGGCAAGCAGGGACTTTCGCTTGTGTTGTTCTATAAATTTATTTCCCATACAACCTCCCGCCTTTGTCGCACCCCGCGCTAAACACATGCGCGGGGCGGACGACGCCGGACCTCTTAAGGTAATCGGTCCGGTGCTCCCGGAGGGGGACTCCGTCCCCCTTCCGCGTTTGCTTCCTTCGCTAAGGCTCAGTCGCCGCACTGAACCCCCTGCTGTAGAAATCTCCCGAATACTAAGGAGTCAGATCCCAATCCTGTCGCACCCCGCGCTAAACACATGCGCGGGGCGGATGACCGCTTTATTTGCCGCCCATCATGCTTCCAAGCATAGCTAATATACCGGCAATGCCGGCCATCCAGAGCACCTTGGTAGATATCGCGTCTTTCGGTTCAGCTCTCATCGCTTTCAAGGCCCCCATAATGGCAACACCGCCGCCTATGGTATAGATCGCACCCAGCATGGACTGGCCCATACCAAGTATTTTTACTCCGATCATAACGGCCATGGCGGCTACTCCCATGGCGACCATACATATAGCTTTACCAACTGGCTCAAGCCAAGTCATTGTTGGATTCTTAGCCATATTTATAAGATAGGCGCCAAGAACCGATAACATGGCCGCCAGCATTATATACATCATCGCCTTTTCCGGCAATCCTTTCCAGGGACTTACATCGGTCGGGCTGGGTGGATTTGTGATGACCGGATCGGAAGTATTCCCGCCGCTTCCGCCTCCGCCGGCGGTATTATCCATCGAAGGCGAAGTTACTATGCCGGCCCCGCCGTCACCATCGCCCACACCGGCGCCGCCGGCGGCATTCCCGTCGCCGGTGGAACCTGTCCATGCCTGATTCTGAGTATGGGCCATAGGATCAATTTCCTTCCCGCTGTATAACTTCTGCATACCCTTTAAACCCTTGGCCTGGGCATAAGAACCTTTGCCGAAGGAACCCTTGGCCCCCTTGGCTTTCGAAAACAACGGCCTGGAAGAACCCCTCATGGCCAGCAGTTTCTTTCTCTGGTCGAATTTGGAGCTGCTCTGAAAACCGGAGCCTAAATTGCTTAAACCGGGGGAATTGGCCCCGATAGCGCCGGAATTGAACTTATTTCCGATACCGCCCATGCCGCTGAATTTGCTGCTGCCGCCCATGGTAGTTGAAAGTCCGCCGCCGAAATTACCCCCGGCAAGCTTCCCTACCATCTCTTTCGCCATATTTTCAGGCGCAGGCTCGGCAGTGTTGGCCTCCGCCGTCGCTTTCTCCTGGTCCGCGGCAGGCTGATCCGTTGATGAGTCCTTCGCCTCTTCCTTGGGGGCGGCCTCTTCCATGCCTACAGCCCCTTTATTGGTTTCCTTGAACATCTCAAGCGAGGAGCCCGGATCCTGCTTCTGCCGCAGAGCAGCCGGGACATACTCGTCCGGGACCTTATTTGAACTGAAAGCCGCCGTACTTACGCCCGGCTCGGGCTGGTTTTTCATGTAAAGGGCCGTACCCAAGGCGGCGGAAACGACCAGCGCCGCCAGAATACCGGCCTTACTCGCCAGCAAACCGCCTACACCGGCGGAAGAGGCGGCGCCGAGTTTAGCGCCGCCGAAAGCGGCACGCCCGAAGTTAGCGGCTCCCGGCGCGGCTTCACCGGCGCCACCCATAGCGCTGCGCCCGCCAAACCCCAGGCGGGAACGGAGCCATGGAAGAAAACCTTTCTTCTTATCTTTAGCTTTAAAGTTTATTTCCGGTAAATCACTCATATAACCTCCCATACACGACTCTCAAAACATGCGCCTATCCCAAAGACAATCTTTCGCTTCCACACCTTACCGCCCACCAGATAAATCGAATGATATACATCTCCACATAAGATTCTTTAACGAAACATTTATAAGCTAAATCCAGGCGGTTTACTCTCGCCTAAAGTGAATCCCTTCTCAGGTTTAGGTTCACTACCCAAAGTGAACTTTTCCTTCGATTTACCCTTCGGTTTATCATTCAGGTTATCATATGGAGTCTCCAGTTTCATTTTATCCATATTAAAAAGTTTATCAAGTGAGCCATTGGGATTATCCTTTAGCACTGCATCCTCCACTGTCTTGACTTCTAACTTCTCTGCATGCGCCCCGCTCATTGCCTGATAGGCTTTATACATAAGCATGGCGCCGCCGGCCATATATAGCATTCCGGTCCACTTCTGGCCCGCCCACGGCGGATCACCGTTTGGATCGCCCTTCATCAGCATTATGCCGGCAAATGTGACCACTGCCGCGGCGGCCATAGCCGCGTAAGCTGCGATCTTGGCATACATGAACATTGCGGCGGCTCCAACATTACCGGTGGCGGCCATAGCTTTAGCTCTTTTAGTGAGCATACCGGCAATGGTGATCAGCAATGTGGCCGCGATCATCCCATACAGGGCCATATCTGTGTACTTTGTCCAAGGCGAAACATTTTGGGGCGGTTCAACTTCAGGCGGCGTGAATTTACTGTCATTAACATTAGGATTACTGCCCTTCAGCCCATCCGCATTTGAAATACCGGCGCCGCCCAACCCGACCCCCAGCCCCTCGCCGCCGTTGCCTGCGCCGAGCTCACCAGACCCCCCGGTCTGCCCGGTGTCAAAGTTTTCGGAAGTGAGGGTGCGGGCGCCACCCATGGATGACTTGACCGCGTTGGCACCCGTTTTATTAGCGCCCTTCGCCTGCGCTAAAGAGCCCAATCCCTTCGTCTTAACGGCATATTTAGACGATTTTCTCATAGTGGTGGCCGTGGACCCTTTCATAGCGCCGGATGCGCCCTGGCTTTTACCGACCGGAGGTCTATATACGGGTGCAAACTGCCCATTGATACCGCCGGACAGTCCTCCGCCGGCTGAAAGCCTGGGGGAGTTTGAATTGCTCCCGCCGCCGCTTTTAAAGTCGCCGAAACCAGCGGAAGCCTGAAGCTTGGCGGCACCCGCCGGAGCGTTAGGCGCGGAATCGGACGCGGCGCCTGATGCGGGAGAATTGCCTTCGGCGGCCGCAGGGGAATTACCGCCGGCGGCTACAGGCTCATCGGACGCGGCACTCTTATTTCCATCCGCGGCGCCGCCTTCTCCGGAACCTCCGATACCTTCCTTTTGGGCCTGCTCCCGAAAGAGGTCCAGCGTTGAGGAAGCTGAAGCCGCCGACTCCTCTTTACTCCTGGCGCGCTCCAGTCCCGCATTGTTGGCCTGTTCCTCGTAATAGGTTTCCTGGAAAAGCTGGGGGTTATAAACAGGAGTGGAAGCCGGCCCTATAAAATTATAGACCACTCCAACCCCGGCGGCGATAGTTGCGCCGCCAAGCACCATACCCAGAATGCCGGCTTTGGTCGCAAAAAGCCCGGCAAAGCCGGAACCGGCCCCGCCAAGACCGGAGGCCCCGCCGGCGGCAGAGGACCCTCCGCCAAAAAGGTTTGAAAGGGCTGACAGGAAACCGCCTTTCTTTTCTTCTTTTTTAAATTCGCTCATAACACCTCCAAAAATTTATTATCACATCAACGGCAATAATTACTTTGTCGGGGCCACTTCCGGCACCTTAGGCGCACCGCCGAACAGACCGGAGGCCATCGAACTGAACATAGGCCCAAGTACGTTGCTCATAAGCATCTCCAGCAACATTTTCTTCATGGCTTTATCGGCCTCTTCCGAGTCGTCTTTGGCGGCCGCCTTAGGTTCTGGGATCGTGGAGGCATTCTTATTAAGCGAAGGGTCGTTGGCTTTAAGGTTCTGCGCGGCAGCGCCAAGCGCAAGCCCTGAATTGACCGCTCCGCGCTCCACTCCGGAGTCCAGATTCGAATTACCGGCCCCGCCGGCGATCTTTTCAAAAGCGGAACTGGCGCCGCTGCCTGCCGCGTCGAAATTAGCCGCCCTGGCCGCACGGGAGCTCTTCTTATCCGCATTCTGCAGCATAGCCACCATGGCTTTGCGCTTCTCGGCCGCAGACATGTTTTTATTTTTCAAACTCTGTTCCGAAATAGGGACCAGATCCGCCTTATCGGAGCCGGTACCGAAAGGTTTTTCATACTTCCCGCCGGTAGTTACGGAATTGGCATTGCCGCCCGAAAGAGACGCCATGGCGCTAAGTTTCCCCCCCCCGGCGGAAGACTCCGAGTCCCCGTACGAGGCGTCGGAACCGGAATCATATGAGGGAGGGGCCGCAACGTCGGCTGAAGCGGAATCAGGGGGAACCTCCACGCTATCCAAACCGGACTCATCCGACCCGGCCTCATCCGGACCGGACTGAAAAAGGGAGGCGGCGATATTCTCGCCGGAGGTGGCGGGATTAGACAGCATCTCGCCGCTCAGAGAATAACCGGGAGCGCCGCCCTCCGACGGGATATCATTACCCAGAGAACTAACGTCCGCGGTCTTTGTTTTGAACATATTGCCGGAACCAGCCGGGGAATCCAGCGAGGAGCTGCTCATCAGAGGAATGGATATCCAGGCGCCAAGAATTATGACGGCCACCACGCCGCCGACTACATACTGCGTAGGCTTTGTCTTTTTTCCCATCATCTTTATCATGGCCGTCTTCATCATAATCGTTCCACCTTAGTCGCAAAAGAACATTAAACTTCCCCTGACACGATCTTATAAAAAGTTCAGGGCGAAGCCGAATACCACAATAATGTTGTAGCAGAAATTCCTTGACTTGTCAAGGGCCATGCCAATCACGCTAAAATGACCCCGCAGACTCCGACCATTATTGCTATTTTGGGCAGGGAGTAACACTTCCCGGCACCGCGCATTCCCACTTACCGGTCTTTGGATCCTGGATAAAAGATTTCACGAGCTGAACCGGCGGCTTACCGCCGGGGTTAGCCACTGTCTCATCCCTGTATTTACAGGAAGGATTGCAATTCGGCCCCGACTGTGTCCCCTCATAAGTAACCTGCCATTTCCCATCATCCGCTTTCTGATAACTCAGCTTTGTATCGGTATACGTGCCGTTTGTGCCGCCATCGCAGCCTTTGGGACAATAACTTCCTTCGGGTGACTCGGTTGTGGCCGCAGCAACAACCTCCTCGGGCGGCTTGTTCGCGTTTGGCGCCTCAGCCTCAGCCCCATTCCCACCTTTATCCTCATTCAAGGAGTTGAACTTCTTTACCAGCGCGCCCATCGCTTTCTCCGCATACTTCGCCTTCTTATTCTTCTTATCCTTAGCTTCGGATTCTTCGTCCCTTACGGGCGCGCCGGGGGCGGCTACTTTAAGCGATTTAGGGTCGTTGGTAAGCTTCAAATCGGAAATATCGCCGCTCTTGATATGGTCCAGACCAACCAGACCGGCCTTGCCATAAGCAAGTTCGCCCCCTTTTTTAGCGGCGCCCGCCCCACCGGCACCAAAACCCTGGTCCCAACTTGCCTTGGCGGTCATGGCGGAACCGGACTTCAAGCCCTTACTCAGCGAGGCCCTTGCGGTACTAAGAGAGTTAAACGTGCCGCTACGCCCCTGCGGGACGCCCCGGCCCTGGAGGCCACCCCTTCCACTTTGCGCCCCGGTTATCTTAACATTGTCACGGTCGGTCCTGTCGGGTAGTTCCGAAATCCCTAATGAGGACTGGCTCTCTCCACCCCCGCCCCCATCCATGCCGCTCAGAGCGCCGTTAATTGCGGGGATGGAAGTCTTTTCGGAAGACTGGGAAGAAGCACTCGCGGTTCCTTCGCTTTCATTCCCGGCATCCCCATTGGCCATCCAATCTGAGACATCACCCGAAGGATCTTCAGACAGCACGTCCTCCGGCGACTTTAATTTCTCGCCCGTTCTCCTGGCCAGCGCGACATCATTATCGCCCAGATTGAAATAATTGGAAAGAGGAATAAAAACGTTTCTCGTGGCAAAGCCGTAACTAAAACCGCTCTTGTTATCGTTTGTTAAATCGCCCAGGCCCTGGAAAACAAAAAAAACAAAAATCCCGCCCCCGATCAGAAGAAACGCGGCTATGAGTGTGACAAGTGTTTTCCTTCTGTTATTACTGTTTGAATTTTCGCTCATAAATTCCCCATGTATAAAAGACAATCTTCCTTATCCCCCGCGCCCTCTTTAGAAGGACCGGGAAATAAAGCGGCATCCATAAATAAAGTCTAGCAGACAAAACCGGCAAATTCAAGGGCGCGAACAATATTTCCGCGGCCGCGCGCCGACCGCGGAAAACCGCTATGCGGCGCCCATGGCGGCCTGATTTTCAGGACGAAGCGGCGCCGGCGACTTATGCTTTTCGGCTATAAGAGCCGCCAGTTCGTCTATCTGCGCAAGATCCGCTTCGGTGGGCCGGCCCTTGATCATTACAGGCTTCAAAACTTCAGCCTTAATATTAGGGATCATGCCGGCTATAATTTCAACCGCTTTGCCGCCCCAGCCGTAAGAGCCCACGACTGATACGAACTTAGCCTTGGGCCTGAGCGCGTTTGCGAGATACGCCCCATAGACAGCCTTGGGATGTGGCCCCGCGAGTACCGTGGGTGTGCCTATCACAATAGTGGAAGCGTCCACCAGAGCCATAGCCACACGACCTTCGTCCAATTGTTCAAGATTCAGTTTTTCAACGGCTACACCCAGCTCCTGAAGGCGGCTGACCAGCCGGTTGACCAGCATGGCGGTGCTTCCGTGCATAGACACATATGCCACCAGCACATTATTCTTTGTGTCTCCGACCGCCCAGTCCTGATAGAGGCCCTTCACAAAAGCGACATTTTTATGCACCGGCCCGTGGCTGGGGGCTATCATAGCCAGGTCCAACCCTTTAAGTTTCTCCAGATTGCTTTTGATATTGGTCCTGAAGGGCATCATGATCTCGGCATAATAACGCTTCATGGGGTCATGCACGATATTCTCTTCGGAAAACACCGCGCCCGTGGCCAGGTGCGAACCGAAGAAATCACAGGAGAACAGGATCCTGTCCTCCTTTAGATAGGTCACCATGGTTTCCGGCCAATGCACCCACGGCGTATAGATAAACTGCAAAGTTTTGCCGCCCAGGTCCAGGACGTCGTAATCCTTCACCTCGATGAACTTTTCGGCGGGGATTTGCAGGTGGCTCATCAGCAATTCCTTGCACTTGGGATTGGCCACAACTTTGGCCAGGGGATACTTTTCCAGCACAAAAGGGATGGAGCCGGAATGATCCTGCTCGGCATGATGGGCTACGACATAATCCAGGGACTTCACATCTTTCAGGAAGTCGAAAAACGTTTCCCGTTTCTCCGGATCGGCGGTGTCAAGGAGCGCGGTCTTATCCCGCCCTTTCACCAGATACGAATTATAGCTGGTGCCCTCCGGAAGCGGTATAAGAGAGTCGAAAAGTCTCCTGTTAAAATGATTGACCTGCTGAAAAAACACGTTCTTCGAAAGTTCCACTGGTTTCATATATTTTTCTCCTGATCACACCGGGTTATTGGAATAATCCGGTTCATCGAACCCGCCCACCGGCTGAACAACTAATCAGCGACAGCTTGTATAATTTTATGGACGGATGTTTTTTAAAGCCAAGTTCTTAATTTATCGCGGACAATCCGTCAACCGCCCGAGATCGGAGGAAAGACATGAAGGATGTCGCCGGCCTTGACTTTAATTTTATTCGTGCTTTTATTGTCCAGTATCTCGGAATTAAGGGTGAGCACAAAGTGGTTGCGGACCGCTCCTCCGGGCTCAAAAAGCAGCCCGGAAACATCGGCCTTTCCGGAAACCGCAAGTTTGGAAAGGAGCCCGGACACCGTTTTCCCGGACAAATCAATCCTGGAAAAACCCAGCCGCGCCCTCAAGGTAGTATAGACCATCACCCTTATTTCAGCCACGTCAGATCTTCCTTTTTATCTTTTCAAAAAGCTCCCTGGCAAAATCGGAAAGGGTCCAGTCCCTGGCGCCCATAACAATAAAGATATCGCCCGGAGCGGCCAATTCTAAAGCCATGGGGATAATATCTACACGCTGTTTGAAATAAAAAGCCTTCCGGCCCCTGGCCGCGATCTCTTTCACCAGGTCTTCGGAGGAGATGTCTTTGGCCACCGTGCCGCCGGCGTAATATATTTCGGGCATGATAAGGATGTCTTCCGAGGCCAGACCGCCGGTGAAAGACTCTACCAGTTCGCGCCTGAGATGGCGCGTGGGAGAATAACCATGGGGCTGATAAACGACTATCAACCGCCTGTCGGAAGACCGGCGCAAAGCTCCGAGCACCGCTGAGATCTTGGCCGGATTGTGGGCGTAATCGTCCAGCACGGTAATACCGCCGGCCTCACCGATCAATTCAAAGCGCCTCTGTATCCCTCTGAACTTTTTAAGACCTTCGGCGCACAGCTCAAGCTTCACACCCAGATCCAACGCGACGCGCACCGCGGCCAGAGCGTTTTCGATATTATAAGAACCGGGCGCGGGCAGTTCGAAGTCAACCCCGTTCAATCTGAAAGAAGAGCTGAACATCGCCATTTTCAGATCCTCAAGCCTGAAACCGAAGCCGGCGCGGCCGAAAAGTTCCGCCCCGCGCCCAAAATCGGCAAGTTCGGGGTCATCGGCGTTGACATATAATTTCTTAACATTTCCAGCGAATTGTTTAAAAATGTTCTTTATCTCGGAAACATCCTTATGGTCCTTGCTGATGTTAAGGATAAGGCCTATTGCGGGGCGATATTTAACGATGGTGCCGTCGGATTCATCGGCTTCTATCACCATAATATGGCCCTGGCCGCGCGCCTCGGACGGCCCCTTGCCCAGCCAGGCATTGCCCATGAAACCCCGCTCTTTAAGCGTTACCAGCGGGCCGCCGGTGATGACACCGGGGCCGAAGCCCGCCTCTTCAAGTATAGTGAAGATCATGCCGACCACCGTGGACTTGCCGCTGGTGCCGCCAACGGCGATGGTCTTAAAACTGTCGACATAGGAAGAAAGAAGTTCGGAACGGTGGATGATCCTGGCGGAGACCGACCGCGCTTTTGAGATCTCCGGATTGGAATCCTCTATGGCGGTGGAGACCGCAACTTCGGCCGTGTCCCGCTCTATACCCGAGCCGTCCTGGGGAAAAATCTTTATACCCAGCCGCTCAAGCGCCGTTTTAAAGGCCGTATTCCTCCCGTTATCAAAATCCCGGTCCGACCCCGTCACGGCGCGGCCTTCCATAGCCGCTATCTGCGACAATGCGCTCATCCCGGAACCGCCGATCCCGATAAAATGTATTTTCTTTCCGGCTTCCATGGTCAGAATTAAACGATATTATCAGCGTATCGGCAAGCCCCGGCGGCGGGGACGGGTTCCACGCGCGCGGCGCCGGATGCTTTTAAAGGAAGAATAGAAAACATCCCTTTTATGAGGAATAGTAAATTTTATATCATATGTGAAGAATCATTAAAGAGCGCTCATGAACTGCAAAAAAACCGATAACGCTAAAACCTGCTCCTGCACTTACGAACCCTGCCCTCGCAAAGGCCTCTGTTGCGACTGCGTGGCTTATCACCGCGCCGCCGGCGAATTGCCGGGCTGCCTTTTCAGCAAGGAAGCCGAAAGAACTTACGACCGCTCCATTGAAAAATTTATAGCATCGCAAAAAGGAAATTAAAAAAATGAAGAGCATCATTTCAACCCCCGGCGCCCCGGCGGCCATCGGCCCTTATTCCCAGGCTGTTGAGGCCGGCGGCTTCATCTTCATCTCGGGCCAGCTGCCCGTAGATCCGGCAACCGGGAATATTACGGGAACCGACGCCGCCGGACAAACGGAAGCCGTCTTAAAAAATATCGAAGCCATTCTCAAATCGCGCGGCCTCACCCCGGACAGCGTTGTTAAAACCACGGTCTTCATGACCGACCTGAAAGAATTTCAGAACATGAACGAAGTTTACGCCCGTTTCTTCGCCAAAAATCCGCCGGCCAGGGCCACCATAGAAGTAAAAGCTCTGCCCAAGGCGGCGCTGGTTGAAATAGAAGCGGTCGCGGTAAGCGCCTATGCACCCCTTACTAGATAAGAAACATACCGGCACGCTCTTCCCCCTCTTCTCCATGCGCTCAAAAAAGGACTGGGGCATAGGCGACATATCGGGCATGGGCCTATGGATAGACGCCCTGGCCGAATTGAACCTGGACCTGATCCAGCTCCTGCCGGTCAACGAGACGCCGCCAGGGGTGGCCTGCCCCTATACCGCGCTGAGCGCTTTCGCCATAGACCCGATCTTTATCGCCATAGATGATATCCCGGAACTCGAAGAATTTCCGGAACTGAAAGAGGAGATAGCGTCTAAAAAATTCCAGGCCGGCCTGCGGCGCCTGCGCGCCTCAAAAAAGGTGCAGTATAACGACGTCAAGCAATTGAAGTTCGACATCCTCTGGAAACTTTACTGCCGCTTCCATGAGCGCCACATCCTTAAAGATACGCACCAGGCGGATGATTTTTTCGCCTTCGGCGAAAAGAACGCCTGCTGGCTGAACGATTACGCGCTTTTTCGCCATCTAAAAGACACGCATAGCTGGGCTTCCTGGACGCACTGGGAAGAACCTTTGAGGCGCCATGATCCCGCGGCCCTGAAGGAATTTGAAGCCGCCAATGAAAACCAGGTGCTGTTCTTCAAGTACCTGCAGTGGGTCATAGACCGCCAATGGCGCGCGGTAAAAGACAAAGCCGCCGCGAAAGGCGTACTCCTCATGGGCGACCTGCCTTTCATGGTTAACCAGGAAAGCGCCGACGTCTGGGCCCGCCAGAACGAGTTCGACATCCACAGGGAGATCGGCGCCCCGCCCGACGCTTTCAGCGAAACCGGCCAAAGATGGGGACTGCCGGCCTATCAATGGCAGGAAACGGAAAAGAACAATTTTGAATGGTGGCGCCTCAAAGTGAAAAAATCGGAAGACTTCTACGACCTGTTCCGCATCGACCACCTGGTCGGATTTTTCAGAACCTGGGTCATCCCGCACGATGTCGCGCTGAAACCGGATTTCGACATTAAAGACGCGAAAGAGCAGCGGGAACGGGGCCGGCGTTTTCTTGAAGCTATCAGCGGCGCCAGCCGCATGCTTCCGGTGGCCGAGGACTTGGGCGTTATTCCCCCTTTCGTTTACGAGGTCCTTAACGAACTCAACATCCCCGGCTACAAAGTCATGCGCTGGGAAAAAAAGAAGGACGGCAATTACACCGAGCCGGAAAACTATCCGCGTGTGGCGCTGGCCACCTCTTCCACCCACGATAACGAACCCATGGCCGACTGGTGGGACACAGTGGATTACATGGAGAAAAAACTTTTTTGGGCAATGGTCTCCGGAGGCGGAGAAAAGCCTCCCGTCTTTTCAAGATCAAGGGAAAGCGTCGTCAGGAAACTGCTGAGGGCCGCCTCAAGCCTTGTAATCCTACCCATACAGGACATCTTCGGTTCCCGCGACCGGATCAACCTGCCAGGCACTATTGGAACCGCCAACTGGACTTATAAATTCCCCACCCCGGCGGAGAACTTTTTAAGAAAACACCGCGAGCTGCTTTCAAGATTCGCCGCTATGGTCAAAGAGGAAAGAAAATGAACCAAACCGCCGGGAACATGCTTTCCGTTTTTTATTCCATATTCGCTATTCTCTCACTGGCGCTGACCGGCTGTTCGCTTAACAGGCTGGCGGCGAAGTCTACGGCTTCCATAATAGACAAGGGCCTGCCCGCAATCTACAGGGAAAAAGACCCGCAGTTCGCGCGGGAAGCCCTGCCGGCGAACCTTAAGCTCATGGAAGTCCTCCTGGAAAGCGATCCCGGAAACCAGACCCTGCTTCTGGACGCGGCCATGGGCTTTTGCGGTTACGGTTTCATGTTCATAGAGGACGAAAGCGAAACCCGCGCCTCCGCACTGTATGAAAAAGGAGCCGCCTACGCCCTCAAGGCCCTTGCGCTTAAAGGGGCCGTAAAGGAAGGTTCGGTATCGCCCCTGGCGCTGGATAAGAATTCCGCGCCGGCCGCTTTCTGGCATACTTTCTGCCGCGCCGCCTACGTTAATCTTAACCGCGACAATCCGGACGCCGTGGCGGAACTCCCCAAAATCATGCCGGTCGCGGAAAGGGTGGCCGAACTCACCCCGGCTTATTATTACAACGGTTCCTACGCCATGCTGGGCACCTATAACGCCCTATTGCCCAGAATACTCGGCGGCAATCCGGAAAAAGCCAAGCTCAATTTCGACAAAGCCCTCCAGGGCGCGGGAGCGGACTTTCTGCTGAACACCTACATGAGCGCCAAGATGTACGCCGTGGCCGCGCAGGACCAGGATTATTTTGAAAAAGCGCTGAACGCCATACTGGGCGCCGAACTGAAGGACGATACTGCCCGCCTGCCGAACGAGGTGGCCAAGATCAAAGCGAAAAAATTACTGGAGAAAAAAGATGATCTGTTCTAAAAATCCGGTTTTATTCCCTGTTTTTTATTTTCTATTTTCCATTTTCTATTCTTTGGTTTCCATCCCCACGGCAAACGCGCAGACCGTGGTGAAGTTCGCCACCCTGGCGCCGGAAGGCACCGCCTGGATGAAGACTATGCGCCAGTTCAACGACGAACTTGTCTCTAAGACCCAGGGGCGCGTGAAGTTCAAGATCTACGCCGGGGGCGTCTCCGGGGATGAAAAAGACGTGTCCAGAAAGATCCGCCTGGGCCAGCTGCAGGCGGCGGGCTTCACCGGAGTGGGCCTGGGCGAGATAGCCCCGGAAACACGCATTCTAGATACGCCGTTCCTGTTCAAGAATACCGCGGAAATGGACCATATTTACAAAATGCTGGATGTTGATTTCCGGAAAATATTCGAGTCAAGAGGCTATATCCTGCTCGGCTGGACCGAGGTGGGCAACGTATATATGTTCGCCAACACTCCGGTCACGAACCCGGACGATCTGCAGAAAGTGAAGATGTGGATCTGGGAAGGCGACCCTATAGCCGAAGCCACTTTCTCCGCCATGAAGATAAAACCGATACCCCTTTCCATCACGGATGTGATGACTTCCCTGCAGACCGGCATGATAAACGCGGTCTACAGCGCTCCGGCGACCGTGATCCCGCTGCAGTGGTACACCAAGATGAAATACGTACTGGCTCTGCCTATAGCCACCGCATCCGGCGCTGTGGTCATCTCAAAAAAGGCCTATGATTCCATTTCCAAAGAGGACCGGCAGATCCTGCTGGAGCTGGGAGACAGGCATTTAAAGGCCCTTACCTCCGCCAGCCGTAAGGACAATGAGAAGTCGCTGGCTACCCTCAAAAAAGAGAAGGTAACGTTCACCGCTCCCGCCGGCGCCGAAGTGATAGCCGTTTTTGAACGCATGGGGGAAGAGGCAAGACACGCGCTGGTCGGAAAGCTTTATACCAAAGAACTTCTGGAAAAAATAGAGACCGCCCTCAAAGAGTTCCGGGTAAAAAAGAAAACATGAAATATCTTTTAAAGGCCGAAGACCTTATCGTCGGAGCGGAAAAGACGCTGGTGGTGGTTTTTATCGCCCTGATGGTAATGTTCTCCTTTATGCAGGTGCTGCTCCGTCTGGTATTCCATTCCGGCATAGTCTGGCTGGACCCCGCGCTAAGGCACATGGTGCTGTGGACCGGGCTCACGGGCGCGGTTCTGGCCTCCAGATACGCCAAGCACTTCGCTCTGGACGCCCTTGTAAAATTCCTGCCTGAACGCCTGCACAGACCTCTGAATATTTTTACCGACGTTTTCACCGTGATAGTGGCGGGGACGCTGTTCAACGCGGCCTGGAAATTCATCCGTGACGAGTTCACTTCCGGCTCGGTGGCTTTTTATATCGGCGGTTTCCCGGTGAAAGGCGGCTGGGCCGGGATGATACTCCCGGCGGTCTTCCTGCTGATAGCTTTTCATACGTTTGTTAACATTTTCAGACGGGAAAAACCGCAAGGCGGCGGTGGCTTAGTTAATATTGATTAAGCGATCCCGTTT
This sequence comes from Elusimicrobia bacterium RIFOXYA12_FULL_51_18, assembly GCA_001800245.1. Taxonomy (GTDB): domain Bacteria; phylum Elusimicrobiota; class Elusimicrobia; order Elusimicrobiales; family UBA9959; genus YA12-FULL-51-18. The sequence goes on along the minus strand of MGVA01000018.1, from coordinate 20,428 downwards.
TTGAAAAATTTTCACCTTAGCCAGCTTGCTTGATTACTTTCAATTTATGGGCATATTCATCGCCGTCCTAATTTTCGCGCTGGCCTTCCTGGGCGCCCCGGTCTTTTCGCTAATCGGCGCCGGGGCTCTTTATCTTTTCGGCGCGGCGGACATAGACTCCTCTGCGGTCATCGTGGAAATGCTTCGACTGGCAAGCCTTCCCGCCCTGATCGCCATTCCCCTTTTCACCTTCGCCGGCTATGTGCTGGCGGAGAGCAATTCCCCGAAACGAATGCTTAAGCTCGGCTCGGCGCTATTCGGCTCTCTGCCTGGAGGCATGGCTATCGCCGCGCTGGTGGCCACCGCCATCTTCACCGCTTTCACGGGCGCCTCAGGAGTGACTATCATCGCTCTCGGCGGACTCCTCTACCCGATGCTGACCAAGCAGGGCTACCCGGAAAAATTCACGCTGGGCCTGCTTACCACAACCGGCAGCCTTGGCCTGCTCTTCCCCCCCAGCCTGCCTATAATACTTTACGGCCTCATCGCGAAAATAAGCATAGACGCGCTTTTTAAAGCCGCGCTGCTGCCGGGAATCTTCCTTTTGGCGGTCTTGTCGGTTTACGCGCTTGTCACGGCGAAAAAAGCCGGCATTAAAAAGCAGCCCTTCTCCTGGGCGGAATTAAAAAGCGCGGTCAGAGAAACAGCCTGGCAGCTCCCGCTTCCTTTCATAGTGATAGGCGGCATTTATAAAGGGCTTTTCACGGCCAGCGAAGCCGCCTCCATCATGGCCTTCTACGTGCTGATAACGGAAGTGTTTATTTACAGGGAATTAGATCTGTTCCGGGATATACCAAAAATCGCTGTGAAAAGCATGATGCTGGTCGGGGCGATCTTCGTGGTGCTGGGAACCGCCCTGGGCTTCACCAATTACCTGATCGACGCGCAGATACCGGACAGGATCTTCGCCTTACTGCATTCGTTCGTATCCAGCAAAGTGCTTTTTCTGGTGATCCTGAACGCTTTTCTGCTGGTCATCAACATGGTGGAGATCTTCTCCGCTATTATAATAGTTGTGCCCATAATCGTGCCGGTGGCCATGAACTACGGCATCGACCCCATCCATCTCGGCATCATCTTCCTTCTGAACCTTGAGATCGGCTACATGACCCCGCCGCTGGGCCTGAATCTTTTCCTTTCCAGTTCCAGGTTCGACAAAAAACTGCCGGAACTCTATCTGGCGACCATGAATTTCTGGTTTATCCTGCTGGGAGTGCTGGCCTTGGTAACCTACTTTCCCGCGCTATTCTTCATAAAATCATAAACACAAGGGCGGATATTGCGGAGCCGGCGGAAGACCCCGGTCTTCTTCCCCATAAAACCCGGACCCGGAGCGTGCAGAAAACCCGACGACGCCCCGATTGGACTATCTTGCGGCCCACCAGCCCAAAACCGACCAGCCCGGCGGCGCCACCTTCGCCGCCGTCAGAGATCACAGGCCGTTTTATCGAATCTGATCTCCGAACTTTCGCCTATATTGATCTGCTCCCGCCTGCCGATGATAGTGGCACTCGGGCCCACAAGAGATTTACTGAGGTTCATATTCATGATCACGGCGTTCTCGTTTATGATGGAATCCGAGACTATGGAGTAGTCCACCAAAGCGCCGTCCCCGATGGACGCGTACGGGCCGATTATCGAATTAGATACTTTGGCGAGCGGAGAGATATACACCGGTTCCACCACTACGCAGCCCGGAGCGCGGGGCGCCGGATTTTTCTTTTTCAGAATATAGCGGTTGGTCTCCAGCAAAGTCTCCGGTTTTCCGCAGTCATACCAGCCGTCTATCGTGACCGGTCTGAATCTGTGCCCGCTCTTCAGCATAAGCATCAGGGCGTCGGTCAGCTGGATCTCTCCAACGGTGGTCTTACCGGACTGGACCAGACGGTCCAGACTCGTGAACAAAGGCCCGGTTTCCCGGAAAGCGTAGATCCCCACTATGGCAAGATTGGAGGGCGGGTTCCGGGGCTTTTCCACCATATTTACAATACGGCCTTTTTTCGTTTCCACCACGCCAAAACGCCTAGGATCGGCGACCTCATGTACCGCTATGGAATCCTCGCGCGCCTCCAAAAACTTCTTAAGGTCCGCGGAGATAATGGTATCGCCCAGCATGACCAGCGCGGGGCCTTTGACATGCTCACGGGTCAGCCAGATAGCGTGACCGAGGCCCCGCGGCTCATCCTGCGTAACAAAAGTCACGTCCAGCTTAGGATATTTTCCGGCGACATAAGTTTTAATCTTGTCGCCCATGTAGCCGATGACCATGCAAACTTTCTTTATCCCGGCCTTTGAGATGTCGTCCAGAATATGGCCGATGATGGGTTTATCTCCCACGGTCAACAGCACCTTGGGGTAAGTGTGGGTATGAGGCCTGAGCCGGGTTCCCGCCCCCGCCACCGGAACGATAGCGGTGAATTCTTGTTTATTATTCATATTTCTCTTCCTTTTCTTAACCCGGAGATCATAATTGATATCGTGTTTCATTCAGAGAACTTATTGTATAAAAATATCCCCGGTATCCTAAAGCCCAAGCAATCCGCAGAATTACGCCTTCAAAACAGCCCCGGCTCCGAACGCCAATCCGGAAATAATCTCCGCCGCAAAAAACCGGCCTTATATCAATGCGGAAACCAACAGTAAGCTAAGGACGGTAAAAGCCGCTAGGGCAAGGTGATATTCTTTTGTCCGGCAGTAGCCGTAAACCAGCATTGTCACGCGCGCCGAGGGAGTGATCGCCAGCAACAATACTCCGGTCCGCAGTAGTCCTTCGGCCGCCGCGGAACCTGTAAGCCGGAAGACAAAGCCCAGGAAGAAAAAGAAAAGGCTAAGGAACACTCCGGCCAGGAGCGTTCTCTGTATCAATTTGCCGAATTTCTTTTCGGAAAAATCTTTAACCATAACTCAGAATCACAATGGTCAGCTATACACGCAAACTTCCAGGAAATAACAATTTCAACTGCAATTGGCGGGTTAAAACGCCGTCATAAACATTTTAACCGCGACCACAAACATAAACGCCGAAAATGCTATCTGGATCTTCTCGGATCTGGCCTTATAAAGAATATGTATCCCGGCGAAGGATCCAAACAGCACGCCTATTACGATAACGGCCGCCAGATCGGGTATCAGGTACCCCTTTCTTAGATATATAAAAACACTTGCGGCGGCGGAAACGCCTATCAGGAAATTGCTGGTAGCGGCGGCGGCCTTAAACGGCACGCCGCACAGCAAATTCATCACCGGCACCTGTATCACGCCCCCTCCAATGCCCAGCAGGCCTGAAAGCCCGCCGGCAAAAAACGATACGAAGGAGGCCGGAGCCATATTTTTGACGCGGTAAGAGGTATAAGAACCTGTTGACGGGTCAAAAAACGAGGAATCGAGGGCTCCGCCCGCCCCGCCGGCCGCGGCCTGGAAGTGTACGGAGGCCGCGCGCCTCAGAGAGCGCCGGCCTTTCAGGAACATACTGATGGAAACCGCCGCAAGCATTATCGAAAAAAGGAGGTAAATAAGATTGGACGACAGCCGGCTGGCTGCGAGGGCGCCGATTATGGACCCCAGGGCTGTGGGAACCTCCAGTGCGACTCCAAGACGCATATTGGCCAGCCCGCGCTCCACGTTGACCGAAGCCACCGCGCTGGAGGTGGCAACGATGGCAACCAGCGACACCGCTATGGCCTGATGAATGGGAACCCCAAGCGCCAGCACAAGCAGCGGCACTATAAAAACACCTCCCCCGACCCCCAAAACCGACCCCAGGATGCCTATAAAAAATCCTAAAAACGCCAGCAGGGAAAAATTCAGGAAGTTTAAATCGAACATAAAAACGTTATACCGGCTAACAGTCTGCTGACAAACCCTACTCGGAGGTATTTTGAGCGGATTTTGAAGCCGAGCCTAAGCGATGCGAAACGAGCATTCTCGACCAGGGACTGTGAGTTGAGCAGCGCAAAGGCGCAGGCAAAAATCAGCCAAAAGACCCCGAAAGAGGGTTTTTCAGCAGACTGCTAATAATTGCCTGCGCTTGCACGTCAACACGTTGCTATTGAACCTCACATAAGTTATTCAAGCCGCGACATCCAGCGTTCGGCTTCCCGTTCGCCGGCATCGAACGCGCGCGAACATTTTACTCCGTCAAACTCCAGGATGCCAAGGTTCAGGTCCGCGGGCGGCTTGATATAATGCACTATCGGTTCGGATTTAACAAAGATGCGCGACTCATAGATCTTCTGCGTGTGCACGGCAAGCATCCTCCTGGCTCTTGACTCGAAATATCCGAAAGCCCCGACCGACGGGAAATTCACATCCTCTTCCCTGGAATTGCCGATCATAACAATGGTTTTGCAGCCTTCAAAAATATTGAGGTTTATATTCGCTATTCCTATAACTCCGCCGTCCACCAGATGGTAAGTACGGCCGTGCTCGGTGACTTCCACCGGTGGGAAAATGGTGGGGATGGCGCAACTTGCGACCAACGAATCCACAAAAGAGAGATTATGGCTCTGAGCGCCGCCGTCGAACTTGACGATATAAGGGAGCTTCATCTCCACCGCGTGGCTGATGACATAAAAATTTATTTTACGGTTGAAATTAACGTCCGTCTTTGAAAGCCAGGAATTCAGGAAGTCATAGACCGGCTTGTTTGAGAAGAGATACATCCGCGAAGCGTGCTTCTGGAACAGAAAACCTATCTTTGAAAAAAAACCCGGTTTGTGGTGCTGATATAATTCCAGCGGAATGTTATGATAGCCCGGCCGCACTGAGAGGATCCGTTCCGGCTTAAGGCCGGACCAGATGGCGCGCAGTTCACCGGTCTTGTTGTAGCAATAGGCCGCGCCGTTGAGCGACCCGACGCTGAAACCAGCGACGGCGTCGAATTCCAGGCCGCCCGCGACGAGCCTGGACAGGACCCCGGACTGCCAGCTGCCTAAAGCGCCGCCGCCGCAGAGAAAGAGGCCCACCGGCCCTGTCAATCTATTCATTTTCTTTTACATCCTAAAAGTTATAGAATTACTATGTTCAGCGGTCCTCCGGGAAACCCCGCTCCGAGGTATTTTGAGCGGATTTTGAAGCCGAACCAAGGCGATGCAAAACACATATTCTTTAAGAGAACCGAGAGTTAAGCAACGCAAAGCCACAGACAAAAACCGGCCCAAAACCCCGAAAAAGGTTTTCCAGCGGATTATTCAGTAATATTGTAGCACAATACCCGCGCAGGCGCCGTTACGGGACTCATGGCCCGTAAGACATAAACAAACCGCTTAAGCGGCAGGATAATACGCATCGCGAAATTCAACACGGCTCACCGCACCCGGACTTAAATCCCCGGTAAGGGACGCCGCAAAAAACATTCATGGACGAATACCTGACAATAGCCGGCTTGGCGGCGATCATGGCATCCACTCTGATCCTTCCTTTTTCCGTAAAAAAAGTGGAAGAAGAGCTGGAAGCTTTCCTTTTCATAATGGGCCTGTCCGCGGTCACAATTTCCGGTTTATGGAACCTGGCGCTGATAAAAGAAGCTTTCCTTGAGCCGATAAAAATAACGCTGGCGGTACTGGTCCTGGGTTTCGCGTTCAGGGCCGTGCGTCCTAAGTTGAAAGGGTGGCTGGAGCGCCTGATAAAAGCACTTGGGCTACGCTGGTCACTCTTCATTATCATACTATTTCTCGGTCTGGGCTCAAGCCTGATGACGGCTATCATCTCCGCCCTGATGCTTGCCGAAGTTATAAGCATTCTCAAACTTGAAAGGAACTGCGAGATCAGGATCGTGGTTTACGCTTGCTACGCCATAGGCCTGGGAGCCGCTCTCACACCCATAGGCGAACCTCTCTCCACAATAGTTGTGGCGAAACTGAAAGCCCCCCCCCATAGCGCCGATTTTTTCTATCTGCTTAACCAGATCGGACTTTGGGTAATTCCGGGAGTAATATTAACGTCTTTCCTCGGCTCGCGCGGAGCCGGACCGACCGCCTCCTCCGGCCACGGACTTGTAGAGGATGCGCTGGAAACAAGACTAAGCATCCTTTTACGGGGCTGCAAGGTCTATCTTTTCGTCATGGCGCTTATTTTTCTGGGCGCCGGGCTTACCCCGCTGGCAGAGCGTTTTATCCCGGGGATGCCGCTATGGGCCCTTTACTGGATCAATTCGATATCCGCCATCCTGGACAACGCCACACTGGCTGCGGCCGAACTTGTCCCGATCATGACCGACAAGCAGGTCAAGTTCGTACTTATGGGGCTGCTGATCTCCGGAGGCATGCTGATCCCCGGTAACATCCCGAATATAATAAGCGCCTCCAAGCTGAAAATAAAGTCCGGCGAATGGGCGAAAGCCGCTCTGCCTTACGGGACCTTCCTCATGCTGGCCTATTTCATATTGATGACTATATTTGTAAAATAGACGAAGTCGCCGGCTTATTACACCGCGTGGAGCACCGGGCGCCACCTTAATAAAGCCCGGCGTCATCCGCCCCGCGCATGTGTTAAGCGCGGGGTGCGACAGAGCTAAGAAGATTTGATTCCTTAGTATTCGGAAGATTTCCACAGCAGGGGGTTCAGTGTGGCGACTGAGCCTTGGCGAAGGAAGCAAACGCGGAAGGGGGATGGAATCCCCCTCCGGGAGCACCGGGCCGCTTTCCGCTAAAGGCCCGGCGGGAATCCGCCCCGCGCATGTGTTAAGCGCGGGGTGCGACAGAGAGGAGCCCTATCATGGATTGGAAATGGAAAACGATCATCGAACCCTTTAAAATAAAGAGCGTGGAGCCATTGGGCTTTACCACCCGGGAAGAGCGCCTCAAGATCCTGAACGCGGCGCACTATAACCTTTTTAATATCAGAGCCGAAAAAGTCCTGATAGACCTTTTGACCGACAGCGGAACGGGAGCGATGAGCGCGGCGCAGTGGGGCGGCATCATGATCGGAGATGAATCCTACGCCGGGGCCCGCAGTTACTACACTTTCGAACGCGAGGTAAAGGGCCTTACCGGTTTCGCGGAGATAATTCCCGTTCACCAAGGGCGCGCCGCGGAAAAAATACTTTTTGGAGTGATAGGAGGCAGGGGGAAATATATAATCTCAAACTCTCACTTCGATACAACCCGGGCCAACGTTGAATTTTCGGGAGCGCAGGCTGTGGATTTCCCAGTAAAAGAAGCGCTGGACTTCGACAAGCCAGCCCCTTTCAAAGGCAACGCCGACATAACCGCCATGGAGAAGTTTATAAACGAAAAGGGAGCGAAAAACATCCCCCTTTGCGTAATGACAGTGACCAATAATTCCCTGGGCGGCCAGCCGGTCTCCATGGAAAACCTCAAGGCCGCGCAAAACCTGTGCCGCAAACACGGCATCCCGCTCTTCCTCGACTGCGCCCGCTTCGCCGAAAACGCGTATTTTATAAAGTTGCGCGAGAAGGGATACGCGCAGTGCCCGGTACGCGAGATAGCCCAGGAGATGTTCGAACTGGCGGACGGCGCCTGGATGAGTTCAAAAAAAGACGCGCTGGTCAATATCGGCGGGTTCCTCGCTATGAACAACCGCGATTGGTCGGCCAAGGCCCGCCAGATGCTGATCCTGACCGAGGGCTTCAACACCTACGGCGGATTGGCCGGCCGGGATCTGGAAGCCATAGCCATAGGACTGCGTGAAGTGCTCGATGAAAATTATCTGCAATACCGCATCCGCTCCGCGCAGTATCTGGGCGAAGGACTGCTGAAGCGCGGCGTACCGATCATAAATCCGCCCGGAGGGCACGGCGTATATGTTAACGCCAGAAAATTCCTTCCGCACCTGAAGCCGCAGCGTTTTCCGGCGCAATCGCTGGCCTGCGCGCTTTACCTGGAAGGCGGCATACGCGGCGTAGAGATAGGCACGCTGATGTTCGGACGCAGGGACGCTAAAAATAATTTCCTGGCGGCGCCCATGGAACTGGTGCGCCTGGCCATGCCGCGGCGCGTCTATACGCAGAGCCACATAGACTACGTGATAGAGGTGTTGGGCGCGCTGGCGAAAAAAAAGAAAACGATAAAGGGGCTTGAAGTGGTGGAAGCCCCGAAAGTCCTGGCGCATTTCACCGCCAAGCTGAAACCGGCGGGCGGCAGATCCGCCTAAGCCCAAGCTGTTTTCTATAGTCCGCCATCCTTAGCCCGAATCCTGCAGTTAAACTTGGTTTCCATTGGAAAATCAGGTGAACAAAAAAATGCGGGATTCCCCGCAGCAGCGGGTCGAAAACCAAGCGCAATGCGCGCCAGGTTTTCGAGGGTGTATGCCGCGCGAAGCGCACCTGAGCTCCGCGAAGGGAAAAATGCAACTGCATTTTTCAGGTTAATTATTTATGTTCAAGAAACACCGCATTGAAGGCATCAGGAGAGACCTGGAAAAGGCGGTCGGCGCGGAGAATGTTTTCACCGACGACGCCGAAATCCTGATGTATTCCTATGACGCGGGCATGGCCCGGGCGAAACCGGAAGCCGTGCTGCTCTTCACCTCCACCAACCAGGTGGCCCCGGTGGTAAAGATCCTCTATGCCGCCGGCATCCCGTTCCTGCCGCGCATCGCGGGGACCAACCTCTCCGGCGGCACCATCCCCCTCAGGGGCGGAGTTATATTAAACCTTTCGCTTTTAAACAAGATCCGCCAGATAGACACCGTGAACCGGATGGCCCTGGTAGAGCCCGGAGTCGTCAATCTTCGCCTGCAGCAGGAACTGGATAAATTCGGTTTTTTCTACGCGCCGGACCCGGCCAGCCAGAAAGTCTCCACCATAGGCGGAAACATCGGAGAGAACGCCGGCGGCCCCCAATGCCTGAAATACGGCGTGACCTGCGATAATGTGGAACGCCTGGAAGTAGTCACGCCCGAGGGAGATATCAAGCTCTGGGCCCACAGCGATCCGGGACCGGACCTGATGAGCCTGATAATAGGCTCGGAGGGCACTCTCGGGGTCGTCACCAGGGCCTGGCTGAAAATACTTGAAAAACCGAAAATCATAAAAACAGCCGTGGCCGCGTTCGCCTCTATTGATAACGCCATCAGCGCCGTAACCAAGATCATCGGCGCCGGCATCATTCCACGCGCGCTGGAAGCTATGGACAAGGTTTCCCTGGACGCGGCTAAAAAGAGCCTTAAAACGGATTATCCGCCGGGCACGGAAGCCATCCTACTCATAGAACTGGACGGTTCCAGCGACAGGAAGATAACCGGCGAGCTGCGCCATATAGAGGATATCTGCAAAGCCTCCTTCTCCACTTATTTCAGAACCGCCGCGGACCCCGCTGAGCGGGAAGCCTTGTGGCAGGCCCGGAAAGGCGCCTATCCGGCCATGGCCCGCCTGGCGCCAAACGTCCTGGTGGAAGACGGGGTGGTCCCGCGCCCAAGACTGCCGGAAGCGCTCAAAGAAACACGGGACATACTTTCCAAATATAAGATAACCGCCGGACTCCTGTTCCATGCCGGAGACGGGAACCTGCATCCGAACATGATCTTCGACGAACGCGACGTCCAGGAAGTTAAGCGCGTCAATAAAGCCGGCTACGAGATACTCAAGAGCTGCATCCGTCTGGGCGGGACGATCTCAGGCGAGCACGGGATCGGCGTGGAAAAAAGAGTAGCCATGAACTGGATGTACGACGCGGCCACACTGGATTTTTTCGACGCCATAAAAAAAGCTTTCGACCCCAAAGACCTGGCCAACCCGGACAAGATCCTTCCCGTAGCCGAAGACCGCCGGGCAAAGGAGAATTCCTTCCAACCGGACCTTTTGGGAGAAGCCGCGGCCGCCCTGATAAGCGAACTGCGGCTCCGCCGTGACAAGGGAGTAAAAAGCGCCGTAAAAGGGCTGGGCACCCGGCTCTACGCGGATCCGGCCGCGCGGGGAGCTAAAGCTCTGGAAACCGCCGGCCTGAACAGGATCCTGGACCTCGACCGTGAAAACTTAACGATCCGCGCGGAAGCCGGACTGCCGGTAAGGGAATTAAAAAAATGGCTTAAGAAAGCCGGTTACGGCGTAGCGTTGCCGGACCTAGACGGGACGCTGGGCGGAGCTATAGCGGCAAAAGCCTGGCCTGATATGCGCCATATCCTGCTGGGCATGGACGTGGCCATGGCCGACGGCTCGGTACTATCTTTCGGCGGGAAGACGGTCAAGAACGTCGCGGGCTACGACGCACTAAAACTTTTCTGCGGCTCATTGGGAGCTTATGGCGTAATACTTACCGTCACCCTCCGGACGGCGCTGGATGCCGGACCGCAACAAGGGCCGGCGAAAGACGTCCGAAATAAATTCAGGCCGGATGATTACCACCGGCGCCTGAAAAAGGCGTTCGATCCCGGAAACCTTTTGAATCCCTGGATATATGGGGAGTAACTGAAAATTAATATCATGGCTTACCGCCAGCCGGTACTATATTTATGAGCAAATACGAGATCAACGAACTTTACGACCATACCCAGGAGCCTTTCCACCTGAAGCACCTGCTCACCGACCTGGGGGAACGGACTTTGTACGACGCCGCGGCCCAATGCAACCGCTGCGGCTATTGCGAAACAGTCTGCCCCACTTACATGTTGACCGGCCGCGAAACTATTTCAGCGCGCGGCCGCAACCAGTTCCTGCGCCTGCTTATAGAAGGCAAGATCCGCGACACCGGCTCCGCCGAAGAATCTTTCTCAACCTGCATGCTGTGCGGGGCCTGCTCCTCGGTCTGTTATGCCAAGGTCCCGACTCCCGACCTGGTGCTTGAAGGCAGGCGCAGTAAAGATGGTTACGGACAAAGCTTACCCGCCCGCCTCGGCATGAACCTGCTTTTAAACAATCGCGGCCTTTTCGAGTTCCTGCTCAAAATCGGGTTCCTTCTGAAACGACTGGGACTGGCGGCCCTGGCCGGGAAGCTGGGACTTTATAGTTTCATCGGAATGCCGTCCCTCGGCGCGGCACAGGACTCGCTTAGTAACGCCCCTTTAAAATTTTTAAGGGACATCTTCCGCATGGACACGGCTTTGAGCCCCGAAGGTAAAAAAGAGATCTCCTGGGCATATTTCGCCCCCTGCGGTCCCAATTACGTCTTCCCCGAAGTGGGACTTGCGACCGTGGCCCTGCTCAAGCGTTTCTTCGGGGATGGAGTATTCGCCGACAATTTCTGCTGCGGACTCCTCGCCTACAACTACGGTCGCATAACCGAAGCCAGGGAATTCGCCAAAAAGAACATCCTGCGCTTTGAAGAGCTCAAAGATATACTGGGCGATTTCGCCATAGTCGGAGATTGCTCTTCCTGCGTGGCTTTCATGAAAAGCTATGAGCAGCTTTTCACCGGGGATGAAACGTGGCGGCCGCGCGCCAAAGCCTTCGCCTCGGCCGTAAAAGACATACTTGAAGCCCTGCCGGCGGAAAAACTCCATAAGATCAAAGGCCGCGAACCGGCCGAGGGCGAAACGGTCACTTATCACGATTCATGCCGCGCCTGCCACGGACAGGGCATCCGCTCCGAACCCCGCGCCGCGCTTAGAAAACTGGTTGAAAAATCTTTCGTCGAACTGCCGGAAAGCGACTGGTGCTGTGGCGGCGCCGGCGCTTACGCGTTCACGCAAACCTCGCTCTCCAACAGTGTCCTGGACCGTAAAATAAAGAACATCGCCTCTACACAGGCCGGAACCGTCCTGGTAGGAGCCACCTCCTGCCTCCTGCAGATAAACGCCGGCTTGCGGAAAAAATATCCTTCGGCCAAAGCCGTCCACTACAGTGTTTTCATGGACAATCTGACAAAATGCTAAAATATCCGTCATGACCCGCCCCGAAGAACTTGAAAAACGACTAAACATGCTGGTAAAATTCGGCGGACTCATTTCCACCGAAACCAACCTTACAAAGCTTCTTGAGGTCATCGCCGACCAGGTAAAACTGATGCTGAACGGAGACCGCTGTTCGGTATTCATAGTTGACCGGCAGACGAACGAACTCTGGTCCAAGATCGCGCAGGGCATGCAGCAGACCGAGATCCGCGTGCCTTTCGGAAAGGGAATAGCCGGCCTGGTCGCTTCCACCGGCCGGGCCATCAACATCACGGACGCCTATGGCGATACCCGCTTCAACCACGACCTGGACATGATGACTGGGTATCATACGCGCACTATCCTGGCGGTTCCGCTCAAAAATGTCGGCGGACACATCATCGGCGTGTTTGAAGTCATGAACAAGGACCAGGGCTCCTTCGGCCCGGAGGATGAGGGAATCCTGCAACTAATGGGGTCGCTGGCCGCTTCCGCCATAGAGAACGCCCAGCTTTACGAAAGCCTTTCAAAATCCCAGCTCGAGACCATTTACCGGCTGGCAGTCACCGCGGAGTACCGCGACCAGCACGACACGGCTATCCACCTCCGTCATATAAGCGAATACTCGGCCCTTATCGCCCTGGGCATGGGGCTGCCTGAACGCGAAGTGGAAAATATCCGCTACGCGAGCCCGCTGCATGATATCGGCAAAGTAGGAATAGCGGACGCCATACTGCTGAAACCCGGCAAACTTACGCCGGATGAGTTTGAAGAGATGAAGAAACACACCCTTTACGGCGCCAAAATACTTTCCGGCGCCGAAAGCAGTTTGCTGCAGATCGCCTGCAAGGTGGCCGCCTCCCACCACGAAAAATTCAACGGCGAAGGCTACCCCTCCAGACTTAAAGGCGAACAGATACCTATCCATGCCCGCATAGTCTCGGTGGCGGACGTGTTCGATGCGCTATGCATGCAACGGGTTTACAAACCGAAATGGGACCCCGAAAAAGCGAGGGATTATATCCTAGAAGAAAAAGGCAAGGCTTTCGATCCCGCGGTGGTGGAGGCTTTTGAACGCACCTACGCGGACATCACCAAGATCTACGCCATTACGGACGGCAAGACCACCATCATCCCTGGCATCACCAAAGAACTGCACAAGTATAACTTTTAGGCGACCCGCGCTACGCGGTCAAGGAGTCCACATGTCCGACATGGAAATAACGTTCGGCGGAAATAAGAAGATCAACGCGGCTTTTCACGGTTTTGAAATACAAACAGACCAGCCGAAAAGCGCTGGCGGAGACGGTTCCGCCCCCACGCCTTTCGATCTGTTCCTGGCCTCGCTCGGCACCTGCGCGGGCATATTCGCCGTGGGTTTTATGCAAAGCCGCAAGCTCAGCACCGAAGGCTTCAAGATACTCCTTTCTTTCGACTGGGACGAGTCCTCCCACCTGGTAAAAAAGGTGACAATGAAGATGAAACTCCCTGACGGTTTCCCGCCTCAATATAAAGACGCCATACTTAAAGCCACCGGACTGTGCGCCGTGAAACGGCATCTGCACACCCCTCCGGCCTTTGAGATAACGGCGGAATAACCCTAAAATTAAATTAGTTTTTCGGGGAAGTTATATTTTTATTTTGGAGATGGCAAGGCTGACCATAAGAAATGCCACACCCACCACCAGATAGATGAGCGCCCCCCAGAGCATGGGGACCTGGGTTATCAGGAAAGCGAATACGGAAAACATCAGCGAGGCCAGGGCGGTCAGGAACACTATCCTGTGCCTGGAAAAACCTATCTTCTCCAGCCGCAGGGCGAAATGGTCCCTGCTTCCGATGAACGGAGAAAGCCCTCTCCGCAAGCGCATAACCGACACGAAAAAGGTGTCATAAATAGGTATTGCGAGAATAAAAAGCGGCGCGTAAACGCCCAGAGGGTTGACCGCGCTGTACTTGGTTCCCATGGCGACAAGCGCCAGCGTAAATCCGCAAAAGAGGCTTCCGGAATCCCCCATAAAGATCTTCATCTTTTTTGAAAAATTGTAAGGCAGAAAGCCCAGAGCCGCGCCCGCCAGGGCGGCGGACGCGACATTCACATAAACGGCCTCGGAAGGGAAAGAGATCAGCAGAAAGCCCAACGCCGCCATCACCGTCTGGCTGGCGGACAGGCCGTCCATAATATCTATGATGTTGAAAGCGTTGGACACTCCGACCAACCAGATCATGCTCAGGATAAACGACAGATAATCCGGACTTATAAAATTTATCCTGACGCCGTAAAGCGCCGCAAAAAAAGCCGCGGCGAATTGTATCAGGAACTTGGTCTTTACTCCCAGGCCGTGCGGCTTATTCAGGTCGTCCACGAGCCCAAGCGCGAACATGATGGCGCCTCCGGCCATTATAACGCGCAGGTCGCGCAAAGTACCGGTGGGGAAGGACGTATAGAACCGCATGAATATCAGTCCGGCCGAGAAAGCCAGAAAGATCGCCACTCCGCCCAGAAGAGGTACCGGCTGCTTATGGGTTTTTATCTCCGCGAGAGGCGTGTCAAGATGTCCGAACTTGAGCGCGAACAGCCTCAAAAGGGGAGTCAGGACGAACGACAACACCAAAGGAATAAGGAAAGCCAGCAGGTAAAACCTTGAATTTTCTATCAAGTCCCTCATATTTCCGTGAAAAAACTTTTAAACCGCAGTTCAAGGATCTTTAGCACGCCCTTAACCGCGTCCTTATAATTTATTTTTTTGCCCTCAATCCTTGATCTTGAAACTGAAACGACGGCCGTTTCCGTAAACTTATACCTCCTGAAAGCCACCTTGCAGGAGATCTCGGCCTCGATCTCAAAGCCGTTGGAAACAAGGCCCAGCGAGCGCAGCACGGGCGCCCTGAAAGCCTTGTAGCAAGTGTAGGAATCGGTCATTTTCGCGCCGAAAAGCAGATCTATCAGGGCGGTAAGGAACTGGTTTCCCCATAGGTATAAAATATTGTAGATCCGGGACCGCTCTGAAAGCAGACGTGATCCATAAACAACGTCGAAACCGCCTTCCGCTATCGGCAGGACTATCTCCGGTATATATTTAGGATCGTATTCCAGATCCGCGTCCTGGATGATAATGATGTCGCCGCCGGCCGCCGCAAAACCTGTGAGCAACGCGCCGCCTTTTCCCTTATTGGCCGGATGCTTTATGACTTTAAGGGGAAAAGGGAAAAGATTGTCCCGCACCGCGCCATCAAGCCACTCGCGGGTGCCGTCGGTTGAACCATCGTCCACCACCACCACTTCCTTGTCCATGGGGATGGCCGCTATCCTTTTGAGGATCTCGGGCAGGGTTTTAAGTTCATTAAAGGACGGTATAACAACGCTGGTCTTCATTACAGGATTTATTATAACAAATTCGCATTTGTCGTCCGGAACATATTTTTATACAATTAAATCAGGTAACCAGTGTAAAGTGCAGGCGTCAGGAGTTTTAAAAGGCTCTTATTTCCCGCTCTGGAGGCTTTATGAAAGTACCTATGGTAGATATGCTGGCCGGCTATCCCGCTATTAAAGACGAAGCTGAAATCGCCGTCAAAAACGTGATGAACAAAGGTAATTTTATCCTGGGTGAGGAAGTCGCCAAGTTCGAAAAAGAATTCGCCGCCCTGAACGGCTCACGATATGCCGTAGGCGTGGCCAACGGCACCGACGCCCTCAGGCTCGCCATTCTTGCGGCCGGCATAAAGCCGGGAGATGAAGTCATCACCACCCCTTTTACTTTCATCGCCACCACGGAGACCATCAGCCAGACCGGCGCCGTGCCGGTGTTCGCGGACATAGAACCGGACACCTATAACCTGGACCCCGTATCCGTAGAGAAAAAGATCACCAAAAAGACCAAGGCCATACTCCCCGTGCACCTGTACGGACATCCCGTCGACATGGACCCCATAATGGCGCTGGCAAAAAAGCACAACCTCAAAGTCATAGAGGACTGCGCCCAGGCATTCACCGCCCAATACAACCTCGGCGGCAAAGCCTGGAAGTATACCGGCGCGATCGGGGACTGCGGCACCTACAGTTTCTTCCCCGCCAAGAACCTCGGCGCGTTCGGGGACGGCGGCCTTGTGACAACGGACGACCCCAAAATATACGAGGAACTCAAAGCGCTCAGGAACCACGGGAGCAAAGTGCGCTACCTCCATGATATGGAGGGTTTCAATTCCCGCCTGGACACTATTCAGGCCGCGATCCTTTCCGTCAAGCTCAGGCACGTGCTGAAATGGACCGAAATGCGCAACGCCGTAGCCGCAAAATACGCCGCAGCCCTGAAAGACGTGTGTGCCACGGCCGTAGTGAGGCCGAACTGCCGTCATTCCTTCAACTACTACACCATCCGCTTCAACTCAAAAGCCACGCGCGACAACGAGCAGAAGCACCTCACTGAAAACGGCATAGCCAACCAGATCTACTATCCGGTGTCGCTGCACCTGCAGAAAGCGTACGCCCACCTCGGCTACAAGCGGGGCGACCTGCCGGTCTCGGAAAAGACACAGGACGAAGTGTTCTCCCTGCCTATGTATCCGGAGCTCACCGACGAACAGATAAAAACGGTCACGGACGCGGTTAAAGCGGCCGTCTAAACAAGAAGGGCCCCGCGCTCCGAAAGCGCAAATAGCGTCGCGAAATTATCAAGGGAAAGACGCAGTGATTAAAACTGATGTGCTTATCGTGGGAGGCGGACTGTCCGGCCTTACCGCCGCCAGGACCCTTCAAGGTAAAAAACGCTATCTGCTGGCGGAAAAGGAACCCCTGACCGGCGGCTTGGCCGCTTCGGTTAAAAAAAACGGCTTCACTTTCGATTATTCCGGACATCTTCTGCATCTGCACTGGAAAAAAACCGGCGACCTGATCCTCCGGCTGCTCAAGAACAATCACTACAAAATACGGAGGAACGCCTGGATACACCTGAAAGGCGGCGAGGTCCCCTACCCATTCCAGGCCAACCTTTATAATCTGCCTGATAAAATAAAATCGGAATGTGTGTGCGGCTTCCTGGAGGCCTGCCTCAGAGGCAAGGGAGGGAGCGGACACGCCCGCGCGGGAATGCCGTTCAAGAACTGGTCCATCAATACCTTCGGGGCCGGTATCTCAAAACACTTCATGCTGCCGTATAATTATAAACTCTGGCAGTACCCGCTTGACCGGCTGACCGCCGACTGGTGCGCCCCCTTCGTCCCCATGCCCAACCCGCGCGAGGTGCTGGAAGGCGCCTACCGGACAAGAAGTACGGAAATGGGATATAATCCGGTTTTTTATTATCCGCGGCTCGGCGGCATACAGGCCCTGCCGGATGCCCTGGCTAAAGGTTTGAAGGACATTCATACGGGCTGCGAACTCCGATCGCTGAATCTCAAAACAAAGACCGCCTTTATCAACGGGCTTGGAGCGGTAAAATACGGCTCGCTCATAAACACCATGCCGCTTAAGTATTTTGTGGAGTTGATAAAATCCCCGCCGGCCGGCCTCAGGGCTCTTAACGCGAAACTCCGCCACAACACCATTTACGTCCTCAATCTGGGCGTTAAGGGAACCTCCTCTAAAAAGCACTGGACTTATTTTCCCGAAAGCGAATTCCTCTTCTACCGAGCCGGCATAGCCACCAACTTTTCAAGACATCTGGCCCCTAAAGGCTGCTCCTCGCTGTACATCGAGACCGCCACTTACGGCGCGGACCTGGATCCCGGGGCCGCGGAGAAAAAGATCTTCCGCGGCCTTATAAAAGGCGGCGTAATAAAAAATGAAAAGGACATAATTGAGAAGCTCTGGCTGAAGATCCCCTGCGCCTATGTGATTTACGACTCCGCGCGGAACATTGCTCTCCCCCCCATATTATCCACTCTGGCGGATAACAACATACACTCCATCGGCCGCTACGGCGCCTGGAAATATTCTTTCATGGAAGAAAGCGTGAAGGAAGGCCTTGAAACCGCCAAGAAAATAATAACGAACAGAGCTCCCCGGAGATAAGGAATCGGTACAAAATTTAGCTCCAAAATCGGCCCGGCCGGAGCGGATATTATTTAAACAGACCTAAGTAGTTGTTTCATTCGTCAGCCGGGGTGGGGTCTCTTTCTTCATCCAAGTCCGCCTGCGGCCAACCGGCCGGCAGACAGCCGGAAATCAAAAAAGCCCCTGTATCCCGGAACTTTTTAAATCCTAGCTTTGGATTACCACAAGCTTTCTCGTTTAACGGAACAATATCATGCAGGCTTTTTTCAGAAACATACGGATAATAGACCCGGCAGCGGCGTTAGCCGCGATACTAGCCCTGTGCCCCGCGGCCGGCGGAGAGGAAATCAGGCAGAAATACTTCTGCGAAGACATAAAAATCCCCTTTTTTTCCGTTTCACGCGCCTCCGACGGAACGAAGAAGATCCGTACAGCCAGGCCGCACAGCATCCCGGCCGAATTTTCAGTACCAAAGCCGGAGAAAACAGCCAGGGTATTTATTGTCGGGGAATCCGCGGCGGGGCTACTGGCCAACGACAGTCATTTTCTTAGCCGGTTCCTGAATAAAGCCTTCCCCGGCAAAACCATCGAGATTATAAACTGCGGCATGCCTACCTATGAGAGCAGACGTATCCTGTCCGTTTTAGAAGAAACATTGGCCTACGAACCCGACCTGCTGATAGTGCTGAGCGGCAATAACGAGGCCGGGTGGGATTTCTGCCCGGGTATCAACGCGGAAGCCGGGAGACGCGTCCGGAAGATAAAAACCAGGCTCGCCTCCATTTACATGCCCCCGGAAGACGCCTCAGCCGAGGTTTCCATAGCCATACACGAGGACCGCCTCCGCGTCATGGCCGGCCTGGCCAGGAAGCGGGGGACGCCGGTACTCTTCTGTACCCTCCCCGTCAATATGCGCGACTTCGCTCCGTCCGGCTTCCCGCCGGATGGACTGGATAAAGGCATACGCCTGGCCTTGGAAAAGGATCCCCATGCGGCCCTTGAATTTTTCAGGCGGGCCGGCAGTAATTCCCGCGAGCCGTTCGCGCTGTTCTATTCCGGCAGGGCGCTGGAGAGGCTGGGCAGAATGGCGGAAGCAGCCAAGAGTTACGCGGCCGCCGTCAAGTATGACTCCGCCTCAGACAGATGCTCCGGAGAGCGCAACGCGATGATAAGGCGGGTGGCACAGGAGGAAGAAGAGTGCCTTGCGGACCTTGAGACGGCTTTTTCAGGCATAGCCCGCAACGCGATAACGGGGGGTACGGAAATAGTAGACGGGGTGCATTGGTTTAAAAAATACAGTTCCTTCGTAAGCGCCGTTATAGCAAGAGCGGCCCAAACCTGCCCCTCCGTAAATGGGAAAGGCGGGGTGCCGGCGCCAGATCTGCTCGTGCCGGCGCGCGGTTCCTCCCCGGAGGATTTCAGAGAGGTTTTTTCCTATACCTGCGACTACGCGCGCGACCAGGCCGCCCTCCACAGCGGCGCAGAAGCGGTCAGCGAACGTATCATTGTAATGCTGGAGCGCCTCTGCCGCATAGATTGCGGGAAATTGGAACGGCTGCTGTTCAACCCGGACGCGCTTAAGAAGGAAATCCTCTACAGCGCGTGGAGACCCTCGCTGCGCGAAGACGCGGACGCCTGGCGTCCCGCCCTGTTGCGCAGCGCCGCGGAGATGTTCCGCCGCACCGGACGGAGCGGGGCCGCGGCGCGCGCGGCCGGCGCCATCCCCGGCGCGGACGCCCGGAACCACTCTAAAAAAACCGCGCCGCCGGACCGGCCGCTCAGGAAAGGGGAAGACGAGGCCAAGAAACTGTCAGACCTGGCCGTAAAGAAAATGCTGGAAGGAGGGCTCACGGAAGCCAGACCGCTTCTGACCCAAGCTGCGGAAAAAGACGGTGACAGCCTTGAGGTACGTATGAACGCCTGCTCCCTGGCCGCGCGCATAAAGGACTCCGCTTTCGGCGAGGAACACTGCGGAAACGCCGTATCCTTGGCCGCTTACCCGCCCAAACACGCGAGGTCTGTCCCGGACGGAGCGGCGGCAGCTTTTTATTCACGCGCCTATTTCCGTCTGGAGACCGGAAACAAAGCGGGCTGCGAAGACCTGCGCCACGCCCTTGAAAAAGCCTCCCCCGCCTGGCCCCTGGGCGCGGAAGCCCGTTCGCTGGCCGCAAAACGCTGCCTTAAAACTCCCTGATCTCCACTCCGACCTAATAATCCGGCTCCGCCGCACGATATTCCAGTCGGGGCGACGGCGGGTTTTCCGCGCGCTCGGGACCGGGTTTATGAAGAAGACCGGCCGGGGTCTTCCGCCGGCTGCGGAACGCGCCGGCCCGCACAGCGGTCCGGCTTGAACGGTACTCGCCGTTCCTAATGATAGGAATACGCTCCAGCCCCCGGCCGTAAACCCTAAAATGAGCGCACAGAAACCCCTCCGCCGCCCACTTGTTACTCAAACTCCCCACCCAAAAACAAAACCGCCGGAGAAAATTTCCCCGACAGCCATTCTATCGGCCCACTATTGTTAATAACTAATCATTTAGTCATCAGGTCCCCTTATAATAGGCGGGAAAAACTGGACCGCTTTTTAGGCCGACCTAAGGTGTAAAAAAGCAGTAAAATACACCAGTA